>NZ_JADKSK010000001.1:1967537-2630716 GCF_015351205.1 Plantibacter sp. VKM Ac-2885 | reverse complement strand
TGTGGGAGAGTAGGACACCGCCGGACTTCTTCGTTGAAATGGCCACCCAAGGTTCTTGGGTGGCCATTTTGCGTTAACACGCTTTGTGCGTGAAGTCGTCGTTTCACGGGTACCGTGGGACAAGAATTCAACAGTAGGTTGACGCCGGGTGACGGCGTCCGAGCACCGTGGAGATCATCGTGAGTGACCAGTCAGCAGACCAGCCCGACAAGGGTGAGCGACGTCCTCCGAGATCTTCCGGTGACAACCGTGGGAACGGTGGTGCTCCACGGCGCGATGATCGTGCTCGCGGCACCGACCGCCCGCAGCGGTCCGATGCGCCCCGGAGTGATCGTCCACGCACGGATCGTCCGCAGCGTTCCGACCGTCCAGCACGGAGTGGTGACCGTCCGTCATCGGGGGATCGTCCGCAGCGTTCGGATCGTCCTGCTTGGCAGAAAGATCGCCCGGCGTCCGGGGACCGTCCGCAGCGCTCGGACCGTCCCGTGCGCAGTGGTGACCGTCCGTCATCCGGTGATCGACCGCAGCGGTCGGACCGCCCGGCTTGGCAGAAAGATCGTCCGGCGTCCGGCGACCGTCCGCAGCGTTCGGACCGTCCCGCCTGGCAGCGGGACCGCCCGGCGTCGGGGGACCGTCCCCAGCGGTCCGACCGTCCTGCGCGGAGCGGCGACCGTCCGTCGTCCGGCGATCGTCCGGACCGCGGAAACCGGACCGACCGTGGACACTCCTCTGAGCGTGGTGGCCGTCCCGACCGCGGGCGCGAGAGCGGTGGACGCGAGCTGTGGACGCGCGATGGCGCTCCGGCCCGCGGCGACCGAGACGCGTTCCGACGCGAGCGCGAGCTGACCGAGGAAGAGCGCATCGCGTTCGAGCTCAAGTCGATCCGTCCGCGCCACGACGACCCGGAGATCCCCGACGACGTCACGCCACAGGACCTCGACAAGGGTGCGCGGAACGAGCTGAAGACCCTGAGCAAGGAGAACGCCGACGGCGTCGCCCAGCACCTGGCGATGGCGGCGCGACTGATCGACAGCGATCCTGCGTTGGCCCACCTCCACGCGATGTCCGCCGCCCGTCGGGCCGGCCGGATCGCGATGGTCCGCGAGACCCTCGCCATCACCGCGTACGAGACCGGCGACTACGCCCTCGCGCTTCGCGAGCTGCGCACCTATCGCCGTATCTCCGGCAAGGACGACCAGCTGCCGCTCATGGTCGACAGTGAACGCGGCGTCGGCCGACCGGAGCGTGCCTTGGAACTCGGACGGTCCGTCGATCGCTCGACCCTCGACCTACCGGTCCGCGTCGCCCTCGCGATCGCGATGTCGGGTGCCCGGCTCGACCTCGGGCAGACCGAGGACGCGCTGCTCGAGCTCCAGATCCCGCAGCTCGACCCGAAGCGTGCGTTCTCCTACAGCCCGGCGCTGTTCAACGCGTACGCCGAGACCCTCGAGGTCCTCGGCCGTGAGGAGGAGGCGGCCGTCTGGCACGACCGTGCGATGATCGCCTCCGAGGCGCTCGAGCAGTCCGCTGCGGACGACGAGGGCGAGACGATGGTGGTCGTGGAGGAGTTCCTCGAGTTCGACGACGAACCCGAGTCGCCCACCGCTGATGCCCCTGAATCCGACGATCAGCCCGGGGAGGAGCCGTCCGGTGAGTCCGCTGCTGACGAGAAGGCCTAAGCCCGTGACCCCGCTCGACGGCGTCGACGTGGTCCTCGCGGATCTGGACGGCGTGGTCTACGCCGGCCCGAACCCGATCCCGCACGCAGTGGAGTCGCTGAACCTGGCGGCTGAACACGTTCGCGTTGGATACATCACGAACAACGCCTCCCGGACGGACGCCTCCGTCGCGCAGCACCTGACCGACCTCGGCCTCAGTGTCGCGCCGGCAGAGGTCGTCACGAGCCCACAGGCCGCGGTCCGGCTCCTGGCCGGCCTGGTGCCCGCCGGGTCCACGATCCTGGTGGTCGGTGGTGCCGGGCTCGTCGACGAGGTCGAGAAGGGTGGCTTCGTCGTCACCCGCTCCGCTGAGGACTCGCCGGCTGCGGTGATCCAGGGCTTCGCTCCCGAGGTCGGCTGGTCACAGCTGGCCGAAGCGGCGTTCGCACTGCAGACGCCGACCGCCGACGGTTCCGAGCTGCCGTGGGTCGCGACGAACACGGACTGGACCATTCCGCAGGCTCGTGGGATCGCTCCGGGAAACGGCACGCTGGTGTCGGCCGTCCACACGGCGGTCGGCCGTCTGGCGACCGTCGCCGGGAAGCCGGAGGTACCGATCTTCGACGAGGCGAAGGTGCGTTTCGGCGCATCGAAGCCGCTCTTCATCGGAGACCGACTCGACACCGACATCCTCGGCGCGAACCGCGCCGGGATCGCGTCAGCCCTCGTCCTGACCGGCATCGATCGAGCCAAGCACGTCCTCGCGGCCGACCAGCACTCCCGGCCGACCTTCATCCTCGAGGACCTGCGGCAGCTGCACGAGCCGTATCCGGCCACCACCATGTCGCGCGACGGCAAGGCGGCGACGGTCGGTGCGGCCACGGTGCGGATCCGTGGGAACGACGTCGTGGTGGAGTCCGACGGCCCCTCCCGGATCGACCTGTTGCGCGCCGCGTGCGCCGCGATCTGGGCGTCCGGCCGTGCCATCTACGGGCTCAACGTCCCGGAGCACCTGTACGCGGAGTGATGCCCACCCCTCGGGAGGCGCGGTTCACCACGGGTGTTCGCCCTCAGCGGTTCCCGGCGGCGGGGACGGTGGCGGCCGGTAGGGTTGCCCTGTGACGAACGAACCGGAGCACCCGACCGACGGCCTCGTGTCCCGCGTCCACCTCATCGAAGAGCAGCCGCTCGAGGAGCGGGCCGCCGCGTACAGCCAGCTCGTCGACGAACTGCGCGCGACGCTCGAGGGGAGCGACTCGCCGAAGACCTCGGCGTAGCGCATGGAGAACACACCCGAACCGCCTGCTGCAGCCGATTCGCCGGACGGCGCCGCGCAGCCCGCCCGCCTCGACGCCGCCCTCGCCGCGCGCGGACTCGCCCGCTCCAGGACCCATGCGGCCCAGCTCATCGCCGACGGGCTCGTGAGCGTCGACGACCGCACGATCGTGAAGGCCTCCCACCGGGTCCACCCGGATGCTCGGGTCGTCGTCGCCGGCGCCGACCACTACGTGAGTCGCGCCGCCCACAAGTTGCTCGCCGCCCTGGACGCCTTCCCGGTCGTCGTCGACGACGCACTCGTCCTCGACGCCGGCGCCTCCACCGGCGGATTCACCCAGGTCCTGCTCGAGCGTGGAGCGCGTCGGGTGATCGCCCTCGACGTCGGGCACGACCAGCTCGTGCCGCAGCTCCGAGACGACGAGCGGGTGCGGGTCGTCGAGGGGTGCAACGTCCGCTTCCTGACGCCGGAGCAGCTCAGCGACCTCACCGGTCTGGACGAGCGTCCGTCGCTCGTGGTCGGCGACCTCTCGTTCATCTCCCTCACGCAGGTGCTCCCGGCACTCGTCTCGGTCGTCGCGTCACCGGCGGAACTCGTCCTGCTCGTCAAACCGCAGTTCGAGGTCGGTCGTGGTGGCGTCCGTGAGGGCGTCGTCACCGATCCCGCGCTCCGTGCCGACGCCGTCGCAGGCGTCCTGTGGGCGGCCTGGGACCTCGGTCTCGGGACGGCCGGGCTCATCCCGTCGCCGATCGTCGGCACCCACGGCAACCGCGAGTACGTGGTGTGGATATCGGCGGAGCACGGAACCAATCCGACAGAATGGATGCAGCAGATCACCTCGATGGCTGGAGCGTAACCCGATGGCACATTCCTCCGATCCTGCGGTCGCGGCGAGGAACATCCTGATCGTCGCGCACACCGGCCGCGACGACTCGCGCGACGCCGCCGTGCTCGTCTCCAGGCTGCTCCTGGAAGCGGGCGTCCGTCCGGTCCTCAGCGCGCTGGAGCGGGCCGATCTCATCGCCGTCGACCCGGAGCTCGACGTCGTCTCCATCCTCGACGAGGAGGTCTCCCTCGGCGATATCGAACTGGCGATCGTCCTCGGCGGCGACGGCACGATCCTGCGCGCGGCCGAGGTCACGCGAGGATCGGCGGCGCCGCTGCTCGGGGTGAACCTCGGCCACATCGGCTTCCTCGCCGAGAGCGAGCGCGACGACCTCGCCGAGACGGTCGAACGCGTCGTACGTCGCGACTACTTCGTCGAGGAGCGCATGACGCTCTCCGTCCGGGTCAAGGTCGGCGCGGAGGTCGTCTACGAGACGTGGGCGCTCAACGAGGCCACGGTCGAGAAGGCGAGCCGGGAACGGATGCTCGAGGTCGTGATCGAGGTCGATCAGCGTCCGCTCTCCTCCTTCGGGTGCGACGGGGTGGTCATCTCGACGCCGACCGGCTCCACCGCCTACAACTTCTCCGCGGGCGGGCCGGTCGTGTGGCCGTCGGTGGAGGCCATCACCCTCGTCCCGCTCAGCGCGCACGCCCTGTTCGCGAAGCCGCTCGTGGTCGGTCCGGAGTCGTCCCTCGCCGTCGAGGTGCTGGAACGCACCGACGGCCTCGGCGTGCTCTGGTGCGACGGCCGCCGGGCCAAGGACCTCCAGCCGGGCGCCCGGGTGGTCGTCAGACGCTCCTCGGTGCCGGTCCGCCTCGCGCGCCTCCACGAGAGCACCTTCACCGATCGACTCGTCAACAAGTTCCGGCTGCCGGTCACCGGTTGGCGCGGCCCCGTCGGACGCGAGGAGCCGATGACCGGCACGATCCACCTCCCGGCCTCCACGGCCACCCGACACCACAGCGATCAGGAGGGCACCGCATGATCGAGGAGATCGAGATCCGCGACCTCGGCGTCATCGCGTCCGGGACGCTCCCACTCGGACCCGGTTTCACCGCCGTGACGGGTGAGACCGGCGCAGGCAAGACGATGGTGGTCACCGCCCTCGGGCTGCTCCTCGGTCAGCGGTCGGACAGCGGCGTCGTGCGAGCGGGCCAGAAGCAGACGAGTGTCCAGGGACGCTGGTTGGTGCCGGGCGACGGCTCGGTCGCCGAGCGCGTCCGCGAGGCCGGGGGAGACCTCGATCCCGCGGGTGATGCGGCAGAGCTGCTGCTCGGCCGGATCGTGACCGCCGAGGGCCGCGGCCGCGCGATCGTCGGTGGCCGGACGGCGCCCATCGGTATCCTCTCCGAACTCGGCGAGCAGCTCGTCGTCGTGCACGGGCAGTCCGATCAGATCCGTCTGCGGGCCGCGCCGGCCCAGCGGGACGCCCTCGACCGCTTCGCCGGTGAACCGCTCCAACTGGCCCTCGGTGACTACCAGCGGCGCTACACGGAGCTCCTGGAGCTGCGGACGGAACTCGAGACCCTGACGAACGAGCGCGACACGCGACTCCTCGAGGCCGAGCAGCTGCGCGTCGCGCTGGCCGAGATCGAGCAGGCCGACCCGCAGCCCGGCGAGGACGCCGAGCTCGCCGAGCGCGCCGATCGACTGACGAACCTCGAAGAGCTCCGCCTCTCGGCTGCCGGCGCCCGAGAACTCGTCTCGGCCGAGGCCGGCGAGGAGAGCGACGTCGTCGGACTACTCGAAGGCGCGCGGCGGCAGCTCGACCGGGCCTCGGTGCACGATCCCGCCCTCGGCGCGATCGCCGCGAGTGTGGCCAACGCGAGCTACCTGGCCGCGGAGATCGCCGCCGAGCTCTCGAGCTACCTCGCCGGACTCGACGAGGACGGCGCTCGCGAACTCGAGGTCGTCCAGGAACGCCGCGCCACTCTTGCGACGCTCGCCAGGAAGTACGGGCCGACCGCTGAGGACGTCCTGCACCTGCTCGAGACGGGCAGCACACGCCTGATGGAACTCGACGGCGACTCCGACCGCATCACCCAGCTCGAGGGCGACGTCGAACGACTCTCCGGGGAGGTCGACGCCGCTGCCGCGACGTTGAGCGCCGTCCGGGTCGAAGCCGCCGCTCGACTCGGCGCAGCCGCGAGCGCGGAACTGCGCTCGCTCGCGATGGCCGAGGCTGAGCTCGTCGTCGAGGTGTCCGATCGCGACGACCTCACGCTGCACGGCAAGGACGTGATCGCCTTCCTCCTCCGGCCGCACGCCGGTGCCGAGCCCCGACCGCTCGGCAAGGGCGCCTCGGGCGGAGAGCTGTCCCGTGTGATGCTCGCCCTCGAGGTCGTCATCGCCGGCGCGGACCCCGTGCCCACCTTCGTGTTCGACGAGGTCGACGCCGGCGTCGGCGGAGCCGCGGCGATCGAGATCGGGCGTCGCCTCGCAGCCCTCGCCGAGCGCTCGCAGGTGATCGTCGTCACCCACCTCGCGCAGGTCGCGGCCTTCGCCAACAACCATCTGAGCGTGGTCAAGGGCGGCGACGGTTCGGTGACCGCATCGAGCGTGCGCCAGCTCGTCGGCGCCGAGCGGGAGGCGGAGATGGCGCGGCTGCTCTCCGGGCTCGCGGAGTCCGACAGCGGCCTCGCCCACGCCCGCGAACTGCTCGCCCTCGCAGCCTCCTGACGACGAGAACGCCAAGGAAGCGACACATGAACCCGAACTGGATGGTAGGATAAAAGCCCGTGGTGAATACTTCTGAAGCGGGCAACCTGAACTCTCCGACCGACGGCATCGTCTCGGGCTCCAACGGCACGACCAAGCACATCTTCGTGACTGGTGGTGTCGTTTCTTCGTTGGGCAAGGGGCTCACCGCAGCCAGCCTCGGCAACCTGCTGACGGCGCGCGGGCTCCGGGTGGTCATGCAGAAGCTCGACCCCTACCTCAACGTCGACCCGGGCACGATGAACCCGTTCCAGCACGGCGAGGTCTTCGTGACCGACGACGGCGCCGAGACCGACCTCGACATCGGCCACTACGAGCGGTTCCTCGACATCGAGCTGAGCCAGGCCGCGAACGTGACGACGGGTCAGATCTACTCGACCGTGATCGCCAAGGAGCGTCGCGGCGAGTACCTCGGCGACACCGTGCAGGTGATCCCGCACATCACGGACGAGATCAAGCGCCGCATGCGCCTGCAGGCGTCCGAGACGCCCCAGCCCGACGTGATCATCACCGAGATCGGTGGCACGGTCGGCGACATCGAGTCGCAGCCGTTCATCGAGTCGGCTCGTCAGATCCGCCACGAGCTCGGCCGGAACAACGTGTTCTTCGTCCACGTCTCGCTCGTGCCGTACATGGGCGCCTCCGGTGAGCAGAAGACGAAGCCGACGCAGCACTCGGTCGCGGCCCTCCGGTCCATCGGCATCCAGCCCGACGCACTCGTGCTCCGCAGCGACCGTCCGGTGACCGAGAGCAACAAGCGCAAGATCGCGCTCATGTGCGACGTCGACGAGGACGCGGTCGTGAACGCGGTCGACGTCCCGAGCATCTACGACATCCCCACCATGCTGAACGACCAGGGCCTCGACGCGTACATCGCCGACCGCCTGGGTCTCGTCACCAACGAGGTCGACTGGAGCGGCTGGGCCGACCTCCTCGAGGCCGTCCACCACCCGAAGCACGCCGTCACCATCGGTCTCGTCGGCAAGTACATCGACCTGCCCGACGCCTACCTGTCGGTGACCGAGGCGCTCAAGGCCGGCGGCTTCGCCCACGACACCAAGGTCAGCATCCGTTGGATCCCGTCCGACGACTGCGAGACCGTCGAGGGAGCGATCAAGGCGCTCGCCGACGTCGACGGCATCTGCGTCCCCGGTGGCTTCGGCATCCGCGGCATCGAGGGCAAGCTCGGCGCCCTGAAGTTCGCCCGCGAGAACGGCATCCCGGTGCTCGGCCTCTGCCTCGGCCTGCAGTGCATGGTCATCGAGTACGCGAGGAACGTCGTCGGGCTCGAGGGTGCCAGCTCCTCAGAGTTCGACCCCGACACGCAGTTCCCCGTCATCGCGACGATGGCCGAGCAGGTCGAGATCATCGCCGGCGGCGACCTCGGCGGCACGATGCGCCTCGGCCTGTACGCGGCGAAGCTCGACGAGGGCTCGATCGTCGCCGAGCTGTACGGTGCGGACGAGGTGTCCGAGCGTCACCGTCACCGCTACGAGGTGAACAACGGCTACCGCCAGCAGATCGCGGACGCCGGCCTCCAGTTCTCCGGCCTGTCGCCCGACGGCACGCTCGTCGAGTACGTCGAGCTGCCGCGCGAGGTGCACCCGTTCTACGTCGCGACGCAGGCGCACCCCGAGCTGCGGTCGCGCCCGAACCACGCGCACCCGCTGTTCGCCGGTCTCGTCGGTGCTTCGCTCGAGCGTCAGCAGGCGAGCCGTCTGTTCGACGTCGCCAATGGTTGAGTCGGTCGGCGACGCCGCGTCGTTGCGCGACGAGTCGCACCCCGTCGAGGTGGTGTCCTCCGAGCGCGCGTTCGCGGGCAAGGTCTGGGACATCCGGCGGGAGACGTTCCGCTACGGCGACGGTGAGGTCGTGCGCGAGTTCGTCGACCACACCGGTGCGGTCGCGGTGTTGGCGCTCGACGCCGACGAGCGCGTCCTGCTCATCCAGCAGTACCGTCACCCGATCGGCGAGCGCGACTGGGAGCTGCCGGCCGGCCTGCTCGACATCGCGGGGGAGGATCCGGCCGTGGCCGCGGGTCGCGAGCTGGAGGAGGAGGCCGACCTCGTCGCCGGTTCGCTCCAGCTGCTGACGGAGTTCTACACGACGCCCGGAGGTAGCAACGAGTCGATCCGCATCTACCTCGCGCGCGACCTCACCGCGACAGCCGAGGCCTTCGCCCGTGCTGAGGAGGAGGCGGACATCCTCGTGGAGTGGGTGCCCCTCGACGATGCCGTGGCTGCGGTGCTCGACGGCCGGCTCCACAACTCGATCCTGATGCTCGGCGTCCTCACGGCCGCCGCGGCTCGCGATCGCGGGTGGTCGACGCTGCGCGACAGCGGCGACTCCACGATCGGGCCGGGCGGAGCCTGAGGCGTGGCGCTCGATCGCGCGGTCGCCGACTACCTGCGACACATCGCGATCGAGCGCGGCCTGTCGGCCAACACGCAGGCCGCCTACCGAAGGGATCTCGAGGGCTACCTCGCCTGGCTCGGCGCGCGCGGCGTCGTCGAGGCACCGGCCGTCACCGCCGCGCACGTGTCGGAGTACACGGCGTCGCTCCGGACACCCGAGGGGCAGCCGGTGCGCGCGTCCTCGCTCGCCAGGGTGCTGTCGTCGATCCGCGGCCTCCACCGGTTCCTGCTCGACGAACAGCTCGTCGAGGTCGACGTCGCGCGCGAGGTCCGCCCGCCGAAGCTCCCAGGGCGGCTCCCGAAGGCGATCACGATCGACCAGGTCCGCGCGCTGCTCGAGACGACCGATGGCGACGACCTACTCGCTGTCCGCGACAAGGCGCTCCTCGAACTGCTTTACGCGACAGGGGCCCGCGTCTCCGAGGCCGTCGGCCTGAACGTCGACGACGTCATCGACACCGACATCGTCCGGCTCCTCGGCAAGGGCGGCAAGCAGCGGATCGTGCCGCTCGGCAGCTTCGCCCGTGACGCCGTCGACCGCTACCTCGTTCGCGTCCGGCCGGTCTTCTCCGGCCTCGGCCGGTCCACGCCGGCGCTCTTCCTCGGGCAGCGCGGTGCGCGACTGTCCCGGCAGAGCGCGTGGCTCGTCCTCCAACGCGCCGCCGAGCGCGCAGGACTCGAATCGCACGTCTCGCCGCACACCCTCCGACACTCCTTCGCGACGCACCTGCTGCAGGGTGGAGCCGACGTCCGCGTCGTGCAGGAACTCCTCGGTCACTCCTCGGTGGCGACGACCCAGCTGTACACGCTGGTGACGGTCGACAACCTCCGCGACGTGTACACGCAGTCCCATCCCCGGGCCAGATGGACCACGGGCGGAGCGGCACCGCAGGCCTGACCCGTGGCCCGGTAGACTCGTCACTCGAACGACAGCAAGCGGGAGCGAGGCAACACCGGTGGCCGGTACGAAGCACACGAGCGCAGTGCAGGATTCTGCGCGCAAGACCGCCGCCGAACTGAACCCGAACGGCCCGACCGGCCGCCCGCGTCGTGAGTTCGCGGTGCCGCCCACACTGGCGCAGCACGGTCCGGCACGCATCATCTCGCTCTGCAACCAGAAGGGTGGCGTCGGCAAGACGACGACCACCATCAGTCTGTCCGCCGCGCTGGCCGAATACGGCCGCCGGGTGCTCGTCGTCGACTTCGACCCGCAGGGTGCGCTGTCCGCCGGTCTCGGCATCTCCACCCACGACTCCAACACCGTCTACGACCTGCTGCTCGGCACCGTGAAGGACCCGGCCGAGGTCATCCAGCACACCGCCATCGAGGGTCTCGACGTGCTCCCGGCCAACATCGACCTCTCGGCCGCCGAGGTCCACCTCGTCAACGAGGTCGCGCGCGAGACGATCCTGGCCCGGGTGCTCCGCAAGGTGTCCGACGACTACGACGTCATCCTGATCGACTGCCAGCCCTCGCTCGGCCTGCTCACGGTCAACGCCCTCACCGCCAGCCACGGGGTCCTCATCCCGCTCGAGTGCGAGTTCTTCGCGCTCCGCGGTGTCGCGCTGCTCATCGAGACCATCGACAAGGTGCGCGACCGCCTCAACCCGGCGATCGAGCTCGACGGCATCCTCGCCACCATGTACGACTCCCGGACCCTGCACTCGCGTGAGGTCCTCGAGCGCGTCGTCGACGCGTTCGGCGAGAAGGTCCTCGAGACGGTCATCGGCCGGACCGTGAAGTTCCCCGACGCGAGCGTCGCCGGAACCCCGATCACCGAGTTCGCACCGGAGCACGCCGCCGCGAAGGCCTACCGTCAGCTCGCGAGAGAGCTCATCTCCCGTGGCGCGATCGCCTGATCCCGCGCGGACGCCCGTGGCCGTCCTCCCTCCGGCCGGCGACACCGGCTCGCGCTCCGATGAGGCGACGACCGTCGACCCCGCACCGGCACCGTCGTTCCGGGTGTCGTTCGACGGTTTCGAAGGGCCCTTCGACCTCCTGCTGACCCTCATCGGCAAGCACGAACTCGACATCACCGAGGTCTCGCTCAGCCGCGTGACCGACGAGTTCATCGCCTACCTGCGCACGCTCGAGGCCGACGACGAACTCGACCAGGCGAGCGAGTTCCTCGTCGTCGCGGCCACCCTGCTCGACCTCAAGATCGCGGGGCTGCTGCCGCAGGGTGAGCTCGTCGACGCGGAGGACGTCGCCCTGCTGGAGGCGCGCGACCTGCTGTTCGCCCGCCTGCTGCAGTACCGCGCGTTCAAGCAGGCGTCGGCGTGGTTCGCGGAGCGCCTCGACCTGGAGGCGGCGCGCCACTTCCGGGCGGTCCGGCTGGAGGAGCAGTACCGTCAGCAGACCCCGGAACTCGTCTGGACGCTGACCGCGCAGGACTTCGGCGCACTCGCGACGCTCGCCTTCACGCCGCGCGAGGTGCCGACCGTGGGCCTCGACCACCTGCACGCACCGCTCGTGAGCATCCGGGAACAGGCGGCGCACGTCGTCGCCATCCTGCGCCGCGGCGGGTCACACACCTTCCGCGAGCTCGTGGCCGGTGCGGAGCTGAAGGGCGTGGTCATCGCGCGCTTCATCGCCGTGCTCGAACTGTACCGACACGCCGCGCTGTCCTTCGAGCAGATCGAACCGCTCGGTGAGCTCACGCTCCGCTGGACCGCCGAGACCTGGAACGACGACAGCCTCGCCAACCTGGGAGCCGATTACGATGCCTGACGCGACACCCGAGTCGATCGAGCGGCCGACGGACGCCGCCCAGGGCCTGCCGGCCGAGCCCGCGCCGGTGCCCGCACCGGACGTCCCGAGGGCGCTCGAGGCGATCCTCATGGTCGCCGACGAACCGCAGAGCCTCGTGAACCTCGCCGCCGCCGTGCACGTCCCGGTCGGCGCCGTCCGACGGGCCATCGCCGAACTCGTCGCCGACTACGACGGCGAACGCGGTGGCGTCCGACGCGGGTTCGAACTCCGCGAGGTCGGCGGCGGCTGGCGGATCTACGTCCGAGCCGACTACGACGCGCTCGTCACCGACTACGTCGTGACCCAGAACCCGACGAAGCTGTCGCAGGCGGCGCTCGAGACCCTGGCCGTGATCGCCTACAAGCAGCCGATCAGCCGCGGCGCGATCGCCTCGATCCGCGCCGTCAACGTCGACTCCGTCGTCCGCACCCTCCTCGGGCGCGGACTCATCACGGAGATGTTCACCGACAGTGAGACGGGTGCCATCAACTACGGCACCACCGATCTCCTGCTCACCCAACTTGGTATCAACGCCATCGAGGAGCTGCCGCGGATCTCGCCGTTGCTCGACGATGGCCGGGAAGGATTCGACAGTGACCAGCACTGAATCAGAGGGCATCCGCTTGCAGAAGGTGCTGGCGAACGCCGGCGTCGCCTCGAGGCGCGTGTCTGAGCAACTCATCGAGGACGGCCGTGTGGAGGTGAACGGCGTCGTCGTCACCGAGCTCGGCTCGCGGATCGACCCGGAGCACGACCTCGTGTCCGTCGACGGCAGCGCCATCCAGCTCGACGCCTCGAAGCGCTACCTCATGCTCAACAAGCCGGTGGGCATCTACAGCTCGTTGAAGGACGACCGCGGTCGCCCCGACCTGCGCCGCTTCACCGAGCAGTACGAGGAACGACTCTTCAACGTGGGCCGCCTCGACGCCGAGACGAGCGGTCTGCTCATCCTCACCAACGACGGCGGCCTCGCGCACGTGCTCGCGCACCCGTCGTTCGGTGTGCAGAAGACGTACATCGCGAAGGTCACCGGCAAGGTGACCCCGCAGGTCCTCGCGAAGCTGACCGCGGGCATCGAGCTCGAGGACGGACCGATCTCCGCCGACAAGGCCCGCCTGCTCGGCACCGAGGACGGGTTCAGCCTCGTGGAGCTCACGCTGCACTCCGGTCGGAACCGCATCGTCCGTCGCATGCTCGACGCCGTCGGCCACCCGGTCGTCGACCTCGTGCGCCGTCAGTTCGGCCCCCTGCACCTCGGGACCCTCGGATCCGGCCAGCTGCGCGAGCTCAGCAAGGACGAACTCGGCGCCATCCTGACCATCGCCCGCGCTCACGGTCCTGAAGCCCGCGCGGCCGACGGCACGGCAGCGGAGGCGTCGGAGCCGACGGCATGAGCGACCTGAGTTCCGCGCCCGCGCGCGTGCAGGGGTCGGTCCGCATCGTCGGAGCCGGCCTCCTCGGCGCGAGCATCGGACTCGCGCTGCGCGCCAAGGGCGTCGACATCATCCTCGACGACGCGTCGCCCAGCCAGTTGCGCCTCGCCATCGACTACGGCGCGGGTCGTGCAGCGGAACCCACCGACGACCCGTCCGTCGTCGTCATCTGCGTCCCACCGGACGTCACCGCCCGCGTCATCGAGGCCGAACTCGCCGCGTTCCCGCGCGCCGTCGTGACCGACGTCGCGAGTGTGAAGCTCGAACCGTACCGCGCACTGCTCGAGCGCGGCGTCGACCTCACCCGGTACATCGGGTCCCACCCGCTCGCCGGCCGTGAGCGCGGGGGAGCGATCTCCGCCAGGGCCGACCTCTTCCTCGGCCGCCCCTGGGTGATCTGCCGCGACGCCGAGACACCCGCCTGGGCGCTGTCGCAGGTGGAGGGCCTCGTGCTCGACCTCGGCACCATCCCGATGGAGATGACGCCCGACGAACACGACCGCTTCGTCGCGCTCGTCTCGCACACGCCGCAACTCGTCGCGAGCCTCCTGGCCGCCCAGCTGCAGGACGCCGAGGAGGGCGCCATCCAGCTCGCGGGACAGGGCCTGCGCGACACCGTCCGCATCGCCTCGAGCGCACCGGAGCTCTGGGTCCAGATCCTCAGCGCCAACCACGCCGAGGTCCTCCCGGTGCTGGAGCAGCTGTCCACCGACCTGGCGTCGGTCATCTCGGCACTCCGGGACCCGGAGGTGCCGGGCGCTCGCCGCACGATCGCGGACACGATCGCCGCCGGCAACACCGGCGTCGCACGGCTCCCGGGCAAGCACGGCCAGAACCGCCGGTTCGCCAGCATCGTCGTCCTCCTCGACGACCGCCCCGGCCAGCTGGGCGCCCTGTTCACGGAGTTGGGCGAGATCGGCGTCAACATCGAGGACCTGCGTCTGGAGCACTCGCCCGGCGCGAACATCGGTCTCGCGGAGGTCCAGGTCCTCCCCGAGGTGAAGCAGCGCACCGTCGACGACCTCGAGTCGCGCGGCTGGCGCATCGCGGAAGTATAGGAAGACACATGACCGAACAGCACCCCATCAGCACCGACGCGTCGTCGACGCCGGACGCACCCGTCGTGGTCGCGATCGACGGACCGGCCGGCAGCGGCAAGTCCAGCGTGAGCAAGGCCGTCGCCCGCCGGCTCGGCTACCGCTACCTCGACACGGGCGCCTGGTACCGCGCGCTCGCGCTCCACACGCTCGATGCGGACGTCGACCCAGAGGACTCGGCGGCGGTGATCGGCTCGCTCGACGCGTTCGGTGGCGCCTTCACCGTCTCCCTCGACCCGGACGTGACCGCGTTCTCGCTCGGGGATCGCGACGTCACGGACGAGATCCGCGGCCCTCGCGTGACGGCCGTCGTGTCCGCCGTCGCCCGTGTCCCGCAGGTGCGTGCGTGGATCAACGAGACCTTCCGATCGCTCATCGCCGACGTCGACCGCCCGGGCATCGTCGTCGAGGGACGCGACATCACCACGGTGGTCGCACCGGATGCTCAGGCACGGATCCTGCTCACGGCATCCGAAGCGGCTAGAATGGCCAGGCGTTCAGCGGAATTCGAGAGCCACCCTGCCGGCGACGTCGCGGAACAACTGCAGCGGCGTGATCGGGCGGACTCCAGGGTCGTCGACTTCATGAACGCGGCGGACGGAGTGACCACCGTCGACTCCACGCACATCGACTTCGACGAGACGGTCGACGCGGTCGTCCGCGTCACCGAATCCCTCACAGCAAGGAACTCCCATGGCTCACGATGACGAGCAGTTCGACGGAGGCCCCGACGACCTCGCGGACCGCCTCCAGGACATGGACGAGGAGCTCGCGACCCAGCGGGCCGCGTCCCTCCGCTCCGGCCTGGCCGACTACGACCTCGAGGGCGACGACCTCGACATCCTCGACGGCGCGACGGAGGACCCGGACGAGATCCGCTTCCTGCCGGCGCTGCCCGTCGTGGCGATCGTCGGACGCCCGAACGTGGGCAAGTCCGCGCTCGTGAACCGCATCCTCGGCCGGCGTGAGGCCGTCGTGGAGGACACCCCGGGCGTCACCCGCGACCGCGTGAACTACAAGGCCGAGTGGAACGACCGTCGCTTCACGGTCGTCGACACCGGTGGATGGGAGCCCGACGCCAAGGGGATCGACGCGTCCGTCGCGGCCCAGGCCGAGATCGCCATCGACCTCTCCGACGTCGTGATCTTCGTGGTCGACGCCATGGTCGGTGCCACGGCGACCGACGAGCAGGTCGTCAAGCTGCTCCGCAAGACCGGACGCCCCGTCTTCCTCGTCGCCAACAAGGTCGACGACGCCCGTCAGGAGCCGGAGGCCGCGGCGCTCTGGAACCTCGGCCTCGGCGAGCCCCACCCGGTCTCCGCGATCCACGGCCGTGGTGTCGCCGACCTCCTCGACAAGATCCTCAAGGTCCTCCCGCAGGTCTCGGCCGTCGCGAAGGACGAGTTCGGCGGCCCCCGCCGCGTCGCGATCCTCGGACGCCCGAACGTCGGCAAGTCCAGCCTGCTCAACAAGACCGCAGGCGAGGAGCGCGTCGTCGTCAACGATCTCGCCGGGACCACCCGCGACCCGGTCGACGAGCAGATCGAGCTCGGCGGCAAGATCTGGCGCTTCGTCGACACCGCGGGTATCCGTCGTCGCGTGCACTTGTCGCAGGGTGCCGATTTCTACGCGTCGCTCCGCACGAGCACGGCGCTCGAGAAGGCTGAGGTGGCCGTCGTCCTCATCGACGTCACCGAGGTGATCAGCGAGCAGGACGTGCGCATCATCGACCTCGTCCTCGAGAGCGGTCGCGCCCTCGTGCTCGCCTTCAACAAGTGGGACCAGCTCGACGACGAACGCCGGAAGTACCTGGAGCGCGAGATCGAACAGGACCTCTCGCACGTGTCGTGGGCGCCGCGCGTCAACATCTCCGCGCGGACGGGTCGCCACCTGGAGCGTCTCGTCCCGGCCCTCGAGGTCGCACTCGAGTCGTGGGACATGCGTATCCCCACGGGCAAGTTCAACGCCTTCCTCGCCGAGCTCACGGCGGCGCACCCGCACCCGCTGCGTGGTGGCAAGCAGCCCCGCATCCTGTTCGGCACGCAGGCCGCGAGCCGTCCGCCGACCTTCGTGCTCTTCACGACCGGCTTCCTCGACCCCGGTTACCGTCGCTACGTGATCCGTCGCCTGCGCGAGATCTGGGGCTTCGAGGGCACGCCGATCAACGTCAACATGCGCGTCCGCGAGAAGCGCCAGCGCTGATCCACCGCGTCCGTCTGCCGGACGGCGACGACGAAGGCCCGGAACCACTCCATCGAGTGGTCCCGGGCCTTCGTCGTACTGGTCGAGACGTGATCAGGAGCGAGCGAGGG
This sequence comes from Plantibacter sp. VKM Ac-2885, assembly GCF_015351205.1. Classification (NCBI taxonomy): domain Bacteria; kingdom Bacillati; phylum Actinomycetota; class Actinomycetes; order Micrococcales; family Microbacteriaceae; genus Plantibacter; species Plantibacter sp. VKM Ac-2885. Next base: position 2,614,171 of record NZ_JADKSK010000001.1, on the reverse strand, counting down.
CGGATTCGTCGGCGGGCGCCAGGGCGGGCCCGTGTTCGGTCTCGAACGGCCACCAGCTCGGGAGGAGCTCGCCGATGACCTCGAGGAACGACTCGACGTCGCGTGGTGCTGGGGTGTCGAGCCAGACGCGGAAGCTCGCGACGGAGCCCGCGGCGACGAAGTGCGCTGCCGACCGCATGAACAACTCGCGCTGCTCCTCGCTCAGGCATTCGGCGTGGGGGAGGGTGATCGCCCCGCGCTCGAAGATGTCGAGTACCGTCGAGGTGAAGACCCGGTTGAGCATGGGCTGCAGACTCGCGCCGATGAGGTCGTCGCCGAGACCGACGCGGTAGATGTCGGCGCGCTCGTCGATGTGGCGGAGCGCGGCGACCGTGGCCCGGGTGATCGCCGCCGGGGCGTCGTCCGCGGAGACGGTCGCCAGGTGCGTCATGCTCAGTTCGGTGAGCTCCTCGGCGAGGACCGATTCGAGCAGCTCGCACGGCGCCGCCGCGTGCTGGTAGAAGGTCGATCGGTTGATGCCGGCGCGTGCGGCGATCTCCGAGACGGAGATCTCGGAGGTGGGGCGTTCTGCGGCGAGTTGCAGGATCGTGCGCGCGAGCCGTGCCCGCGTCCGGCGTTGACGTGCATCCATGAGGGTCCTTCACGTGGGTTCGGTGCGGCGGGCGCGAGCGCGACCGATGCAATACTGGAGTTCAATATATAACATATTCCGCACGTGCGGTGGAGATGACCCTGACCAAGGGGGGTGGCGCACAGCGTTTCGTGCCAGGCTGGTCCAATGACTGATGCGCATCCTCCCGGCGGCCCCGTCCGGGACGCCGGGGATGCCTGGGTCGAATCCGGAGACGGCCGGAAGTACTGGGGGCGGTTCGGTGCGGCCGGACTCCTGGTGCACGATCGAGAGCGCGGCGTGCTGCTGCAGCATCGGGCCGGTTGGAGCCACTTCGGCGGCACCTGGGGCATCCCGGGCGGTGCGCGTCACCAGTTCGAGAGTGCCGTCGACGGCGCGGTCCGCGAGTCCCACGAGGAGGCGGGAGTCCCCGCCGAGTCGATCGAGCTGCGGTTCGACTCCGTGCTCGATCTCGGGTTCTGGTCGTACACGACGGTGATCGTCGAGGCGGTCCAGCCGTTCGAACCCGTGGTGTCCGACCCGGAGAGCATCGCCCTCGCCTGGGTACCACTCGCCGAGGTCGAGACATTGCCGTTGCACCCCGGCTTCGCCGATTCGTGGCCGGGCCTGCGGTCGCAGCTCGAGCGCCGCGTCACGGTCGTCGTCGACGTCGCGAACGTCGTCGGGTCGCGGCCGGACGGGTGGTGGAAGGACCGTGCCGGAGCCGCGCAGCGGTTCGTCGCGCGACTCGGCCGCCTCGCGCACGAGGGACTCGACGCCCAGGCGCTCGACCTCGACTTCAACCGCTGGTGGCCGGCCTACGTCGCCGTCGTCGAAGGACAGGCCCGTGGCGTCCACACCGATGACAACGTGCGAGAGCCCGGGCATGAGCTGCGGGCGGGCGTCTCGGTCGTCGACGCGGCGGGGAGTGGTGACGACGCAATCGTGGACGTCGTCCGTGGGCTCGACGGCGCGGTCGTCGTGGTCACCTCGGACCGTGAGCTGCGGGAACGCGTCGAGGGTCTGGGCGCGACGACGCGCGGTGCCGGCTGGCTGACGGACCTGCTCGACGCAACGGTCTGAGGGCAGCGGCAGTCGCTCCACAGGAGCCCGCAGCCCGTCGTCGCCATCGCGGGAGACCGCTTTCCTGCACGTCGCCTGGGCGTTCAGTAGGGTTGGTGCCATGACCCTGTTCATCATCGTCGGCGCCGTCGGTCTCGTGATCGTCCTCATCTCCCTGGTCTTCGGTGAGATCTTCGACTTCCTGGACGGGGCCGTCTCGGCCACCGCGCTCGGGAGCGCGTTCACCGTCTTCGGTGCGGTCGGCGCGATCGTGCTCGCGAACGGGCTGCCCGTCTGGTCCGCGTATGTCATCTCCGCCGTCATCGGTGTCCTCGTGCTCGTCGGCGTCCAGCTGATGATCCGGAGTTTCAAGCGTTCGGAGGACGGCACGCCGAGCTCACCGCTCGGTCTCTACGGCGTCGCCCGGTCGACCATCTCCGGTTCCTTCGGCGAGGTCAGCCTCGACGGCCCGCACGAGATCGAGACGCGCCTCGCGTTCTCCGACACGCGGATCGAAACGGGCAGCCGGATCCGCGTGGTCGAGCTCCAGGGCTCCCGCGTGAAGGTCGAACCCGCATCGAGCGGAGCCGCTGCCGACATGCAGCCCTGATTCCATCCATCCACCAGCACGCCCTCGAGGGGAAGGCACCTGCCCTATGGACTTCATCACCACCAACATCACGGTGATCGCCGTGATCGCACTCGTCGTGGTGGCGCTCGCGATCGTCGCGTTCGTCGCCGGACGCATCAAGCGCGTACCGCCGAACCAGGCGCTCGTCATCGTCGGTCGAGGGGCCGGCGCCAAGACGGGTGAGCCCGACGGCGGGCAGCGCGTCGTCATCGGTGGGCGGGTGTTCATCTGGCCGATCCTGCAGCAGGGCTTCCCGATCTCGCTCGAGCAGCGCCAGATCGGCATCGTCGTGGAGGGCGTCGACACCAACTTCATCAAGGTCGCCATCCAGGCGAGCGTGAACTTCAAGGTGTCCGGCACGCCGGAGGGTGTGCGCCGTGCCGCGCAGCGCTTCCTCTCCCAGCAGGGGTCGCTGACGCAGATCATCCAGCAGTCCCTCGAAGGGTCGCTGCGTTCCATCATCGGCAACATGCCGATCAAGGAGATCATCTCCAACCGCAACGCCCTCTCCGAAGCGGTGGTCGAGGCGACCAAGACGGATCTCGCCGAGCAGGGCCTCCAGGTCGACCTGCTGAACATCTCCGACATCTCGACGCCGGGGACCAATTACCTCGCCGACCTCGGTCGAGCGGAGAACGCGCTCGCGCGTCAGAACGCGGAGATCAAGGAAGCCGAGACCGCTCGTGCGTCCGAGTTCGCGCGGATCGAAGCGGCGGAGCAGGTCGCGGAGCGGCAGAAGGCACTGAGCCTCAAGCAGGCGACGATCAAGGCGGAGACCGACCGCGCGAACGCCGAGGCCGAGGCCTCCGGTCAGCTCGCCACGGCGCAGCAGGACCGCCTGGTCGCGGAACAGGAGCGCGAAGCCCTCGCCGAGAAGGCGAAGGTGGAGCAGGAGCGGCTCGACATCGAGGTGCGCAAGCCGGCCGAAGCCGACGCGTACGCGACGGTCCAGCGCGCGCAGGCGGCCCGAGATGCGGCCAATGCCGCAACGGAAGCCGACGCGTTCAAGCGTAAGACCATCGCCGAGGCGAACAAGGTCGCGGCGGTGCAGGACGCCCAGGCGGCTGCGGAGTCCGTGCGTCTCGCCGGTACCGCTGAGCGCGACAAGCAGATCGCGTTGGCCGAGGGTATCCGCGCCCAGGGTGACGCGAAGGCGTCGGCTGTGGCCGCGGAGGGTCTGGCGGAGGCCGAGGCGATCGACGCGAAGGCGGAGGCACTGAAGAAGTACGGTGAGGCCGGTCTGGCCTCCGAGATCATCGCCCGTCTGCCCGAGATCACGCGCGCCGTCTCGGAGCCGCTCGGCAACATCTCGAACCTCACGGTCATCTCGACTGAGGGCGCGTCCGCCGTCACGAAGACGGTCGGTCAGGTGGTCAGCGAGGTTCCGAAGGTCGTCAGGGACATCACCGGGCTCGACCTGTCCGCCCTCCTGGGCGGGGTCGCCGGTGGCGCGCTGGGGGAGAACCTCCAGCAGGCGATGTCCGACAACGCCGCTGCGGCCGCGAAGCGTCAGCCGAAGACGCCCGCGTCACCCGACGCCGTCTGAGTCGCTGGATCATCGGGAGCCGGTCGCCCTGGGGTGGCCGGCTTCTGGCGTTGTTCCACGGTTGTTCGCGCGATTCACCGGTGTCGCTTTGGAGCTTGTCAAGCGGTCCGGTCGCATCCCCGGTCGGGCATACGCGCCCGCCTAGGGTGGAGGCATGCGTGCGGTGCGCGCGGTGTCATCTGGAGGATCGTCGTGGACCATCGAGGAAACACAGCCGAGCAGCGTGAGGGCGAGCAGTCGTCGGAGCCGACCGAGGCCGGCGAGGCCCAGCGTCAGCGTCTGGCCGAGCGGCCGTGGCTGTCCTCCTACGCCAGTGGCGTGCCAGCCGACATCGACGAGGTCACCGAGACGCTCGTCGATCTGCTCGACACCTCGGTGAAGCGCTTCGGTGATCGCATCGCCTTGGAGTTCTTCGGAGCCGAGACGAGCTACAGCGAGCTCGGCGAACAAGTCGCGCGAGCGGCCGAGGGGCTCCGCAAGCTCGGCGTGAAGCCGGGCGACCGCGTGGCGCTCGTGCTGCCGAACTGCCCGCAGCACGTCGTCGCGTTCTACGCGGCGCTCCGGCTCGGTGCGACGGTCATCGAGCACAACCCGCTCTACACGGCTCGTGAGCTGCGGCATCAGTTCGAGGACCACGGCGCGCACGTCGCGATCGTGTGGGACAAGGTCTACGACCTCGTGGCCGACCTCCCGGCCGACGTGATGCGCGGCCGGATCGTGTCCGTCGACATCACCCAGGCTCTGCCGTTGTCGAAGCGTCTGGCGCTCCGGCTGCCGGTGAAGCGTGCGCGTGAGTCGCGTGCGGCGATGACGGCCACGCCGTCAGCCAAGCACGTACTCCCGTGGGAGCGGTTGGTCAGCGGACGGAAGCTGTCGAAGCGGGTCGTGCGTCCGACGCTCGACGACACCGCGCTCCTGCAGTACACGAGTGGGACGACCGGGGCACCGAAGGGTGCCATCCTGACGCACCGCAACCTGCGGGCGAACGCCGAGCAGGGACGCGCCTGGGTGCCTGGCCTGAGCGAGGGTGGCGAGGTCTTCTACGGAGTCCTGCCGCTGTTCCACGCGTACGGCATGACGCTGTGCCTGACGTTCGCCATGAGCATCGGGGCGCGGCTCGTATTGTTCCCGAAGTTCGACCTGGAGCTGGTGCTCACCGCGGCGAAGAAGTCCCCGCCGACGTTCCTGCCGGCGGTGCCGCCCATCTACGACGCGCTGTCGCGTGCTTCGAGCCGCAAGGGCGTCGACCTGACGAGTGTCCGCTTCGCGATCTCCGGTGCGATGAGCCTCCCGGTGTCGACGGTTACGCGGTGGGAGGAGGCGACCGGCGGTCTGCTCGTCGAGGGCTACGGGATGACGGAGTCGTCGCCGGTGGCGCTCGGCAACCCGATCGGCCCGTCGCGGCGGCCGGGCACCGTGGGTGTGCCGTTCCCGAGCACCGAGATCCGCGTCGTCGATCCCGAGAACCCGACGGTCGATCGTGCGGCGGGGGAGTCGGGCGAGCTGCTGCTCCGTGGTCCGCAGGTCTTCCAGGGCTATTGGGGTCGTCCGGACGAGTCGCGCGAGGCGTTGCTCGAGGGCGGCTGGTTGCGGACCGGCGACATCGTGACGGTGTCGGCGGACGGCTTCGTGACGGTCATCGACCGGGTGAAGGAGCTCATCATCACCGGTGGGTTCAACGTGAGCCCGTCCGAGGTGGAGGAGACGCTCCTGTCGCACCCGGACGTCGAGTCGGCGGCTGTGGTCGGCCTGCCGCGCGATTCCGGTGGCGAGGACGTGACGGCCGCGGTCGTCATGCGTGCCGGGACGGTGTTCGACGCCGGCTCGTTGCGCGACTACTGCCGGACCCGCCTCACGGCGTACAAGGTGCCCAAGCGGGTCGTGCAGCTCGACGAGCTGCCGACGTCGCTCATCGGCAAGGTGCTTCGGCGTCAGGTGCGCGACCAGCTCGTCGCCGATCGCAAGGCCGAGTAGCCGCCTGCGTCCGGGCACGTGCCCATCCTCGCGGCACGTCGTACAAGACGTGCCGCGAGGACTTCGGCGTGCCGCAGTGGTCAGCCGCGGGACTCGGGGTGCAGCCAGTGACGTACGACGGGGATGAGCAGTGACAGGGCGACGAAGGTGATGGCGCCGCCGATGATGGCGTCGTCGATCGGCGTGTTCCGGCTGACCTGCACGATGCCCGAGACGATCGCCACGGGCAGGGCGGTGAGTGCCGCGACGCGGACCTCTTTCCAGTAACGGCTGTAGCGCATGGTGGTCCTTCGTCGGGTGACCGGATCGGTCGGTTCGTCCTGTCGCGCGGGTGCGGACGAATCACGGTAGCGTGCCCCGTGCGGGGGTGGGCAGGGGAGACCTCCCACCCGACGAGTACGGCCTGTCTTGGCCGGGCCGTGTTCGCCGGAGCCGTGTCACGGAGCGCTCTCGGAATCCGCTAGACTGTTCGAGTTGTCTTCTCCGCCCGCGGAGATGGCATCGGGCTGTGGCGCAGCTTGGTAGCGCACTTGACTGGGGGTCAAGGGGTCGCAGGTTCAAATCCTGTCAGCCCGACAGAATTGGAAGAGGCGGGTCGCTGTGAATAGCGATCCGCCTCTTCCGCTTTATCGTTAGTATTGCGGACACTGCAATGCGAGAGTCTCCGCGCGCCGTAGTCCTGCACGCCAAGCGCGGTCTCGGTCATTGGCGGAGACCCCGGCGGTCCTACTCTCCGTGGCGTTCGAAAAGTTCGGCGAGCATTGTCGTGTTCGCTCCGTCTTGGAAGCGGCTGGAGATGAAGTCACCGGGGGGAGTCGTCGCCGATGCAGCAAGTTCGTAGTAGATCCGGACGATTGCCGCTTCCTCATCACGGGCCTTTGCCGATGAGATCTCGGCCGAGACGTCGTAGGCGTCGACCAGCAACTCGGGAATTTCAAACTCCAAGGGGAAGTCTGGAAGCGCGAACCGGTACAGCCCATCCGTGCGGCCCCAAGTCTCGCTCTCTCGGCCAGCCTCGATGATGGTGCGGTAATAGAGGAAGAGGAAGCTCTCGAGGCCAAGCTTGAGTTCACCGCCGTCGCCGTCGGGATCCTTCAGAACAGATGCCCAGTGATCACTGTCGTCGAAGTACGCGACCGACGCGACACGTTCTATAGGGGCAAGGCCACGAAGCGCTGGCGTACGCGCGACCTGTGTCTTCGCGCGGTCGAGGGGACCCTCGTCGAAGCCGTTGCTGCGGCCCTTCGCTTCCACGACTGCGCTGTATGCACCGCCGCGGGTCGAGGTGGGGTCGACGGCAACGAAGTCCGGGCGCCGCCCCGACAATGGGCTCCCTTGATGCATGAGCAATAGATCGACGTGCACAAGATGCGGGTAGCCGAGCAGATACCGAGTCGTGACAGCAGCTTGGGCCATGCCGAGAAAGTAACTCACTGCGGATTTCTCGGAGGGGTCAAGGTTGACGTACGCGTCCGAGCGCGTCCAGCGTTTGCCGGACGCGGTCGGCCGCAGATTTGCCGCGACGATGCCGGTACGCCACTGCATTTCGGCGAGTGGCCGGCGATGTGCTGGATGGGAAGCAATTGTCGGCATCCCTACCGTGGCCGCGCAGTCCAGGAGCATCTTCTCTGTGATAGAAACGTCTTGCGGTGTCGCTCGGTTGGGTTGCGTGAAAGACCTGAGTTCGCAATGGATGTCGGGCATATGACGCCTCCTGACGTGATCGCACCATCACAACGACTTTAGGGCCTAGCGAACCTCGGAGCGCAACAATGATCTTGTGATTGCCCCTCGAGCGACAAACAGCTGCGTAACGCGGTAGATATCGCCGAGTGGCGTGTCCATGAACTCGACGCTAGCGCCTCTCGGATCGACAGATGGAGTCCTTCGCATCAGGGACCGGAAGATACAGCGGCACTTGACTCACACCCGGTGAGATGATCAGACGAGCGACCTTAGGGAGATGTGTGACGACAGAGTGGCAGTCCGACGGGATTGCGGTGCCTGCCGAGCTTGAACGTGCGCTTGAGACAGACACCCTTGTGCTGTTCTGCGGTGCGGGAATCTCCGCAGCTCCTCCGTCCTCGTTGCCTGGGTTTCAAGGCTTGGTCGACGCGGTGGCCCGCGAGCTTGGCCGCTCGGACCTGCTCCCCGAAGACCCCGATGCCCCTGTTCAGTTCGATGCCGTCATGGGGGAACTCAACGAGCTCCAACACGATGTGCATGCGCGCGTGAGCGCCCGCCTCAGGGGTACGACACAACCGAACTCGTACCACACGGACCTCATTCAGATCTCCCAGAGCTATGCCCGAACTCCGAGGATCGTCACAACCAACTTCGATCTGCTCTTCGAGCACGGTGCTCAAGAGCTTGGCGTATCCCTCCCCGTGCACACGGCTCCAGCCTTGCCCCTAGGGAACGACTTCAGCGGCATAGTTCACCTGCACGGAACGATCGACCCCTCAACTGGCCAGCGGATGGTCGTAACGGACACCGATTTCGGGCAGGCCTACATCACAGAGGGCTGGGCTACGCAGTTCCTCACGCGCATGTTCGAGCGATACGTCACGCTCTTCGTCGGCTACAGCGCCGACGACACCGTGATGCGCTACCTCGCACGAGCCTTACCAGCGGACGGAAAGACCCGATTCGCGTTCATGGAGACCGAACAAGCGGACACGATGGCGGTTAGATGGGATCGACTTGGTGCCACCCCCATCGCATATCCTTCTCCGCAAGATGCCCGGCATGCCTCGCTAAAACTCTTCATCGAGAATTGGCGGAAGCGACTCACCGCCACTCCTGCTGAACGATTCGACCGTGTCCAATCGCTACTTTCAGCAGGGCCAGATAACCCAGACGTGCCAGAACATGAACTTCTCTGGTTGATGGGTGACACGGAGCACGCACGGCACTTTAGAAACGACGCGGACGCAGCAGCCTGGATCCCGCGACTGGACGGAGTCAGCGTGCTCGACGAACTCTTTGACGCCTCTGGACCCGATTCCGATCAGAACTACGGGTGGGCGCAATGGGCGGTTGGCTCGTTCCTGGCGGACCACGGAGCTGCGCTACTCGTGGCAGCGGCTCGACATGGCGGGCGATTAGCAAAAACGCTATGGTTCCACGTTTGGTTGCAACTCTATGAGGCCTATCAGCCCATCGAGCAGCACAGACAGTGGCTCCTACTGCTCGCTGCCGATCAGCCATCTCGCGACGATGAGCGTTTGTCCGGGCTGCTCCACCAGGTAACCGAGAAGGATCCTCTGGCCGCAGAAGTCTTGCTACATCACATGCTGATCCCGCGGCTGCAGTTCCGTCCCCGCAGAGGCTGGCTTGGTGAACCGGACGCGCTCGACTCCGACATGGTTCTCGCGTGGCGGCAATCGTCGATCCGCGACGCCTGGCCAACATTGCTGCCAAGCCTTACGGATCCTGACCATCTGCTCTCGGTGGTACTCGACCTGATACGAGGAGCTGAGTCGACAGACGCCCTTTTCAGCGGGCGCGAACGTCGTCACACGCTGTCTACTCGTCGCCAGAAAGTGGACGGGGTCGAGGAGTACGGTCGCGACGACCCCTACGTGCTTGTCGTGGATATCGCTCGCGACCTTCTCCGTGAGTTCGTGCGGCGCGAGGGCACCGACAGAGCGCTCCAGCTCCTGAAGAGTTCATCCGAGTTGATCCGTCGTCTCGCAATCGATGCTCTCGCCGAAGCACACAGCGGGGACGCGGACACGATGTTGAGCCTTCTCGTTGAACGCGGCCTCATCTTCGACATTCGATACAAACCCGAGGTATTCCGACTGCTGAAGTCGATGTACCGGCACGCGACGCTGGACGCCAAGGTGAAGCTGTTGGCGCACATCGAGCAAACCGATGCACGCGACAGCGGAAACGATATTCGGGACTACGAGCGCTACAACGCACTGGTGTGGCTTAGTGCAGATCAGGCGGATGAGGATCCGGTGCACGCAGTGTTGAGCGCGGCAGAGGCGGCACACCCCGACTATGGTCCACGGGAGCACCCCGACCTCGACTTCTGGGTTAGCGTTGGGGCGTTCGAGGAGTCCACCTCCGAAGCCGAAGGACTATTCCGCGGCAAACCGGTCGGCGACGTGGCTGCGGTGCTCGCGGACGATTCAGCGTTAGACGATGCATACGACAACGGACCGATCCTGCGGGAGCTGCGCGATTATCTCGACCACGAGCCTGGTCACGAGTTGGACATGCTGGACGAATTCCTCGCTCAGAATCTGTCGTCGGCGGCTGCGTGGACTGTGGTGCTGCAAAGCGCCGTGCGGCCGGGATCCGCATGGCAGGCGGAGCCCCTCCTAGCGCGGCTCAGGCAACTCGCATCAACTATCAACGACATCGCCTACGGAGTCGTATTCTCAATCACGCGACCGTCGAATGAACTCGACAAGCCCCTCGAGAACGCTCTAGAACGATGCCGACTCCTGCTGGGCATGTGGCGAAACGTCACCGTCGATGCATCGGAGGAGCCTCCAACCGATCCATCTGAAGCACACGCCACGGCCCGCGGTGCGCTCGCGTATGCATACGTCGAGACCGCGCTGCGGGCGACCCAGGAGGAGGAACACCCCGTAATCGACGCCGAGCTGCTGGCGGGCTTCGATGAACTCTTTGTGGCACAGGACATTCAGTCCGGCGATCCCAGCCCGATGATGCTGGCCCGGTACGCCGGACATATTGTCGATATGGCTGAGGAATGGTCTGATCGCAATCTGCAACCATTCCTGGCCTCGATCGACGATTCTCCTCGTTCGCGAAGCCTCTGGGCCGGAGTTCTAACAGCCAACTACTTCACCCGCTCCCTGATGACGCGCACGCGAGAGGCGCTTCGGATCGGATGGCCGGAGATCGCCCGCTCGCTCCCGGGCTCCGTAGAAGCTTTCATCAAGGTCCACGCGGCGCAGTTCGCGTTCTACACGCCGGCAGGCGAGCACACCTGGGCCGACCCGTTCATCGCTTCTGCACCCGTGACCACCCGTGCGCGCTGGATTCGATCAGTCGCCAGACATCTTGACGGCAACGATCCATCGTTCCAAGACCTGCTCTTCGAACTCTGGCAACACAGACTCGACAACCAACCACCGCTGCACGGGGCAGAACAGCGTGCGCTCCTCGACTGGCTGACCCTCCCCAACATCGATCTCGATCGCGCCGTAGACCTGTTCACGCGCGGACCCGCTGTGGCATCCGACGAGCGAGGGTTCGACTACTACGGCCTTGACGACTTTCCTCGGGATAACAACACCGCCCTGCTCAAGGTAGGACTGCATCTCCTGGTGGGGCGAACAAGCCTGCCGCCCTTCCTGAACCTTCTCGTAAAGGCCGCCACGGAGGCGAGCGAACAACAAGACGCTGATCTCGCGAAAGAAGTATGGAATCGGCTACTTAGCCTGGGGTACAAGCCGGCGCGAGAGCATCTCGGAACCCGCTTCGGACTGAACGGCTTCGATGGAGCGACCGGTGAAGCGATCGTGGCTGTCGGCGAGCAGACAACGTCGGAGCGGTGAGTCGCAGCCGACCACGATGCATCTTGCAGCGGAATCAGCCGGCGGCCATGACCGCACGAAGGCGACACGACACGACACACGGTCGCAGAGAGGACCGGGGGCGAGACTCTTCGCGAGCATGAGGAAGCGACGCAAAGCGGCACTGGTAGTGCATCTAATCTGGGCGGTGGCGGTGGCGGTGGCGGGGATCGCGATCGGAGAGACGATCGCACTTCTGTGGGTGGGAGGGCTTACGCCGGAGTGGATTGAAGCCACGGGTACATGGTTCGGCGCCGTCGCTATAGTTCTGGCGCTTCTCTGGGCGGTGCAGACCTTTCGAGCTGATCAGGCGCACCGTGAAGAGGAGCGGCGGCGCGTTGAGACTGACCGAGAAGCAGCTCTTGAAGCGGAGGAGCGACACATCCGCACTGACGCGGATCGTGTCGGGCTTGTTCTCCGCGGTGGTGCGGGGCAGGGGAGCGCGGGTGAGCAGGAGCTAACGAGCGTTCGCATCGCGGTTCACAATGACACAGATCGCCCGGTCGTTGTCGAAGAGTTCACCCTCGATCCACCGCTGGCGCTGCGCCCCCCGGCAACGCCTATTCGCATCATGCCCAGGGAATGCTGGGACGAGCTGCTCGAAGTCGTGCCGGTACCGACTACCGGCGGTGAGCTGAGTGGCCGACCTCTAAAGAACTATGGCGGTGTCATCAGCTTCGAGGTCCATGGACGTAGATGGACCCGAGCAAACACTTATGTTCACGCCGATCCCGCCTGAGCAGGATTCGCTGAGTTGGAGACCGGAAGGGTCAAAAGGTATCAAGCTCTGTGGCCGACTCCGGCGCTCAGCCGTTCGCCCCCTGAGTTCCGGTTTGAGTGAGCTCACGCGGTTGCCGATACAAGCGGTAAACGTGCCACACTACGACCCGGGACGCGCCCGAGGCCACCGCCGCGACAATCGCGTCATAGCCAGGCCGACGGCCACCATCGAACGCCCAGATGTCGTTATCGATGAACACCCGCGGGTCCGGTGAACCCCAGGTCGCCGGCGTGGCCCAGGCAGTCCTCGCGCTGGCGCTCGATATCAGCGCGTTGCCCGATACGGTCCATACCACCGCGCTCATCAGCCCACCCCGTCTATGGATAGAGTTCCAGGCTACGGCGCCACACCCGGCGAGCTGTTGGGTTCAGATGCTCCGCTGTAGACGAGGGCAGCGACCTTCGGTGGTATCGGCTTCGGAGCCGCACGCGCTCTGTTCCGCGGAACCCCATTCCAGGGATAGGGCGCCGCTGTGACATCCCTGCGAGTCAGGCGCGAGGACCAGCGAAACTGGCTCCCCCGGTCCCCATCGGGAACCTCGGCGCCAAGACCTGGTCGCCGTACTCTCGGTGACTCACTGCGTTTCCGTCGTTCTCACGATCGGCTTCAGTCACGCCAAGACGCCGCAGATGAACTTTGCGAAGATACTCATCCGTGTCGGCGCCCGTGTGACCGCCTGCTGCGATGGCGAATGCCGTCGCGAGCTCAAGAATCTGAAGGGTGACGGTCACGGCTATCTCGTTCCGGTCCATGAAAGGCGCTTCGTCGAACGTGCCGATGACGTTCGGCAGGAACCACCCTCGACCGTGGGCTGCACCCGAGCCCAGCGCCCAGTCCCAGAAGCCGACCCGGAGGTAGCGTCTGTATGCGTCGGTGGCGTTGAACTTCACATTCTCGGTCGCTCCGTCGAGGCGCAGGTTCACCGTGAACTCGGGGCGTCGCGAGTCCGGCGTGCGCTCGACGCCGTGGCTCGTGAAGAACTCATGCATCGTGGGGATCTGTTCACGTGCATTATTCGCGTCGCCCTCACCGTGGACGCCGAACGCCTCCGCCGTCCGGAGGTTGTCCTCGACAGATTCGATCTGGAACGCCGCCATCCGCAAGAGTGTTCGCGCCGGCGGCACCTCAGGGTCATAGATGTAGCAGAACCGCATCACGATCTCGCCTGCCGATCTGGCGAGGACCATCGCACTCATCGGCGCCGACGCGGCGGACTCGAAGATCGTGATGATCCCGTTCACGAGGTCAGCGACGGCCCGGATAGAGCGTTCCATGTCGATCTTGCTCTGAAGCACGACCGAGCCCAGGAACTCCGCGTGCTCTTTAGCGTGCACGTACTCGTTCAGCACTGTTCGTGGCGCGCCCGGTCGTCTGTCGCCGGCGACCGTGAGCACATCGGTGATGAGCTGCAGCGAGTCATCCATGGTCGTCCGCAACAGACGCGCGCACCACTGAGGCGACCCGAGCTCGCGACGAGCACTCGACGATGCCGCTTCCGACGAGGCATCAGCTGTCATGGCCCCTCCTTCGCTCGAACCTCAGCGGACAAAGCCTCTAGCGCTCTTGCCCGTCCCAGAAGTGCGCGTCGAGCCACTCACGAGCGTCCGTCGAACCGCGGTGCTTGACTCGGGCTCTCGTCGTCTTCATCGAGAGGAGGGTATCGCGATGGTCGCTGCGAACCCGACCTTCTTCGTGAGCGGCATCGACGAGCTCCGCGAAGCTCATGCGCTTCGCCCTGGGGATCCCGAAGGACTTCAGCATCAGCTCCGCGGCAGTGTGCATCTCCTCCAGCAGCACCTCGGGCGCGACCTCGTCGAAGTGCCAAGACGCCAGCAGATCCATCGTCACGAGCAGACGATCCATCAGATGGGGAGCGTCACGAGGGAAGAGGTCGTGAATGACGCCCGTGACAGGCATCTTCCGCCCGCGCAATGCAGGGACCCAGTCCTCGTCGTACTGGTCGTACATCATGCCGCGGTATCGGTTGAGGATCTCGACCAGACCGTTGGCTGTCCGGCGTCGCGCTGCGGGGGAGCGCTCACTCCGTGTCGCCTCCGCGATCGTCGGCAGGTCGCGGCGCAACCGCTCAAGGAGGATATCCACGACGTACGTGTTGGCGTTGAAGCAGATGTATGCGCCGTCTTCGTACACCTCAGTCTTGACGCGCGCGCCAAGCTTTCGAGCGCGAAGCCGGATGGCGGCGAAGCGCGCCCGAATGATCGGCATGTCGCGTTGAGATGCCTTGAAGGTCGCGTCGAAGCCAGCCACTCAGCGGACCGCCATTCCCGGGCACTGCCCAGGTCCGCTCACGGAGAGTAGGGCGGCCTCGAAGAGGGTCGTGTCGAAGATGACAGCGAGCATTCTCCCATCATGGCGTGGCCGGCATCTTGGCGACGCGAAGTCCACCGCTTGCGACCCGTCGACCTGCAAAAGGAGCCCGGCTCCGGTCGCCCGGCGCGCGACAGCTGCCCGATCGTTGGCTGTGGGACTCTGCGAATCGGGTATGCCCGTAAGACCCGCCCGATGAAATGCCCGCTGAGCGGGCGTCAACTGCAACACCGAAACCGACGGCCAGCTGAACCTCTCTTGAAGCCCGCGCTACGCGTATAAAGCGCCTCAGGCCGTCCCGTTAGCACTCCGGATTCCGCAAGCCCACGCTCCACGGCAGTTTTCGTTTGTCTACACACCCTGCTTCCGGAAAGAACACGCTCCACCGTTAGAGAACGGACGCAGGCTTCGAGCCGTAGGGTACGCGTCCGGAGCCACTGAAAAACCTGGTCAGAGGAATGATTCTGAGCCTGAAATGTGGGTGGGATTGCAGCGAATACGACATGGAAGCTCTGACCCCACTAATCTCGGACGGTGCTTCCAGCGTTGGGAGAGCCGGGCGCCCGTTCGGGACGGTGCTCCGATTGGCTTGAGTCGCCGCAGCCGCCACTTCTGCGCGGCGATCTGCGCATCATTCTGACGCGAGCTGTGTCGACTTCGACGGTGTACGCCTGACGGCGAGCCGCAAGCAATCAGGCACCCTGTCGGTTCCGAACGACACAATTGCACTGTGACGAAGAGTCAATTCGAACTGCCGGCGACACTGTGGTCCGTCCCGGATGGTCCGTGGCCGGACCCGCCGGTGCAGACCCGGCCGGCGCTGCTGCCTGTTGGAGAGTTGACTCCGGAGAACGCTGAACGTCTGTTCACGCGCATGCTGGAAACCGAAGCACAGATCGAGCATGCAATTCTGTACGGTCTGCCTGGGCAGGCCCAGGCAGGAATCGACGTGTATGCGCGCACGACACCCTCGCTGGACGCCGCCGCCACGGTGGAGAGAAGCTTCGTGGCCCTGCAGTCACGCCGGGTGAAAGACCTCACCGCCGCGTCAATCACCTCAGCGGTCACTGACTTCCTCGCCGGTGAGTGGGCGGACCGGTGCTCCCGGTTCTACTACGCCACGAGTTCGTCGCTCCGCGATACGAAGCTGGATGCCGTCGTCCGATCTGCGCACGACACCCTCGCCGGGCAGGGCATCGAGTTCGTGCCGTGGGGCGCGGAGGAGGTCGCGGCCCGGCTCCGCGATCAACCTCGCCTGGTGGATGACTTTTTCGGACGGGCGTGGGTGACCGCGTTCTGTGGCGAGGACCGCGCCGCGGAGCTTTCCCGGCGGATCACCCCCGAGAAGGCACGCGCGGCCCGCGACGCCCTCGGAGCCCTTTACCGGGCCGCGTTCCGGGCGCAGGGGGCCTCGCCGACGGTCACCGGAACACACACGCAGGGTCTGCCCTATCTGATCCACGATACGCAACCAGCGACCGAGAACACCCCAGCACGAGTCACTGCCTTGGAGCCGGAGCAGACGGAGCAACGGGTATCGATCCAGCCGCTGGATGAGTACGCAGGGACTCCTCGGCGGATGCGCCGCCGCATCCGCCGGCAGGCGCGGCGAGACCCGGTCCGATCGGCGGATACAGATCGGGCGCGCACTCGTGTCGACGAATGGATCGAGTCCGCGCGACTGCGGCTCCTGATCGGCGCGCCCGGGTCGGGCAAGTCCAGCTTCTTGATGTTCACTGCCGTGGATATCCTCGCTGCCGAGCCGCAGTCCGCGGCGCTGCAGCGGGCACACGGCGGCGACTTGCCTTTGTGGCTCCCGTTCGGTTTCCTGTGCCGTCACCTCGACGGATCCACCACGAACTCGGTTGTCTCGGCCATTCGGGCCTGGGTGACTCAGCAGGGTGGACCGTCGGCATGGGATCTCACCCAGCCGGCTCTTGATGATGAACGGGCGATCCTGCTTGTCGACGGCATCGACGAGTGGAATGACCCCGCCTCCGCCGAGTACGCGCTCGGGCTCCTCGAGTCCTTCGTATCCCAACGTCGCATCGGCGCGATCCTCACCGCCCGTCCGTACGCGGTGGACCGGCTGAACTGGGTGGAGCCATGGGCAAAAGCGGTCCTCGCACCTCTCACTCACACGCAGCAGGTCGACCTGGTCACCCGGGTGCTGTCCGAGTCCGACACGATCGGTGTGGATGGGCCCTCCAGCCCGCATGCGGAGTCGTTCCTAGCCGAACTGACTCAGATTCCGGCGTTGAGCGCGCTTCTGGGTACGCCGCTATTCCTCGGGCTGCTGGCGAAGTCGTGGCGAGGTGAGTCGTTGCCGCCGCAACGGTTCTATCTGTTCTCCGCGCTCGTCCAGCTTCTGGTGGACAAGCATCCGCAGATGCGCCGCCGTGCCTCCTCCGCGGCGGGATCAGAATTCTCCACCGGCGACATGCTCACTGTGCTGCGAGGCGTCGCCTACCAGGCGCGGGTCGAGGGCGGCTCGACGATCAGGCAACGGCAGGAGATGGAGCGACGGTTCCGGGAGGAGCTTCGCCGCGATGACGGGCTGGCGTACCCGGCGGCTGACGCGGCCAGGGTCGCGACGGCGGTGCTGTCGCAGGCGGAGGACGAGTACGGTCTGCTGGTCCCGCAAGCCGTCGGCATGGTCGGGTTCTTGCACCGAGTTCTGCTCGACCAGCTTGCCGGCGAGCACCTGGCCACCCTCTCACCTGAGGAGCAGGAGAGTGCCCTGACCGCACGGGCCGGCGACCCCACATGGCGGGATGTGCTCATCGCCGGGCTTGCCACGCAGGTCAACGCGCACGTGAACGCATCCCTGCTCACCCGGCTCAGCGAGCATCCCGAGGTGGACCCGGTCGACAAGTACGAACTGATCGCCGATGCCATCGCCGCCGACGTCGCGCTCACTACGCCGAAGCAGTCGCAGTGGGTGACGGAGATCGTCGATCGGGTCGACGAGCACGCCAACACGGACCACCGGGCCACTCTGATCGCGTCGTTGGTCTCGATGACGAAACACGCATCGCTGCGACCGCTGCTGCTTACAACGTTCAGGCGATGGCTCAACGCCGCGCACCCTGAGCCGACGTCCCCGCTGTGGATGCTCCGCGACGCCGCGGTCGCGGAGACGGGGGTCCTGCCTGCGCTGTTGTGGGGACTGCGGCACGAGGAGGAGGCGGTGCAGCTGAACGCCGCCCATGCCATCGCCATCCGATACTCCGGCGACGCGACAATCGGCGCCCGCATCGAGGCGAGCGTCCGGGACGGTGCGACGGCCATCGACCAGGCGTTCGCGTTGCTGTGCCTGGGAACTGGGTGGCCGGACTGGTCGCAGCTGCCCGCTCTCCTGGAGTGGGCGAGAGCGCAGATCACCCCGGAACTGCGGGTGTGCGCTTTGCACCTGCTGCGGGACGCCGCGGGAGGGAAGTTTGATCACCTCACCGCTGCGGAGAAGCAGTGGTTCGGGGGGTTCCTGCGGCACGAGGGGTTGCGGCCGCGGGAGCACTGGAAGGATCTCGCTGTCCCGTTCGTGCAGCATGCGCTGTCCGAGGAGCCGAGCGCGGCGCGGTTCGTTCTGGAGACCTTGTCCGGCAACGGCGAGAACGGCGGCGACCGGTCGATGGCCTGGCTGCTGGCGTGCACTACGTTCAGCGGCGACGACGCGATCAAGAGCTGGGTGGCGAGCGAGTTGGAACACCCCGACCGCCACGGACTTGTGCTGCACAACCTCGCACTAATCCCCGAGTCGTGGCGCGCGGACCCCGCTTTCGCGCGCAGCGCCGCGGCGACCATCCGGGAAGAGGCACCGAAACCTCCGTTCAACGACGGGGTCATCGCCCTCGCCGAATCGTTGCCCGACGACGACGCGCTCGATGTGCTCCTGCCCGCCCTGGACTCGTGGCGTCCGGTCCGTGCCGGGGCAGCGCTGCTACGACGTTTCGGGGACCGTCCCGAGGTGCGCGCGGTGTTCGATGAGCGCCTGCATGGGCCTCTCGAGTCGGCGGCGCCGCTCGCGCCGCTGGCGCTGGAGGCGCTCGGCGCCGCGGAAGGGTTCCGAGTGCTCGTCCGGTTGTTGCGGTCCTCGGCCGATGAGGGCGACGGAGAAGCGAAGGTCGTGGTGGCGATGGCCGTCGCCGAAGCGTGGGCCCAGTTCTCCACCACCCCGGAGGGCCCTGAGTCCGCCGCAATCTTGCGCGACTACGATCCGGACGAACTCGCGACACGCTGCACAGCCGTCGGAACAGGACACCTCACCTGGCATGTCGACGCGATCATCGCCGCGTGGCCGGCGCACGAGGCGGTCGTCACATTCGCGTTGCAGGCCCTGCAGCATCCCCGGCACCTCAGCAGCGGTATCCACGACCCGGCGCCCCCGGCGATCGTCCGCGCGTACGGTGCCCGCGCCGACGCTACCGCCAACATGATGATGGATGCGGCTCTCGATCAGCTCGGCTACCTGCCACCGCATTTGAGGGAAGTGCTCGGCGATGCGCTGACCCGCTCCGATCTGACTCCCGCCACATTGCGCGATCTCCTCGGGTACTGGGGTGAGGATCCGGATGTGTGGGTGCAGCGCGCGGCACTGACCGGCTTGATCCGTCGTGTGGAGCGGTATCGGATATCGCCGAACGCCGAGCACGTACAGACCGATGAGGCCACCGACTGGCTGCGGGCACAGGTGCAAGCCGAACTCTGCGGGTACGGTCCGGCTCTGGAAGACCGCCGACAGAACGGGTGGGTGGGGATGCTGCTGCTCAGTGATCTCGGACTGCATGACGGGCTCCTGGAGACCATCGGGGAAGCCACCCGACCCGGCGTGCACCTTCGACACTTGTTCGGCGGCGTCGACCGGGAACTGGTCGACCTTCTCAACGCCAACTGGGACGAGGTATCTGCTCACTTCGGTGAGGACCTGTTCGCGCTGCTGTCGGCCTCCAACGGCCGGGATGCCCGCGAGGACGCGCGGGCAAGCGTGCTCGGCCAGCTCAGCACGAGCTCATCACCGCATCCCTCGGTCAATGAGCTCATCCGTGCGGAGGCGGACACTAACCCTCAGTTCCGCAATAGCGCCGAGCATCTGCTCTGGTCGCATCGCGGTGGTCGCCGTGATCTCGACCTCTTCATCGCGTGCCTGACAAACGCGAGCTCCGCCACCTCACGCCGGGGTGAGACGAACGAGGTCTATAACCTATTGGTCGATTCAGACTCGTGGCAGATCCCCGCCGACACGCTCCGCGAAGCGCTGACGCAGCAGCCCGGTTTCGACACCGATCCGGAACTTCGGGCGTTGTTCTGCGAACTGTTCCCGACCGACGAGCGCAGTCGCACGATGTTCGTCGATCTGGAGGCTTGGTTCCGCGACGACGACCCACGGGAACGTCGCGAGTGGATCGACTCGCTCGCCGTCGCCGTGCGGTCCTCCCCGCCCCGCGCGCTGCCCGTGATCGTCGAACGGGCACATCACCAGATCATGCTCCGGGACGCCGCCGACCTGTTTCCCCTGCTAACCGGTCCGCTGCTGCGCCGACTCCGCCACGACCCGGACGCTGTCACTGCTCTTCGAGCCGCGATCCAAGACCCTGCCTCTGCGGATTCCGCCACGCCGATCTGGGCGCTGACGCCTGCGGGCGGGCGGACCCACGACCCGGTGCTCGATACGCAACGGTCCTACCTGTTGGCGACCGTGCTCGACCACGTCGGGCTACTCGATGAGAGCACCGCGACGATAGCTCGGGAAGTGCTCACCGTCACCAACCCGGATGTGGTGGTCCAAGATCCGTTCACCGGGGCCGAACGTCCCGCGCACGCGGCAGCGGTCACCCTCACCAGGCACGCGCCATAGAGGGTTGAGCCCAGCATCAGGCGGCACGCTGGTGCTGGGCTGTGAGGCCGGTCGAGTGCTCTTGGAGATCGTTTTCGAACAATCTCCCTGCGTAGTTGCTGGTCCTGACGTGGCTAACGCGGCGGCACCTGCGCGTTTAGCCGGAACGCCCGACGTTGCTCGTACGCAACGAAGTCCGGGAAGTGGCCCGGATG
Organism: Plantibacter sp. VKM Ac-2885; assembly: GCF_015351205.1. Lineage (NCBI taxonomy): Bacteria > Bacillati > Actinomycetota > Actinomycetes > Micrococcales > Microbacteriaceae > Plantibacter > Plantibacter sp. VKM Ac-2885. The sequence continues at coordinate 2,593,630 of NZ_JADKSK010000001.1, read as the reverse complement.
CTCGGCAAAGACAACTTGCCGCCACCTGTTTGGGTCAAGGCCGATCATCCAGTCTGCTTCGTACTGGGTCTGGGTGAGCGGGGTGGCCCAAGTCGTTGCCTCCTCTGGGCTGTAGAGGACGGCACCATCTGGGGGCATAGAGAACTTGTGGGTGACATGTTCGGCGTTGGCGGCTACGTCGCCCTGGAGGTAGGTGAACCCTGCGGCGATGTCGCGGTCGACCTGTTCGGGCTTCTCGACGAACGGGGAGAAGGAGAGCTGGTCAGCGAAGGTGAACCCGACAAGGTACGGCGCCTCCTCCATGGAGAACTGACCGACGACGACTCGCAGGTCACCGTTCGGGCGGCGCCCGTTGAGCCAGGCGTTCGCGGCCGCGATGTCGCCGACCGGCTCCTCGGGGTGCAGAGGGTCGCCGACTGCCGGCTGGCTCTTGAGCGGGAAGCCGGTCCACTCGCCGCGGTGGTCTCGGTGCACGATCTGCGGGGCGATGCCGGCGAAGAACCGAAGCACAGCGAGCATCGTGTTCGTCAGTTCCCTGCCCTCCAGGTTCGCTTGATAAGCGGGTTGCAGGCGTTGCGTCCGCTTCTCCAACTCGGCATGTGTTGCGGCAGGGATGGGGCGCCAGCAACCGTAACTCCGCATGCCGTGAGTGCCGCCGATGAGGACGTCCTCGCTCGGCGAGACCTCGAACATCAGATGTTGGTCGACGTTGCGGGCGTATTTGACCGCGTTGATGAGTTCGGCGCCGGACGTGGGCGTGGGCGTGAACAGTGCCAGGTAGGTGGCCTTGTCGTGGAGCTGCTTTGTGAGTAGGTCGTTGAGGTTCTGCACCCGACCGAGCCAGGTGCGGGCGTGCACGCCGAGGTCGCCGCCTCGGGCGGTCGCGGCGTAGTACGCGGCGACGTCGTTCTGAATGTCCTTCATGACCTGGCGCAGGCGCGGCTCTTCAGCGGGGGTGATGGTCAGTGGCGAGGTCTTCATCGTTCGTGTCCTCGGGTCTTGTGCGTGTTCGTCGAATGTTGCGAACGGCGGCGGGCAGGGTCGTCGTTTCTGGAGTTGCCAAACGCACGCGCTGGCCTGAGGGTTCTAGCCAGACTGCGACATGTCACCAGCGGCGGGAGAGCCGGGGTCTATTGGATCGAACGTGAAGAGGAAAAGCAACTGAGCGGCCACCTGGAGGATGACCACTACATCGAGGTGAGTTAGCCGCTCGAGGAATCCGTGTAGGTACTCGTTGCGGATGTTGAATCCGAGCTGGTCTGTCAGCGCGAAGTCCCAGAACCGTCCGAAGCGCGCCCCATTTCCTAACGCAGGAGTGAGGTCGCGGATAAGGCCGCCGAGGGTCTTGAATACGTTGGCAGCGCCAGCGGGGTTGTAGATCGTGACGTGCGCCTCAATCGCGAACGTGCGGATAGCCGCTTCGATCGTCGGGAGTACAACGCCCGTGGGATCAACGTCACCTCCGAGGAACGCATCGAAGGCATTTGAGACCCGCTCGGCGCCGATGGTGGTGAATAGCGGCGAGCGCGTGCATCTGTCGCGGAGGGCTGCAACGCATTCCGGACGATTGAGGAGGACGAGTAGTCCCGGTCCGATGACGAGCTGGAACTGATACTCATACAGCCGTCGATCTTCCTCGTGGTGACGGTAACGGACGATATCGTCGTCAGAGTTGGCCTGGAAGCTCACATGGCCGGCCCGGTTTACCTCTGTGATTGTCGCGATCTGGTCCACGATCTGAAACTCGTATGGCGGGCGTTCGCTGCTTGGGAGAAACTCCGGTGCCTTGCTTGCCCAGATCGCCCACGCCTGTTCTGGCGGGGATGTCCCCAGGAGTCCGAGGAAACGTTCGACTTGGCCGCGAGTCTCCTCGTCGAGCTTCCATGAGAACTCGCTCGTCTTGAAGTCGTAGTCCTCGGGGCGGATCTGGGCGAGAGCACTGCTGGCCTCACCAGCTACGTCTCTGAGACCCTGCGCCCGCGCGGTGGCGAGGACTTGCCGCAGCAGCGCCTCTTTCAGAAACCCATCACGGGAATCTGCCTGTGCGATCAGCCCACGAAGGTGCTCTGCGACGATGTAGTCAGCATCATCTTTGGACTCCTGCAGTGTTGCCAGGAACAGAGCGAGCTCGCGCCGCAGATGCCAATCGCCCTCGAACAGCGGGAGCGCTGCGCGCACCCGAGCATCTGCCTCCGACTTGGACCCTCCGCAAAAGACGAGATATTCGAGCGTCCGCAGAATGGTGCCGCCCTCAGAGTTCTCTGCTGTTGTAGCCGCGAGCGATTCGTCGACGATCTCGAGCAGTCTTGTTCGAGTGGCATCCTGTGTGCTCGTATCGTCGAGACGCCGCCCAACATTGAACGCCCTCGCTGCGAGGACGTACTGCTCGACGCGATCAAGGTTCGGGTCGCGAGCGAGCTGAAGATAGGCATCCGCGGAGATGGAGCCCACTTCCGTCTGGTTCGTGCGGTAGCTGTAGGTGAGGTCGCCGATGTGCGCTCGTACGAGCACGCTCGCCGCAGGCGATTGCGCCGCTTCGAGGAGGACCTTAAAGTCGAGAGTGCGCGGGTCAGTTCGGCCTTCTTCGTACTGTTGCTGCCAGTACGGGCGACGCAGCGGTGCATCATCCTCAAAGAGCCGAACACTCTGGGAGAACCCGCGGAGTAGCGCGACCGCCGCTGGTGTTTCGGTCGCCTTGAGATGCGCGATCAGTGCGGAGACCGCATCCTCGCGTCGCTTCGCATCCGACACTGCGGCGAGGGCAGCGACCAGCCCGCTGCTCGCGTCGTTGGCGTCGCCCGTGAGCTCAGACACCTGGAGCGCCTCCCACCCGCGCGATCTCGTTCCACTCGTCGATCCGTGTCAGGAGCATGTTGCTGAGTTCGCGTGCCGTCGTGGAGTGGAGATAGTGCCGCACTCCGTGGATCGTGACCTCGAGGCACTCCGCTTCCTCGGCTCCGGTCAACTCGACCGCGACGTGGCCATCGGGCCAGTTCTGTGGCACTGCTGGCTCGTGGGTCTCTCTGATCAGGATTTTCGCAGGCTTCTTGCCTCTGTGACTCATCGCGCACCTCCCGCAACTTCGCTTTGTCATTCATGATCCCGTACCCGGCGGCCTGCGCCCAACGACCGAACAGTGGACTGCCCGCAGCAGCGCTGCGCTACCCAACCAGGTAGAAGTCGGCGAGACGCGCATAGGCCAGGTCGGAGGCGGCTTGTAGCCGAGAAAATGTGGGTGGCATTGCAGCGAATACGACGCTGCTGGCGCCGCAGCATACCTATGTCGCGTGAGCGGGGATAGCCGCGCTTTCCGTGTAGTCGAATCGAGGCCGGTGTACCCGCCAAGCGCCGGGACCTGGCCGGGACCTGATGCATGCAATCCATGCAATCCACGATGTGAAATAGGGCCGTATGAGGGGCAAAGAAGCCCGGAAAGTCAAGGATCTGGGGCTGAACCGTCTACCTGGGGGTCAAGGGGTCGCAGGTTCAAATCCTGTCAGCCCGACCATGAAGTCCCGGAAACCATCTGGTTTCCGGGACTTTTTCGTTGTTCGTAGCGTGGCCCGGTGGTCAGAACCGCTCGTCGTATGCCGTTCGACTCGCTTCGATCACAGGGACGTGCTCGCCGGCCCACTCGGCGAGTGCCACCGCATGGGGGATGAGCGACTGCGCGAGGTCTGTCAGCTCGTACTCGACCCGCGGCGGCACTTCGGCGAAGGTGGTGCGGGTGACGAGTCCGTCGCGCTCCAGGTTCCTGAGGGTGAGGGTGAGCATGCGTCGGGAGATGCCCGGGATGCGCTGCTCGAGCTCGGTGAACCGGAACGGGCCGTCATGGAGCGTCGCGATGAGGAGGAGCGCCCACTTGTCGCCGATGCGGTCGAGGAGCGAGCGGATGGCCTTGCCCTGGTCGCCCCGGACGGAACACAGCCTCTGGTAGCGGAACACGGCACCCCTCGCGGCTCGGTCACACGCGTGTGCCTTTTGTACGCCGGTCCGATCCGGTCCACACTTGCGTCGGTTACCCATCGTAACCATCAACGCACACGCACTCGGAGGTTGCACATGGTCATCGCCTATTGGATCGTCGCAGGACTGCTCGCGGTCCTGTACCTGTACTCGGGCGGCATAAAGCTCGTCCGCTCTGCAGAGCAACTCCGCCCGATGATGGCGTGGGTCGACTCTATGCCGCTCTCGGCCGTTCGCGTGGTCGGCGCCCTCGAAATCCTGGGCGTGGTCGGCCTGATCCTGCCACCGCTCGCGGGCGTCCTCACCTGGCTGGCCGTCGCGGCCGCGGTCGGCCTCGTCCTCGTGCAGGTAGGTGGCATCACCGTGCACGTGCGTCGCGGCGAGTTCCGGGTCCTCGGGCTGAACGTCGCCCTGCTCGTGCTCGCCGCCGTCGAGATCTGGCTGGCGACGATCTGGCTGTAGCGGTGGCGGATCTGTGCCTGCCTCGTCAGCCGACTCAGGGGACGAGCACGATGCGCCCGAACACGTCCCCGGCGTCCATGAGACGGTGCGCCTCGGCTGCGTCGCTCAGCGGCAGGGTGTCGTGGACCACCGGTGAGAGCGTGCCTCGGACGGCGTCGTCGAACACCTCGGCTCGTATCCGGGCGAGTTCCTCGCGCGGCACGGTGTCGAGGCTCAGGGTTCCGAAGGTGATCGATCGGCGGAAGCCGGCCAGGAGAGCCGTGCCGAAGTCGGCGGGCGGGAACCCTCCCACCACGCCCACGGCGATCAGGCGGCCGTTCGGCGAGAGCCGCTCGATGAACCGGGGGAGGTCGGGACCGCCGACGATGTCGAGGATGACGTCGAACTCCGCCGGGGCGTCCGCATCGCCTGTGCCGGAGCGGTCGAGCACGTGGGTTGCACCGAACGCCCGCAGACGTTCCCCGCGTTCGGAGGACGAGGTGGTGACGGCGATGACGCCGGCGCCGGCACGAGTGGCCAACTCGACGCCGGCCAGGCCGATACTCCCGGCGGCACCGCGCACGAGGACGGATTCGCCCTCGGCCAGGCGAGCGCGTTCGAGCGCGAAGTGCGCGACCGGGAACGCGCTGCCCAGCGTCACCGCCTGGACGGGCGTCAGGTCGGACGGCAGCTCGACGATCTCGTCGGCGCGCGCGATCACGTACTCGGCGTACGCGCCCGAGGTCCCCGTGAACGCCCAGACCCGTCGACCGAACCACGCGGGGTCGACGTCGGGCCCGGTTGCGGTGATGACGCCGGCTGCTTCACTTCCCGGGATCATCCCCGAGTCCCTGGCGGCTTCAGCGATACCGCCCCGGCGGATCACGACGTCGACCCCGCCGACGCCTGCGGCCTCCGTTCGAACGAGGACCTCACCGGCCCCGGGCATGGGGACGGGCAGGTCCGTCACCTCCATCCCACTCGGGTCGCCGAAGGTCCGGATGATCACTGCGCGCATGGCTGCACTCCGTTTCGCGGCGGGGGATCTGACCCGCCTCCCGAAACGTAACGGACGCACCCGTCCACTTGAGTAATGTGAGACATATGTCCGCAACACTGCCTTAGAACCTGCGTTCCGACGCCCAGGAGAACCGTGACCGCGTCCTCGCGGCAGCCCGCGAACTGTTCGGGACCGACGGTCTCCACGTGACGATGCGAGAGATCGCCCGCCGAGCCGGTGTCGGGCCGGCCACCCTCTACCGACGGTTCCCGACCAAAGCCGATCTGGTCAGAGCCGCCTTCGTGAACGAGCTCGACGCCTGCCGCTCGATCGTGGTCGACGCCCTCGCAGACGTCGACCCCTGGCGCGGCTTCCGCGGCATCATCGAGGAGGTCTTGGTCCTCAACGCTCGGAACCAAGGGTTCACGGACGCGTTCCTCGCCGCCTACCCCGATGCCGTCGACTTCCGGACCCAGCGTGAACAGGCCGTGCGTGCGATCACCGCCGTCGCTCGTCGTGCCATCGACGTCGGTGCGCTGCGCGCGGACTTCGTCCTCGACGACTTCCTCGTGGTCCTGCTCGCGGCTCGCGGACTCTCACGGACGACGGAGACGGAGCGCGTCCGAGCTGCACGACGCTACGCCGCGCTCGTGATCGACGGACTGCGTGCGTCAGACCGGCACGAAGCGCTCCCGCCAGCACCGCGACTCATGTCGAGCGTCATCCCGGCGTAGCCGGCAGGTGCAGGTTCACGATCCGACGCGTTCACCGGCGTCAGTGGTGATCGGGGTGAAGACGTTCACGAGGTTGCCGTCGGGGTCGCGGAACAGCAGCGACCGGTTGCCCCACGGCATGTCAGTCGGCTCGTTCACGAACGTCTCCACGACGCCCTGGAGCGTCGTGTAGACGTCATCGACGTCATCGACGAGCAGATCGAGGATGACGGATCGGTTGGCACGCGGCGCGGCGGCGTTCTCGCCCAGCAGCGGAATGGTCGCCGAACTGGCGATGGCGAGCGTGCCGGTGTCGGTGCGCACCTCGGCGAACAGTGGGTGCAAGCGTGCCGCGGTCACGCCGGTGACCCGTTCGTAGAACGCGACCAGGGTGTCGACGTCGTCGGTGATGATCCGGGTGGCTGCGAGTTGCATGCGTGTCTCCTTGGCTGGTGATCTTCCCCCACAGGTGCGGGGCGGTGACGACGATAGAGCCGATACCGGGCCGTTTTCGCCCGGTATTCTCATGTGATGGGATATGCCGGATCGCCGACTGCTCGAGCGCTGCAATTGCTCGAGCTGCTGCAGTCCGCCGAGATCCGCAGCGTGCCAGAGCTCGCCGAGCGGTTGGGCGTGGACGAACGGACTGTGCGCCGCTCCGTGCAGCGTCTCGTGGACATGGATGTGCCGATCGAATCGGTGCGCGGTCGCTACGGTGGGTACCGCCTCGCCGTCGGCCGGCGGGTGTCGCCGATCATGCTCACCGACGAGGAGGCGGTCGCCGTCTTCCTCGGCTTGAGTGAAGCCCAGTCTTCCTCGGACTCCCCGGATCTCGCAGCGCAGATCGCCCTCGCGAAGATCCGACGATCCCTCCCGGCCGCATCCGTGGACCGCCTCGAGGCGGTCCTGCAGGCCGCAGCACGGAGACCGACGCGCCACGACGTGCCCGACGCGGGAGTCCTGCTCACCGTGTCGGACGCGATCCGAGCGAGACGCCCCGTGGAATTGCGCTACCGCGACGCGGAGGACACGCCCTCGCGTCGCACGGTGCATCCGTTCGACCTGCTCGTCCACGCCGGTCGTTGGTACCTGGACGCGTTCGACGTCGAGCGAGCGGAGGAGCGCACCTTCCGGGTCGACCGCATCCGATCGGCGCGGACGTTGCCCGGCGTCGTCTCGGGCCCGGTTGTTCGAGCGGAGCGCCCTCCACTCGTCGATCGCTTCGCGGGGGCGGACTACCGATGGCACGTCCGGTTGCGCATCCAGGCGAGCGTCCCGCAGATCCGGGCCCATTTCCCGGAGAGCGTGGCCGTCGTGGAGTCGATCGAGGACGCACCTGCCTGGCATCGGGTCTCGATCCGAGCCAAACGCCTCGACTGGCTTCCAGTGGCGATCGCCGGGCTGGGGGATCATGCGGTGATCGTCGACGAGCCTGAAGACCTCAGAGCACTCCTCCACGCGACAGCGACGCGGATGCTCCGCATCGCGCGCGGCGCGGATGGGACGCCTCCGCTCCCGTAGGGCGCGACCATGCGAATCACGTCGAAGCACGCCGCCGGTCGCCCGGGGTGGCGGTGACCGCCACAGGTTCCGGCGGGCGTGCTCGGAGCGGCGGCCGTCCGACCAGCGCCCAGCCGCCGCGTCACCGTCCGATGAGCCGCTCGGATTCGTCCCAGAGTCGACGGGCGTCGTCCAGGTTCCGCATCGGCGGCCACAGTGCCGGGAGGAGCGCGGGTCGGCCACCCATCGTGCGGACCGGGCCGTAGAACTCGTCGCCTCGCGCGGTCGGTGCCGTCGCGGCCATGAGCGCGGGCTGAGCGGCACTCGACACCGTGCTTGCGACGCCGAGGCGTGAGAGCAGGCGGACCACACGACGGGCTCCGGTGTCGCGCTGTCGGCCCATGCCTGGCTGGGCGGCCAACAGGTTGGTGGGGGAGACGCCGGGGTGCGACAGGTTGCTGGAGATGCCCCACCGGCTCGACGACGTGTTCGCCCCTCGTGGTCGAGCGCACGGGCTGGAGGACCGCGGCGCCAGCCCGGGCGAGGTCGGTGGCGATGCTTCGACCGATGCCGAGGATCCTGGTCGGCGTGAGGACCGCTCAGCTCGCCAGCTGCCCCCCGCCTTGGGGGTTGTCGATGCCATGGCGCGGTAGGAGCATCAGCTGCATCGGAACCAATGGAGGTTCGAATGCGGAATCCAGAGGTGTGGCTCGCTCTTGTCGGCTTGCTCGGGGGTGTCGTCATTGCAGGTGCCCTCTTCGCGCCGATCGCAGCGATCATCGCCGGGGTCGGATTCCAACTCAAGCGGAAGGAACGGGGCATCGCTCCAGGGTTGTTGCTTTTCAGCCTTGCTGCGATCGTCTTGGCGATCTTCATCTACCCGGCCCACTTCCGTGCCGTCGCCACGTGTGATGCGATCGCCGCAGGGGCTTCGAACTCGCCGCTGGAGCGACTACTCGATACACCCATGGAGCGGCGGATGGACGCACTGGAGGCAGGCTGCAACGATCTGCCGTTCTACGAGATGCGCGAGTACTGACCCTTCGGTCTCGACAGCGTGCCGTTCAGCTCGTTGCAGGGAAGGGGCGCAGCTCCAGGCGACCGTTGCGGGCCATCGGGTGGCGGGCCGCGACGTCGATCGCCTCGTCGAGGTCGGCGCACTCGAGGATGTCGAAGCCCCAGAGCGTGTCGGTCGCGCCCGGGATCGGGCCGTTGGTGACCAGGCGCTCGCCGGCGCGGACGCGGACGCCGCGCGCCTCGCTCGGATCGAGCACGTCACCGAGGAGTCGCCGCCCGGTCGTGTCCAGCTCCTGGACCCAGTGGTCGACGTCGGAGTCGTCTGTGGGCTCGTCGGGCACGAGGTCCGTGAGGACGAACATCATGAATCGCATACGTTTCCTCTCCTTCGACGCTCGCGAGAGCGCACTCGTGGTCGCTATCGGACCGGGTTGACGACCGGTACTGCGCTCTCGTCGCGCCAGAGGGTCTCGATCGGGATCGACTGACCGAGGACGCGCTCCGCCGCCCGATGGCCGGAGTGGAATGCCGCCGTCACCGTCGCGGGGTCGTCGGTCCAGGTGGCCTCGCCTGCGAGGTGCAGGACGCCGCCGACCGGGGTCGCGAGGGCGTCATGGTCGTCGGTCGTCGAGCCGACGGTCATGTAGGCGTAGGACCCGCGGGAGAACGGGTCCTCCTGCCAGCGCGTGACGTGTACCTCCGTCGGCTCCTCGACGCGGTCGCCGTACAGGCGCCGCAGCTGCTCCAGGTTCGACTCCACGATGCGCGACTCGTCCCAGTCCCGGATCTCCACGGCCGTCGGTCCAGCGGCGAAGGTGAGCAGCGTCGGCGATCCGTGCGCCGTCGTGAGGTCGTACCAGGAATGCCAGCGTCGGCTCTCCGCTCCCTGCTGTCTGACCGCGTAGACGTCGTCGTCCCAGAACCGCCGCTCGAACCGCAGGAACACCTTCTCGAACGCGTTCATCCGCAACCGGGAGAGTGCGCCGGCGACCGGCTCCGGCAGCGGGGGATCGATCGTGAACTCCTCCGACTGCAACACCCCGACCGGCACCGTCACCACCACCGAGCCCGCGTGCAGCACCACCTCGCCCGCCGGTCCCTGCGCGGTTACCTCGACGCCATCTGCAGACCACCGCACATTCGTCACCACGTGCTCCAGGCGCACATCGAGCCCCTCGGTCAACCGCCGGGGGAGCACGTCGTACCCGTCGGGGAACACGACCTCGTCACCGTCGATCGCGTCGTCGTCGAGCCCGTGGGCCGCGAGGTCCTCGATCCATGCGCCGTACTGCTCCTCCGAACGATGCTCCAGGTACTCGCGGACCCGTTGCACCCGCTCGGTGTCCCAGTCCTGCAACGCGAGCGCCGCCTCGGTCACGTCACGGTACGACGCGTCCGGGGCTGACTCGGCGACGACACCGAGGAGCGTCGCGTCGAGGGCGTGGACGTCCTCGGCGAAGCCGCGAGCGTCGGCATCCGACAGGCGCTCGCCGTCGGGTCCGTAGTACGCGATCGGCCGGCTGTCCGGCTGGTAGCCGCCGACGGTGAACTCGACCGTCCGCATCCCGAACGCGTCGGCTGCCGCGGCGACCGCACTGTCATTCACCCCGTGCACCCACGATGCGCCGAGATCGGTCGACCGACCGTCGCGACGCTCGGTCGACACCCGCCCGCCGACCCGGTCACGGGCCTCGACGACGACCACCGTTCGTCCGGCGGCCGCGAGGAGTCGTGCGGCGACGAGCCCGGCGACGCCGGCACCGACGACGACCGTGTCGAAGCGGGTGTCGGCTTCGGGCGACTGCGTCGACGCCTCGTCCGACGCGCTCATCGCGGGTCGCCCATGTCGCCGGTGGTCGGTGTGCCGTCGATGCGTTCGTACCTGAGGTGGACCGTCCCTGCGGGGGACGTGGTCGCTGGGCCGAGCAGGCGCAGCGAGGACGGCACGGTGCCGGTGGCGAAGACGCGCTTCCCGGTGCCGAGCGTGATCGGGTACACCCAGAGGTTCAGCTGATCGAAGAGTGCGTCGGCGAGCAGGGTCTGCACGAGGTCGAGGCTGCCGATGACGTGGATCTGCGAGTGACGCTCGCACAGTGCTCGAACGGCCTCCGGGAGGTCCGATCCGAGTTGCGTCGAGTTCCCCCACCCCAGCTCCCTCGGCTCGCGTGACGCGACGTACTTCGGCAGTCGGTTGAAGAGCCTGGCGATGCCGTCGTCCTGGCCGCCCTCCTGGTGCGGCCAGTATCCGGCGAAGATGTCGTAGGTCCGGCGCCCGAGCAGGAGGGCGTCCATGCCCACCATGCCGGCGTCGATCTGCTCACCGTCGACCTCGTCGATGAGCGGTGCCTGCCAGCCGCCGAACGCGAACCCGTCACTGGGGTCCTCCTCCGGCCCGCCGGGCGCCTGCGCGACGCCGTCGAGGGTCATGAAGAGGTCGATGTGGATGCGTCCCATGTCCTGCTCCGATCTGCTGCACTCACGATCCACCGGCGGGCAGGCGGTGTCAACGGCTGTCGGCTGAGAACGCACTGACGAAAGGGCGTCGGCCGTGTCTTGGGCGAGTAGCGTTCGGAGTGGATCCGCTTGCGCACACCAGTGCACGGGCAGGACGTCGTTCGACAGATGAGAGGCATCACACCATGACCGATCTGGACACCATCCCCGTCACCACCCTTGACGGCCGGGACACGACCCTCGCGGAGTGGGACGGGAAGGCCAAACTCGTGGTCAACGTCGCGAGCCGCTGCGGCCTCGCGCCGCAGTACGAGAAGCTCGAGGCACTCCAGAAGGAGTACGCCGACCGCGGCTTCACGGTGATCGGGTTCCCGAGCAACCAGTTCCTGCAGGAGCTCGGCGACAACGAGAAGATCGCCGAGTACTGCTCGGCCACCTGGGGCGTCACCTTCCCGATGATGGACAAAGTGAAGGTCAACGGACGTAACCGGCACCCGCTCTACCAGGAGCTCGTGAAGACCGCCGACGCCAACGGCAAGGCCGGCAACGTCAAGTGGAACTTCGAGAAGTTCCTCATCGCGCCCGACGGCACCGTGCACCGCTTCCGTCCGACGACCGAGCCGGACGCCCCCGAGGTCATCGCCGCGATCGAGGAGAGCCTTCCCGCGTGACGCCGGGACGGTCGAGCGCGCTCACCGGTAGGTGACTCCGGTGAGCGCCTCGGCCGTCGTCCAGAGTTCGGAGGCGACGTGCTCGTCGCGGGCCGCCGAGGTCCGGCCGACGGGCTTCGGGCCGCCGCGCATCTCGCCGAAGCCGCTCGGACCGTAGTAGCCGCCGGGCTCGACATCGGGCGACGTCGCCGCGTAGAGCGTCGGAAGCGCACCCATCTCCGCGCTCTGGCCGAGAAGCCGGGTTCCCCAGGCGAGGAGCGGACCCTGCGCGGACTCGGTGTGGGACTGGAGTTCGGTCGACGCGAAGCCGGGGTGTGCGGCCACGGACAGCACCGAGGAACCCTCCGCCGTGAGGCGTCGCTGCAGTTCGGCCGAGAACATGAGGTCGGCGAGCTTCGACTGGCCGTAGGCCGACCAACGCCGATACGTGCGGTTGCGCCAGTTGAGATCGACCAGGTCGACCTTGCCGGCGCGGTGCGCAGCACTCGACAGCGTCACGACCCGCGTGGTGATGCGGTCGATCAGGAGGCCGGTGAGGGCGAAGGGCCCGAGGAAGTTCGTGCCGATCTGCATCTCGAAGCCGTCGGCCGTCCGTCGTTCGGGAACCGCCATGACGCCGGCGTTGTTCACCAGCACGTCGACCCGCTCGACGCCGTCGGCGAATCGACGGACGGACGCCAGGTCGGCGAGATCCAGCTGCCGCACCTCGACGTCGCCGGTCATCGCCGCCGCAGCCCGCGCGCCCTTCTCCGTGTCGCGGCAGGCGAGGATCACGGCGGCACCGTGGGCGGCGAGCTCGCGGGCCGTGACCGCGCCGATCCCGCTGTTCGCGCCGGTCACGATCGCGACGCGGCCGTGCTGATCGGGGATGTCTGCTGCGGTCCAGGGGCTCATGAGGGCGACGTTACGCCATCACGATCTTCCGATTACACATATCGTTCACAGCTTCACCGATATATCGTTGAGCATCGTTCACGTACGACGAAGGAGAGCAATCATGGGTGGATTCCCAAGCGGTGGCGCAGGATTCGGTGGCGCAGGGTTCGGTAACGGCGGAGGCTTCGGCAACGGAGCCGGCTTCGGGACCGACGGCATGTGGCAGATGATGGAGCAGCTGCGTTCGAAGTTCGAGAAGAGCGCCGGCTCGCGCGTCGGCCGCGGCGACGTCCGCTCAGCCGTGCTGGCCCTCCTGGCCGAGCAGCCGATGCACGGCTACCAGATCATCCGCGAGATCGAAGAGCGCAGCGGCGGCTCCTGGAAGCCCAGCGCAGGCTCGGTCTACCCGACGCTGCAGCTCCTGTCCGACGAGGGCATCATCACGGCCGAGGAGTCGGGCGGACGCAAGACCTACGCACTGACCGAGGCTGGTCGCGACGAGGTCGCCGAGTCCGGGGCATCCGCTCCGTGGCAGAACGCCGAGTCGTCCGAGCACCCCGGCTTCACCGCTCTGCCGAAGGCCGGCGTCGAGCTGGCTCAGGCCGCAGCCCAGGTCGGCCGCACCGGCACGCCCGAGCAGGTCCAGCAGGCCGTCACCATCCTCGACGACGCTCGCAAGCGCCTCTACGCGATCCTCGCCCAGGACTGACCGAGTGTCGTCGACCGGCGGGACGCCCAGCGACTCGGCGTCCCGTTTCGGCGAGCTCCCCATGAGCGGGCGGGCCGGCGTTCCTGCCGGTCCGCCCGCTCACGGGCGCGCCCGGTACCGTCGCATCCTCCGCTTCGCGAGCTGGCACCTGGCCGCCGCCTGGTGGTTCGAGATCGTCCTGCCGCGGTTCGGACTCATCAAACTGACGGAGCGGACCCGCACGCGCCGCATGCAGAAGTTCGCACGACGCTTCCACGTGCTCGCCGTCGACCTCGGCGGCCTCATGATCAAGGTCGGCCAGTTCATGTCGTCGCGCCTCGACGTGCTCCCACCGGAGATCACGAAGGAGCTCGAAGGCCTCCAGGACGAAGTCCCGCCCGTCGCCTTCCCTCGCATCCGCGCGCTCGCCGAGTCGGAACTCCGTGTGCCGCTCGCGCAGGTCTTCGCCGGCATCGACGAACGCCCCGTCGCAGCGGCCTCGCTCGGCCAGGCACACCGCGCCCTGCTCGCCCCGGCGCTCGCCGCCGACACCGGGCTCGACGCCGTCGTGCTCAAGGTCCAGCGGCCGGGTATCGACCAGATCGTCACCGTCGACCTCGCCGCCCTGCGCAAGGTGGGCGGCTGGTTGCGCCGCGTCCGGCTCGTCTCCGACCGCGTCGACATGCCCGCACTCGTCGAGGAGTTCGCCGCGACGAGCCTCGAGGAGATCGACTACCTCCATGAGGCCGCGAGCTCCGAGCGGTTCGCCGCCGACTTCGCCGGCGACGACCGCGTCTCCGTACCCGCGGTGGTGTGGGAGCGCACGACCCAGCGTGTCCTGACGCTCGAAGACGTCACCGCCATCAAGATCACCGACGCCGACGCCCTGCGCGCCGCCGGCATCGACCCGGTCGATGTGGCGCCCGTGTTCGCAGCCGTCATGTTCGACCAGCTCTTCACCAACGGGTTCTTCCACGCCGACCCGCACCCCGGCAACATCTTCGTGACGCCCGTCGAGGCTGCCCCGGGCGAGCGACCCTGGAAGTTGACCTTCATCGACTTCGGGATGATGGGCGAGGTCCCGCCGACCACGAGGCGTGGCCTCCGGAAGCTCCTCATCGCCGCAGCCTCCCGCGACGGCAAGGGCCTCGTCGACGCGATCCGAGACCTCGGCGTCCTCCTGCCCTCGGCCGACACGACCGAGCTCGAGCGGGCCATGACCGCGCTGTTCGGACGCTTCGGCGGCATGGGGTTCGCGGAACTGCGCGACGTCGATCCGAAGGAGTTCCGCGACTTCGGCAACCAGTTCAGCGAGGTCATCCGCACGCTGCCGTTCCAGCTGCCCGAGAACTTCCTGCTCATCATCCGCGCGATCTCGCTCACCTCCGGTGTCTGCAGCGCCCTCGACCCCGAGTTCAACCTCTGGGACTCCGTCGAGCCCTACGCCGCGCAGCTGCTGCGCGACGAGCGTGGCAACGTCGTCCAGGACCTCGGTCGCGAGGCACTCGACATCGCCACGGTCGCCGTCCGCCTGCCGAAGCGTCTCGACGCGGTCATCACGCGCGTCGAAGCCGGCACGGTCGCGACCACCAACCCGAGACTGGAACAGCGGATCGCGCGGCTCGACCGCACGACGGGCCGGGTCGTCTCGGCCGTGCTGTTCGCTGCATTGCTCGTCGCGGGCGCCGTCCTCCGGGCCGACGACGCCGTGCTCGGCACCGTCTTCATGGTGGTCTCCGTCCTGCCGCTCCTCCACGCACTCTTCTCGGGGCGCCGCGGGCGCTGACCCCGGCGAGCGGTCGTCGCCAAGGCACACTCCTGACGCGAAAACCTGGACCATCGGTCCATAAGCCGGTCTCCGGCGCTCCAGCACACTTGCCTGAATCGATCGGGCAAGCATGAGGGAGCACCACCGGATGGAATCGTTCGACGTCGCGGTTGTCGGCATGGGAGCTCTCGGCAGTGCCGCCGCCTACCACCTCGCCCGTCGGGGCGCGAAGGTCGTCGCCTTCGAGCAGTTCGAACTCGGGCACGTCCGCGGCGCCTCGCACGACACCTCGCGGATCATCCGGACGTCGTACGGCGCTCCGCAGTACGTGCGACTCGCGCAGTCGGCGTACCGTGACTGGGCCGACCTCGAGCAGGAGTCGGGCGAGCGGTTGCTCACCATCACCGGCGGGGTCATCTTCCTGCCCGTCGACGGGCCCTACTCGGCCACCGACTTCACCGCGGCGCTGGAGGAGTGCGGGGTCCCGCACGAGCTGCTGACGCCGGCCGAGGTGCAGGCACGGTGGCCGCAGTTCCGGATCCCCGAGAACGTGGAGACGGTCTACACCGCCGACACCGGCATCGCGCACGCCGCGCGCACCGTCGCGACGCTGCAGCTCCGAGCCCGCGCGCTCGGTGCGGACATCCGCGACCGCACCCGCGTCGACGCGCTGACCCCCGATGGCGCCGGCGTCGTGGTGCAGACCTCCAGCGGCCCGGTGCGCGCCGGCAAGGTCGTCCTCGCCGCCGACGCGTGGGCCAACGAGCTGCTCGAACCCCTCGGCGCGGCGATCCCACTCGACGTCATGCAGGAGCAGGTCACCTACTTCCGCCCGGCCGACGCCGAGCAGCTCGATCGCGAGCGGTTCCCGGTGTGGATCTGGGAGGACGAGGAGTGCTACTACGGCTTCCCGACCTTCGGGGAACCGACGGTGAAGGCCGCACGCGACGTCTCGGAGAACCGCATGTCGCCGGCGGAGCGCACCTTCGTCCCGTCGCCGGAGCTCACCGGGCAGCTGGCCGACTTCGTGGCGGACCTCGTGCCGGCGTCGGGCGCCGAGCTCCGTACGGTGACCTGCCAGTACGCGCTCACCCCTGACCGGAACTTCGTCCTCGGCCCGCTCGAGGAGCACCCGGACGTCATCGTCGCACTCGCCGCCGGTCACGGCTTCAAGTTCACGCCGGCCTTCGGACGCATCCTCGCGGAGCTCGCGCTCGACGGGGAGACGAGCGACGACATCGCGAGCTTCGCCCCGTCCCATGCCCGCAGCGCCGACCGCGTCTCACCGATGCCGACCTCCGCGAGCTGATCCGGAGCGGGCCGGTCCGAGGGCTGCCGGTTACCGTCCGGCCTGCAACTGCTCGCGGAGCTCGTCGAGGCGGACGGCGATGCCGAGCCGGAACATGCGCTCGTCCTCGCGCCAGGAGGCTCCGAGGACCTGGTCGAGCCGGTCGAGGCGCTGCAGGATCGTGTTCGTGTGGAAGTTCAGGGCGCGCGCCGTGCGGGTGGGGCTCGCGTTGTTCCGCACGAACGCGCGCAGCGTCCCGAGCAGGTCGGCGTTCCGCTCGGCGTCGTAGCGCCGGACGAGTCCGATGGTGTCGCGCAGGAAGTCGGCGAGCGCCCGCGCATCGGTGTCGAAGATCGCCGAGTAGGGCAGGAAGTCGTCGGTCGATGCGGTGAGGTCCGAGAGTTCCAGTGCGGCGATGAGTCTGGCGGTGCGCATCGCGCTGGTGAACGCGGAGGTGAGGGCGTCGGGAGCGGTGCGGGGCACGACGGCGACGACGGGCTGCTGGATGCTGCCGGCGACGTGTCGGCGGACGGCGTCGGCGTCGAGCGGC
Organism: Plantibacter sp. VKM Ac-2885; assembly: GCF_015351205.1. Lineage (NCBI taxonomy): Bacteria > Bacillati > Actinomycetota > Actinomycetes > Micrococcales > Microbacteriaceae > Plantibacter > Plantibacter sp. VKM Ac-2885. The sequence continues at coordinate 2,576,698 of NZ_JADKSK010000001.1, read as the reverse complement.
CGACGGCCGGAGGAGTGTGCGGCGACGACGTACCCGCGGTACTCGCCGACGAGCGCATGGTCGTCGAGTCGGCGGCTGAGCGCTCGGGCGGCGGTGGTCTGTTGGTCTCCCGGGACGGCGAGGAGGAGCAGGGAGTCGAGTTCGTGCAGGTCGATGCCGAGGCGCCTGGCGCGTCGTTCGACGTCGGATCGGCGTTCGGGCACGTCGTCGAGGAGGTCGGCGATGAGCTCGCTGCGGACGCGGTGGTCGGCGCCCGAGGCCGCCTCCTGCTGCAGCTCGAGGAGCGCCGCGACCTGCGCCGCGCGTTCGACGGTGCGGAGGTCCACGGCGCCGAGCTCGAAGTCGCCGTCACCGAGGATGAGGGCACCGAAGTGCTGGCTGCCGGCGGACAGGGCGGCGACCGCTCCGACACCGCCGCTCGCGACCAGGACGCAGTGGCCCGAGCGACGACTGTCGGTGATGGCCGCGCGCGTGACGTCGTCGAGGTCGAGCATGCCGGGGGAGAGCGGGAGCCCGGCTGCCGCGATCACCCGGTCCTGCGCGTCGGTCACGGCGACCGCACGGCCGAGTGCCGTTGCGAGCGTGTCCGCGACGGGTGCGAATCCGCCCCCGGCGAGAACCGCCTGGACGAGTTCCTGGTGGACGGTGTTCGCCCGGTCGCGTTCGACGAGGTGGGCGGTGAGGTCCGCGAGGTTCCGTCGGCTGGCGTCCTCGGAGTCCTGCAGGTCGCGGAGGGTCTGCGTGGTCTGGAGGATCACCGAGGCGTGGTCCGCGAGCGCCGCCAGGAGCGCGACCTCGTCGGGGGAGAAGTCCTTCCGGTCGCGGTTGCCGACGAAGAGGACGCCGAGGACGTCATCGCTCGTGAGCATCGGCACGCCGAGCAGGGAGACGAGCCCCTCCGCTGCGACCGCGTCATCGATGCCGCGCTCGTGTCGATCGGTCGAGTAGTCGGAGTAGTCCGCGACCCACTGGGCCGTGCGCGATTCGACGACGACGCTCGCGAGCCCGCGCCCGGGAGGGACGCGGAGCGTCTGGAACGACGGACTGACGGAGCCACTCGTCTCGCGGACCCGCAACTCGTGGGTGACCGGGTCGAACTCGGACAGGTAAGCCAGATCGACGCCCATCATCTGGTGGGCGCGCTGGACGAGTCTGGCGAGCACGGCGTCGCTGTCGCGGAGCTCGGCCAGTTCGCGGGCGCTCGAGAACAGGGCTGAGAGCTCGTGCTCGCGGCGTCGCAGCCGGATCAGCTCCCGCTCGGTGTCGTGGACGGGTTCGGCGTCGACGAGGTCGGTGGCCGTTCGCACGTCGGCAGGCTCTCGCATCGGGTCTCCTGACTGGTCCCTCAGGAGTCTAAAGCGACGGCCGGTCCAGCGGGGTGTGGGATCCACCCACACGATCGCCGATCCGCTGAGTCATCCACCCATCGTCGTCGACGATCACCGCTCCTAGGGTCGTCTTGACCGCAGCACCGAGGATCCGGTGTCTGCCTGTACCGAAGGGCGACCCATGCCGAGAAACAGCCGAATCCAGGGGCTGCGCGACCACACGCCGGACGAGCGGCTCGACCTCGTCGCCGAGGGGGCCGGGATCGCGGCGGAGGCGCTCGCCGCACTGCGACCCGACACCGGCCTGTCGATCGCCCAGGCGGACCACCTCGTGGAGAACGTCGTCGGCGTCATCGCCGTCCCGGTGGGCGTCGCGACGAACTTCACCATCGACGGCGAGGACCGACTCGTCCCCATGGCGACCGAGGAGCCGAGCGTCGTCGCCGCGGCTTCCAACGCCGCCCGCATCGCGCGCGTGCACGGCGGTTTCCGGACGTCGTCGTCGGGCGACGTCATGATCGCGCAGATCCAGATCCTCGACGCGGTCGACCCGCACGCCGCGCGGCTCCGTGTCCTCGAGGCGAGAGACGAACTGCTCGCCCTCGCGAACGAGCTCGACCCGATCCTCGTCTCCTTCGGCGGTGGCGCCCGAGACATCGACGTCCGGATCCTGCCGACACGCGTGGGGACGCAGGTCATCGTCCACCTCCACGTCGACGTCCGCGACGCCATGGGCGCGAACGCCGTGAACACGATGGCCGAGGCGATCGCGCCCCGCATCGCCGAGATCGCCGGATCGCGGACCCTCCTGCGGATCCTCACGAACAAGGCCGATCAGCGCATCACCCGTGCCAGGGCGGTGTTCGACGCCGACCTCCTCGGTGGTGCGCAGGTCGTCGCCGACATCGTCGCCGCGAGCGCGTTCGCCGAGGCCGATCCGTACCGGGCGGCCACCCACAACAAGGGCATCATGAACGGCATCACGGCCGTCGTCCTCGCCACGGGCAACGACACCCGGGCGGTCGAGGCCGGCTGCCACTCTCACGCGGCGCGGTCCGGTCGCTATGCGGCGCTGTCGCAGTTCGAGCAGGACGCCGACGGGAACCTCGTCGGCACGATCGAGGTCCCTCTGGCCGTCGGACTCGTCGGTGGAGCGACGAAGGCACACCCGACGGCGCAGGCGGGCGTGACCCTCCTCGGCGTCGAGACGGCCCGGGAACTCGCGGCCGTCATCGCCTCCGTGGGCCTCGCCCAGAACCTGGCCGCGTGTCGGGCGCTCGCCGCCGAGGGCATCCAGCGCGGCCACATGACCCTGCACGCCCGGACGATCGCGGCGAGCGCCGGCGCGACCGTGGACGAGATCGGGGCGGTCGCGGCGAGGATCGTCGCCGACCGTCGGATCCGGGTCGAGTACGCGCGCGAGGTGCTCGACGAGCTCCGGGCGACGTCGGCATGAGCGGCCTTCCGCAGCCCCGGATGGAACCGGTGGACGGTCTCCCGACACGGGTGCGCGTCTACGAGGTGGCTCCGCGCGACGGGCTGCAGGCCGAGACGGACATCCTGCCGACGGCGGTGAAAGCGGAGCTCTGTCGGCGTCTGTACGAGGCGGGGTCGCGGGACCTCGAGGTGACGAGTTTCGTGCCGGCCACCTGGATCCCGCAGTTCGCGGATGCGGAACGGCTCGTCGCTGGCCTCGAGGTGCCGACGGGTGCGCGGGCGGTCGGCCTCGTGCCGAACCTGCGCGGCCTGCATCGGGCGATCGACGCTGGTGTCCGGGAGGTCTCCGTCGTCGTGAGCGCGTCGGAGTCGTTCGCCAGGGCCAATCTCAACACCTCGCGCGAGGGGGCGGTCGAACGGGCCGAGGAGGTCGTCGCCACCGCGACCGCGGAGGGGGTGCCGGTGCGCGGCTACGTGTCGATGGCGTTCGGGGACCCCTGGGAGGGTGCGGTCGATCCGGCGACGGTCGTCGAGGCCGCCGTGCGGCTGTACCGCGCCGGGTGTTCGACGGTCGCCGTCAGCGACACGATCGGGGTGGGGACGCCCGGGCTCACGACCCGGGTCGTCCGGGACGTGCTCGCCGCCGGGATCCCGGTCGAGGCGGTCGCGCTGCATCTGCACGACACCTACGGGCAGGGACTCGCCAACGTGTACGCGGCGCTCTCGCTGGGCGTCGCCGAGTTCGACTCCTCCGTGGGTGGCCTGGGTCGCTGCCCGTACGCGAAGGGCGCCACCGGTAACCTCGCAACCGAGGACCTCGTGTGGATGCTCCACGGGCTCGGGATCGAGACCGGGCTCGACCTCGGGGCCCTCGCCGCGACGACCGCCTGGTTGGCGCGCGTCCGGGGCGTCGCAGCCCCCTCGAACGTGGCGACGGCCCTGGCGGCCGCAGCGTCCGCGGTCGACACCCCGAGCACCGCAGGAGGCGGCAGATGAGGCACACCACCGAGTACGTCCAGGGCGACGTCGAAGCGGTCCGCGCGCTGGTGCGCGAGCACCCCTGGGCGACGGTCGTCAGTCACGTCCCCGGTCGTGGGCTCGTCTCCTCGCACTATCCGGTCCTGCTCGAGGAGGACGAGGACGGGATCGTGCTCCTCAGCCACGTCGGGCGGCCGGATGAGCGACTGCACGAGCTCGGTCAGCACGAGGCCATGGTGATCGTCTACGGCCCCCAGGGGTACGTGTCGCCGAGCTGGTACGACACGTCGCCGGCCGTCCCCACCTGGAACTTCGCGGTAGCGCACCTGTACGGGGTGCCCGAACTGCTCTCGGACGAGGAGAACCTGCAGGTGCTCGACCGCCTCGTCGCCCACTTCGAGCGTGTGCTGCCCGAGCCGTACCTCATGAACGGGACGATCGCGAACAGCGAGTACGCGGCACGCATCGTCCATGGGACGGTCGGATTCCGCCTGCGCGTGACCCGGTTCGAGGCCAAGGAGAAGATGAGCCAGGACAAGCCGGCCGAGGTCGTCGAACGGGTGGTCACGGCGCTCGGGGAGCCGGGTCCGTACCAGAACGTGCCCCTCGCCGCCCGCATGGCTGCTCTCCACGGGCTCGACACGGGGACAGCTGCGCCGACCACCGACGACGGGACACCGGCACGGTGACCGCGACCGACCTCACGCTCCGGAACGCGCGACCCTCCGGCAGCGAGCCCGTCGACATCCTCGTCCGCGACGGTCGGATCGCCGAGATCCGACCGGCCGGGACGGCCCCGGCGTCCGGCGAGGTCGTGGACGTCGCCGGACGCACGATCGGACCGGGGCTCTGGGACGCCCACGTCCATATGACCCAGTGGGTGATCCAGCGGCGACGGATCGACCTGACGGAGACCGCCAGCGCGGCCGACGTCCTCGCGGCCGTCCGTCGCGCGGTCGACACCGATGCACCCCTCACTGACGGGTTCCTCATGGGGTACGGGTTCCGCGACGGCCTGTGGACGCAGCCGGCAACGCTCGCCGCGCTGGAGGCCACCGAATCGGACGTACCCGTCGTTCTTGTCAGCGGCGACCTGCACTGCGCCTGGATGAACACGCGCGCCGCGCGACGACTCGGTCTGGACCTCGACGCGAGCGGGGTCATCGCCGAGGCGCCGTGGATCGAGGCGCTGCAGCGGATCGATCAGCACTCGGGGCTCGCCGCGCACGCCTACCGGGATGCCGCCGACGCGGCAGCCCGACGCGGCGTCGTCGGGGTCGTCGAGTTCGAGAACACCGACAATCTCGGCGAATGGTCCGAGCGCATCGCGGACGGCGCGACGAGCCTGCGGATCGAGGCCGCCGCGTGGCCCGACAGGCTGGAGTCCGTCATCGCGGCGGGACTCCGCACCGGCGACGCGATCGACCCGGCCGGACTCCTCACCATGGGGCGACTCAAGGTCGTCGTCGACGGTTCCCTCAACACGAGGACCGCCTGGTGCTGGGACCCGTATCCGGGCGTCGACCCGTCGAGTGCGCACGCCTGCGGGGTCGAGAGCGTCTCGGTCGACGAGCTCCGCCGACTGCTGGAACGAGCGAGGGGCGCCGGGATCGAGGCTGCCGTCCACGCGATCGGCGACCGAGCCAACACCGAGGTCCTCGACACCTTCGAAGCGCTCGGGATGCGCGGCATCATCGAGCACGCCCAGCTCGTGCGCGAGCAGGACTTCGCCCGGTTCGCGAGCCTCGGGCTCATCGCGAGCGTGCAGCCCGAGCACGCGATGGACGACCGGGACGTCGCCGACCGCCACTGGAGCGGCCGCACGGGTCGCGCCTTCGCGTTCGGATCCCTGCACCGCGCAGGCGTCGGCCTCCGACTCGGCTCGGATGCTCCGGTCTCGCCCCTCGACCCGTGGCAGGCGATCGCCTCCGCGACGAGCCGGAGTCGCGACGGCCGCGACGCCTGGCACCCCGAGCAACGGCTCCCGCTGGACGTGGCCCTGGCCGCGAGCGTCCGCACTTCGATCGCGGTCGGGCAGCCCGCCGACCTCGTCATCACGGACCTCGACCCGTTCGACGCCGACGCTGAGCGGCTGCGGTCGATGCCGGTCGCCGCGACCCTGCTCGGCGGACGCTTCACCTGGCGCGCGTTCTGATGGCAGCTGAGACCGAGACGGATACCCCTACCATGACGCAGACCGACACCGCGACGCCGACCCACTCGCAGCTCTTCACGAACGCCCGGGTGTTCACCGGCACCGACGAGACGGGCTTCGCCTCCGCGTTTCGCATCGTCGACGGCCGGTTCGACTGGGTAGGGGAGGCGTCCGCGGTCGCGGGGGAACCCGCGGTCGACCTCGGCGGACGCACCGTGCTCCCCGGCCTCATCGACAGCCACACCCACCCGGCGCTCATGGCTGCCACCGCCGTGGCCGCCGAGTGCTTCCCGCCGTCAGTGGTCTCCATCGAGGGACTCGTGGAGCGGCTGCGAGAGCACCAGGCGACGCTGACCGCGCCGAGCGCCTGGGTGCTCGGCCGAGGGTTCGACGACACGAAGTTCCCCGAGGGACGGATGCCGACCACAGCCGACCTCGACGCGGTGTCCGCAGAACGCCCCGTCCTCGTCTGGCGCTGCGACGCCCACTCCGCCGTCTGCAACACCGCGGCGCTCCGCCTCGCGGGCATCACGGCCGCCACACCCGACCCGGCCGGTGCGCGTTTCGAACGCGGACCGGACGGCGAGCCGAACGGTGTCCTCACCGAGATCGCCGCGGTCGAGGCGGTCGCGAGGTTCATCCCGGTGCCGGAACGAGACGAACAGGTCGCCTCGCTCGTCGCGATCGGCGAGGAACTGGCCTCGCGAGGGATCGTCGCCGTATGCGACCTGCTGTCCAACCGACTGCACGACCCCCTCGACGCCTTCCGCGCCGCTGCCGCCAAGGGGCTCCGCACCCGCGTCGCCCTCTACCCGGGCTGGGACCCCTCCGCGCCACTCGCCGAGCTCACTCCGGACGATCGCGAGGGGCTGATCCGCATCGGCGGGGTGAAGGTCGTCCTCGACGGGGCCTACTCGAACCGCACCGCCTGGGTCGCCGAACCGTATCCCGAATCCTGCGACCACGGACTCCGACTCGTCGAGGACGACGACGTCCTCGCAGCCGGCGCCTGGGCTCGCCGCAACGGCGTCCAGCTCGCGGTGCACGCCATGGGTGACCGCGCCCTCGACCGCGTCGCGAGCCTCTTCGAAGACCAGGAGCCCTGGCTCGATGGCATCCCGTCCGTCCGCATCGAGCACGCGACCATCATCAGCGAGGAGTACGCCGAACGGCTCCGCTCCGCGCGCATGACGTTCGGGATCGCCACCCACACCGTGTTCTTCTTCGCCGAATACGACGGCTACGAGCTCGCCCTCCGCGCCGAACAGGTCCCCGACGCCTACCCGATCGCCCGGTTGTTCCGCACCATCGGGCCGCTCGCGCTCTCCTCCGACCGCCCGGCCACCGCCTGGAGCGGCGCCGACGACGTCATGCTCTCCGTCGAGGCCGCCGTCCGACGACAGGCCTACAACGGCGCCGACTTCGTCCCCGAGGAAGCCATCAGCGTCGCCCAGGCGCTCCTGCTGTACACGGGACGAGCCGGCCTGCTCTCGCCGCTCGACAGCGTCGGTCGGATCGCCACGGGATACGACGGCAGCTTCGCCGTCCTCGACCGCGACGTCTTCTCCGTCCCCGCGGACGAGATCGCCACCGTCCGGGTCGCCGAGACCTGGATCCGCGGCGAGCAGGTGTACCGGCGCTCGCCGCAGGACGACGGGGTGCGCTCGTGACCGGCTTCCAGGAGGACGCGACCGCGTTGCGCGACGAACTGATCGCCGTCCGACGCGAACTGCACCAGGCCGTCGAGGTCGGCCTCGACCTGCCCGGAACCCAGCGGATCATCCTGCGCGAACTCGAGGGCCTCGGCCTGGAGGTCACGACGGGCATCGGACTCTCCTCGGTCGTCGCCGTCCTCCGGGGCGGCGCCCCGGGCCCCACCGTGCTGCTCCGTGCCGACATGGACGGTCTGCCGGTCACCGAGGCGACCGGGCTGCCGTTCGCATCGACCTCCGGGGCCATGCACGCCTGCGGCCACGATCTCCACATGGCGGGTCTCCTCGGTGCCGTCCGGCTGCTCGTCGCCCGTCGCGACGACCTCGCCGGCACGGTCGTGTTCATGTTCCAGCCCGGGGAGGAGGGCCAGGCCGGCGCGCGGATCATGCTCGAGGAAGATCTGCTCGACATCGCCGGAGAGCGACCCATCGCGGCGTACGCGCTGCACGTCGACTGCAGCACCCCACGCGGGCAGCTCGTCACGCGGGAGGGCGCGATGATGGCGAGTGCCAACGCGTTGCAGCTCACCGTCCGCGGGACGGGCGGTCACGCGGCGTTCCCGCACCTCGCCGTCGATCCGGTGCCGGTCGCCGCACACCTCATCCTCGCCGTGCAGACCTTCGCGGCCCGTCGGCTTCCGGCCACCGACCAGGCCGTCATCTCCATCACCCGGCTGAGCAGCGACTCCGAGGCCAGCAACGTGCTCGCCTCGGCCGTCAGCCTGGAGGCGAACATCCGCACGCTGTCGAAGGCGACGCTCGAGACGGTGCGCGAGCAGCTGCCTGAGTTGCTGACCGCGATCGCCGAGGCGCACGGCTGCACCCTCGAGTCGACGTTCATCGCGTCCTACCCCGTCACCGTCAACGACCCGGAGGAGACGCGGTTCGTCCTCAGCACGCTCGACGCGCTCGTGGGGCCCGACCGGGTCGTCCGGCAGGAGGTGCCGTCGATGGCGTCGGAGGACTTCGCCTACATCCTCGACGAGGTCCCCGGCACGCTCGTCTTCGTCGGTGCCGCCCCCGATGAGGGCTCCGTCGCCCTGCATTCCGAACGCGCGGTGTTCGATGACGGCGTCCTGGACCTGCAGTCCGCGGTGCTCGCCGAACTCGCCTGGAGACGTCTCCAGCTCGCGTGAGCGACGGTCGACCGTCCGGGTAGGGAGTGGCACATCCCGGACGTATCCGACAGCCGGGGCAGTGCATGTGCCCTGGATGGGTAGCATGGACACGTTCCGGATTCCGACGACGAAAGGGCGCGCGTGATCACCGCAGAGGACATCACGAGGCGCTCCGCGATCGCCGAGTACCAGGTCGTCGGTCGTCCGCCCGAGACGGACCTCAAGAGTCTCGTCCACCTCGCCGCGACCATGTGCGACGTGCCGACCGCCGTGATCAACATCATCGACGACCGGTTCCAGCACCAGATCGCTGCGGTCGGGTTGGAACCGGCGAGCTGCTCGCGCGAGGACTCGATGTGCGCGGTCGTGTTCCAACAGCAGGTGCGGACGATCGTCTCGGACGCTCGGGAGGACCCGCGCTTCGCGGCGAACCCCTTCGTCACCGGTGAGCTCGCCAGCGTCCGCTTCTACGCGTCGAGCCCGCTCGTCACCCCCGACGGCGTCCCGATCGGCACCCTGTGCATCTTCGACGACCGGGTCCGTGAGCTGACTCCGGAACAGGGCAAGGCCCTCGACCTCCTCGCGAGGCAGGTCGTCGACGTCCTCGAGCTGCTCCGCCTCACCTACGAGCTCGGCCAGTCCAACGAGCAGCTCGCCCAGTTCGCCGGCCAGGTGAGCCACGACCTGCGCAACCCGCTCATGGCGGTCTCCGGGTTCCTCGAGCTCGCGACCGACAGCCCGGAGATGGTGAACGCGCCACACGCGGCGAAGGCGCTCGCGCGAGCCGAGTCCGCCGCCGACCGGATGGCGGCGATGATCACCGACCTGCTCGACTTCGCCCGGATCGGTGGCGCCCGTCCGCGACGCGTCCCGATCGACCTCGAGCCGCTCGTGTCCTCCGTGGTCGAGGACCTCGACGCGACCGTCACGTCGACCGGCGCGACCGTCGAGGTCGACACGCGCCTCCAGGTGCACGGCGACGAGACGCTGCTGCGCGCCCTGCTGCAGAACCTGATCGCGAACGCCGTGAAGTTCAGTGCGGCCGCCGGAGTCGTCCCGCACGTGCTCGTCCAGGCCGAGCGGGTCTCCGCCGGCGTGCTGGTCGCGGTCGAGGACAACGGTCCCGGCGTCGCTCCGGAGCAGCGTGAGCGCGTCTTCGACCTCATGGAACGCGCGGCGGGGAGCGAGGTCGCCGGCCTCGGCATCGGTCTCTCGACCTGCCGACGCATCGTCGAGGCGCACGGTGGCCGGATCGAGATCGACGAGTCGGGGCTCGGGGGAGCGAGCGTCTGGTTCCTGTTGCCCGACGCCCGGTCAGTGGGCTGAGCCGCCCGCGCGTGCGCGGTGCCTGCGGACGCCCGACCGGTTGGCGCACCGCACCGAGCAGTAGCGCTGACGGCCGTTGCGGGTGACGTCGACGACGACCCGCCGGCACGTGTCGCCGGGTTCGGTCCCCGCGGCACACCGACCGAGACGCTGCATCCCCCTCGTCGTCAGGTGGAGGGCGGTCCCGACGCTGATCACCGCGGCCAGGACTTCGGGGAGCGCCTGATGCTCGTCGCGGTAGTGCAGGTGCCACCCCTCGCCGTCGTGGTCCGTCAGCCGCGGGAACGCGGCGGCGGAAGCCATCTGGCGGTTGAGCGCGGCCGCCCTGGCCTGATCGTCGGCCGCGTCGACGACGGTCAGCCACTCGTCGACGACCTGGCGGACGCGGGCGTGGTCACGGGCCACCTCCGCGAAGGGCATCGTCATCCCGTGTTCGCGGGTGCGGGCGACGATGCCGTCCCGGTCGTCGGGCCAGTCGTTCGCCAGCGACGCGGCCAGGAGGACGGCGTACGAACCGTAAGGGTTGAGATGCATAACGCCATTACATCATGGTGGAGTCATGACCCTCCTCGACGCACCCCCGCAGTCCTCCGAACCCTCGCCGAACGCCCTCGACGCCTGCCCCCACGCCTGGGCGACGGAGTCGGCGCACACCACCTCGGAGGGGTCGCTGCGCTACCTCCGGTGCGCCGCCTGCGGCAGTCGTCGGGTGGAACTGCGACCCCACGACGACGCACCAGCTGTGCCGGTCACACGCCAGGACATCCCGCCACGGTGACGCGGCACGCTGACGTCGTCCCGCCATGCGCGTTAGCGTTGGACGAATGCGTGCGGGACCGCGCCCGCCCAGTGACGAGAGGAACCCCATGAGCGCCGACGTCTGGCTCGACAAGGAATCACCCGAGGTCTACCAGGCGCTCGTCGAGACCGGGCGTGCCGCGGGTCGCGCGGCACTCGACGCCGGCATCGACAAGCGGCTCATCGAGCTGATCCGCATCCGGGCCTCGCAGATCAACGGCTGCGCGTACTGCCTGCGCCTCCACGTCGCCGATGCGATCGCGGTCGGCGAGACCACGGAACGCCTCGCCATCCTGTCCGCCTGGCGCGACAGCGAGTACTTCAGCCCGATGGAGCAGGCCGCACTCGCGATCACCGAGGACGTCACCCTCATCGCGGACGTCCAACACCGGCGGCGCCTGCCGGACGACGACCTGTCGACGCTCACGAACGGTCAGATCGCCGCGGTCCGGTGGCTGGCGATCGTGATCAACGCCTTCAACCGCGTCTCGATCACGAGCCACTACCCGGTGCACCCGGAGCAGGCGGACTGACGGCGGTCAGTCCTTCCGGCGCTTCGCGCCACGGAACCACGCTGCGACGCGGGTGCGCAGTCCGTCGGAGTACTCGTTCGAGAGGTCGAGGGTCTCCTTGCCGAGATCGCCGCCGTTCCTGATCGACTCGAGCGCACGCAGCGCCCGGGCCTCCTGCTCGGCGGCTCGCTTCCTGCGGTCCTCATCACCCATGCGCCCAGCCTAGACGCGGTCGACGGTGACGCCCCCGTTCAGACCGTCACGTGGTGACGGCCGATCGGCAGCATGAGCGGCTTGCCCGAGGTCGGGTCGGTGATGACCTGGTTCTGCAGTCCGAACACCGCGCGCACCGTCGACTCCGTCAGTACCTCGTGGGGTGTCCCCGCCGCATGGAGGCGCCCACCGGCAAGGGCGACGAGGTGGTCGGCGTAACGCGCGGCGAGGTTCAGGTCGTGCAGCACCATGACGATGGTCGTCCCGCGGGAACGGTTGAGGTCGGTGAGGAGGTCGAGCACCTCCACCTGATGGCTCACGTCGAGGAAGGTGGTCGGTTCGTCGAGGAGGAGCAGGTCGGTCTGCTGCGCGAGCGCCATCGCGATCCACACGCGCTGACGTTGTCCGCCGGACAGCTCGTCGACGTGCCGGTCCGCGAGCTCGCTCGTCTCGGTGGCGTCGAGCGCCGCAGCGACCGCGACGTCGTCCTCGGTGCTCCAACGAGAGAGGAGGCCCTGGTGCGGGTGTCTGCCTCGCCCGACGAGGTCGGCGACCGTGATCCCCTCCGGCGCGATGGGTGACTGCGGGAGCAGTCCGAGCGTGCGTGCCAGCTGCTTCGCCGGCAGTCGGTGCACGTCCTTGCCGTCGAGGACGACGCGGCCGCTCCGAGGCGTCAGCAGGCGGGACATCGATCGCAGCAGCGTCGACTTGCCGCAGGCGTTCGCGCCGACGATCGCCGTCACCCGGCCGGGCGGCACGAGGAGGTCGAGTCCGTCGATGACGGTCCGGTCGCCGTAGCCGAGCGCGAGTCGCTCGACGAGGAGCTGGTGTTCCGTGGTCACAGGGTGCCTCCGGGATGGTCGGGCGGTGTGCCGGTCACAGCGAGCCACCGGCGCGGTTGGTGCGGATGATGAGCCAGATGAGGAACGGCGCTCCGAGCACCCCGGTCACCACGCCGACGGGGTAGCGCGCGCCGAGGAGGTACTGCCCGGTGAGATCGGCCACGAGGACGAGGAGGGCACCCACGAGCGCGGCGGGCACGAGCATCGACCCGCCGCGTCCGACGATCCGCGAGGCGATGGGGCCGGAGAGGAACGCGACGAACGCGATGGGGCCCGACGCCGCGGTCGCGAACGCGATGAGGCCGACTGCCGCGACGATCACGATCAGGCGGGTCCGGTCGACGCGCACGCCGAGTGCGGCGGCGGTGTCGTCGCCGAGTCGGGTCGCGGCGAGGTTCCTGGACTGGGCGAGGAGGACGGGGCCGAGCACGAGCAGCGCGACGACGACCGGACCGACCTGCGACCAGTTCGTCCCGTTGAGGCTGCCGGTCAGCCACCGGGTCGCCTCCTGCAGGTCCCACTGGGCCGCCCGCGACAGGATGTACGTCGTCACACTGTCGAGCATGGCGGCGACACCGATGCCGATCAGGATGAGTCGGGTTCCGGCGACGCCGCCGCGGTAGGCCAGGACGTAGACGAGGACCGCCACGGCGAGGCCGACGACGATGGCGAAGACCGACACCTCGGTCGCGCCGAGCGAGAGGGTGACGATCGCGAAGGCGGCGGCCGCGCTCGACCCGGCGCTGATGCCGATGATGTCCGGGCTCGCGAGGGGGTTCCGCAGCATCGTCTGGAAGGTGACGCCGGCCAGGCCGAACGAAGCCCCGGCGACGACCGCGAGGGCCGCTCGGGGGAGCCGCAGCCGTCCGACGGTGAAGGAGGCGCCCGGCACGTCGTGACCGAGGACGACGCGCACGACGTCGCTCGGCGGATTGAAGGTGTTGCCCACCATCAGGGAGATCAGGAAGACCGCGACGATGAGCGCGGCGAGGGTGGTCATGACGGCGGCCCGGCGACGACGGCGCACCCGGCGTCCACCGACGACGCGGTCGATGGTCGAGGGCGTCCGTCCACCGAGGCCGGGCGCCGCGACGGGTTCGCGCACGGTCACAAAGCGCTCACCTTCTGCCGACGGACGATCGCGATGAAGATCGGAGCGCCGATCAACGCGGTGATGATGCCCACGTCGATCTCCGCGGGGCGGGCGACGATGCGGCCGAGGACGTCGGCGACGGTGAGGAGGATCGCCCCGATGACGGCTGAGAAGGGGAGGAGCCACCGGTGGTCGACGCCGACGATGAGCCGACAGGCATGCGGCACGACGAGCCCGACGAAGCCGATGGGACCGGTGACCGCGGTCGCCGCCCCGCAGAGCACCACCGAACCGAGGGCAGCCGCACCGCGTGCGATGGCGACGCGTTCACCGAGGCCGGCGGCGAGCTCGTCGCCGAGCGCGAGGGAGTTGAGACCGCGTGCGGACAGCAGGCAGACGAGGAACCCGACGACCAGGAACGGGAGCACCTGCTCGAGTTGGACGACGGTGGCGCCACCGACGCCACCGATCTGCCAGGACCGCACACTGCTCGCGATGTCGCCGCGGGGCAGCACGACAGCCGTGATGACGGAGGCGAGCGCGGCGGACGTCGCGGCGCCCGCGAGGGCGAGCTTGAGCGGTGTCGCGCCACCTCGGCCGAGCGAGCCGACCGTGTAGACGAAGACCGCCGTGGCTCCGGCGCCGATGATCGCGACCCAGATGGTGGTGCTCGCCGCTGCGAGCCCGAAGTACGCGAGGCCGGTCACGACGGCGAGGGAGGCGCCGAGGTTGATCCCGAGGATGCCCGGGTCGGCGAGGGGGTTGCGGGTCACGCCCTGCATGACGGCGCCGGAGACGCCGAGCGCCGCACCGGCCACGACCGCGAGGAGCGTGCGTGGGATCCGCTTGGCCACCGCCGCCTGGTCGAAGCCGTCCACGCCACCCGCGACGGCACCGAGGACCGCCGACCAGTCGACGTCGCGCGATCCGATCGTCACGGAACCGACCATCGCGGCGAGGAGGACGAGGGCTGCGACGAGGAGCCAGAGCCCACGAACCCGCCTCGGGCGTCGCACGACGGCGACACCCGAGGCGGGTGGGGTGGCGGTACCGGTGATCACGCCGCCTGGTCAGCTGCCTGCGCGAGCAGCTTCAGGTAGTCGTCGAGGATCCAGGAGATTGAGAGCGGCGTCGGGTTGGCGGCCGTTCCGAGGGGGCTGGTGCCGGGGAGGGCGACGATGGCGCCGTTCGCGACGGCGGGCATCTGCGACAGCAGCGGGTCGGCCTCGAGTGCCGCGATGAGCTCGTCGCCGCCGTACGTCACGATGATGTCGACGTCGCTGAACGCGTCGGCCTGTTCGGCGCTCTGCGTCAGGGAGAACAACTCGGTCTCGGCGGAGGCCGTCGCGACGCTCTCGGGGAACGCGAGGCCGAGGTCCTCGAAGAACGCGGTGCGGGTGTCGTGGGTCGTGTAGTAGCTGACCTCGCTGAGGTCACTGGTGTCGACGTGGGTGAGGAACATCGCGGTCTTGCCCTCGAGCTGCGGGTACGCCGCCGCCGCGTCGCTGATCTCGTCTTCGAGCTGCGTCACGAGTGCTTCGCCCTCGTCGGCCATGCCCATCGCCTCGCTGTTGAAGAGGATGGTGTCGCGCCAGGACGTGCCCCAGGCGGTCTCCGGGTAGGCCACGACGGGGGCGATCTCGGTGAGGGTGTCGTAGTCCTCCTGCGTGAGCCCCGAGTATGCGGCGAGGATGACGTCGGGGTTCGTGTCGGCGACGGCCTCGAAGTCGATCCCGTCGGTCTCGTCGAAGAGCACCGGGGTCTCGGCGTCGAGCGCTTCGAGCTTCTCCTCGACCCAGGGGAGCATCCCGTCAACGTCGTCGTCACCGAAGTTCGCAGCGGCCATCCCGACGGGCACGACGCCGAGGGCCAGTGGCACCTCGTGGTTCGCCCAGTTCACGGTGGCGACACGCTTCGGCTTGGCGTCGATCGTCGTGGTGCCGAGGGCGTGCTCGATCGTGATCGGCGTGAAGCCGTCGCCACTGCCGGTGCCTTCTTCGGCCGACGACGACGAGCAGGCCGCGAGGCCGATGGTGAGGAACGCCGCCGCGGAGAGGGCGACGAGACGTGATGCGCGCTGCATGGGGTCCTTTCGGGTGCTGCTGGCTGACACCTGCGTGCGGGCACGACGAACGACGGCGTCGGAGGACGTCGTCGAGGGGTCGGGTATGGCGGCCGTGAACGGCCGGCGTCACACGCGAGGAGGGGATGATGAAGGATTGCCTAACCAAAGTTAGCTGGCATCCCACCCTGGCGCAATCGAGCGGATCCGACGTGTTCCTTCGCGAATCGGACACCCGATCATCGATTCGCGACCCAGACGTCAGCGGTTCCGGAATCGCCCGGGGCTCATGCCGGTGACGCGGCGGAACGCAGTCCCGAACGCCGTCGACGAGCGGTACCCGACGGCGGTCGCGACCTCGTCGATGCTGTCACCCGCCGTCAGCCGGGTGATCGCGTGCTGAGCTCGGGCGGCGGCGACCCACCGGGTGAACCCAAACCCGGTCTCGGATTCGAAGGCGCGCGTCACCGTCCGCGTGCTCACGCCCAGCCGGGTCGCCCATTCGGCGAGCGAGGTCGTGTCGGACGGGGTCGTGCGTATCCGCTCGGCGATGGGCGCCAGGAGCGCTGACCGGGGGAGTCGGAGGAGCAGCTCGTGCTCGGCCGGCTCCAGCACGTCCACGATGGCCGCCTCAGTGGTGGCACGCGCGCGGTCCTCGAGCTCGGCGTCGCCGAGCCGGTCGAGCAGGAGGCGCAGCAGGGGCGTCACCTCCACCGCGGTCGGCTGCTCGGAGATCGTGGGGACGCGGTCGACGCTGAACATCGCGGCCCGCTGCCAGGTGCCGGCCGGGGTCCACCCGGTGTGGCGGACACCGGCCGGGATCCAGAGACCGTGGTGCGGGGTCACGGTCCAGACGCGCTCGCCGACGGTCGCGGTGGATGCGCCGCGATCGTTCCACAGGAGCTCGTGCGTGGGGTGGGAGTGCTCGTCCCAGTGCGTGTCCCGCGCGATCCGCTCGGTGTTGCCGCGGATGACGAACGGCACGGGGATCGCGCCGGCCTCGTAGAGGGGGAGTCTGCGACGCGCCGGTGCCGTGTCCGTCGCGTCGAGGGACTGCTCCCATGGGTCGGCGGAGGCGGGGACTGGCACCGCTCCAGGGTACGGGGGTCCACGCCGGACCGTCCCGCTTCAGCGCTGCTTCAGCTTGTCCGCGCCAGACTGGGACGCGCCGCTCGACCGTCGACCGGCACGGAGCCTGGAGGTCGCACCGGATGCGGATACTCGTCGTGGACGATGAGGTGCGACTCGCCGACGGCGTTCGGAGGGGGCTCGAAGCGGAGGGCTTCGCCGTCGACGTCGCTGCGAACGGGGTCGACGGCCTGTGGATGGCCGGCGAGCATCGCTACGACGCCATCATCCTCGACATCATGATGCCGGGACTCAGCGGCTACCGCGTCTGTCAGCAGCTCCGCGACGCGGGCGACTGGACCCCGATCCTCATGCTCACGGCGAAGGACGGCGACTGGGACCAGGTCGAAGCCCTCGACACCGGTGCCGACGACTTCCTGAGCAAACCGTTCTCCTTCGCGGTGCTCGTCGCGCGGATCCGCTCACTCGTCCGACGTGGATCGCGGGAGCGGCCGGCGGTGCTCGAGGTCGGCGAACTGCGGCTCGACCCGGCGTCGAAGCAGGTCCACCGGGGCAATGTCCCGATCGACCTGACCTCGCGCGAGTTCGCGGTCCTCGAGTTCCTCATGCGACGCGGCGGCGAGGTGGTTTCGAAGCGCGAGGTCCTGCAGAACGTCTGGGACGACGATTTCGAGGGCGATCCCAACATCGTCGAGGTCTACGTCGGGCATCTGCGCAACAAGGTGGACCGCCCCTTCGAGCGTGCTTCGATCGAGACGGTGCGTGGGTTCGGCTACCGGTTGGCGGGCGGGCGTGGCTGACGCCGGGCCGCACGGAGCGGTCGCGCCCCGACGGCGGCTGTGGCGTTCGGTCCGAGCCCGCGCGGCACTGGGATCGGTGCTCGCGGTCGGACTCTTCCTCGGGGTCGGCTCCGTCGCGTTCGTCGGCCTGTTCTCCACGGCGCTCCGTTCCGGCGTCGAACAGAGCGCCTCGGCGGAGGCGGAGAGCGCCGCGGCCCAGCTGGTCGCGGCGGACGCGACGACGCTGCCCGAGGATGACGGTCGACTCCTGGTCCTGGTCGAGGACGGCCGTGTCGTGGGCCGGACGGACGACGAGATCGAGCTCCCGACGCCGATCCCGGACGGTGACGTGTTCGTCTCGGTCGTCGACGACGAGCCGGTGGTGTTCGCCAGTGAGGACGTCGACGTCGACGGTCGTGACCTGGTCGTCCTTGCGGGCCGCTCCCTCGAAGAGACCGACGACGCCGTCGGACTCGTGTCGATGCTCCTGCTCATCGCGGTCCCCGTGCTCGTCGCCCTCGTCGGCGGCCTGACCTGGCTGCTCGTCGGGCGTGCGCTGGCGCCGGTGGAGCGGATCCGCCGCGAGGTCTCGGAGCTGGGGGCCGGCGAACTGCATCGACGGATCGAGGTCCCCGCCACGGGTGATGAGGTCGGTCGCCTCGCCGGGACGATGAACGGGATGCTCGAGCGGCTCGAGGACGCCCAGACGGCGCAGCGGCGGTTCGTGTCGGACGCCTCGCACGAGCTCCGCTCACCGCTCGCGGTGATCAGGCAGTACGCCGAGGTGGCGGCGCTCCACCCGGACCGGGTCGACCCGGCCGAGCTGGCCTCGACGGTCCTCGAGGAGGGTGCCAGGATGCAGGGGCTCGTCGAGTCGCTGCTCCTGCTCGCGAAGCTCGATGAAGGGGGAACGGGCACCACGCGGCGCACGGTCGACGTCGACGACCTCCTGCTGGCGGAGGCTGCTCGTCTCCGATCCGCCGGTGGAGTGCGTGTCGAGTCCGCGGCCGTCGCGGCGGCGAGGGTCGACGGCGACGACGTCCTGCTCGCCCGGGTGGTGCGGAACCTCGTCGACAATGCCGTCCGGCATGCGCACTCCGTGGTCCGACTGGGATCCGCCACCGACGGTCGGTTCGTCAGGATATCCGTGGAGGACGACGGCCTCGGTGTGCCGGTCGAGTCCCGCGCACACGTGTTCGAACGGTTCGTCCGCCTCGACGAGAGTCGTTCGCGCGACGCCGGCGGTTCGGGCCTGGGCCTGGCGATCGTGGCCGACGTCGTGCGGTTGCACGGTGGGTCGATCGAACTCGTCGACAGCGCGCTCGGCGGGGCGGCGTTCATCGTCACGCTCCCGGCGTCGTCCGCTTCCTGAACGCCGCTTCAGCTCGCTTCAGGTCCGCTTCAGCGCTCCTCGGACAGTCTGGGGCACATGAACGAGCACACCGCCTCCCAGCCCACCGATCCCACGCAGCCCACCGCAGCCACTGAGCGCATCGAGCCCGTCGAGCGTGTCGAGGCGACCGACCACACCACCGTCCCCGCGACCCCGGCGACCACCGGCAAGCCGGCCTTCTGGCGCCGGAAGCCCGTGTGGATCACCGCGATCGTCGTCGGGGCCCTCGCCGTCGGCGGAGCCGGTGCCGCCTACGCGGTGGACGAGTTCGGGGACGCCGACGACGACCGCGTCGCGGCTGCGTCCAACACCGACCGCGACGGCAGCGGTGCCATCGACGACGGTGACACCACGGCGGCCACCGATGACCGTGACACCCGTGACGCCCGTGACGCAGACGACGTGCCGCTCACCGACACCGAGTTCGACGCGGCCTCGAAGGCGGCGCTCGCCGAGGCGAAGGGCGGCACCGTGACCGATGTGGACCGCAGCGACGACCCGGGTGAGGCGTTCGAGGTCGACGTCCTCCTCGAGAACGGCGACGAGCTCGAGATCGCGCTCGACGCGGACTACGCCGTGGTCACGAGCGTGCTCGACCCGCGCGACTGACCGACGCACCCCGCCGGGTGCGGAACGACGAGGGCCGGACGGAATCCCAGGATTCCGTCCGGCTCTCATCGTGTGTGCGGCTTGCTAGGAGCGCGGCTTGCGGTCGTACGAACCGCCGCCCGTGCCGCCCTCGTCGTCGCGTCGGCGGGCCGGGCCGCCGCGGTCGGGACGGAGCTCGATGAGCTTGCCGCTGATGCGGGTGTTCTCGAGGCGGTCGAAGACGTCGTTGCCGAGGCTCGCCGGCAGTTCGACGATCGAGAAGTCCGGCTTGATCTGGATCGCGCCGAAGTCCTCGCGCTTCAGGCCACCCTCGTTCGCGAGCGCACCCACGATCTGACGCGGGTCGACCTTCTGGCGACGACCCACCGCGATGCGGTACGGGGCCATCGGTCCGCTGGACGGACGGCTGCGACGCTCGGGACGGTCGCCCTGATCGCCACGGTCGCTACGGTCGCCGCGGTCGAAGCGCGAGCCGCGGTCACCGGAGTCGCGACGGTCGCGACCGGCGCGGTCGTTGCCACGGTTGGTGCTGTCGAACTCCTCGCGGCGGCGGCGCTCGTCCTCAGCCGAGAGGAGCAGCGGCGTCTCGCCCTGTGAGACGACGGCCAGGGCCGCGGCGACATCGGCCTCGGGGACGTCGTGGTGGGAGACGTAGTGGGCGATGATCTCGCGGAACCGCTCGATGCGGTCGGTCTGGCCGAGTGCCTCGGTGATCGCGTCGTCGAAGCGGGTGAGGCGCGTGGCGTTGACGTCGTCGACGCTCGGCAGCTGCATCTGCGTGAGCGGCTGACGGGTGGCCCGCTCGATGGCCTTCAGCAGGTGGCGCTCGCGCGGCGTGACGAAGCTGATCGCGTCGCCCGTGCGTCCGGCGCGGCCGGTGCGGCCGATGCGGTGCACGTAGGACTCGGTGTCGACGGGGATGTCGTAGTTGACGACGTGGCTGATGCGCTCGACGTCGAGACCGCGCGCGGCGACGTCGGTCGCGACGAGGATGTCGAGCTTGCCGGCCTTCAGCTGGTTGACGGTCCGCTCGCGCTGCACCTGGGCGACGTCGCCGTTGATGGCGGCCGCCGAGTAGCCGCGCGCCCGGAGCTTCTCCGCGAGCGTCTCGGTCTCGTTCTTCGTGCGCGTGAAGATGATCATCGCGCTGAAGTTCTCGGTCTCGAGGATGCGGGTCAGCGCGTCCACCTTCTGCGGGTACGAGACCGTCAGGTAGCGCTGCGTGATGCTGGCCGAGGTCGTGGTCTTCGTCTTGACCGTGATCTCTTCCGGGTTGTTCAGGTACTTCGCGGAGATGCGACGGATGGACGAAGGCATCGTCGCGGAGAACAGCGCGACCTGCTTGTCCTTCGGGGTGTCGGCCAGGATCGTCTCGACGTCCTCGGCGAAGCCCATCTTCAGCATCTCGTCGGCCTCGTCGAGCACGAGGTACTTGAGCTCCGTGAGGTCGAGGGTGCCCTTCTCCAGGTGGTCCATGATGCGACCCGGCGTGCCGACGACGATGTGGACGCCCCGACGGAGGGCCGACAGCTGGACGCCGTAGCCCTGGCCGCCGTAGACGGGCAGGACGTGGACGCCGCGCAGGTGGGTGGCGTACTTCTCGAACGCTTCGCAGACCTGGAGGGCGAGCTCACGGGTCGGTGCGAGGACGAGCGCCTGCGGCGTCTTCTGCGTGATGTCGAGGCGGGACAGGATCGGCAGGGCGAACGCCGCGGTCTTGCCGGTGCCCGTCTGTGCGAGGCCGACGACGTCGCGTCCCTCGAGCAGCAGCGGGATGGTGGCCGCCTGGATGGCGGACGGGGTCTCGTAGCCGACGTCCTTGAGTACCTTGAGCACCGCGTCGTCGAGGCCGAGGTCGGAGAAGGTCTGCGTAGCGCCGGCGGGTTCCGCCTCGGGCTGCGTCGTGGAATCAGAAGACGTCATACTCCTAACGGTAGTCGCAACGCAAGCGTTTGCAGGACATGGTCTGGAGCGGACCCGTCCGCGTCGTCGTCCGAGGCGCCCGCCTCACCGTCCTACAGGCTGCCCCAGCGCGCCCGGGCGCCGCAGAAGAGTCCGTAGGCGATGAGCCCGACGCCGACCACGAGCAGGATGACGACGCCGAACGGGAGCGCGGCCAATGCCGAGATGGCGCCGTCCATGCCGGAGGCCTTCTCGGGGTCCTGGGTCGCAGCGGCGACGATGAAGAGGATCCCGACCGTGATGAGCGCGACGCCCTTCGCGATCCACCCGATGACGCCGAGGACGACGACGGCGCGCTTCGTCGTGCCGGTGGGCGGGTGCACGTCCTCGAGGAACTTCTGCGTGACGCCCTTGAAGACGAAGAAGCCGCCGATGCCGATGACCACGAGGCCGACGACGATGACGACGAACACCCCACCGGGGGAGGACAGGAGTGTCGCAGTGAGGCCCTGGCTGGACTGCGAGGAGTCCTGGCTGCCACCGAGGGCGAAGGTCAGCGCGGTCGATCCGACGGCGAGGTAGGCGATCGCGCGTCCGGCGGTCGAGATCCGCTTGCTCCACCGCTTGCGGGTGTCGGATTCGCGCACGAGGAAGGCGGAGATCGCCGTCCAGAGACCGAGGGCGAACAGGCCGACGGCGACGACCCAGATGATGACGATCCCGCCGGGTGTGCCTGCAAGCGTCTTGAGCGCACCTGACTGGTCCGCGTCACCGCCGCCGCCGGATCCACCGCTCGCGCCGGACAGGGCGATGGAGATCGCGATCCCGCCGATGAGGACGTGGAGCAACCCGTTGACGGCGTGGCCGGTGCGGGCGAGCGTGCGGAGGGTCGTGCTGTTCTTGGCGGTTCCAGCGGCTTGGTCTGCGGCGGCGCGTGCGTTCTCAGGCATCAGACCACGGTAGCGGCCGGGTTCCCGACCGGAAGGGGGGTTGCGCGCCGCACCGGGGGACCGGCGTCGTCGATCGAGCACCGATCCGAGCGGTACCTCGTTTCCGAATGACACGCATGCCCGTGAACTCCTCGCGTCCTGCCCCGCCGGACGACCCCTCCGTGATCACCGCCGATGCGACCGCGCTCGGCCTGGGACGCGTCACGGTGGACACCGACATCGGACCGGTCACCGTCCGGGCGGGTCGTGAAGCGGGCGGACCGGCCACGATCCTGCTGCACGGCGCCGCCGGTTCCTGGACCACGTGGTCACCACTCCTCCGAGCCGACGACGAGCGGGGCGCGGTCGTCGACGACGTCATCGCCGTGGACCTCCCGGGGTGGGGTGAATCGGCGCTTCCCACCGCCGACGCGGTGACGGTCGGAGACCTCTCCGCAGCCGTCGCGACCGTCGCCCGCTCGCTCGGCTACCGGTCCTGGCGCGTCGTCGGGCACTCGCTCGGCGGGTTCGTCGCGCTCGACCTCGCCGTCCGCGAGCCCGAGTCGACGATCCGGGTCGACCTCGTCTCGCCGACGGGGATCGGCGTCGTCGAGGCGATCCGCCAGCCGGTCGGTGGCGGCGCCCGGCTCCCGTGGTTCGCGGGCATGCTCCTCGGGATGCGTGTGCTGCAGGCGCTCGGTGAACGCGGGCCCGGGCTCGTCCGCGCGCTGAACCGGATCGGCCTGTTGGCGCCGCTCATGTCGCCCCTGTTCGGACGACGCCGGGACCTCGACCGGTCGGTCGTCGACGCGCTCGCAGCCGACGTCCGGCCGGCGTCGTTCCTCCTGGCGGCCCGAGCGGCCGCCGCCTACGACCTGCACGTCTGGCGCGGCGTGCGGTGTCCCGTCCGCTGCATGATGGGCGACCGCGACGTCTTCATCGGGCCCGACGATGCAGCCGTCCTCACCGCCCTCGTCCCGGACCTCCGACTGCGCACCCTGCCGGCGACCGGGCACTTCGCGGCGGTGGAACACCCGGAGGCCGTCCTGGAGCTCGTCACCTCGGAGTGATCCGCGTGGCCTCACGGGTGCAGCGACGTCGGCATCCGCTATCCTGGTCCTCTGCCCGACTTCGTGGTTGGGGTGGTTGATCGTCCGCACCGTGCTGCACTCGCGCCGTGTGTCGAGCATCGATCTGGGGCTGGAAACCCCCAGCACCCACACCCCTCGCACGGAGGTCCTCCTTGTCTGCATCCGCAGCCACCGCATCGCACCCTACCAACGCACCGTCCGGTTCTCCGGCCCGCCGCTGGTGGGTCCTCGTCGTCCTCGCGATGACGCAGCTCATCGTCGTCCTCGACGGCACGATCGTGAACATCGCCCTTCCGGCAGCCCAGCAGGAGCTCGAGCTGTCGGACACGCAGCGTCAGTGGGTCGTCACGGCCTACGCCCTCGCGTTCGGCGCGCTGCTGCTGCTCGGTGGCCGCATCGCCGACTACTGGGGCCGGAAGCGCACCTACCTGGTCGGCATGGTCGGCTTCGGCGCCGCATCGGCCTTCGGCGGGTTCGCCCAGAGCGGGACCGAGCTCATCGTCGCCCGCGGTCTGCAGGGCGTGTTCGCAGCGCTCATGGCACCCGCCGCACTCGCGCTCCTCACCGTCACCTTCTCCCACGGACGCGACCGCAACACGGCCTTCGCCGTCTTCGGCACCGTCGCGGGAGCGGGAGCGGCCGTCGGCCTGATCCTCGGCGGCGTGCTCACCGAGTTCGTCGACTGGCGCTGGTGCCTCCTCGTCAACGTGCCGTTCGTGATCGTCGGACTCATCGCCGGCCTCATCCTCGTGACCGAGAGCAAGGCCGAGGGCGACAACCGCTACGACTGGCTCGGCGCGATCACGGTCATCCTGGGCCTCGGTTCCCTCGTCTACGGCTTCACGCTGGCCGAGGGCGGCTGGGGGAGCGCCGACACGATCGGGTTCCTCGCGCTCGGTGCGGGACTCCTCTCCCTCTTCGTCTTCATCGAGATGCGCGTTGCACAGCCCCTGCTTCCGCTGCGCATCGTGGCGGACCGGGTCCGCGGCGGTGCCTTCCTCATGCAGATGATCGTCGGCAGCGTCATGATCGGGGCCCTGCTCTACCTGACGTTCCACCTGCAGATCGTGCTCGGCTTCCCGCCGCTCGAGGCGGGCATCGCGACCCTCCCGATGACCGTCGCGATCATGATCGTCGCCCCGATCGCCACGAAGCTCCTGCCGGCCATCGGCCCGCGCCCGCTGCTCATCATCGGTCCGCTCATCGCGGCGGCCGCCCTCGTGTACCTCAGCCGCATCACGGCCGACGGCGACTACTTCGTCCAGGTGCTGCCGGCGCTCCTCGTGCTCGGGATCGGCATGGCGATGATCTTCGTCCCGATGCAGAACCTCGCGCTGACGGGTGTCGCCCCGCACGACGCCGGTGCGGCCTCCGCCACGGCGAACGCCTCCATGCAGATCGGTGGGTCGATCGGCCTGTCGGTCTTCACCACGGTCTACGCGAGTGTCACGGACCAGGCGACGGTCACCGATCAGGCGTCACAGCTCGTGGCGTTCACCCAGGGCTACTCGGCGGCGTTCATCGCGGCTGCGGTCGGCCTCGTGATCGCGAGCGTCATCGCCATCGTCTGCATCCGCGGTCGCAAGGAGGACCTCCTGCCCTCCGGCGACCAGCAGGCCGTCCACCTGGGCTGAGTCGGCCGTGCGGCGACCCGCCTAGGCGCGGGGAGCGTACGTCGAGAGCACGTTGCCGGAGCTCGTCCGCACCGAGTGGACGAGCTCCAGGCGTGTCACAGGGTCGCTCGGTTCGAACAGATGACGCCCGGCGCCGGCGACGACCGGGTGGATCATGAGGGTGAGCCGGTCGAGCAGACCGGCGAAGAGGAGCTGCCGCACGACGGAGATACTCGCCTGCACCGCGATGCGCCCGCCGTCCTGCTGCTTGAGCTCGTGGACGAAGGACTCGAGCGTGCCGGGGATGACCGTCGTGTTCTCCCAGGACAACGGGCCCGCCAGAGTGCGTGATGCGACGTGCTTCCGGACGGGGTTGATGAAGGAGCCGAACGGGTCGTCGTCGCCGACCGACGGCCAGAACCCGCTCCACTGCTCGTAGCTCACGCGGCCGAGCAGGACGTCGTCGATCGGAGCGATCGCCTCGGTCATCATGGCGCCCATGTCGGCGTCGAAGTGGTCGAACTGCCACTGATCGGGCGACTCGACGACGCCGTCGACGGATTGGAAGAGAGAGGCGTGGACCTCGCGCATGGTGGCTCCTCGGCAGGGTGGTGACGGCGGGTTCGATGGACAGGTCCCGTTCTACTCCGCTGCGGCGACGAGCACCACCCTCGTGACCACGCCGGGCGGGGCGCGTACGGTGTCCGACATGGCCAGCACCGCGATCGTCCTCACCGTCCCCGGACCGCACGGCGACCGCGAGGTACGTCTCTCCAGTCCCGACCGCGTGCTCTGGGAGGAGTCCGGTGTCACGAAGCGGGAGCTCGCGGAATACCTCATCGAGGTCGCGCCGGCCTTCCTCGCCGCCAACGGTGACCGCCCGGTGTCCCTGCAGCGGTTCCCGGGCGGTGTGGACGGTGAGTGGTTCTTCTCGAAGAACCCGCCGAAGGGAGCGCCGGAGTACGTCCGGGCGGTCGACGTCGTGTATCCGAGTGGCCGGCGGCATCCGCAACTCGTCCTCGACGAGGCCGCTGCGGTCGTCTGGGCCGCGCAGATGAACACGGTCGTGTTCCACCCGTGGCCGTCACGGGCATCGGACACCGACCATCCGGACGAACTGCGGATCGACCTCGACCCGCAGCCGGGAACCGACTTCGCCGACGCCGTGCGCGTTGCGGGCTCGCTGCGGGAGCTGCTGACGGAGGTCGGTCTGACGGGGTTGGTGAAGACCTCCGGCAACCGAGGTGTCCACGTGTTCGCGCCAATCGAGCCGGAGCACGAGTTCCTCGACGTCCGGCACGCTGTGATCGCGGCGGCTCGGGAACTGGAGCGACGGGACCCCGACCGGGTCACGACCTCGTGGTGGAAGGAGGAGCGCGGTGAACGCATCTTCGTCGACTACAACCAGGCGAACCGCGACCGGACGATGGCCGGCGCCTACAGCCCGCGTGCGCTGGCCTCGGCGACCGTCTCGTGCCCCGTGACCTGGGACGAACTCCCCGAGATCGATGCGGGCGCCTTCACGGTGCGGACCGTCCCGGAGCGACTCCGGACCACCGGAGACCCGTGGGCCGGCATGCACGACACCGCCGGGCGCATCGACGTCCTCCTGCAGTGGTGGGAGCGGGACCTCGAGCAGGGAATGGGGGAGCTCCCGTTCCCTCCCGACTTCCCGAAGATGCCGGGCGAGCCGCCGAGGGTGCAGCCGAGTCGCGCCAAACACTCCGAGGACTGAGCCCACCGGACACACGAACGCCCGGTGACCGTGGATCACCGGGCGTTCTGCGGACTCAGGGCGCTATTCGGCCTTGCCGAGGGCGAAGCGGACGCCGCCCTGCTCGTCGATCTGCGCGTCGAGGACCGCGTCGCTCAGGGCGACGGCTGCGGACTCCTCGAGGAAGACGGTCGCTCCGGCGCTCTCGATGACCTGGTCGGCCTCGTGCGGCGTCGCCGTCATGGTGACTTCGAAGTTGTTGTCGTCGGAGCTGCTGCTGATGCGCAGTCCGGCGCCGTGCGTGAGCGACGACGCGTCGTCCGGGACGACCAGTCCCGGGGTGAGTGGTGCGTTCTCGGCGAGGGTCTTGACGACTCGGCCGGCGTTCTCGGTCAGGGTGAGCATGTGTGTTCTCCGTTCCGTTCGCGAATACGAGTTCCCCACCTTGCTCGGGTTCGCGGCAGGATGCCACCCCGAGGCCGATCCTCTGCGGGAACTGCCAAGCAACTCTGCAGGGATTCACACCTCCGCACCGCTCGTAGCACAGCTCGGGTGATCGTCCCTTGGGGGTTCGTCCGGTGGAGTGGGCTGCTAGCGTCGAACGTGCTGTCCGGCGCGTGCATCCCGCCCCACGGCACCCCCAACACCCCCAGCCCGAGGAGTCCTATGACCACCGTCGCCGCCATCATCAAGCCCACCGCCGACGCGCCTTTCGAGGTCGGCACCATCGAGCGCCGTGCGCCGCGCGCCAACGACGTCGTCATCGACGTCCACTACGCCGGCATCTGCCACAGCGACATCCACCAGGCCCGCGAGGAATGGGGCAAGGCCATCTTCCCGATGGTCCCCGGCCACGAGATCGCCGGCATCGTCACCGAGGTCGGCGACGCGGTCACCAAGCACCAGGTCGGCGACCGCGTCGGCATCGGCTGCTTCGTCGACTCCTGCCGCGAGTGCGAGAACTGCCTCGCCGGCGAGGAGCAGTTCTGCCTGAAGGGCAACGTCGCCACCTACAACGGCCGTGAGTACGACGGCGAGCCCACGTACGGCGGCTACAGCAAGCAGATCGTCGCCGACGAGAACTACGTGCTGAGCATCCCCGAGGGCATCGAGCTCGACGTCGCGGCACCCCTGCTGTGCGCCGGCATCACCACCTACTCGCCGTTGAAGCACTGGGGCGCCGGTCCCGGCAAGCAGGTCGCCATCGTCGGGATGGGTGGCCTCGGTCACATGGGCGTCAAGATCGCCCACGCCCTCGGTGCAGAGGTGACCGTGCTCAGCCAGACGACCTCGAAGGAGGAGGACGGCAAGCGCTTCGGGGCCGACCACTACTACGCGACCGGCGAAGAGGGCACCCTGAAGTCGCTCCGCGGACGCTTCGACCTCATCATCAACACGGTCTCCGCCGACCTCGACATCGACGCCTACCTGTCGACCCTCAAGCTCAACGGCTCGATGGTCTTCGTCGGACTGCCCGAGAACACGCAGCAGTTCCGGGTGTTCTCGCTCGTCGGTGGCCGCCGCTCGCTCGCCGGCTCGAACATCGGCGGCATCCGCGAGACGCAGGAGATGCTCGACTTCTGCGCCGAGCACGGCATCGGCTCGCAGATCGAGCTCATCGGTGCCGACGAGGTCGAGGGCGCCTACGACCGCGTGGTCCGCAGCGACGTCCGCTACCGCTTCGTCATCGACACGGCGACGATCGGCTGATCGCACCGATACCCTGAGAGCATGATCCGGCTCCCGTTCCGTCGTCCAGGCGGAGCGGGAGCCGTTCCTCGTGAGCCTCTCGGCCGCGAGGTCCTCGTCCTCGGCGGTGTCGCGTTCTTCGTGATGCTCGGGTTCGGTGTCGTGATCCCGGTCCTGCCCGTGTACGTGCGCAGTTTTGGCGTCGGTTACCTCGAGGTCGGGGCGGTCGTTTCGGTCTTCGCGCTCATGCGGCTCATCGCGAACCCGTTCGTGGGTGCGCTCGTCGACCGGATCGGTGAGCGGGTGGTGTTGGCCACCGGCATCGGGATCGTCGCGGTGTCGAGCGCGCTCGTCGGGCTCGCGGCAGACTATCCGCAGCTGCTCCTGCTCCGCGGGGTCGGAGGGATCGGGTCGGCGATGTTCTCCGTCGCCGCGATGACGCTGCTGCTGCGCACCACCCCACCGCACCGTCGTGGACGGGCGGTCGGGTTCTACCAGGGCGGGTTCCTCGTCGGCGGCATGGCGGGACCGGCCGTCGGTGGCCTGCTCGCGACCATCTCGCTCACGGCACCCTTCTTCTTCTACGCCGGGACCCTCGCGGTCGCCGGCCTCCTCGGACTCGTGATGCTGCGCGGCAGTCGGATCGCCGCGCCAATCGAGACCGCCACGCAGGCCGAGCCCTTCCGCACCGTCCTCGCCGATCGCCGCTACCAGGCGGCGCTCCTCGCGAACTTCGCGAACGGGTGGGCGTCGATGGGCGTCCGGGGCGCACTCGTGCCGGTCCTCGTCGTGGAGGCGCTCCATGAGGAGGCCGCCTGGACCGGGATCGCCTTCGCGATCGCCGCTGTCGCGCAGACGCTCGCGCTCGGTCCCGCCGGCCGCTTCGTCGACACCGTCGGACGGCGACCCGCGATGCTCGTCGCGTTCCCGGTCGCGGCGACGGCGCTGCTCGCCATGCCGTTCGTCGGCGAGCTCTGGCTGCTGGTCGTCGCCCTGTGCGTCTACGGTGTCGCGGCGGCCTTCCTCGGGACCGCTCCGGCGGCTGCCGTCGGAGACGCCGCGGGTGGTCGGGGAGGCCGGGCCGTCGCGGTGTTCCAGGCGACGTCCGACCTCGGCGCCATCGTCGGCCCGCTGGTCGCCGGCGCACTGCTCGACGCCTTCTCGTTCCCCGCGGCCTTCGGTTCCGCGGTCGTGCTCATGCTGCTCGTCCCCGTGCTCGCGGCCCGCATGCCGCGGGAGCACCGGAACCAGCCGGCGACCGCTTAGCGGGACCGGAGTCGCAGGCCCACCGAGGTGGTGATGTCCTCGCGCTGACCGCCTGAGTGCACGAGCTGCTCGCCGTCGACCGTCAGCTGGCTGGCGTGTTCCGCGAGTGCCGCGGCGACGATCGGGAGGCGGTGCTCGAGCCGGAACCACACGGCGTCGTCGCTCAGCGGTTCGAGGTCGGTGCGGTGGTGCACGAGTTCCGCGAACGGCACCCCGCTCCTCCGCGCCGCGACGATCGCGGCCTCGTGCATCCGGAGGTGGTCCGGGTGCCCGTACCCGCCACCGTGGTCGTAGCTGATGACCAGGTCCGGCGAGACGTGTCCGATGAGCGCGACGAGGTCGTCGGCGACGTCGTCGAGCGGCGCGAGTGAGAACGCGCCGGGGGAGACGTCGTCAGCGGGGCCGGCGAGTCCCTCGCGCACCCACCGCATGCTCGAGTCCACGTACCGTGTCGACGTCCCCGGCCGGGCCGCCGGACCCGTCCCCAACCAGAACTGCTCGGCCACGCCGAGCGCCCGGCAGGCGGCGGCGAGCTCCGACTCACGGTGGGACGCGAGTGCAGCGGTGCCGGCGAGAGACCGGAGCGGGCCGTCGACGACCTCGCCGCGCTCGCCTCGCGTGGCCGTCACGAGGACGACGCGAGCACCGTGGTCCACGAGCTCGGCGATGAGCGCACCCGAGGCGAGCGTCTCGTCGTCGGGGTGAGCGTGTGCGAACAGGACGGTGCGCCCGCTGTCGACGAGCGGGCGGAGTCCGCGGTTCACGAGGCGGAGGTCGCCGGAGCGGTGACGACGGCCGGAGTGGTGTCGAGCAGGGTCCGGTAGACGTCGACGAGGGCGTCGCCCGAGCGCTGCCAGTCGAACCGCTCCGCCCGACGTCGCGCTGCCGAACCGAGCTGCGCGAGCCGCTCCGGGTCGCCGAGGATGGACGAGACCGCGGCACCCCAGACCTGCGGGTCGCGGGAGTCGATGACGATGCCCGTCTCGCCGTCGACGACGGCCTCCCGCAAGCCGCCCGAGGCGGCCACGACGGTGGGCACACCGCTCGCCGCGGCTTCCAGCGCGACGAGACCGTACGTCTCCGAGTGGGAGGGGACGAGCACGAGCGTGCTCTCGCGGAACAGCGTGGCGAGCCCGACGCGCGACTGCGGCCCGACGAAGCGGACGTCGTCGGCGACACCGAGGTCGTGGGCGAGCGCGGCGAGTTCCTCGGCGTAGCGGTCGTAGTCGACCGAGACGTCACCGGCGATGACGAGTTCGGGGCGGAGCTCGGGCGCGACCGCTGCGATGGTCTCGATGGCGAGGTCGAAGCCCTTCAGCGGGTGGAGGCGACCGGCGACCACCGCGGTCGGACGACCGGACCGGGTGCCGTCGAGCGGATGGAACAGCGTCCCGTCGACCCCGGGTGGCACGATCGACACCCGATCGGCGCGGGCTCCGAGCCGGGTGATCGCGGTGTCGGCCTCGGCTGCACTGATCGCGACGACCGCGTCCGACTCCGCGGCGAGCCGTGCCTCGCCGGCCAGGCGCCCGGGGGACTCGGCGCGCTCGCCGTGCGAGAGCGGCGTGGTGGACTCGGCGGCGATGCTGTGGAAGCTCTGCACGTGCGGGATCCCCAGCTCCCGCGCGAGGGGGAGTGCGGCCATGCCGGAGAACCAGTGGTGGGCGTGCAGGACGTCGTATCGCGGCAGTCGGGCGAGTTCGGAGCGGAAGTCCTCGACGAACTCCTCATGCCGACCCTTCGCGACCGGCTCGGCGGGACCGGCGTCGAGGAAGCGCAGGGTCACGCCGGGGGCGAGGGATGCGGCGGACGGCTGGTCGGCCGAAGAACGCCGGGTGATGACGTCGACCTCGTGGCCCGCTGCGCCCATCGCGACGGCCTGATGACGGACCACGACGTTCATCCCGCCGGCGTCACCGGAACCCGGCTCGTCACCGGGACTGGTGTGGAGCGAGATCATCGCGATGCGGAGGGGCTGGGGTTGCGAGGGCACCAGACGAGCCTAGTAGCCGTGGGCGTCCCGGCCCCTCGTGACGGAGACACCAGAACGTGCTCGCGCATGCGACGCCGGAGCGTGAGAATGATCGCGAGACGAGCGCGACGATGCGCCCGCCCAGGCGAAAGGGACGATCATGACGACGCTCAACCCGTACCTCGGCTTCCGCGGGACAGCCCGTGAAGCGATGGAGTTCTATCAGGGGGTCTTCGGTGGCGAACTGACGGTGTCGACGTTCGGCGACTTCGGCGCCGCGGTCGAGCCGGACGAGGTCGATCTGGTGATGCACTCCCAGCTGACCGGCGATGCCGGGGTCGTCTTCATGGGATCGGACACGCCGAAGCACATGGACTACCGCGAGGGCAGCAACTTCTCGATGTCGCTGAGCGGGTCGGACACCGACGAGACCCAACTGCGCGAGTACTTCGAGCGGCTCTCGGATGGCGGCACCGTCCAGCAGCCGCTGAGCGTGGCCCCCTGGGGCGACTCCTTCGGCATGGTGCAGGACCGCTTCGGGATCACCTGGCTGGTGAACATCGCCGCCCCGGCAGAGGGGTGACGTGAGCATGACGGCGGTGGTGTCGCGAGACGACATCGGCTTCCCGAGGAGCAGCGATGGCTGAAGCGTGGAACGACTTCTTCGTGGCGACGGCGGGCGCTGCGGCGGCGCTCGCCGGACTCATCATCGTCGCGATGTCCGTGAACATCGCCAAGATCATCGAGATCCCGGCCATGCCGGCGCGGGCGGCGGCGACGATCAGCTCCCTGGTGTTGATCGTCGTCGTGGCTGCAGCAGGTCTCATCCCCGGTCAGGCCGATGTCCTGTACGGTGTCGAGGTCCTGATCCTGACCGGCCTCGCCCTGGGGTTCGCGATCGACGCCGCGGTCAGGATCCTCCGCCACCAGGATGCCGGGCATGGACCGCGCGCCCTCAAGGCTGCGGTGCCGGTGTTGCAGGTGGTCCCGTTCGCGATCGGCGGCGTGTTGCTCGTCCTCGGTTCGTCGGTCGGTCTCGGCTGGCTGGCTGCCGGCTTCATCCTCGTGTTCATCGGCTCCGTGGTCGGTGCATGGGTGCTGCTCGTGGAGATCCTCCGGTAGCCTCTTCCGCCCCCTGAGCGCCACAGCGACTCCGAGCAACGCCTCCCGGTCCCTGAGTAACCCCTTCCGGTCCCTGAGCAACCCTTCCCGGTCCCTGAGCTTGTCGAAGGGCACACGATGGACCTCCGGCTCCGGTGATCTTCTCCCGGTCCCTGAGTAACCTCTGCCGGTCCCTGAGTAACCTCTTTCGGTCCCTGAGTAACCTCTTTCGGTCCCTGAGCTTGTCGAAGGGCGCACGAGGAACTTCCCCAACCGTCACGACTCAGCATCTGGAATGTCAGTGGTCCATGATGGACTTGTTCCATGACCGAGACCACCATCACCGCGATCCGCGCGAGCGACGAGTGCGCCGCGCAGCTGGCGGAGTTCTCGGACGAGTGGACTGAGATCCACCGGCAGCAGGCCACGTTGGACGCACGCAAGGCGCGCCTGCTCGCCCGTTCCGCCGCCTATGCCGACGCGTTCGCCGACGCCACGGTCCCGGCCATCTTCCCGCCGGCCGAGCGTCGGGAGCTCTCCCGCCGGTCGACGTGTGCGGCCCTCGCGATGGCGACCCGGACGCCGGAGCGGACGATCCAGCGTGCGACCAACGACGCCGAACGCCTCATGAACGACGCACCGACCGTGCTCGCGTCACTGGAGGCCGGCCGCATCTCGGCCCGACATGCGCAGGTGATCACCGACCGGCTCTGCGACGTCCCTGCTGCTGGGCGGGCGGTGTTCCTCGAGCAGGTGCTGCCGGTCGCCGAAGGTGCGACCGTCTCGTACCTCCGGCAACGCGCTCGCGTCCTGCGGGAGCGCCTCCACCCCGAGTCGATCACGGCTCGAGCGGTCCGGTCGGAAGCGGACCGTCGGGTGGAGTTCGAGCCCGCGGCGGACGGTATGGCGTGGGTGCACCTGTTCACGACGGCACCAATCGCGCAGGGCATCATCGAGCGCGTCGAGGCGGCCGCCACCGAATCCCGCTCAGCGGGTGACACCCGCACCTGCGCCCAGCTGCAGGCGGACGCCCTCGCGGCGCTCGCGCTCACCGGCGTCACGCCCGAGGACGTGATGTCGAGCCCGGTGCTTCCGCATCCGATCGAGGTGCAGGAGCACATCAAGCCGACGGTGCAGATCACGGTGCCGGCGCTCACCATGGCCGGCGTCAGCGACGCCCCGGCCACCCTCGACGGGTACGGCCCGATCGACCCGGAGACCGCAGCACGTATCGCGGTCAATGCACCGAGCTTCACCCGGATCCTGGTCCAGCCGGAAACCGGCGCGGTCTTGTCGGTTGGGCGGAATCAGTACCGGGTTCCAGCTGACCTCCAACGGGCGGTGCGGCTTCGGGACGGCACCTGTCGGGCACCCGGTTGCGGGAGGCGCGCCCGGGCCTGCGACCTCGACCATTCGGTCGCGTGGGACGACGGCGGCACAACAGATGTCGGCAATCTCGCCTGTCTCTGCCGACATCACCACCGGATGAAGCACCTCCCCGGGTGGAACCTCGACCATCGGCCGGGCGGGGTACTCGACTGGACGACACCTGACGGCAAACGCCACCGGACGGAACCGGACCCCGCACCGTTCTGACCCCCGCCGGTCCCTGAGTTGCGCCGCCCTGAGCTTGTCGACGTGACGAAGGGTTGCTCGTGGGCACTTCGACAAGCTCAGTGACCGTGAGAACGTACGCCCGCGCCATTTCCGGTTCCCGAGTCTGTCGAAGGGTTCCTCGTGGGCACTTCGACAAGCTCAGTGAGCGGGAAAGGTGCGCCCGGAACGACGAGGAGTCCTCGTGGGCACTTCGACAAGCTCGGTGACCGTGAGAACGTACGCCCGCGCCATTTCCGGTTCCTGAGCCTGTCGAAGGGCACTCGGGTCGCGCTGCCTCGGCTCGTGGGGGAGAGGTGTGCTCGGATGGACCTGGCTGCAGGCGTGACCCGCTCGAAGCCGACAGCTGCTGTCTCGGACAGCTGTCCGAGAAGTCGTGGTACACTGGTGGGAATGCCTCGCACATCAGGAGTTCCCGCCCTCGGTGTCGAGCAGTCCACCACTGAACGTCCCGCTCCGCCGTCGCGCGTCGAGCGCTTCGCTCCCGTCCTCCGAGTGACGGGCGACCCACGTGCCGAGCGCACCAGGCAGACGATCTTCGACGCCGTCGCCACCATTCTCGCCGGCCGGCCGGAACGCGTGTCCGTCGGCGACATCGTCCGCGTCGCCGGCATCAGCCGAAGCTCGTTCTACGCCCACTTCTCCAGCCTCGACGACCTCACCGCGGCCTACCTGCGGGTGCAGTTCGCCGGCCTTGCCGCGTCCGGTGTCTCGGTGCGTCCCGCGGGGGAGTCGCTGGGCAGCGCCGAGCGCGCTCGCGAAGCCTACCGACGCCTCGTCGCCCAGCTCCTCGAAGACGCACCGCTCTACTCGAGCGTGCTCGAGCTCCCCGTCGCCCGCAGCGCGTTCGACGACCTCGTCGGCGAGCACGCCGACCACCTCATCGGATCGCTGCTCGAGCGCACCGAGGTCCCGGCCGGCATCCCGGCGGGTCTGGTCTCCGCCTATGTCGCCGGTGGCACGCTCTCCCTCGTCGACGGCTGGCGCCGCGGACGCATCGACGTCTCGGACGACGAACTGGTCGAAGCCCTGGTCGCCCTGCTGCCCGCCTGGCTGCTCGACGAACGACCCGTCGGCGCGTCACCGCCACCACCGATCCCCGAACCATCCGGCCGCTGAACCGCCGGAGCACGACGACGCCGGTGCGCGAGTACCGGTGACGACCTGAGAAGAGAAGAGGAACCATGCAGTTCATCGTTGGAGAGACCCTGGTCTACCCGCACCACGGAGCGGTCACCATCACCGAGTTGTCGAAGGTGACGATCAAGGGTGTCGAGCAGGACGTCATGACGCTTCGCGTGCACACGTCCGAGCTCACCATCAAGCTGCCGATCGCGAACGCCGACCTCGTCGGTGTGCGCGACGTCATCGACCACGACGGCGTCCAGGCCGTCTACGGCGTGCTCCGCGAGCCGTTCGTCGAGGAGCCCGGCAACTGGTCGCGTCGATACAAGGCCAACCAGGAGAAGATGGCCAGTGGCAACGTCCACCGCGTCGGCGAGGTTGTCCGCGACCTGTGGCGTCGCGACCAGGACAGCGGCGTGTCGGCAGGCGAGAAGCGCATGCTCCAGAAGGCGCGCCAGGTGCTCGTCTCTGAACTCGCGCTCGCGCAGTCGATGACCGACGAAGAGGCGTCCGCGGGCCTCGACGAGGTGCTCGCCTCGTCGATCGCGACCCCCGAGGCCGTCGCAGCCAAGTAGGACCCATGTACACGAGGAGCGCCCCGCCGGTTCGGCGGGGCGCTCTTCGTCGTCGTGGAGGGTGCCTCAGCCCGCGGTGTTGCCGCTCACGATCGCCAGCACGCCGACGACCGCGATGGCGATGATGGGACCGAACGACAGGGCGGCCTTGGTGATCGTCCAGGCACGGCTCTCGCGTTCCGGTGCCGGCAATTCGGCGGGTGACACGTAGACCGGGGCCTGCCCACCGTCACCGGAAGCGACGCCGCTGAGCTGCAACACCCGCGTGTCCGTCCACGTCCGTCCGTCGAAGTGGACCTGGCGTTCCTCGTCGGTCGGGTGCGGGTACCAGCCCGCGGCGTCGGCCTGCGACGGCTTGTCCCGCTGGAACCGCAGCACCCTCGAGTCGCCCCAGGTCTCGCCGTCGAAGTGGAGTTCCTTCGTCGGGTCGTCGGGGTGCGGGTACCAGCCTGCGGTCGTAGCCATCCCTCAAGTATGACAGCGGGATCGGGGATGCCGAGACCGTCCGATGGGCGGCAGAATGGAGACAATCATGACGACGACACCGCGACCTCGAGCCCCACGTCCACAGATCATCCTCGAGGTGGTCCGCAGTTCCTGGGTCACACCGCACCTCGTGCGCCTCACCCTCGGCGGTCCCGGCTTCGCCGACTTCCAGCCCAAGGACGCCACCGACAGCTACGTGAAGATCTCCTTCGCCAAGCCTGAACTCGGCCTCGAGCCGCCGTACGACATCGCGGCACTCCGCGAGACGCTGGCACCCGCCGACCTCCCGGTCACCCGCACCTACACGGTGCGACGCGTGGATCAGTCGGCGGGCACCATCGACATCGACTTCGTGGTGCACGGCGATGAGGGGATCGCCGGCCCGTGGGCCGCTGCCGCTCAGCCGGGAGACCGCGTCGTGCTCGCCGGCCCCGGCGGTGCCTACCGGCCCGACCCGACCGCCGACTGGCACCTCTTCGCGGGCGACGAGTCGGCGATCCCCGCGATCGCCGCCGCCCTCGAGGCACTCCCGGCGGACGCGAAGGGGCTCGCGTTCCTCGAGATCGGTGGGCGGGACGACCTCGTCGAGCTCGACCACCCGGCCGGGGTGCAGCTCATCTGGGTCGGCCGTGCGGCCCGCGACGAATCGACGGCCGCGCTCCTCGCGACCGCCATCACCGGACACCCGTGGCCCGACGGACGCGTGCAGGTCTTCGCCCATGGCGAGCGGGAGTCGATGAAGGCACTGCGTGAGGTGTTCCTCACCCAGCGCGGGCTCGACCGCAGTCAGCTCTCACTGTCCGGGTACTGGGCCTACGGACGCACGGAGGACCGCTTCCAGGCGGAGAAGCGCGAACCGATCGGGGTCGTCCTGCCGACGTCGTGACGCCCGCCCCGCGCCGGCGCCGGCGCCGCGCTGCGGGCGGGCGCGGGACTCAGTGCGAGGGGTCGGCCGGCTTGCTGCGCGTCCGGCGGACCCGCGACGGACGCTCGACGCGCGCGCGGATGTCCGGTGGAACGAGGTCGAGCAGCTGATCACGACGCAACGGGAGGTCGAGCAGGCTGAGTTTCATCCGGCCCTTGCGCGAGTGCCGGCTCGGGTCGAGTCGCACGACGTTGGCTGCGTCGCGCACGAGCCGGACGGTCACGACCGCGCCGCTCGCGACATCGGCGAGGACCTGGCCGTCGATCTCGACGGCGGCCTGCTTGGTCGCCGTCCCGATCGAGAACTGCAGGCGCTCCGCCGGCCCGAGGATGAACGAGCGGTCGATGCCCGACATCGGGGCGACCGGCGTCACGACGGTGGCGGCGACGGCGGGGGAGAGCACCGGCCCGCCTGCCGCGTAGTTGTAGGCCGTCGATCCGGTCGGGGTGGCGATCACGATCGCATCGGCTTTGAAGTACCCGTAGGCGGTGCCGTCCACGGCGAGGTCGGCCATGACCACGCCGGTTCCCGGGCGCCGGGCGATGGAGACGTCGTTGAAGGCGAGGAGATGGGCGACCTGCTCGCCGGTGGTGATCGTCACCTCGAGGCCGTGGTGCGGTTCGAGGGAGAACTCGTTGTCGCTGACCCGTTGGAGCGCCTCCGCGAGTGCGGCCGGCTCGACCTCGACGAGGAAGCCGACGTTGCCGTAGTTGACGCCGAGCACCGGTGCGGATCGGCCGGCGAGCAGCCGCATCGCCCCGAGCATCGTGCCGTCGCCGCCCATCGCCACGGCGACGTCGACCGACGACGCGAAGGCGTCCTCGTCGAGCAGTTCGACGTCGTCGCCGAGCCGGTTGGCCTCCGCGCGGAGTCCGACGAGGCGCGCGCCGTGTTCGAGCTGCCATGAGCGGAGGATGCGGACGGAGTCGTCGATGTTCTTCGTGGGGTGCGTGATGAGGCCGATCGTCATCGACGGCCCGGTGGGGTGCTTCGTGCGAGTGGTGGTCACCCGTCGAGCATAGGCCGATCGCCTGACAGCGCGACCGGGACCCGGGCGCCCAGCCGGCAGCAGCGTGCCTCGCGACCGACGCGCGCCGGGCCGGGTTTGGGATACTGGAGGGAGCCGGTCCGCCGTGATCCTCGCGGGGCGCCGAGCGTGGAGGAACGACATGAGCGATGTGACCGAGCACCCTGGCCGACCACGGCGGGCGGGGCGGCTGAAGTCGATCCTCATCGGAGTTCTTTGCGCGGTGCTCGTCGTCGTCCTCGGGTTCGTCGTCTGGACCCAGATCGTCATGCAGGGCACCCGTCCCGCCGCACTCACGGTGTGGGAGAATCCGGCGGTCTCCGTCACCGACGTCGGCGACGCCGTGATCCTCGCCCCGACCGCAGACGCCGAGCGCCCGGTCTCCGGTACCGGTCTCGTCTTCATCCCCGGCGCGAAGGTCGACCCGTACGCCTACCTGTACAAGCTGTCCGGCGTCGTCGAGGAGGCAGGCGTGACCGTGGTCATCACGAAGCCGACGCTCAACCTGGCGTTCTTCGACCAACGGCCGCTGGAGACGTTCACCGCCGCCGCCCCGGGCGTCGACACCTGGTTCGTCGGTGGCCACTCACTCGGTGGGGTGCGCGCCTGCCAGCTCGCGGAGGATCCCGCGGTGACGGGCCTCGTCCTGTTCGGGAGTTACTGCGCGAACGACCTCTCCGGCTCGTCCCTCGAGGTGCTGAGCCTCGCGGGGAGCGACGACGGACTGAGTACCCCGGAGAAGGTCGCCGACGCGCGCGTCCGGCTGCCCGCTGACGCGACGATGATCGAGATCGACGGGGCGAACCACGCGAGCTTCGGTGACTACGGGGTGCAGCCCGGTGACGGTTCGGCGACGATCTCCAGCGACGAGGCCCGCTCCGAGATCACGCGGGATCTGGTCGAGCTGCTCGGCTGAGGGTAGGGGTGGGCTTCAGCGGTCCGCAGGGATCCTGACGATCAGCCCTTCGGGACCGGCGGCCCGACGACGAGCAGGACCGTGAAGACGGCGACGACCACGAGGCCGCCGGCGACCACGAGCAGGATCGGGTGTCGGACGAGCCAGCGCGTCAGGCGGTCGAGCACGCGCTGGTCGCGCGGGTCGGCGCCCGCCTCACGGCGCCACGTCCCGTCGAGTCGGCCGGTGCGGTCCGCCCAGAGGTCGAAGGGGATGGTCGCGTACGGGACGACGGCGCTCACGAGGCCCACGAGGATCGTGCCGATGGGCCAGCGCTGGTTGATCCCGATGAGCAGGACCGTCGCGCCGTACACGAGGAACACGAAGCCGTGCAGCGCGCCACCGATGCTCACGCCGAGGTCGGTCGTCTTCGTGACGTACTTGAGGATCATCCCGATGATGAGCAGGGTCCAGGTGATCGCCTCGGCGATCGCGATCAGGCGGAAGAGGCGGCGCGGCGACACAGGGGCTCCAAGGCTCGGGGTGCAGGTCTTCCAGCTTGCCAGGGACGGCTGAGAGGGTGCTCCCAGCCGGCGTCCGGTTCTGCCACCCTGGGTGGATCGGGAATACCCGTCGGAGTGACGGGGTTCACCGATATGTATGCAAACACATACAATCGCCGTGACAGCTCGCGGCGAGCCACACGACGTTGGAGAACCCCATGACCACACCCCTCGAGTTCGGCATCGACACCTTCGGTGACGTCACGGTCGACGCCGACGGCGCGCCACTGTCCCAGGCGCAGGTCCTGCGCAACGTCGTGGAGCAGGGCGTCCACGCCGAGGCGGTCGGCCTCGACTTCATCGGCGTGGGGGAGCACCACCGTGAGGACTTCGCGGTCTCGTCACCCGAGGTCGTGCTGGCGGCGATCGCGGCCCGCACCGAGCGCATCCATCTCGGATCCGCGGTCACGGTGCTGAGCTCCGACGACCCGGTGCGGGTCTACCAGCGGTTCGCGACGCTCGACGGCATCTCCGGAGGGCGGGCCGAGGCCATCCTGGGCCGCGGATCCTTCACCGAGTCGTTCCCGCTCTTCGGGTACGAGCTCTCACAGTACGAGGAGCTCTTCGAGGAGAAGCTCGAGCTGTTCGTCGCCCTCCTCGAGCAGGAACCGGTCACCTGGTCGGGCAAGACGCGCGCGCCGCTCCGGGAGCAGTCGGTCTACCCCCGGGTGGAGCACGGGAAGCTGAAGACGTGGGTCGGTGTCGGCGGAAGCCCCGAGTCGGTCGTGCGGACCGCTCGGTACGGCCTGCCGATGATGCTGGCCGTGATCGGCGGTGGACCGCTGCGGTTCGCCCCCTTCGTCGACCTCTACCAACGCGCACTCGCGCAGTTCCAGCTGCCGACCCAGCCCGTCGGCATGCACTCGCCGGCCCACATCGCCGCGACCGATGAGCT
This sequence comes from Plantibacter sp. VKM Ac-2885, assembly GCF_015351205.1. Taxonomy (NCBI): domain Bacteria; kingdom Bacillati; phylum Actinomycetota; class Actinomycetes; order Micrococcales; family Microbacteriaceae; genus Plantibacter; species Plantibacter sp. VKM Ac-2885. The sequence goes on along the minus strand of NZ_JADKSK010000001.1, from coordinate 2,535,872 downwards.
CGCGCAGGAGCAGCTCTGGCCGCACTACCGGGCGATGATGGACCGGATCGGCCGCGAGCGGGGCTGGAGCCCGATGACGCGTGGGCACTTCGAGCAGGAGGCCGGCCCGGAGGGTGCGCTGTTCGTCGGTTCGCCCGAGACGGTCGCACGGAAGGTCGCGACCGCGGTCGACGGCTTGGGGCTGTCCCGCGTGGATCTGAAGATCAGCAACGGTTCGCTGTCGCACGAGCACCTCATGGACAGCATCGGTCTGTACGGTTCCGCGGTCGTCCCGCGCGTCCGCGAACTCCTGACCGAGACCTCGACCGCCTGATCCGGCTCAGCGGATCGCCGGCGCGCGGTAGGGCATCGTCAGGGTCAGGACGGTGCCGCCGGTCTCGTCGTCGGGTGCCGGGCCGACCCTGAGGGAGCCGCCGAAGGCGCCGGCCCGTCGATCCAGCTGCAGCAGGCCGCCGGACGGTTCGGCGTCGTCGCGGAGACCGGAGCCGTTGTCGACGACGCGCAGCTCGACGGCGCCCGCCATCGTCCCTCGCCGCTCGGTGGCGGGCGACGAGACCCGGAGGTCCACGACGAGTCGGTCGGCCGCCCCGTGGGTCAGCGCGTTCGTCACGCCCTCCTCGAGCGTGCGGACGACGACCGCGCGCTCCGCGGTCGTGAAGACGTTGTCGATCGGGTCGTCGAGGAGCCGGAACTCCGGAGAGACGTCGAGACTGGTGGTGATCGACGGGGGCAGCCGTTGCAGGATCGCGCGGATGCTCGGGGCGATCCCGACCTCGAGCAGCGGCGGTGACAGGAGCCGGCTGAGTTCCCGCACGTCGCGCTCGCGCACGGTGCGGAGTTCCTCGCCGAGCGATCGCAGGGTCCTGGCCGCATCCGACCCGACGTCCGGGCCGCCCTGTTCGAGTGCTGTCGTGACGGACGCGAGCTGGGCGCTGATCAGGACGAGGTGCTGCTGCAAGGTGCCGTGCAGGCCTTCCGCGACCTCCCGCTTCACCCGCAGCTCCTCACCCTGCAGGGACTGGAGGGCGAGGTCGGCCCGGTGTCGCTGATCGGCGTGCGCGCGCTCCTCCTCGCGGGCGCGTCGCCGGGCGGCACTGAGGCTGAACCCGAACGTCGCGCAGACCGCCAGGGCGAGCGTCGTCGTCCCGGCTTCGACGAGGACCGTCTGCAGGCTCGGGTCGCGGTACACGCCCAGCAGGAGCTGGAGTCCGCTTCGCAGCAGCCCCGTCAGCATCGCCACGAGGAGGACACCCGCGAGCACCTTGGGGCGCCACCATTCGTGGAGCGACGGCCCCCACCTCGACCACAGCAGGAGTGCGAGCACGAGGATCGCCGCGCTCAACGAGACGAGGTTCGCGGTGACCCGTTCGGCGAGCATGCCACGCGTCCCGCCCGGGGCGACCCAGGTGTAGATGTAGACGCTCTGGAAGGACACCGCGAGCCCGAAGACCGCGGCCATGGCGCCACTTGCCGTGATGAACGCCCGGCTGTCGCTCCAGCGCTCAGCGCGAGCGGTCCGGGCCTCCTGGGTCATGGCTCCATTCTGACCTGCCGTGCCCGCCACCGCCGACATCGACGTGCGGTCGCTCGGGAGCTTCCCCCTCGGTCGTTCCCCGGTCGATCCGGGATACTCGGAACATGCACCACCAGTCGCACTCCGATATCTCGCCCGCCGCGCTGTCCACGGTCGGTGGTGCGACGACGGACGCCGCGACCACCAGGCCGCTGCGTGTCGGCGTGATCGAGGATCAACCGCTGCTCGGCGGCATGCTCGCCGAGCTGCTCGACGGGGCGCCAGGCGTGGAGTTCGTCGGGCGTGCCGGTACGGTCGCCGAGGCCCGCAGGCTGTTCCTCCCGGGAACGGTGGACGTGCTGACCATGGACATCGAGCTCCCCGACGGCAACGGGGTGAGCCTCGGCGTCTCCCTCCGCCGGGCGCAACCCGGCCTCGGTGTCGTCCTGCTGTCCGCCTACGACCTCATGGACATGCTGCTCGAGATGCCGGCCGACGTCCGCGACGGGTGGAGCTACCTGTCGAAGACCTCGTCACTCACGCGCGAGATCCTGCTCGAGGCCATCCGGGTCTCCGCTCGTGGCGAGACGATGCTCGATCCCGAACTCATCGACCGGACCCGGCCCAGAGCTGGGTCGAGTCTCGAGTCGCTCACCGATCGGCAGTACGCCGTGCTGCAGCTGCTCGCGACCGGTCGTTCGAACACGGGGATCGCGACCAGGCTCGGGATCGCGGAGAAGTCCGTCCAGAACCACCTCACGGCGATCTACGCGGCGCTCGGGATCGAGCACGACACCTCGAGCAACCCGCGGGTCTCGGCCGTCCTCGCCCTCCTCGCCGAATCCGGCCGCTTGTCCTGACAGGACGTCCGCGGTCGATGCGCGGGCTCAGCGTCCGCGGTCCGGCGCTTCGAGGTCGTCCACCGTCCGATCGGGGCGCCATCCGCGCCAGACCGGATGCCTGAACCGCCCGTCCGGTGTCCACTCGCTGAAGCGGACCTCCCCGATGAGGACCGGTTCCACCCAGTTGGCGTCGGCCGCATCGGCCGGTGGGACACCCACGAGTGTCGTCGACGCCCGACCCAGCCGTTCGAAGCGGAGCGCGGTCGCCGCCAACTCCCGGTCGCTGAAACCGCTTCCGACCCGACCCGCGTAGTGCAGCAGTCCGTCCGAGCCCGGCACCCCGAGCAGGAGTGACCCGATCCCACCCGAGCGCCCGCCCCGACCGGGACGCCAGCCGGCCACGACGACCTCCTCCATGCGTTCGTGCTTGAACTTGACCCAGGTGCTGCTGCGTCGACCCGGCCGGTAGCGGCCGTCGAGCTCCTTCGCCATCACGCCCTCCAACCGCAACCCGCGACTCACCTCGAGCGCATCGTCGAGCGAGCCGTCGATCGTCGGTGGCACCTGGACGACGGTCCCGGATTCGATCGTCCGCCCGAGCAGCTCGCGACGCTCCCGGTACGGCAGCTCCGTCCGATCCGTGTCGTCCAGCGCGAGCAGGTCGAACAGCAGCAGCCGGACCGGCGTCCGACGGCGCTCCCGTTCGACGTCCCGCTCCGCGGTGAGCTGCATCCGACGCTGCAGCAGCGAGAAGTCGGGACGGCCGTCAGGTCCCGACGCCACGATCTCGCCGTCGAGGACGACCGCACGGCCGGCGAGCGACGCCGCGAGCTCCTCGACCACCTCCGGGTACGCCCCCGTGAGGTCCTTGCCGTTCCGGCTCGACAACCGCACCCGCCCCGTCGAGCCGTCGACGCTCGCGATCGCGCGGATGCCGTCCCACTTCATCTCGAACGCCCAGGAACCGTCGTCGACCAGCTCGCCGGGTGTCGCGACACTCGCGAGCATGGGGGTGGGGGTCCCACGAGGCCGTGCGACCGGCGGAGCCGGCGGGTCACCCGGGGCGCGCATCCGGTGGATGAGCCACGACGGCGCCTCCCGTCCCGTCCCGCCCGCGGTCCGGATGAGTGCGAACCGCATCGGCCCGCCGAGCGCGCCTCCCGCCCGGCCGTGCAGGGTCCCGATGACCTCGTCGTCGCGCCACTTCTCCAGCTCGTAGGTGCCCGCGTCCCAGATGGTCACCTCACCGGCCCCGTACTGCCCGGCGGGGATCGTGCCCTCGAAACTGCCGTACTCGATGGGGTGGTCCTCCGTGCGCACCGCCAGATGGTTGCTGCTCGGATCCGTCGGCACCCCCTTCGGCAGGGCCCACGACACCAGCACGCCGTCGTGCTCGAGTCGGAAGTCATGATGGAGTTTCCGGGCCTCGTGTCGCTGGATCACGAACGAGGGCGGTGTCCCGGCAGTGGGAGGCGCCGGCGGTCCGTCCGGGACGGGCTCGGGCGTCCGCTCCGCATCCCGCTTCCGCCGGTACTCCACCAGCCGGTCCTCGTGCTCCGACGGGCGGATCGTGATCGACGGACGCGGGTCGCCGAGCACCCGCAACGGGTCCTCACCGTCCGCCAGACGCTCGAGCACCGCAGGGAACTCCAGCTGCGCCAGCCCCGGATCGTCGAGCTCCTCCCACCGGCGAGGAGCCGCCACCGTCGGCCGCGACCGACCCCGCAGCGAGAACGGCGCGATCGTCGTCTTCGACCCGTTGTTCTGACTCCAGTCGACGAAGACCTTCCCCGTCCGTCGCTGCTTCGACATCTCGCTCACCACGAGGCCCGGCTCGTCCGCGGCCAGCGCCCGCGCGAGCTCATGCGCCACGAGCGACACCTCCTCGGAACTCTGCCGACCGTCCAACGCCGCGTACAGGTGGATCCCCTTGCTCCCACTCGTGAGCGGAACCGGATCCAACCCCATGTCCACCAACACCGCCCGCGCCAGGCCCGCGACCCCCGCGCACTCGGAGAGGGACACCCCCTCACCCGGATCGAGGTCGAGGACGAGACGGTCGGGCGGACGGCGCTCGCCGGATCGGCCGAACCGCCACTGCGGCACGTGCAGCTCGAGCGCACCCAGCTGCGCCAGCCACGTGAGTGTCGCGAGATCGTCGACGATCGGGTACTCGTTCGTGTGATCGCTGTGCTCGATGGGGAGCCGCTGGACCCAGTCGGGAGCCGAGGAGCCCAGGTCCTTCTGGAAGAACCCCGACTCCGGCGACGCAGCCGTCCCGACGCCGTGCACCCAGCGTTTCCTGGTCACCGGCCGATCGGCCAGGTGCGGGAGGAGGTGTTCGGCGACCGCGGCGTAGTAGGCGAGGACCTCGGCCTTCGTCGTGCCGGTCTCGGGGTACAGCACCTTGTCGAGATGGGTGAGCTGGATCCGGCGTCCGTCGACGTCGACCCACTGCGTCTGCGCGCCGCCACCGCTCGTCCTCGCCATGGCGATCAGCCTGCCGCCCACGGGCGTCAAGGGCTAGCCCTTGACGATGTTCCGGGTGTCTACTGGTCACCACGACAGCGCGGGCGGATCCGCCGGCGGACGGGAGCGGTCATGCGCGCGATCTGGAAGGGTGCGGTCACCTTCGGCCTGGTGAACGTCCCGGTGAAGGTGTACAGCGCCACGGAGGACCACGACCTCTCGTTGCACCAGGTCCACGACGCCGACGGCGGGCGCATCCGGTATCAGCGCAAGTGCGAGGTCTGCGGCAAGGTCGTCACCTACGACCACATCGACAAGGCGTACCAGGACGGCGAGCAGACGGTGGTCCTCACCGCCGACGACCTGGCATCGCTCCCCGAGGAACGCAGCCGCGAGATCGAGGTCGTCGAGTTCGTGCCGAGCGACGACCTCGACCCGATCATGTTCGACCGCAGCTACTTCCTCGAACCGGACTCCTCCTCGTCCAAGGCCTACGTCCTCCTCCGGCGGACGCTCGAGGAGACCGACCGCACGGCCATCGTGCGGTTCGCCCTCCGCCAGAAGACGCGTCTCGGCGCCCTCCGGGTGCGCGAGGACGTCATCCTCCTGCAGACACTGCTCTGGGAGGACGAGGTCCGCGAGGTGCGGTTCCCGGCCCTCGAGGAACGCGTCCGCATCTCCGCCAAGGAACTCGAGATGTCGGAGGCGCTCGTCGAGTCCTTCTCGTCCCGCTTCCGCCCGGACGCGTTCGTCGACGAATACCAGGCACAACTCCGGAAGCTCATCGACGCGAAACTCGAGCAGGGCGACGCCCTCGACACCGCCGCCACCTTCGGCGAGCAGCCCGAACCCGACGACGACACGGGCGCCGAGCCGATCGACCTCATGGAGGTGCTGCAACGCAGCATCGAACGGCAGCGCGGCACGACCGGCGCGAAGACGGCGAGTGGAGCGAAACGGTCCGGCACCGCCAAGCCCGCCGCGACGAGCAGCTCGGCGAAGACCGGTACCGCGAAGACGGGCACCGCCAAGACGAGTGGCGCGAAGACCGCTACCGCCAAGACCGCGGCGTCGAAGCCGTCGACCGCGACGAAACGCAAGAAGAGCGCCTGAGCGACGACGCCCGGGCTGAGAGGGAGCACGACATGATGGAGCACCGCATCACCCCGTTCCTCTGGTACGACTCGCAAGCCGAGGAGGCGGCGACCTTCTACGTGTCACTGTTCCCCGACTCCCGGATCACCTCGGTGAGCCGCTACCCGGAGGGCGGACCCATGCCGGCGGGCCAGGCGATGGTCGTCGAGTTCGAGCTCGAAGGACTGCCCGTCAGCGCGATGAACGCCGGGCCCATCTTCTCATTCACCGAGGCGTTCTCCTTCTCCGTCAGAGCCGACACCCAGGACGAGATCGACCGGCTCTGGGACGCCCTGATCGCCGACGGCGGTGCCCCGAGCCAATGCGGCTGGCTCAAGGACCGCTGGGGACTGTCCTGGCAGATCGTGCCCGGCATCCTCGCCGAACTGCAGAACGACCCCGACCGGGAACGCGCGGCGCGAGCCATGCAATGCATGATGGGGCAGACCAAGTTCGTCATCGCCGAACTCGTCGCCGCTGCGGACGGTCGGTAGCGGCTCCTCCACAACCGACCAGCCGACGGCACACCGCCCCTCCGAGACGCCGGCGCAGTCCACCGTCAGCAGCTCCTGACAGACTTGCCGCATGTCCCACCCCAGCGCGCCCACCCCCGCCCACCCCGAACCGACCCCCACCGGATCGGTCGCCGAGGCGACGGCGGCGCTCGCCGCACTCACGGGCGTTCCGGGGGCCACGTTCCACGACGGTCAACTCGAGGCGATCCTCGCGCTCGTCGACGAACATCGTCGTGCGCTCGTCGTCCAGCGCACCGGTTGGGGCAAGTCCGCCGTCTACTTCATCGCGACCGCCCTTCTGCGCCGACGGGGCGCCGGGCCGACGCTGTTGGTCTCGCCGTTGCTCGCGCTCATGCGCGACCAGGTGGCGGCCGCCGAGCGCGCCGGCGTGCGCGCGGTGGCGATCAACTCGGCGAACGCGCACGAATGGGACGACGTCCGGGCGCGCCTGGAGGCCGACGAGGTCGACGTCCTACTCGTGTCACCCGAGCGGCTCAACAATCCACGCTTCCGCGATGAACAGCTCCCGACCCTCGTGGCCCGGACGGGCATGCTGGTGGTGGACGAGGCGCACTGCATCTCCGACTGGGGACACGACTTCCGACCCGACTACCGGCGGCTCGCCGAACTGATCGGACGCCTCCCGGCCGAGGTCCCGGTCCTGGCGACCACCGCGACGGCCAACGCACGCGTCGTCCGCGACATCGCCGAGCAGCTCACCGCACCCGGCGCCGCAGGCTCCCACGGAGCCGAGGTGCTCACCATCCGTGGCTCGCTCGCGAGGGCGTCCCTCCGGCTCGGCGTGCTCCGGCTGCCGGAGTCACGGGACCGCCTCACCTGGCTGCTCAGCCACCTCGGCGGGCTCACCGGGTCCGGCATCATCTACACGCTCACGGTGTCCGCCGCAGAGGACACCGCGCGGCTGCTGCGCGAGGCCGGTCACGAGGTCCGGGCCTATACGGGCCGGACCGATCCCGACGAACGCGAAGAGTCCGAGCGGCTCCTCAAGGAGAACCGCCTGAAGGCGCTGGTCGCGACGAGCGCGCTCGGCATGGGGTTCGACAAACCGGACCTCGGGTTCGTCGTACATCTCGGCGCTCCGTCCTCGCCGGTCGCGTACTACCAGCAGGTCGGTCGCGCCGGCCGCGCCACCGAGCACGCAGACGTCCTGCTCCTGCCCGGAGCGGAGGACGAGGAGATCTGGCAGTACTTCGCGACCGCGTCGATGCCGGACGAAGCGCGGGCCACCGCGGTCCTCGACGCACTCGACAGCCAGCCGCGGTCCACGCCCGCGCTCGAGGCGCTCGTCAACCTGCGCCGCACACCCCTCGAACTGCTCCTCAAGGTGCTCGACGTCGACGGCGCGGTCCAGCGGGTGGCCGGGGGATGGGTGTCGACCGGCCAGCCGTGGGTCTACGACCGGGAGCGGTACCGGCGGATCGCCGAGGCCAGGGTGGCGGAGCAACAGGCGATGCTGGCCTACGAGCGCGGCGACGAGTGCCGGATGCTCGTGCTGCAACGTGAGCTCGACGACGCGAGCGCGGTGCCCTGTGGCCGATGCGACCGGTGCGCCGGGCCGTGGTTCCCCACCGAACTCGACAGCGCCGCGGCCGTCTCCGCTTCGGAGGCACTCGGTCGGGTCGGCGTCGAGCTCGAACCGCGGGCGCAGTGGCCCACGGGAGCCGACCGCCTCGGCGTCACCGCGGACGGCGCAGCGGTGAAGGGGCGCATCGCGCTCGACGACCGCCTCGAACCCGGGCGCGCGCTCGCTCGGCTCACCGACCTCGGCTGGGGCGGTGTCCTCCGTGAACTCTTCGCCGCGGGCGCACCCGATGCTCCCGCCTCCCGTGCCGTCATCGACGCGAGCGTCCGCGTCCTGGCGGATTGGCCGTGGGCGCAACGACCGGCCGCCGTGGTCAGTGTGCCGTCACGGTCGCGTCCGCAGCTCGTCGACTCCGTGGCGAGGGGCATCGCGTCGCTCGGGCGACTGCCCTACCTCGCGGAGCTCGACCTCGTCGGCGACGGCCCGCGCGGTGGTCCGGGCGGCAACAGCGCCTACCGCCTGGCCGGCGTCTGGGACGCCTTCACCGTCGGATCCGAACTCCGGGCGCAGCTCGCAGCGTTGGAGGGCGCACCGGTCCTGCTCGTCGACGACCGCGCCGACAGTCGGTGGACGCTCACCGTCGCCGGTCGCGCGCTCCGCCGCGCCGGGTCCGGCCCGGTCCTCCCGTTCGCACTCGGGATCGTGGGCTGATCGCCCGTCAGCCCTCGTGGAGGCTGGAGCGGGTGTCCTTGGCCAGGTGCCGCGGCAGCAGGATCGTGCAGACGAGTCCGACGACGGCTGCTGCAGCGCAGATCGCGAAGCTCAGGCGGAAGGCGTCCGCACTGGGTGTCGTGACAGCGCCGTCGGTGACGACCTGTGAGGCCAGGATGGCGCCGATCACCGCACTCGCGATCGTGGAACCGAGCGTCCGCATGACGGAGTTGAGTCCGTTGGAGGCCGCCGTCTCGCTGGGTGGGACGGCACCCATGATGAGCGTCGGCATGGCTGCGTAGGCGAACCCCACCCCGAAGCCGACCGCGGTGGCCGTGAGCACGGTGTGCCAGACCTCGGTCATGAGTCCGATCGCGATCGCGTAGCCGACCGCGATGATCGCGATGCCGATCAGCAGGCTCAACCGGGCGCCCTTGGCCGCCGTCAGTCGAGCGGCGACCGGCGACATCGCCCACATGATGAGACCGCTGGGCATGAGGCAGAGGCTCGCGATGAGCATGTTCTGCCCGAGACCGACCCCGGTGCCGACCGGCGCCTCGAGGATGCCCGGGAGGACGACCGTGCTGCCGAAGAAGGCGAAACCGACCGTGATGGATGCGAGGTTCGTGAAGAGCACCGTCCGTCTGGCGGCGATCCGCAGGTCGACGAGCGGACTGGCGGACCGTACCTCGAACCATCCCCAGAGCAGGAGCACGACGACGCCGCCGATCAAGCAGCTGAGGGTCCCGACGCTCGTCCAACCCCACTCGTTGCCCTTCGAGACGGCGAGGAGGATGGGGACGAGGCCGGCGGCGAGACCGATCGCGCCGATCCAGTCGAAACCGCCTTCGCTCCGGAGGGTGCTCACCGGGACGAAACGCGCGACGAGGACGAAGCCGATGAGGCCGAGGGCACCCGCGACCCAGAACAGCACATGCCAGTCCAGGTACTGCGAGATCACCGCGGAGATCGGCAGACCGACGGCACCACCGATGCCGAGCGTGGCACTCACAAGCGCGACCGCGGGGCCGAGGCGCTTCGCGTGGAGCACGTCGCGCAGGATGCTGATGCCGAGCGGGATCACGCCCATCGCCATCCCCTGGAGGGCCCTGGCGACGATGAGCGGGACGATCGTGGACGAGAAGGCGGCGAGCACCGAACCGGCCATCATGATCCCGAGCAGGACGAGCACCATCCGTCGTTTACCGTACAGGTCGCCGAGCCGACCGGCGATCGGGGTCGCGACCGCGGCCGACAGGAGCGTCGCCGTCACGACCCACATGCTGTCGGAGGCGTGTACGCCGAGGATCGTCGGGAGCGACGGCACGAGTGGGGTGACGAGCGTCATCATGAACGCCGCGACGAGACCGGTGAAGGCGAGGCTCGTGACGACCGCGCGCTCCGGAAGCGGCTTGCGGAGAGCCGCCCGCTCCTCGTCGCTGAGCCAGGGACGCTCGGCCCCAGGCTGGTCCTCGTCGTGGTCGTCGGGCTGCGCTGAATCCTGCGTCACGGGTCCTGTTCCTGTGGAGAGTCGATGCGGCCGAGGCCACTCGGAGTCGAACACCGTCCGTCGGTGCGGTATTCCCGGCTCGGCCGGGCCGATGTCGTCCGGCCTCGTCGTCGACTCAGCGCGGGAGGCGGGGGATCGCCGCGATGAGCTGCTTCGTGTAGGCCTCGGCGGGATCGTGGAGGATCTGCGCGGTGGCGCCGGCCTCGACGACCTGCCCGTGTCGGAGCACCATCGTGCGTTCACACAGCGCTGCCACCGTGCCGAGGTCGTGCGAGACCATGACGAGCGCCAGACCGTTCGAGGCCCGCAGCTCGGCGAGGAGCTCGATGATCTGGATCCGGGTGCTCATGTCGAGGGCACTGACGGGCTCGTCGGCGAGGAGGAGCCGGGGGTTCGGGACGATCGCGCGGGCGATGGCGATCCGCTGCCGCTGGCCGCCCGAGAACTCGTGCGGGAACCGCGACGCCGCGTCGGCGGGCAGTCCCACCGCCTCGAGCGCCTCGGACGCGCGGACGGTCGCCTGCTCGGTGGTCGCCAATCGGAGGGATCGCAACGGTTCGGCCACGATGCGCCCGATGCGCTGCCGCGGATCCAGCGAGGAGTACGGATCCTGGAAGACGGCCTGCACCGATGCGCGGAACCGACGGACCCGCGTCCGGTCGCGGGGGTCCAGAGCGCCACCGTCGAACCGGACCGAGCCCGTGGTCGGCCGGTCGAGGCCGAGCAGCAGCCGGAGGAGAGTGCTCTTGCCGGCGCCGGACTGACCGACGATCCCGACGGCCTCTCCTGCGCCGACGGCCAGCGACACGTCGTCCAGGGCCTCCTGACCGCCGCGGTATCGGAAACCGACCGCGTCCAGCTCGAGGATCGGCGTCGCCGTGATCGGTGCATCGGTCATCGTGGGTCCTCCAGCGCGTCGTCGAGCGCGCGTGCGCTGGCGACCAGACGACGGGTGTCCTCGTGCTTCGGTGCCGTCAGCACCTGCGCCACCGGGCCGCGCTCGACGGCGCGACCCTCGCTCAGCACGACCACCTCGTCGACCATGGCCGACACGACGGCGAGGTCGTGACTGATGAACAGGAGCGCCATGCCGCGTTCCCGGACGAGACGGTCGATGAGCGCGAGCACCTCCGCCTGGACGGTCACGTCGAGGGCCGTCGTCGGCTCGTCCGCGATGAGGAGCTGCGGGCGACCGGCGAGCGCGATGGCGATCGCGATGCGCTGCCGCTGCCCGCCGGACAGCTCATGGGGGTAGGAGGCGGCGATGCGCGCGGTGTCGGTGAGGGACACCTCGACGAGGGCCGCTTCGACGGCCTCCTTGAGCCGTTCGCCCCGGAGTCCCAGATGGCGACGCAGGGGCTCGGCGAGCTGGGCGCCGACCCGCATGAGCGGGTCGAGTGCGGTCAGCGGCTCCTGGAAGACGAGTCCGGCCACCCGACCGCGGAGCGGCCGCAGCGCGCGGTCCGGGGCACCGATCACCTGGGTGCCGGCCAGTTCGACGCTGCCGCTCGCGCTCAGCTGGTCGCCGAGCAGCCCGATCACCGCGAGGGAGGTCAAGGACTTCCCAGACCCGGAACCGCCGATGAGGCCGAGGCGACCCCCGGCGGCGATGGTCAGGTCCAGCCCGTCGAGGAGCGGCCGGTCAGCGCCGTCGGGAGCACCGCGCCGGATGCCCCGGGTGATGGTCAGGCCGGAGATGTTGAGGAGATCACTCATGCGCCGCGCCTCCTCGTCGGATCGCCGAGGTCCCGCAGGCCGTCCGCGATGAAGTTCACGCCCACCACGAGCATCACCACGGCGACACCCGGAGCGATCGCACCGATCGGTGCCGTCGTGACGGTGGCTTGGGCCTCCTGCAGCAGGCGTCCCCAGGAGGCGTTCGGCGGTGGCGCGCCGAGGCCGAGGTACGACAGGCTCGCTTCGGCGAGGACGGCGATGCCGAACTGCAGCGCGAGGTTCACGCTCAGGGTGGGCCAGATGTTCGGGAGCACGTGCTGGCCGATGACACCGGCCCAGCTCGTCCCGGCGGTCCTGGCTGCCACCACGTACTGCTCGCTGAGGACCCGCTTCGTGAGGATGCGGGTCAGGCGGGCCACGATGGCCGACATGGCGAGTCCGATCGCGATGATCGCGGTGCCGAGTGACGCGCCCTGTGCGGCCACGATGAGCATGGCGAGCAGGAGCACCGGGAAGGCGATCACGACGTCGAGCGCGGCGGAGATCGTGTCGTCCAGCCAGGCCGACGCGAAGGCCGCGGCGAGTCCCACGGCGATGCCGATGACCGCCCCGACCGCGACGGCCCCGGCGCCGGTCGCGAGCGCGATGCGCGCGCCGATCATGAGCTGGGTCATGAGGTCGCGACCGAGCTTGTCCGTACCGAGCCAGTGGGTGCCGCTCGGCCCCTCGAGGCGACCGCCGGAGGTGTCCGTGGGGGCGAAGGGCAACCACACGAGCGAGACGGCCGCCAGGACGGCGATGACGCCGACGAGGACGAGTCCGACGGTCAGCGTCGCGGACCGGGCGCGGCGCCGCACGGGGCGCCGGTCGGCGAGCGCGGTCTGGGCGTCGACGGCGCTCATCGGAGCCCGTTCCCCGAGATCGAGGTGCGCAGACGCGGATCGATGAGCCGCTGCGCGATGTCGGCGACGAAGCCCGTCAGGAGGACGACGAGGGTCGAGACGAGGAGGATGCCCTGGATGTTCGGGTAGTCGTGCTGCTGGATCGCCGTCAGGAGCATCGACCCGAGGCCGGGCAGGCTGAAGACGCTCTCGACCACGACGGCTCCGAGGAAGGTGGTGGCGAGCTCGATGCCGAGGATCGCCACGACGGGCACCGCGGCGTTCCGGGCGCCGTGTCGGAGCAGGGCCTCGCCGAAGCCGGCTCCCTGCGCCCGTGCGGAGCGCAGATAGTCGCTCCCGACCACGTCGAGCGTGGCGGAGCGGACGTATCGGGTGATCGACGCACTCATGACGATGGCGATGGTGATGACCGGGAGGGCGAGGCTCGTGAGCGCCGCGGCAGGATCGGCCCAGTCGTCGCGCGGGAAGCCACCGGACGGGAACAGGCGGAGCGTCACCGCGAACACGCTGACGAGCAGGATGCCGACCCAGAACACCGGAACGGCGATCCCGAGCTGCGAGAGGCCGGACAACGCGATGCCGTACCAGCGGTCGGCCCGGAGGGCGGACACGACACCGGCCACGAGGGCGAGCACCACGGCGAGGAGGAACGCGAGGAGCGTCAGCGGCACGGTGACCTGGAGGCGCGACGCGATCTCGGGCCCGACCGGGAGCGAGCTCACGAACGAGGAACCGAGGTCGAGGGTGAGGACGCCGCCGAACCAGGCGGCGAACTGCTCGCCGAGCGGCCGGTCGGCTCCCACCTGCTCGCGCGCCGCGTCGATCTGCTCCTGCGTGGCGTTCACCGAGAGCAGGGCGTTCGACGGGTCGCCCGGCAGCAGCCGGAGCAGCACGAACAGCACGGTCATGGCGACGAGGAACGACACCACGAGGAACGCGGATCGGCGCAGCAGGTAAGCGAGCATGGTGGACCTCAGCGTAGCGAGGCCCGGGCCGACCGGGCGGTGCCGGTCGGCCCGGGCGACGACTACTTGCGGACGATGTCCGCCACGAAGAACTGCGAGTTCAGGCCGTTGACGCCGTACCCCGAGACGTCGCTCGCGGCGACGACGATCTGCGGGTAGAGGTAGAGCCACACGCTCGCCGCGTCCTCGGCGATCTGCTCGTTGACGAGCTTCAGCTTCGCCGTCTGCTCCTCGGTGGTCGTCGCCTGCTCGGCCTCCGACACCCACTGGGTCACCTCGGGGTTGTCGTAGCCCCAGTAGAAGTCCGGGTTGCCGTACCAGACGACGTCGCGGTCGTTCACGTGCTCCTGGAGGGTCGCCTGGAAGTCACGTTCCTTGAACACCTTCGAGTACCACTCGTCCGCGCTGATCGTGTTGATCTCGACCGTGATGCCGACCTTCGCGAGTTCGCTCTGGAGGAACTCGGCGACGGCCGGGTGCGGGTCGTAGCTCGGGGTGTCGAGGGTGAAGGTGAAGCCGTCGGCGAAGCCCGCTTCGGCGAGCTGCTGCTTGGCGAGCTCGGGGTCGTACGGGTTCACCTGCGTGAGGTCCTCGTACCAGGGGTCCGTCGGCGGGACCATCGATCCGATGAGCGTGCCGTAGTCGCCCCAGATGGACGAGAGCAGCTTCTTGGTGTCGATCGCGGAGTACACGGCCTTGCGGACGAGCGCCTGGTCGAACGGGGCGACCCGGTCGTTGAAGGCGAGCAGCTCCTTCGTCGTGGAGTCGCCGTCGGAGACGACGTAGTCCGCGTTGTCGGTGAACTGGCTCAGCTGGTCGGGGCTCTGCACGCTCGTGATGATGTCGATCTGCTTCGTGACGAGCGCATTGCTGAGCGCGGTCGCGTCGGTGAAGTAGGTGAAGACCACCTCCGCGTTCTTAGCGGGCTCACCCCAGTAGTCGTCCCAGCGCTCGAGGCTCAGGGTGCTGCCGCGCTTCCAGTCGCCGAGCGTGTACGGACCCGTGCCGTCCTCGGTGGTCTTGAGGTCCTTCGCCGCGTCGTTGACGATCCAGACGTAGCTCAGGTTGTAGATGAAGGAGATGGAGCGCTCGGAGAGGGTGATCACGACCGTCTTGTCGTCGGGGGTCGCGATGTCGGAGATCACCGCGAAGCTGCTCTTCCGCGCCGACTGCGAGTCCTCGGCGGTCACGGCTTCGATGCTCGACTTCACGTCCGCCGAGGTGAGCGGGTCGCCGGAGTGGAAGGTGACGCCGTCCTTGAGGGTGAACGTGTACGTCAGGCCGTCGTCGCTCACCGTGCTGTCGGCGGCGAGCACCGGCTCGACCTCGCCGTCGTCCGTGAGGCGGTACAGGCCCTCGTACACGTTGCCGGTGAAGGCCTCCGTGACGCCCTGGCCGCCGCCGCCGGTGTTGCTGAGGTTCTGCGGCTCGTAGAGCGAGCCGATGGCGATGGTCGCGTCGTCGCCCGTCGCCGAACTGCCACCACCACCGGCGCAGCCGGCGAGGGCGACGGCGGCGGCGACGGACAGGGCGACGAGCCCGATGGTTCTCTTCACGGATACTCCTGTGGTGTGGGTGTGATGATGCTGGTGCAGGCTGTGGGGTGCTGGGGGTCAGACGGCGTAGAGGTCGAAGCCCTCGCGGAGCCGGACGATCCGTTCCCCGGCGAGGACGTCTCCGGTGAACCGGTTCTGCGGCGGCGGCATCGGACAGTTGTACTGCACGGAGAAGCCGCAGGGCGGTACGAACGCGCGGTTGAAGTCGAGGACGACCTCGCCCGCCGTACCGAAGCCGCCGTCGTCGGTCCGCTGCACGAACAGGAACCGGCCGGCGCCGTAGGTGCCCGACTCGTCGTCGCGGCCGTTCGTCGCGTCGCCGAACACGAGGAGGAGCGTGCCGCCGTCGTCGAAGGCGCTCATCGTGTACTCGACGCCGTCCCGCGTGAACACGATGTCGCCGGGGACGACGAGCTCCCGTGATCCGCCGTTGTCGCGGATGTGCTCGAAGGGCACGGTCCGCGAGCCGTCGACCGGCGTGAACCGCGCCGTCTGGACCCAGGCGGGGTCGTACGGGAACACCTCGATGCCGTCGAACGCGCGGATGGCGGGTGCGTTCGCGTCCCATCGGCGGATGCCGACCTCGTTCTGGCCGGTGTCGAGGTGGGTGCGGCGGAGCGTCGTCACCGTGACGCCGCTCGGCTGCTCGGCGGCGATGCCCGCTGCGGCCTCGTCGACGGTGGCCGGCGTCTCCTCCGGGAGCCACCGTGTCTCGACGAGGGCGAGGTTGCCGAGCGGCGCGGTCACGGCGGCTCGACGCTCGTCGCGCCAGGCATCGTGCTCGGCGATCGCGTTCGGCTGCGGCGCGGTGTGGATCGGCATGTCTCGATTCTCCGGATGACGACGGGCGGGTCCCAATCGTGTGTCCTTCGGAGTCCAGCTCGTTTCGGGCGGGAACTATTCCCGAGCCCGGCGACGACCCTGCGCGGGACGGCGAGCGACGGGGTCGCGACGTTCTGGGAGGATGTCCTCATGAACGCCACGCTCGTCCGCATGCCCGCCGATCGACTGCGGGGGTGGATGCTCGCCGCGAACGCGCAGTACCGCCTCGAACGCATCGAGGCGGGGGAGACCGAGGCAGAGGCGACGGCGAAGGCGGCGCAGTCCCTCGCCGAGACGTTCCCGGCCGGCCGGCTCCAGGTCGGACACCTCGTCTTCGAGGTGGTCCTCGACGAAGCCGCGGTCGGCGTGCTCTGGATCGGACCGCGGAGCACGAGCCACCCGGACGAGTGGTGGATCTGGGACGTGGAGATCGACGAGTCGTTCCGCGGGCGTGGGCTCGGCCGGCAGGCCATGCAGCTCGCCGAGACGGCGGCCAAGGAGCAGGGCGCGAAGACGCTCGGGCTGAACGTCTTCGGGTTCAACCGGATCGCGCGCGGCCTGTACGAATCGCTCGGCTACGAGACGATGGCCGTGCAGATGCGCAAGGCGCTCTAACGCGGGTCCAGCCCGTCGATCAGCTCGGTCATGACCCGGTCGGCGAGTGACGGAGGCTTCGGGTGCCCGTCGGCGGTGGTCCGCGAGGTCGTCGCCCGGTCGAGCGCGAGGACCTCGCCGTGGAGGTGCTCCATCTTCGCGTCGAGCCTCGAGGCCGCCTCGGCTGCGTGCTTGAGCTCGGCGAGCAGGCTGTCCGGCACGGCCTTGTCGTACTTGTAGTAGATCTTGTGTTCGAGGCTCGCCCAGAAGTCCATGGCGATCGTCCGGAACTGGATCTCGACGGGCACCTGCACGACGCCGTCGGACATGAACACCGGAACCTCGACGATCACGTGGAGGCTCTGGTACCCGTTCGGCTTCGGGTTCGCGATGTAGTCCTTGACCTTCACCACGGTGATGTCCTGCTGGCTCGTCAGGAGTTCGAACACCTTGTACGTGTCGGAGATGAAGCTGCAGGTGACGCGGATACCGGCGATGTCCGTGATGTGTTCGCGGATGTCGTCGATGTCCTGCCCGTACTGCTTGCGTTCGATCTTGCCGATGATGCTCTCCGGCGACTTCAACCGCGAGCTGATGTGCTCGATCGGGTTGTAGTCGTGGATCTGCGTGAACTCCTCCTTGAGGATGTTGAGCTTCGTGGTGATCTCGTCGATGCCGAACTTGTACAGCATCATGAACCGCGTGAACTCGTCCTTGAGGCGCTTCAGCTCCTCGAGGTTGTCCGACGACGTTGGTCCGGTCATGGGCGTGCGCTCCAGCTCTATCTCCGACGGGCCGACGGCCCGCTCGCACTCTACTGAAGCGGCCTTGGAACGCCTCTCAGCCTCCTGTGAATCAGGACCGTGCCGGGCCGTTCAATGCTGCAGGGCCGCGCGGCGACGTGACGAGGCCTGGAGCCGGCGGGCGCGCCCGGCGGTCAGCATCAGGCCGAGGACGACCCCGGCGACGGCACCCGACGTGTTCGCGAGGAGGTCGCGGGGATCGCTCACGCGTCCGGGGATCGCGAGCTGCGCGGCCTCGATGCCGACCGTCAGCGTGGCCGCGACGAGGATGGCGAGCCACCAGCGCCGCCGTCCGAGCAGGAGCAGGAAGAAGACGCCGATCGGGACGAACATGGCGATGTTCGCTCCGAACTCCAGACGCTCGTAGGTGACCCACGCCGTCGACTCCCACCGGGCGAGGATGTCGACGAGTCGGTACACGAGGGACTCGGTCCGGCCGTCGAAGGGCCGTGGGCCGAGGGTGATGGCCGCCACGAGCGCGAGGTACACCACGGTGAGGGTGCTGAGCACGGGATGGCGGCGGAACATCGGCCCAGCATGCCCGAGCCACCTTGGCGGCGCTTGAGTGTTCCCTGGACGGGGACGATGCGTCGCCGATGAGGCCGGGAGGGTCGTCAGCTGCGCGTCAGCGCCCCCGCAACCGCTCGATGTCGCGACGTTCACGCTTCGTCGGTCGACCGGCGCCGCGGTCTCGGACGGCCACGACCTGCCGTTCCGCCGGCGTCGGCAGCGGGGGAGAGCGGTCGATGAGGCACTCCGCCGCGACGTCCGCGCCGACCCGTTTCGCGATGAGGCGTCGGACCTCGACGATCCGGTCGAAGCCCGCCACGCGGAGCCGGACCTCGTCGCCGATCCTGACGGGTTGTGCCGGCTTCGCCCGATCGCCGTTGACCCGGACGTGGCCGGCTCGACAGGCTGTCGCGCCGGCCGAGCGGGTCTTCGTCAGCCGGACCGCCCAGATCCATGCGTCGACGCGTACGCTCGACGGGCTGTCCATCCTCCGATGGTAGAGCAGCCCATCGGTAGACTCGACCCGTGACTGACGGGGCGGGGCGCGGGGCTCGACGGACCGGTGAAGACCGCGTCGTCACCCTCCCCAACGCGCTCAGCGTCTTCCGGATCCTCCTCGTCCCGGTCTTCCTGGTCCTCCTCGTGCAGGGGCAGGACCTCTGGGCCCTCGCGACGCTCGCGTTCTCCGGCGTCACCGACCTGCTCGACGGGTGGATCGCGCGACGGTTCGACCAGATGACGAAGCTCGGTCGACAACTCGATCCGGCCGCCGATCGCCTCTACATCCTCGCGGCGTTGATCGGTCTCGCGGCCCGCGGACTCATCCCGTGGTGGTTGCTCATCGTCGTCTTCGCCCGCGACCTGCTGCTCGTCGGGCTCGCCGTCGTCCTCCACCGGTCGGGTACGGGCGTGCTGCCCGTCATCCGCGTGGGGAAGTGGGGCACGGCACTCCTCTTCATCGGACTCCCGGTCCTCATGCTCGGTCAGGCGTTCCCCGCCGTCGCGATGATCGCGACGCCGCTCGGTTGGGTGTCGGTGATCGCCGGAGCGACGCTCTACTGGTGGGCCGGCATCCTCTACCTGCTGCAGACCGTCCGCATCTCGGGGGATGCCCGTTCGAAGCAGCGGGAACGGGCCGGATCCGGCGGATCACCCTCGACCGGGCGGCTCGACAGTGACGCCACATCGGATACGCTTGACGGAGAGGAGGTCGACGGTGGCTGAGCACGATGAGAAGTATCCCGCGACCGGGGCGTACACGCCGGGAGCCGTCGACGACGGTGCCCCGACGAGCGGCTCGGGCGATCGGGAAGTCGACACGACACTGACCTTCGGTGAAGACCTCGGAGCGGCCCTCGCGGCGATCGACTCCGACGTCACCGCTGAGGAGCACGAGGCGATCGCGGCCCTGCCGTCCGGCTCCGCGCTGTTGATCGTCCGTCGTGGTCCGAACGCCGGTGCGCGGTTCCTCCTCGACGCCGACGTCACCACCGTCGGACGTCACCCCGAGGCCGACATCTTCCTCGACGACGTCACGGTGTCGCGTCGGCACACCGAGTTCCACCGTCACGGGACCGCGTTCGAGATCCGCGACCTCAACTCCCTGAACGGCACGTACTTCGACGGCGTCCGCATCGACAAGGCGATCCTGCGCGACGCCGCCGAGGTGCAGATCGGCAAGTTCCGCCTCACCTTCTACGCGTCGCGGATCGACCTCGCCTCCCAGCTGGGAAGCTAGTGGCGGCAGCCAGCGCGAACGCGCGAAGCGACGGCGCTCCGCTGCTGAGCATCGGGCAGGTCCTCGCACGCCTCACTCCGGAGTTCCCCGAGCTGAGCAATTCGAAGCTCCGGTTCCTCGAGGAGCAGGGGCTGGTGTCCCCGGCGCGGACGAAGTCCGGCTACCGGAAGTTCTCGAGCGAGGACCTCGAACGCCTGCGATTGATCCTGTCCATGCAGCGCGACCACTACTTCCCCCTCAAGGTCATCCGCACCTACCTCGTCGAGGTCGACGCTGGGCGGTCGCCGCTGTTCCCGGGCAGCGGGCAAGCGGCCGGCGCGCCATCGATCCATCCCGGGGTCCGCAGGTTCTCCCGGAACGAACTGATCCGTGAAGCCGGCGCCACCCCGATGCTGTTCAACGACGCCGTGAGCGCGTCGCTCATCCTGCCCGCCGAGAATTACGGCGAGGACGTCGCGTCCCTTCTGCGGATCCTCGTGGAGCTGCAGCGCTCCGGCATCGAACCCCGGCACCTCCGCGGGTTCCGCGCCTCGATCGAGCGCGAGGTCGGGCTCATCGAGAGTGCGTTGAGCGCCGTTGCCAAGCGGAACGACGCCGCCGGCCGGGCACGTACCGCCGACCGGGCGCTGGAGATCGCCGCACAGCTCGAGGGCGTGCGGTCGAACCTCGTCCGCTCGGCACTCGAGCGACACCAATCCTCCTGATCGACCTCCCAGGGCGTAGACTGCCCTCATCCATCACGGCCAGGTCACAGTTCGATCACTCGTCACGACACGCCGCCCGTTTCGAACGGATGTCGCAGCGTTGACCGGGGCGGATCGGTAGCGTGGTGGGAGTGGTCAAGTCGGCTCGACGCCCCCGTCGAGACCGTACCGACCGTGCAGCGAACATCGAGGAGAAGCAGACATGAGTGAACTCAGTCGCGACGGGGCGTCACGGTACGGTGACCTCGGGCTGCTGTTCACCGACGGGCTTCCGGAACTCGAAGAGGGCCAGGGCTACCGCGGAGCGGTCGCCGCCCGTGCAGCCGGAATCAGCTACCGCCAGCTCGACTACTGGGCCCGGACGGGTCTGGTCGAGCCGACCGTGCGCGGTGCATCCGGATCCGGAACGCAGCGTCTCTACGGTTTCCGCGACATCCTCGTCCTGAAGCTCGTCAAGCGCCTGCTCGACACGGGCATCTCCCTGCAGCAGATTCGTACGGCGGTCGACCAGCTCCGCGAAGCGGGCATCGTCGACCTCGCCCAGACCACGCTCATGAGCGACGGCGCGAGTGTCTACCTCTGCACCTCCAATGACGAGGTCATCGACCTCGTCAGCCGCGGACAGGGCGTCTTCGGCATCGCCGTCGGCAAGGTGCTGCGCGAGGTGGAGTCGACGCTCATCGAGTTCGACGCACAGTCGGCCGACCCCATGGACGAGCTCGCAGCACGTCGCTCCGCTCGGAGCGCCTGACCCGAGCCGAAGGCGCCGGTCCCTGAGCCTGTCGAAGGGCCGCTCCCTGAGATTGTCGAAGGGCTCACCGACGCGCGCCACACGTTCCCTCAGCGCAGATCCCTGGTACTTGGTGCTCCTGCCGGTCCTTGGAGCTCCTGCCCGTCCCTGAGCGCTCCTGCCGGTCCCTGAACCTGTCGAAGGGCGACCCGAGCGAGCGCCTGGTCCGTGAGCCGACTGAACGGTCTCGCCGCGACCTCAGCTGTCGGTGGAGGGCGCCTCGACGACAGTGGGACTGATGACGACAGCCGGCTCCGGGGGAGCGCCGTCGGCGTACTCGCCGACGCGGCCCGTGCGCAGCACGCGGTCGAGGAGCGAATCGAAGTTCTTCGCCATCTCCTGTGCCGTGTCACCAGGCCACACGTGGACAGGTTTGGCGGCACCCTGAGCCTGCTGGAGGGACGTGCGCTCCAACAGCTGCGGGTTGAGGATGAGGGGACCGAACATGTCGCGCAGTTCCTTGATGCGGAACTGGTGCTCCATCGACTGCGGACGCACCCGGTTGACGATGATGCCGAGCGGCTGCAGCCGGGGGCTCAGCCCACGACGGATCTCCTCGACGGCGCGGAGCGCGCGGTCGGCTGCGGAGACCGAGAACAGGCCCGGCTCCGTGACGACGGCGACGCGGTCGCTCGCCGCCCAGGCGGTGCGGGTGAGTGCGTTGAGCGAGGGCGCGCTGTCGATCAGGACGAGGTCGTACTCCTCCTCGACGTGCGCGAGCGCCTCTTCCAGGCGCCAGATGTCGCGGATGCTGGGGTGCGGGCCGTCGAAGTTGATCGCAGACGGGCTGCCGATCATGACGTCCATCTTGCCCGGGTGGATCTTCGTCCAGCCGCTCGCCACGATCGCCTGCTCGACGATCTTCTTCTTCGGCGAGGTCAGCACATCCGTCACCGTGAGGTGCCCTGCGACGTCGACGGCCATGCCGGTCGAGACGTCGGATTGGGGGTCGAGATCCACGACCAGCGTGCGGATGTCCTTCGAGAACGCGGCGGAAGCCAGGCCAAGGGTGACGGTGGTCTTGCCGACGCCCCCCTTCAGGGAGCTAACGCTGAGTACATGCACAAGGCTCAACGTTACCGTGACTAGGCTAGGGAATCTCAACGTTTGCTGAGTTGGCTGTTGTGGGAAGGGTTCCATGTTCAGGAAGATTCTTGTCGCCAATCGCGGAGAGATCGCCATCCGGGCGTTCCGTGCCGCGTACGAGCTGGGGGCGAAGACGGTTGCGGTGTTCCCCTATGAGGACCGCAACTCGATGCATCGGCTGAAGGCCGATGAGGCTTACCAGATCGGCACGGAGGGTCATCCGGTGCGCGCCTACCTCGACGTCTCGGAGATCATCCGCGTCGCGAAGGAGTCGGGCGCCGACGCGATCTACCCCGGGTACGGCTTCCTCTCCGAGAATCCGGAGCTGGCCGAGGCCGCCCGAGCAGCCGGCATCACCTTCATCGGTCCGCCGTCCTCCGTCCTGGAGATGGCCGGCAACAAGGTGACCGCCAAGGAGCACGCCATCGCGGCCGGGGTCCCGGTCCTGAAGTCCACGCCGGCCAGCCGCGACATCGAAGAGCTGCTCGCCGGTGCCGCCGACATCGGGTTCCCGATCTTCGCGAAGGCGGTCGCCGGCGGCGGCGGCCGTGGCATGCGCCGCGTCGACAACGCCGAGGACCTCCGTGGCGCTCTCGAGGCCGCCATGCGCGAGGCGGACAGCGCCTTCGGCGACCCGACGATGTTCCTCGAGCAGGCCGTCGTCCGCCCGCGGCACATCGAGGTCCAGATCCTGGCGAGCGCCGACGGCGAGACCATCCACCTCTTCGAGCGCGACTGCTCGGTGCAGCGCCGGCACCAGAAGGTCGTCGAGATCGCGCCGGCCCCGAATCTCGACGAGGACACCCGTCAGGCGATGTACCGCGACGCCATCGCGTTCGCCAAGTCGATCGGCTACGTCAACGCCGGGACGGTCGAGTTCCTGCTCGACACCGCGGGGGAGCGGGCCGGTCAGCACGTGTTCATCGAGATGAACCCGCGCATCCAGGTCGAGCACACCGTGACCGAGGAGGTCACGGACGTCGACCTCGTCCAGTCGCAGATGCGCATCGCCGCCGGCGAGTCGCTCGGCGACCTCGGCCTCACGCAGGAGTCCCTGCACCTCCGCGGCTTCGCGCTCCAGTGCCGCATCACCACCGAGGACCCCACGGCGGGCTTCCGTCCCGACACCGGGAAGATCACGACCTACCGCTCTCCGGGCGGCGGCGGCATCCGACTCGACGGCGGCACGGTCGCCTCCGGTGCACAGATCAGCCCCCACTTCGACTCGATGCTCGCGAAGCTCACCTGCCGTGGGCGCACATTCGAGGCGGCCGTCACGCGCGCCAAGCGCGCCCTCGCCGAGTTCCGCATCCGCGGCGTCTCCACGAACATCCCCTTCCTGCAGGCGGTCCTCGAAGACGCCTCGTTCGTGGCCGGCGACCTCAGCACCTCCTTCATCGACGAGCGTCCGCAGCTCCTGCGCGGGCACGTCTCGAAGGACCGCGGGACGAAGATCGTCAACTGGCTCGCCGACGTCACGGTCAACCAGCCCAACGGGTCGCGTCCGTCCGGCGCGGACCCGGTCGACAAGCTGCCCGCGATCGACATCACGACCGACGCCCCGGCCGGCTCGCGTCAGCGACTGCTCGAGCTCGGCCCGAAGGGCTTCGCTGACGCCCTCCGCGCTCAGACCGCCCTCGCCGTGACCGAGACCACCTTCCGCGACGCCCACCAGTCGCTCCTGGCCACGCGCGTCCGGACGAAGGACCTCCTCGCGGTCGCACCGTTCGTCTCCCGGCTCACCCCCGAACTGCTGTCCGTCGAGGCCTGGGGTGGCGCGACGTACGACGTGGCCCTCCGCTTCCTCGGTGAGGAGCCGTGGGAGCGACTGGCCTCGCTGCGTCAGGCGATGCCGAACATCGCGATCCAGATGCTGCTGCGCGGCCGGAACACCGTCGGCTACACGCCCTATCCCACGGAGGTGACGAACGCCTTCGTGCGGGAGGCCGCCGACACCGGGATCGACATCTTCCGGATCTTCGACGCCCTCAACGACGTGTCGCAGATGCGCCCGGCCATCGACGCGGTCCTGGAGACGGGGACGACCGTCGCGGAGGTCGCCGTCTGCTACACCGGTGACCTGCTGAACCCGGCCGAGGACCTCTACACCCTCGACTACTACCTCCGTCTCGCCGAGAAGATCGTCGAGTCCGGTGCCCACGTGCTCGCCATCAAGGACATGGCGGGGCTCCTCCGTCCGTCCGCGGCGGCCAAGCTCGTCGCGGCGTTCCGCGAGCGGTTCGACCTGCCGGTCCACGTGCACACGCACGACACCCCCGGTGGACAGCTGGCGACCCTCCTCGCGGCGAGCAACGCGGGCGCCGACGCCGTCGACGTCGCGAGCGCGCCGATGGCCGGCACGACGAGTCAGCCGTCCGCGTCCTCGCTGGTCGCCGCGCTGGCCCACACCGAGCGCGACACCGGCATCTCCCTGCAGGGGATCGCCGACCTCGAGCCCTACTGGGAGGCCGTCCGCGCGATGTACCGGCCGTTCGAGTCAGGACTCGCGGGCCCGACCGGTCGCGTGTACACGCACGAGATCCCGGGCGGTCAGCTGTCGAACCTCCGCCAGCAGGCGATCGCCCTGGGGCTCGCGGACCACTTCGAGCTCATCGAGGACATGTACGCGGCCTCCAACAAGATCCTCGGTCGGGTGCCCAAGGTGACCCCGTCGAGCAAGGTCGTCGGCGACCTCGCGCTCCACCTCGCCGCCGTCAAGGCGGATCCGGCCGACTTCGAGGCCAACCCCGACAAGTACGACGTCCCGGACTCCGTCGTGGGGTTCATGGCGGGCGAACTCGGGGAGCTCCCGGGCGGATGGCCTGAGCCGTTCCGCTCGAAGGTCCTCGCCGGTCGTTCCGTCGACATCGGGATCACGCCGATCTCCGCTGAAGACCAGGCCTCGCTCGACGGCGAGTCCGCCGAGCGCCGGTCGACCCTCAACCGGCTGTTGTTCCCGGCGCCGACCAAGCAGTTCGAGCAGCAGCGCGACCTGTACGGCGACCTCTCCGTCGTCGACACCGCCGACTACCTGTACGGCCTCGAGCCGGGCATGGAGCACGTCGTCGAGATCGACAAGGGCGTCCGGCTGTTCGTCGGGCTCGAAGCGATCGGCGCGGCCGACGAGAAGGGCATGCGCACCGTCATGGCGACCCTCAACGGGCAGTTGCGTCCGGTGTTCGTCCGCGACCGCAGCATCGAGGTCGACTCCCGCGCTGCAGAGAAGGCCGACACCTCCGTCCCCGGCCAGGTGGCCGCGCCGTTCTCCGGCGTCGTGACCGTGAAGGTCGCCGTCGGCGACCGCGTCGAGGCGGGCCAGCCGGTCGCCTCGATCGAGGCCATGAAGATGGAGGCGGCGATCACGACCGCCGTCGCCGGCGTCGTCGAGCGCCTCGCGATCCCGGCGACCCAGCAGGTCGAGGCGGGCGACCTGCTCGTCGTCGTGAAGCCGAGCGCCTGACCCTCCCGAGACCGGCCGCGTCCCTCCTCGAGGCGACGCGGCCGGTCTCCGCGTCCACCACACCTGTCCCGCCCGGAAGGATCCAACCCGTGACGACACGACCCATCAGACACTTCGGCGACCCGGTCCTGAAGGCTCCGACGGCCGAGGTCGTCACGATCGACGACGACATCCGCAGCCTCGTCCGCGATCTCGTGGACAGCGTGGAGCTCCCCGGTCGTGCCGGCGTCGCCGCGACGCAGATCGGCGTCGGGCTCCGCGTGTTCAGCTACAACGTCGACGGCGTCATCGGGTATCTCATCAACCCGAAGCTCGTCGAGGTGCGCGGTGAACTCGAGGAGATCGGCGAGGGCTGCCTGTCGGTGCCCGGGCTCTGGTTCCCGACGCCGCGCCATCCCTACGCGCGTGCCGTCGGCATCGACCTCGACGGGCAGGAGCTCGTCGTCGAGGGTGAAGGACTCCTCGCCCAAGCCCTGCAGCACGAGACCGACCACCTCGACGGCATGCTCTACCTCGACCGACTGTCGAAGGAGCACCGCCGCGAGGCGATGAAGCAGGTCCGCGAGAGCGACTGGTTCTAGACGCCGGTCGACGGGCCCGGCGGTCGTCGATCGACCGCCGAGCCCGTCGAGGCGCTACTTCAGGGACATCCCCTGGGTCTCGGGCGAACCCGCTCCGAGGTACATGCCCTCGATCGTCTCTGCGAAGTCCTTGAGGATCACGTTCCGCTTGATGCTGAGCTTCGGCGTGAGGTGACCGCTCGCCTCGGTGAGCTCGTCGTCGAGGATGACGAACTTGCGGATCGACTCCGCGCGGGACACCTTGGTGTTGGCCTCGTCGATGGCGCGCTGGACGGCGGCGAGCACTGCGGGGTTCCGAGCAGCCTCGGCGGCGCTCATCGACGCGTCCTGGCCGTTGTTGGCGAGCCATGACGGCAGCATCTCGGTGTCGAGCGTGATGAGGGCGCTGATGAACGGCTTCTGATCGCCGACGACGACGACCTGCCCGACGACCGGGGTCGCGCGGATCGGGTCCTCGAGCGCCGCCGGGGCGACGTTCTTGCCGCCCGCGGTGACGATGATCTCCTTCTTCCGCCCGGTGATCGTGAGGAAGCCGTCAGAGTCGAAGGAGCCGATGTCGCCGGTGCGGAACCAGCCGTCGTCGAAGGCCTCCGCCGTCGCCTCGGGGTTCTGCCAGTACTCCTTGAAGACATTGATCCCGCGCACCTCGACCTCGCCGTCGTCGGCGATGCGGAGGGAGACGCCGGGGAGCGCCGGTCCGACCGTCCCGATCTTCGACTTCTGGGCGAGGTTGACCGTCGCGGGCGCGGTTGTCTCGGTGAGGCCGTAGCCCTCGAGGATCACGATGCCGAGCGCGTGGAAGAAGTGACCGAGTCGCGGACCGAGGGGAGCGCTCCCGGAGACCGCGTACCGCACCCGGCCGCCCATGGCCGTGCGGATCTTCGACAGCACGAGGCGGTCGAGGACCCGGAACTTCACCTTCAGGCCGAACGGCACGGAACCGCTCTCGAGGGCCTTCGAGTAGGCGATCCCGGTCTCGGCGGCTGCACGGAAGATCTTGCCCTTGCCGCCGGCCTCCGCCTTCTGCTCGGAGGAGTTGTAGACCTTCTCGAAGACCCGGGGGACCGCGAGGAGGAACGTCGGCTTGAAGGTGCCGAGCGAGGGGAGCAGCTGCTTCGTGTCGGGCTGGTGGCCCGTCTTCACGCCGGAGTGCACGCACAGCACGGCGATGAAGCGCGCGAAGATGTGCGCCGTCGTGATGAAGAGGAGGGTGGAGGCACCGGGAGCGGACACGACGTCCTTGAGCGCGACGGCCGAGTTCCGTGACAGCTCGACGAAGTTCGAGTGGGTGAGGACGCACCCCTTCGGCCGACCGGTCGAGCCGGAGGTGTAGATGAGGGTCGCCATGTCGGAACCCACCGCCAGGTTGCGGCGGCGTTCGATCTCCTCGTCGGGGACGTCGACGCCGCCGGCCGCGATCTTGTCGAGGTCACCGAGGTCGATCTGCCAGACCCGTGCCACATCGGGGAGGTCACCGTGCACCTCGTCGAAGCGGGCGAACTGGTCGGGTGTCTCGACCAGCACGCTCGTCGCTCCGGAGTCGCTGAGGATCCACTGCACCTGGCTCGGCGAGCTGGTCTCGTAGATCGGGACGAGGAGTGCTCCGGCGAACCAGACGGCGAAGTCGATGAGGGTCCACTCGTACCGGGTCTTGCACATGAGCCCGATCTTGTCGCCGGGTTCGATCCCCGCGGCGACGAGGCCCTTCGCCAGGGCGACGACCTGCGCATGGAACTCGGCGGTGGTCACGTCCACCCACTCCGACCCGCGGGGAACGGCGAACAGCGCGGCGTCGGGCGCAGCAGCCAGGCGCTTCACGAGCAGATCGGTCGCATTGGCGGATGGGTCTGCTGCGACGACTGCAGGGACGTCGAACTGTTCCACGGCAACTCCTTCGGTACCAGGTCGGCAAGATGTTGCTCCATCCTAGAGCACGTGTCTTTGCGCGGTTTCTGTGGCGCGCACACGCTCAGTAGACTCGACTGCGGCGCGCGGGCGACCGACTCGACTGACGGTCGGTCACACGCCGCTGCCGGTATCGGCGACATCAGGACAGGGAGACGGCACCGTTATGGCAAACGCGATCGGCATCGACATCGGCGGGACGAAGATCGCGGGCGGGGTCGTCGACGACGACGGCCGGATCCTCGCGGCCGGGCGCACGCCGACGCAGGCCTCCGATCCCGACGCCATCATCGACGACGTCGTCGCCATGGTCCGATCCTTGGACGACGGCAGCATCTCGAGCGTGGGCGTCGCAGCGCCGGGGTTCTTCGACGCCACGCGCTCGACCGTCTACTACTCGCCGAACATCGCCTGGCGGAACGAGCCCCTGCAGGCCCGGCTGGCCGCGCGGTTGCCCGACAAGGTCGTGACGATCGAGAACGACGCGAACGCCGCGGGTTGGGCCGAGTTCCGGTTCGGTGCGGGGCGCGAGGAACGCAGCATGGTCATGGTGACGATCGGCACGGGTGTCGGCGGAGCGATCGTCCTCGACGACCGGCTCCTCACCGGTGGCTTCGGCAGCGGTGCGGAACTGGGACACATGCGCCTCATCCCGGACGGTCTGCCCTGCGGCTGCGGCGCGCGTGGCTGCGTCGAGCAGTACTGCTCGGGGAACGCGTTGCTCCGACTCGCGAACGAGGCAGCGGACGCCGGTGGCGACGGTGCCGCCCTCGCCCGAGCCCGTGCCGCGGCCGGCGGGCTGCTGAACGGACACCACGTCTCCGCCCTGCTCGAGTCCGGCGATCCCGGCGCCCTCCGGTGCCTCAATGAGCTCGCCGATCTGCTGGGGCAGGCCCTCGCGAGCATGTCGGCCATCCTCGACCCCAACATCTTCGTGATCGGCGGCGGCGTCGCCCAGGCCGGCGACCTCCTCCTGGACCCCGTTCGTGAGGCGTTCCTGACGCACCTCCCGGCGCGCGGGTTCCACCCGGAGCCGTCCTTCAGCATCGCGCAGCTCGTGAACGACGCCGGTGTCATCGGCGCCGGCGATCTCGCCAGGAGCGCCCTCGTCCTCGGCTGACGACGACGGCAAGACGGAGGAGCACGATGTTCTACTGGTTCATGAAGTACCTGGTCGCCGGACCGATCCTCAAGTCGATCTTCCGGCCGTGGGTGATCGGCGCCGAGAACATCCCGGAGCACGGCGGCGCGATCATCGCCAGCAACCACCTGTCCTTCATCGACTCGGTGATCCTCCCGTTGTGCGTCGATCGGCGGATCTCCTTCCTGGCCAAGAGCGAGTACTTCCGCGGCAAGGGATTCGGTGGCTGGGCCACGAAGACCTTCATGCTCGGCACGGGGCAGCTCCCGATCGACCGGTCGGGCGGCAAGGCCTCCGAGGCCTCGCTCAACACCGGGCTCGCGGTCCTCGGTGGCGGTCACCTGCTGGGGATCTATCCGGAGGGCACCCGCAGTCCCGACGGGACGATGTACCGCGGCCGCACCGGCGTCGCGCGGATGGTGCTCGAGGCCGGGGTCCCCATCGTCCCCGTCGCGATGATCGACACCGAGAAGGTCATGCCCATCGGCACGAAGCTGCCCCGGATCCGCCGGATCGGGATCGTCATCGGCAAGCCGCTCGACTTCTCGCGGTTCGAGGGCATGGAGGGCGACCGCTTCATCCTCCGCAGCGTCACGGACGAGTTGATGGTCGAACTCCGCAAGCTCTCGGGCCAGGACTATCGCGACGTCTACGCCACGAGCGTCAAGGAGCGCGCCGCGTCGGCGTGACGCTAAGCTGAAAAACCGGGCCGCGATCGCGGTCCGTTCCCCCTTCCGGGCGGGCTCCGGAGCGCGTCCGGTCGAAGAGAAACAGGAAATCCGTGTCCCACGCTACAGAACCAGTCGTCATGGCCGAACCCTCGGTGATCGCCGGACTGGACTATTGGCGTGAGCTGCCGATCAAGCAGCAGCCGTCATGGCCGGACCAGGCCGCGGTGGCGCGTGCCTCCGCCGAACTCGCGACGCTCCCTCCGCTGGTCTTCGCCGGCGAGGTCGACATCCTGCGCGACCGGTTGGCTCGGGCGGCGAGCGGCAACGCGTTCCTGCTCCAGGGCGGCGACTGCGCCGAGACCTTCGCCGGTGCGACGGCCGAGCAGATCCGCAACCGCGTGAAGACGGTCCTGCAGATGGCCGTCGTGCTGACCTACGGTGCGTCGATGCCGGTCGTCAAGATGGGCCGGATGGCCGGGCAGTTCGCCAAGCCGCGCTCCAACGACTCCGAGACGCGGGGCGACGTCACCCTGCCCGCGTACCGCGGCGACATCGTCAACGGCTACGACTTCACCCCGGAGTCGCGCACGGCCGACCCCGCTCGGCTCGTCAAGGGGTACCACACCTCCGCATCGACGCTGAACCTCATCCGGGCGTTCACCCAGGGCGGGTTCGCCGACCTCCGTGAGGTCCACAGTTGGAACAAGGGGTTCGCCGCCAACCCGGTGAACCACCGATACGAGGGACTGGCGCGCGACATCGATCGTGCGATCAAGTTCATGGAGGCGGCCGGAGCCGACTTCGACCAGCTGCGCGGTGTCGAGTTCTACTCGAGCCACGAGGCGCTGCTCATGGACTACGAGCGACCGATGACGCGGATCGACTCGCGGACCGGCACACCGTACAACACCTCCGCCCACTTCGTGTGGATCGGGGAGCGGACCCGCGAGCTCGACGGCGCGCACGTCGACTTCCTGTCGCGCGTCCGCAACCCGATCGGCGTGAAGCTCGGCCCCACCACCTCGGCCGACGACATGCTGCGTCTCATCGACAAGCTCGACCCCGAGCGCGAGCCCGGGCGCCTCACGTTCATCACGCGGATGGGTGCGGGCAAGATCAGGGACGCCCTGCCTCCGCTGCTCGAAGCGATCAAGGGTGCCGACGCGACGCCGCTCTGGGTCACCGATCCGATGCACGGCAACGGACTCACGACGCCCACCGGCTACAAGACGCGTCGCTTCGACGACGTCGTGGACGAGGTCAAGGGGTTCTTCGAAGCCCACCGCGCCGCAGGGACGCACCCCGGCGGCATCCACGTCGAGCTCACCGGCGACGACGTCACCGAGTGCCTGGGCGGCTCCGAGCAGATCGACGAGGCCACCCTGGCGACGCGGTACGAGTCGCTGTGCGATCCTCGCCTCAACCACATGCAGTCGCTGGAGCTCGCCTTCCTCGTGGCGGAGGAGCTCGCCGCCGCGAAGTAAGTCTCACACGACGAAGCGCCCATGCCGGGTTCGGCATGGGCGCTTCGTCGTCCGCGACACCTACGCCTGGGAGATCCTGACCAGGTTGCCCGACGGGTCGCGGAACGCGCAGTCGCGCGCGCCCCAGCCCATCTCCTTCGGTTCCTGGAGCACGTCTGCGCCGGACGCGCGGACCCGTTCGAACGTGGCGTCGAGGTCGTCGGCTCGGAAGACGAGCATCGGCAGCACCCCCTTCGTGAGGAGGGCCTGCAGCGCGTCCCCGTCAGCCTGCGAACGACCCGCGTGCGGTTCGGAGACGACGATGTCGAGGCCGGGCTGCGCGTCGCTGCCGAGCGTCACCCACCGGAAGCCGCCGTTGGCGACGTCGTTCCGGACCTCGAGTCCGAGTGCGTCGGCGTAGAAGGCGATGGCCTCGTCCACGTCGTTCACCGTGATGTTGCAGTACTGGAGTGAGATCGTCATGACGACGACGTTACGCCGGGCGCTGGAGGCCCGCTTCTCCGATCCTGCTCGATCCACTCGGACCGGACACCCGGCGATGGGCAGGCCTCGTGGTCGTCTTGGCGACGCAGTCCGGCATCGCGTCGACCGCATGATGTTCGCGCCGACGGTACGCGCTCGGCGTCTCGCCCGTGATGGCGGTGAAGGCCGAGCTGAACGATCCGAGCGAGGTGGCCCCGACGGCAAGAGCGGCGTCCGTCACCGAGCTCCCCGCCCGGAGGAGCGCCATCGCCCGTTCGATCCGACGGGTCATGAGGTGGCCGTACGGCGTCTCGCCGTAGACCGCACGGAACCGCCTCGCGAAATGCGACGGCGACATGTGCGCCGTCGATGCCATCAGCGGCACGTCGAGCGGTTCGGCGTAGTCGCGGTCGATCAGGTCGCGCGCCCGTCGGAGGCAGGCGAGTTCGGCGAGGTCCTCCGGGCTCATGCGGCGAGCGTAGCAGGACGGCGGCGGCTCGTTCCGACGAGCGGACGAGCGCCGTCCGACCGGGTCACAGACCGAAGTCGGTGATGTTGACGGTCGAGCCCTTCTTGACGGACTTGCCCGCCGGGGGATCGGTCTTCTTCACCTTGAAGATGCCGCGGAACGCCTCCTGCACGGCGATGTCGCCCACGGTGAAGCCAGCGTTCTGCAGCGTCTCGATGGCATCGTTGATCGTCTGACCCGTGGTGTCGGGGACGGCGACCAACTCGACGCCCTTGGACACGATCAGCGTCACGTCGTCGCCCGGGATGAACGCCGTCTCGTTCCCGTCCGCATCGGTCTTGGCCTGGATGCCGATGACCTGCCCCGCGGGGATCGTGTCGTCGAACGCCTCGTCCGAGGTGCCCACACCCAGCCCGACGGATTCGAGGGCGTCGCGCGCCTGGTCCGGTGTCATCCCGGAGACCGAGGGCACCTGTCCGGCCGACACGAGCAACGTCACCGTGGAGCCTTGGAAGGACGGCCCGCCCTGGCTGTAGTCGGCTCCCGAGGTCGCGTCGGTCGCCGCGAGCACGATGTCCTTCGCGATGCTCGGGTCGAACTGCTGGTTCACGGTGCCGACGGCGACGCCGAGCGCGTCCAACTGCTGTTCGGCGTCGGACTGTGCGAGCCCGGCGAGGACCGGGATGTCCACCGGCTGCGGTCCCTGGGAGACGAGGACCGTGACGGAGCTGCCCTTGTCGATCTTCGACCCGGACGGCGGATCGCTGCCGGCGACCGTGCCGGCCGGGACGGTGAGGCTGAACGTCGCGCCTTCGACGGGCACGAAGCCCAGCTCCACGAGTTTGGCGGACGCCTGGTCGAAACTCCCGTCGGCGACGTTCGGGACCTCGACGAGCGAGCCGGGGCCCTGGCCGAAGTACCATCCGGTCCCACCGGCGAGCGCGGCGAGCATGAGGACGATCGTGAACAGCGCGACGCCCACGCGGCTGCGCTTGCGCGCCTTCGTGGCGAGCTTGCCCGGACCGTCCGTCGCGTCGGCGCGCACCGGGACCTGCTGCGGTTTGGTGTTGCGGCCGATGACCTGGGTGACGTCGTCGGCGTGCTCGCTCGAGTAGGAGGCCGGCATGACGATCGTGGGTTGCGCCCCGGTGGCGACCGAGGTGAACCCGAGACTGGACTCGATGGACCGCAGGCGCTCGAGCATCTCGCCGGCGTTCGACGGACGATCGTCCGGTTCGCGCTCGGTGGCCCAGAAGACGAGGTCGTCGAGTTCCTTCGGGACGGCGGGGTTCTTGGCGCTCGGTGCGGGGACCGATTCGTTGGCGTGCTGGTAGGCGATCTGCATCGGCTGCTCGCCCTTGTAGGGCTGCTCGCCGGTGAGCATCTCGTAGAGCATGATCCCGAGCGCGTAGATGTCGCTCCGCGCGTCGGCCTGTCCACGGGTGACGAGTTCGGGGGAGAGGTAGGCGATCGTGCCGAGGAGCGCTTGGCCGGTGGCCGTGTTCGCGCTCGCGGCTCTCGCGAGGCCGAAGTCGCCGATCTTGATTCGTCCGTCGTCGGCGAGGAGGACGTTCTCCGGCTTGACGTCGCGGTGGACGATGCCGGCGCGGTGCGCGGCGGCGAGTCCGGACAGCACGGCGTCGAGGATGTCGGCGGCCTGCCGAGGGGTCAGCGTGCCGTTGTCGCGGATGAGGTCGCGGAGGGTGATCCCCGGCAGGTGCTCCATGACGAGGTACGCCATGTCGGAGTCCTGGCCCTGGTCGAACACGCTGACGACGTGCGGGTTCGCGAGCCGCGCGGCGGAGCGCGCCTCCTGGATGAAGCGGTTCTTGAACGTCGTGTCGTCCGAGAGGTGGCCGTGCATGACCTTGATCGCGACGCGCCGTTCCAGCCGGAGGTCCGTGGCGAGGTAGACCGTCGCCATGCCGCCACGGGCGATGCGTGAGCGCACCTGATATCTCCCGTCGAGGAGACGGCCGATCATCGGATCGGTCTGCTGGTTGCTACTCACCAGTCGAGTGTATGGAACGTCGAGCGCGAAGAGCTGTCAACACCCCGGGAGGGCGGCGAGGTGCCTGGATCGTTACCCGAACGCGATCCGACGGCGACGAGCGGAGCGCGGTCGTGGCAGACTGCTGTGCGTGACTGAGCAGAATTCCGAACTCGTGTGGTTCACCCTTCCCGATCTGGCGACCGAACTCGGGCTGCCGATCCGACGCATCCGTCAGTACCTCGAGGAGCGCGACCTCCTCGCCGTCCGGCGTGACGGCGTGCTGCAGGTGCCGTCGTCGTTCATCGCGGACGGCGGGCCGGTGCACAACCTGCGCGGCACGCTGACGCTGCTGTCCGACAACGGCTTCGACGATGAGGCCGCGATGGTGTGGATGCTCGAGGACGACGACGCGATCGGGACCTCGCCGATCGAAGCCCTCCGCGAGGGACGACGGTCCGAGGTTCGCCGGGTGGCTCAGGCGCTGGCCTGATCCCACGCCGTCCGAGCCGGACCGCTCAGGTCTCGCGGCGTGCGACCGCGACCGCGAGGCCGCGCAGGTGGGCCCGGGCGTCGTCGTTGATCGGAGCCTCGCCCAATGCGGAGAGCGCCCGTGCGACGTGGTCCTGGATGAGCTTCTCCACCTGGTCGACGGCTCCGCTGTCGCGGATGGTCGCCTGGAGCAGGCCGATCTGGTCGTCGTCGAGTTCGGGATCCCCGAGCAGTTCGTCGAGGATGGCGCGCGCGCCCGGCTGGAGGGCCTCCCGCGTGAGCGCGATGAGGATGGTGCGCTTCCCCTCGCGGAGGTCGTCGCCACTCGGTTTCCCGGTGACGGCGGGATCGCCGTAGACGCCGAGGAGGTCGTCGCGCAGCTGGAAGGCGATGCCGAGGGGGAGGCCGTACCCGCGGAGCGACGCGAGCTGCTGCTCGTTCCCGCCACCGAGGAGCGCTCCGAGTGCGAGCGGCGACTCGATGCTGTACTTGGCGGATTTGAAGATCAGGACGCGCTCGGCGCGGCGACGCTGTTCGTCGTCGGCGGCGTCGCGCCAGGCGCGCTCCTCGAGGATGTCGAGGTACTGGCCGGCCGTGACCTCGGTCCGCATGCGGTTGAACTCGGCCCGCGCTGCGCGAGCGGCGGTGCGGTCGTCCAGCTGGTCGAGTCCGTCGTCGAGGAGTTCGTCGCTCCAGCCGAGGAGCAGGTCACCGAGGAGCGTGGCGGCTCCGGTGCCGAAGGTGGTCGGGTCGCCGTCCCATCGGCTGCGACGGTGCAACTCCGCGAAGGAGACGTGAGCCGACGGTGCACCCCGGCGGGTGTCGGAGTTGTCGATGATGTCGTCGTGGACGAGCGCTGCGGCGTGGAACAGCTCGAGTGCTCCGCAGGTCGCGATGACGGTCTCGAGGCCGCCCTGACCACTGGCGTGCCTCCCGGTGGAGACGGCCTGCCAGCCCCGGAAACAGAACTGTGCTCGGAACCGCTTCCCACCGCTGAGAAATTCCCGGGAGAAGTCGAGGAACGGGGAGAGCTCCGGGCCGATCTGCGCGACAATGGAGCTTCGCGAGGAGAGAAAGTCGGAGAGCCCGCGGCCCACCAGGGTGGCGAGTTCATTGCTTTCGATCACGCACCTAGCCTAGTCATGCTTCGGTGGCTAGACTCGATCAACAACGTCGCGTCGTGTGACCTTGAGGGGAATCAGATGCCACTTTCAGAGCAGGAGCAACGGCTCCTCGATGAGATGGAACGCCACCTCTACCGCAGCGATGCCGATTTCGTCTCCAAGGTCAGCGCTGGCGCGGGCAAACCGAGTTACCGCGGAATCGCGCTCGGCTCCCTCATCGCGGTGGTCGGGGCGATCGGCCTCGTGCTCGGAGTCGTGATCCAGCAGCCCATCGTCGGTCTGCTCGGGTTCGCGATCATGCTCACGGGCGTGCTCGTGGCGACCAAGCCGACCCGGGCTCCACTCGAACAGCCGCGTCCTCGTCAGGCTGCTCCGGCCGGCCAGAAGTCCTCGCGTCTGATGGACCGCTTCAACGACCGCTGGGACAAGCGTCAGTCGGGCGACGAGCGGTAACGATGCCAGGTCTCCCGGTCGCTCCGCGGCCGGCCACTTGACTCCACTTCCCTCCCTCGCGGCGCCGCCGCACCACGACTCCAAACGGGGCCGATCTTCGGATCGGCCCCGTTTCGTCGTTCCAGGCCCTCCCTGCTCGTCCCGGGTATGGCAAAACCCCTCCATTTCCCTCCACCCCGCAGAGTCTTGACTTTGCGGGGTTTTTTCATGGACAAATGGTCCGATGTGGAGGAATGTGCTGCATTGGTGGGGCAAAGTGGAGTAAAGTGGAGCCCAACCAAGATGTTGGCCAGAACGATTGGGGGCGGGGGCGTATGTTCCTCGGTAGTCACGCCCCCAAACTCGACGAAAAAGGCCGCATCATCCTGCCGGCGAAGTTCCGCGATGAGCTCTCCGGCGGGGTCGTCATGACCCGAGGCCAGGAGCACTGCATCTACGTCTTCAGCACGCGGGAGTTCGAGGCGCTCCACGAGAAGATCCGCCAGGCTCCGGTCACCAGCAAGCAGGCCCGCGACTACCTGCGCGTGTTCCTCTCCGGAGCGAGTGCCGAGACCCCCGACAAGCAGCACCGCGTGACCATTCCGTCCAACCTCCGCCAGTACGCCGGGCTCAGCCGCGACCTCGTGGTCATCGGCGCCGGCAGCCGCGCGGAGATCTGGGACGCCGAGGCATGGGAGTCCTACCTCGCCGAACAGGAGAGCGTCTTCTCCGAGACCGCCGAGGAGGTGATCCCCGGACTCTTCTAGTGCCCTGCCCCCTGACTCCCAGCCGTCCCGCCCTGACACACTTCCCCGGTGCCAGGTCGGAGCCCGCCCTGACACACTTCCCCGGTGCCAGGTCGGAACGGATGGGGATCAGGGGTCAGGGACCGTCCGGATTACGCATATGGCCATCAACGACATCCACACCCCGGTCCTCCTCGAGCGATGCATCGAGTTGCTCGCCCCCGCCGTGTCCCACGAGGGTGCGGTCCTCATCGACGCCACGCTCGGCATGGCGGGCCACGCCGAAGCGATGCTCGAGCGGTTCCCGCAGTTGACCCTCATCGGGCTCGACCGCGACCTCGATGCACTCGACATCGCTCAGGAGCGGCTCGAGCGCTTCGGGTCGCGAGCCCGGTTCGTCAAAGCCGTCTACGACGACATCGACGAGGCGGCCGAGGAGCTCGGGTTCCCACAGGTGGACGGGATCCTGTTCGACCTCGGTGTCTCCTCACTGCAACTCGATCGGACCGAACGCGGCTTCTCGTACTCGCAGGACGCGCCCCTCGACATGCGGATGGACGCCTCGAGCGAGCTGACGGCGGAGACGATCCTCGCCACCTACGACGAGGTCGCGCTTCGGAAGATCTTCTGGGAGTACGGCGACGAGAAGTTGGCGCAGCGCTACGCACGCCGCATCGTCGAGGAACGCCAGCAGCGACCGCTGACGAGTTCCGGTCAGCTCGTCGAGCTCATCGATCGGGCCACGCCGGCGGCCGCACGCCGCACCGGCCACCCGGCCAAGCGGGTCTTCCAGGCGCTGCGCATCGAGGTCAACGCTGAGCTGACTGTCCTCGAGTCCGCCGTGCCCCGCGCGCTCGACCTGCTTCGGGTCGGAGGACGGATCGTGTTCCTGTCCTACCAGTCGCTCGAGGACCGGATCGTCAAGCGCGAGCTTCAGGCGCGGGCGAAGTCGACCACGCCGGCGGGGCTGCCCGTCGAGCTCCCGGAGCACAGCGCGGAGCTGAAGCTCCTCGTCAAGGGCGCCGAACTCGCCACCGAGGCCGAGATCGACGAGAACCCCAGAGCGAAACCCGTGCGACTCCGCGCGGCCGAACGGCTGAGGAGGCCAGCATGAGCGGAGCGACCGCAGCACTCGATCTCGCACCCGAACGGCTCGGACGTGCTCGGCCGCAGCCGACCCGGACGGCCCCCGAACGGCAGCACATCCGTGCGGTCACGACCGGGGCGCGCTCGAAGCTCCGACCACGGCCGATGTACGCGGTCATCGTCGTCGGTGCGGTCGTCGCCATCGTCGTCGGTCAGTTGCTCCTCAGCGTCGGGTTGAGCCAGGGCGCGTACCAGATCCAGCAGCTCGAGGGGAAGCAGGTCGAACTCGGCCGCACCTCGGCCGCGCTGGCCGAGGACCTCGACCGCCTGGCCTCCCCGCAGTACCTCGCCGTGAACGCGCAGGCGCTCGGCATGGTGGGCAACTCGCTCCCGACCTACCTCCGGCTCTCCGACGGTGCTGTGCTGGGGACGCCCACGCCGGCGTCGGCGAGCACGAGTCCGATCTTCAACGCCGCCCTCGTGCCGAACGCACAGGCCGCGACGCTCCCGCTCGTCGGCGGACAGAACGCCGCCGCCGCAGACGGCGCGTCGAGCCAGGAAGCGGTCACCCCGCCCGTACCGTTGCAGGACGGGCTGCCGTCGCCGACCACACGATGACCGGACGGCTCACGGTGGAGGACGACGCCCTGCTCGGAGGTGCGACGTCGGGAGAGGACGCGGTGCGGGCATCATGGTGAGACACACGAAGACCACGCGCCGACGCCTCGCGTTCACCATCGTCGCGGTCTCCATCGTGATGACGCTCTTCGTCCTCCGTCTGGTCGACATCCAGGTGGTCCGCGCGAGTGCCTTGAGCGCCGAATCCCTCGAGAAGACCGAGACGGGCGACACGATCCTCGCCACCCGCGGCAGCATCCTCGCCTCCGACGGTTCGGTGCTCGCCGAAGCCGTCATGCGCTACAGCATGGCGGCATCCCCGAAGGACGCCGGCCCGTTCGAGCGCGACGTCGACGGCAGCGAGCAGACGATCACCCTCGAGCAGGCGACGAACGAGATCGGCGCGATCATCGGGAAGCCCGGTCCGGAGGTCCTCGCGCTCATCACGGACGCCCTCGCCGCGGACAAGGACTCGCTCTACGCCCTCATCGCCAAGAAGCTCACGCTCGACCAGCTCCGAGCGCTCAAGGCACTGGAGATCCCGTGGACGACCTTCAAGGAGGAGCCGTACCGGGTGTACCCGAACGGTGCTGTCGCCGGCAACATCGTCGGCTTCGTGGGCGAGGAGGGCGAGGCCCAAGCGGGCGTCGAACTCATGGAGAACTCCTGCCTCGCCGGCAAGAACGGTCGCACGACGTACGAGAAGGGCAGCGGCGGTCTCCCGCTCCCCGGCACCACGGTGACGAAGCCGGCGAAGGACGGCGGCGACGTCGTGCTCACGCTCGACAAGGACATCCAGTGGTTCTCGCAGCAGTCGCTCGCCGCGCAGGCCGAAGCGGTCGGTGCGAGCTGGGGCGTCGTCACGGTGATGGAGGTCAAGACCGGCAAGCTCCTCGCCGTCGCCGAGTACCCGGCCGTCGATCCCGGCAACGTCAGCGCGACACCGTCCGAAGACCGAGGCTCACGGGCCTTCGCCGCGCCGTTCGAACCGGGATCGACGTACAAGTCGCTCACCGCCGCGGCGCTCATCGACCAGGGTGTCGCGAACCCGAACTCCCAAGTGGTCGCTCCGTTCCGGTACAAGCCCTCGAACGGTGCCGACATCAACGACAGCGAGTTCCACGCGGATCTGAACCTCACCCTGTCGGGTGTCATGGTCGAATCGTCCAACACGGGGATCTCGCAGTTCGGCGAGAAGATGAGCGCCGACACCCGCTACGCCTACTTCCAGAAGTTCGGTCAGCTGCAGAAGACCGAGGTCGGCTTCCCGAGCGAGTCCGGTGGCCTCATGGCGGACCCAGCGGACTGGGACAACCAGACGGATTACGCGACCATGTTCGGTCAGGGCTTCTCGACGACCGCGATCCAGGGCGCCAGTCTGTACCAGACCATCGCGAACGGCGGTGTCCGCATGCCCGTCCAGCTGGTCGAGGGTTGCCGGAACGCCGACGGCACCACGACCGACGTCCCCGACGCGACCGGAACCCAGGTCGTCTCCGCCGACGCGGCGAAGCAGGTCAGCGACATGCTCGAGATGGTCGACCAGGAGAGCTGGGTGGCCAAGAACGTCGACGTCCCCGGCTACCGGGTGGCGATGAAGACCGGCACCGCACAGCAGCCCGACGGCGATGGAGGCTACAGCTCGAGCTACCTCGTCTCGATGGCCGGTTTCGCTCCTGCAGAGGCGCCGCAGTTCGTCGTTTCGGTGAACCTGGCCGACCCGGTTAAGATGAATTCATCGGCTGCAGTCGCTCCCATCTTCCGGGATGTGACCACCCAGGTGCTGAAGAGCAGGGGAGTGCAGCCGTCCACGGAGCCGGCACCGAACCTGCCGCTCAGTTTTTGAACGACCTCATGAAGGATGGGCTCAGCGTGAACAATCAGGGCCCGATCAGCCTCAGGCCGGAACATCCGCAACGGCGGGCGCTCTCGCAGCTGGTGACCGAATTCGACCTCGACCTGCACGGCTCGGCCGACGGCGTGGAGATCAGCGGTGTCAGCCTGAGCTCCGGTGCCGTCGAGCCCGGTGACCTCTACATCGGCATGCCGGGTGTCCGCGCCCACGGTGCCGCATACGCCGAGCAGGCGAAGGGACGCGGCGCGGTCGCCGTGCTCACCGACGACGCCGGACGAGACCTGGCCGCAGCGGCCGGTCTGCCGATCATCGTCGTGCCCGAGCCGCGTGCCGCCCTCGGGCACCTCGCAGCCTGGGTGTACCGCACCGCCGAGGAGCCGCCGACGCTGTTCGGCGTGACCGGCACCAACGGCAAGACGAGCGTGGTCTACCTCCTGAGCGGCATGCTCGCGCAACTCGGGATCGTCTCCGGGCTGAGTTCCACTGCGGAGCGGCGCATCGGCGAGCTCGCGGTGACGAGCTCCCTCACCACGCCGGAGGCCAGTGAGCTGCACGCGTTGCTCGCACGCATGCGCGAGTCCGAGGTGCGCGCGGTCGCCATCGAGGTCTCCGCCCAGGCGCTGACCAGGCACCGCGTCGACGGCATCGTCTTCGACGTCGTCGGCTTCACCAACCTCAGTCACGATCACTTCGACGACTACGGCGACTTCGACGAGTACTTCGCGGCCAAGCGGGAGCTGTTCGAACCCGATCGCGCACGACGTGGTGTCGTCACGATCGATTCCGAGTGGGGCGGCCGACTCGTCGAGCAGAGCCGGATCCCGGTGACGACCCTGACGACCCGCCCGGAGGTCGACGCCGACTGGCGCATGACGATCCTCGAGGAGACCGCCGGCTCCACGACGTTCCGACTCGACGGCCCCGGCGACCGGGTGCTGGTGACGAGCGTGCCCCTGCTCGGCTGGTTCATGGCGGCGAACGCCGCGCTCGCGATCGTGATGCTCGTCGAGTCCGGCGTGGAGTTCGACATGATCGCCCAGGCCCTCGAACGGGACGGTGGGATCGACGCCTACATCCCCGGGCGGGCCGAGCGGATCAGTGGCGACCGCGGCCCGGTCGTGTACATCGACTACGGGCACAGTCCCGACGCGTTCCTCAACACCCTCGCAGCCATCCGCGCCGTCACGCCGGGCCGCGTGATCATGGTGTTCGGCGCCGACGGAGACCGCGACACGACGAAGCGTCGCGACATGGGTGCGATCGCTGCACGGGGTGCCGACGTCGTGGTGGTCACCGACTTCCACCCACGGAGCGAGGACCCGGCGTCGATCCGACGCGTGCTCCTCGAGGCCGCCCGCGAAGCCGCGCCGCACGGCGAGCTGCACGAGGTCGCCGATCCGGCGACCGCCTTCCGCACGGCGCTGGCGCTTGCCGGTCAGGGCGACACCATCCTGTACGCCGGACCGGGGCATGAGGACTACCACGAGGTCGCCGGTGTGAAGCTCCCGTACTCGGCGCGCGACGACTCGCGTGAGGCGCTGCGAGAGGCAGGGTGGCTCTGATGATCGACCTGACCCTCACCGAGATCGCTGCTGCGACCGACGGCCGACTGATCCCCGGTTCGGCGGACCCCGGCCTCGTCGTGTCCGGCGTCGCCGACACCGACTCCCGACTCATCACGCCCGGCGACATCTTCGTCGCGAAGCCCGGCGAGGAGACCGACGGACACCTGTTCGCGGATGCGGCGGTCGCGAACGGCGCCGCCCTGCTCATCGTCGAACGGGAACTGGCCGTCGCCGTGCCGCAGATCGTCGTCGAGCACTCCGTGACCGCGCTCGGCGCCCTCGCCACCGAGGTCATCTCGAGGGTGCGCGCGCTCGGACGACTCCGGATCGTCGGCATCACCGGATCCAACGGCAAGACCACGACCAAGAACCTCCTGGCCGCGGTCCTCGAGCGGGTCGGCGAGACGGTCAGCCCGAAGGCCTCCTTCAACAACGAGGTCGGTGCACCGATCACCATGCTGCGCGTGACGAACGAGACGCGGTTCCTCGTCGCGGAGATGGGTGCCAGCGGCATCGGCGAGATCGCCCGACTCATCCGCATGGCGAAGCCCGACATCGGCGTGGTCCTGAAGGTCGGACTCGCCCACGCGGGGGAGTTCGGTGGGATCGAAGCGACCGTCACGGCGAAGACCGAGATGGTGTCCGAGCTGCTCCCGGAGGACGTCGCCGTCCTCAACCTCGACGATCCACGGGTGGCGGGCATGGCCGACGCCACCCGGGCACGCGTGCTCTGGTTCGGCCTCGACGATCGCGCCGCCGTTCGCGCGACCGACATCGTCGCGACGGCGTCCGGAACCGCGTTCACGCTGCACCTGCCCGACGGTTCCTCTGCGCCCGTCCGCTTCAAGGTGCTCGGCGAGCACCACGTCATGAACGCCCTCGCCGCGGCCGCAGCCGCCCACGAACTCGGTGGGGAGATCGACCTGATCGTCGACGCCCTCGAGAGCGTGAGCCGGGCGGAGCGCTGGCGGATGGAGCCCCTCGGTGGACGCGACGACGTGTCCATCATCAACGACGCCTACAACGCCAGCCCCGACTCGATGTCGGCCGCCATCCGGACCCTCGCCCAGATCGGTGCTGAACGCGGCCGGACCATCGCGGTCCTCGGCGCCATGAGCGAACTGGGCGACTGGGCGGGCGAGGAACACGACCGGATCGGGCTCCAGGTCGTCCGGCTCGGCATCGGCCGCCTCGTCGTGGTCGGCCCCGAGGCCCGCCGCATGCACATCACCGCGATCAACGAAGGGTCGTGGGACGGGGAGTCGGTGTACTTCGCGACCGCGGACGAGGCGTTCGCGTACTTGAGCGCGGAGATCGCCCCGGGCGACACCGTGCTCGTCAAATCGTCGAACGCGGCCGGACTCCGGTTGCTGGGCGATCGACTGGGGGAGTTGTACGCATGAGAGTCCTGTTGGCCGCGGGAGCGATCTCGCTGGCGTTCTCCCTCTTCCTGACCCCGCTCTTCATCAGAGCGTTCCGCAAGCTGGCCTGGGGCCAGTTCATCCGCGACGACGGACCGCAGAGCCACCACACGAAGCGCGGGACCGCGACGATGGGCGGCGTCATCATCATCGTCGGCACCCTCGTCGGTTTCTTCGCGAGCTATCTGATCTTCCAGGAACAGGTCGGCGTCTCGGCGCTCCTCGTCCTGCTGATGATGGTCGG
The DNA here is from genome assembly GCF_015351205.1 of Plantibacter sp. VKM Ac-2885. Lineage (NCBI taxonomy): Bacteria > Bacillati > Actinomycetota > Actinomycetes > Micrococcales > Microbacteriaceae > Plantibacter > Plantibacter sp. VKM Ac-2885. Next base: position 2,491,742 of record NZ_JADKSK010000001.1, on the reverse strand, counting down.
TCTCGGCATCGTCGGGTTCATCGACGACTTCCTGAAGGTGCGGAAGAAGCAGAGTCTCGGCCTCGGCGGGTGGGCGAAGGTCGCCGGACAGCTCATCGTCGCGACGGTCTTCGCCGTCCTCGCGATCAACTTCCCGAACACCGAGGGGTTCACCCCGGCGTCGACCAACATCTCGATCATCCGCGACATCCCGATCAACTTCATGGCGATCGGCATCCCGGTGATCGGCATCCTGCTCTACATCCTCTGGACCTCGGTGATCGTGGCTGCGACGTCGAACGGTGTGAACGTCACCGACGGGCTCGACGGGCTGGCCACCGGCGCCTCGATCCTCGCGATCGGCTCGTACATCATCATCGGGTTCTGGCAGTTCAACCAGTCGTGCTTCAGCTCCTCGCTCGCCTCCGACGTGGCGTACAAGTGCTACGACGTCCGGGACCCGCTCGATCTCGCCGTGGTCGCGGCGGCGATCGTGGGCGCGCTCATCGGGTTCCTCTGGTGGAACACCTCGCCGGCGCAGATCTTCATGGGTGACAGCGGTTCGTTGGCGCTCGGTGGAGCGCTCGCGGCTCTGGCCATCCTCAGCAAGACCGAGCTCCTCCTGGTGCTCGTCGGTGGGCTGTTCGTGATCGAGGCCGGTTCGGTGATCGTGCAGCGCGCCTACTTCAAGGTCACCCACGGCAAGCGCATCTTCCTCATGAGCCCCATCCACCACCACTTCGAACTCAAGGGTTGGGCCGAGGTCACCGTCGTCGTCCGATTCTGGATCATCGGTGGTCTGCTCGTCGCCGCGGGTGTGGGTTCCTTCTACCTCGAGTGGTTGAGCCGTTGAGCGCCGAGCGCCTCGACGGACTCCGGAGCTGGCACGCCGACTGGCGGGGACTCCGGGTCGCCGTCCTGGGGCTCGGGATGACCGGGTTCTCCGTCGCCGACACGCTCACCGAGCTCGGCTCGGAGGTACTGGTCCTGGCAGGCGAGGCCGCGGACGAACGCGCCGAACTCGTCGGCGTCATCGGTGCGCGGCTCATCCAGCGGGACCTGTCGACCGTTCCGTCCGAGCTCGTCGAGTTCGCTCCGGAACTCGTCGTCGTCTCACCCGGATTCCACCCCGACCACTCCGTCGTCACCTGGGCACATGCGACCGGGGTCGCCGTCTGGGGCGACATCGAGCTCGCCTGGCGGGTCCGCGACAAGGTCGGCACCCCGGCCGAGTGGATCTGCGTCACGGGCACGAACGGCAAGACCACGACCGTTCAGCTGACGGCGTCGATGCTCGTCGAGGCGGGCTTCCGCGCGGCGCCCTGCGGCAACATCGGCGTCCCGGTCCTGGACGCCGTCCGTGATCCGCAGGGCTTCGACTTCTTCGTCGTCGAGCTCTCGAGTTACCAGTTGCACACCCTCGGCCTGCAGGGCGGTCGGAGCATCGTCTCACCGCTCGCCAGCGTCTGCCTGAACCTCGCCGACGACCACCTCGACTGGCACGGCTCCGCCGAGGCGTACCGGGCGGCGAAGGCCGTGGTGTACGAGAACACGAAGGTCACGTGCGTCTACAACCGCGCTGACGCGGCGACGATGTCGATGGTCGAGGAGGCCGAGGTCGTCGACGGTGCCCGCGCCGTCGGGTTCGGCCTCGACGTCCCCGGACCGAGCGACTTCGGCGTCGTGGACGGCATCCTGGTCGACCGCGCGTTCCTCGACGACCGTCGGACGAGCGCCCTCGAGATCACGACGGTCGAAGCGCTCGCCCAGCGCGGGCTCGCCGCCCCGCACATCGTCGCCAACATCCTGGCGGCAGCGGCACTCGCCCGGGCCGCCGGCATCACGGTCGAGGCCGTGCGCGACACCCTGCTGTCGTTCGGTCTGGACGCGCACCGGATCCAGCTCATCGCCCGGAGGCTCGAGGTGGACTGGATCGACGACTCGAAGGCCACCAACCCGCACGCCGCCGACGCATCGCTCGCCGCCTACCGCTCGGTGGTGTGGATCGTCGGAGGCCTGTTGAAGGGCGTCTCGATCGATCGTCTGGTGGAGCGGCACGCCGACCACCTGCGCGCGGCCGTCGTGATCGGCGCCGACCGCTCGGAGGTCCTCGCGGCATTCGCGCGACACGCGCCGACGCTGACCGTCATCGAGGTCGACGCAGCGGAGACTGAACACGTCATGCCGGAGGCCGTTCGCCGGGCCGCCGAGGTCGCGCAGGCAGGGGACACCGTGCTCCTCGCTCCTGCAGCCGCCTCGATGGACCAGTTCACGGACTACGGGCACCGTGGTCGCCTGTTCCAGGCCGCCGTCGAAGCAGAGCTGGGAGGTGAGGCGGATGATCGATCCGCCTCGCGCTGACCCGCGCCGCGTGCGGTCGTCGTCGTCCCGGATGATGGGGACCGCCTCAGGTAGTGGGACACCCGACGCGCCGACGTCGCCGAGAGGCATGTCGAGTGCGCGGATCTCGCTGGGCAAGGTGCTGCGTCCGGAGTCGAAGAACTACTTCCTCCTGCTGGGTGTCACCCTCTTCCTCGTCGGGCTCGGGCTCGTCATGGTGCTGTCCTCGTCCTCCGTCGAGTCCTACGAAGCCGGCGACGGGTATTTCGGGCTGTTCTGGCGCCAGGCGACGTTCGCGATGATCGGTGTCCCGCTCATGCTGATCGTGAGCCGCTTCCCGGCACGGTTCTGGAAGAAGTGGGCGTGGGTGTTCCTCCTCGTCGCGATGGGCCTGCAACTGCTCGTCTTCACACCGCTCGGCTACGAGATCGGCGGCAACCGCAACTGGATCGAGATCGGCGGCTTCACCGCGCAGCCCTCGGAAGCGGTCAAGCTCGCGCTGGTCGTGTGGCTCGGGCTCGTGCTGACGATCAAGCAACCGCGTCTCCTCGAGTGGAAGCACGCCCTGATCCCGGTCATCCCCTTCGCCGGTCTCTCCATCGGCCTCGTCCTGCTCGGTGGCGACCTCGGTACCGTCGTGATCATGGCCCTCATCGTGTTCTCGGCGCTGTACTTCGCCGGAGTGCGACTGCGCTACATCGCGATCCCGGTGGTCGCTGGGGCTGTGCTGTTCCTCATCATGGCCGTCACGAGCGCCAACCGCATGCAGCGCATCATGGCGTTCTTCGGCGACGGCAAGGGCGACTACGAGAACGCCGACTGGCAGTCGACCCACGGCACGTGGGCGCTGGCGAACGGCGGCCTCTGGGGCGTCGGTCTCGGCAACTCGCGCGCGAAGTACGGGTGGCTGCCGGCGATCTCGAACGACTTCATCTTCGCGGCGATCGGCGAGGAGCTGGGCCTCATCGGCGCCGTCCTCGTCCTCGGGCTGTTCGTCTTCCTCGCCGTCATGTTCATCCGGGTGATCCGTACCAGCGACGACTCCTTCGTCCGGATCACCACCGGCGCCATCATGGCCTGGATCATCGGCCAGGCACTCGTGAACATCGGCGTCGTCCTCGGAGTCCTCCCGGTGCTCGGCGTGCCGTTACCACTCCTGTCCTCGGGCGGCACGGCGCTGCTCACCACCCTCGTCGCGATCGGGATCGTCCTGTCGTTCGCCCGGGAGCGGGGGCGCCCCGCGTCCCAGCAGTCCCGTCGGTCACCCGCTCGACGTCCCCAATCCTCCGGAGTCACCCGATGACCACCTACCTTCTCGCCGGCGGCGGCACCGCCGGCCATGTCAATCCGCTGTTGGCGGTGGCCGACGGACTCCGCGCCAGAGACCCTGAAGCGACGATCCTCGTCGTCGGCACGGCGGAGGGCCTTGAGGCTCGACTCGTCCCGGAACGCGGTTACGAGTTGCTCGCGATCCCCAAACTGCCCTTCCCCCGCCGTCCGAACATCGACGCACTCCGCTTCCCCGGTCGCCTCCGCCGGGCGGTCGCAGCCGTCGTCGCGATGATCCGAAAGCACCGCGTGGACGTCGTGATCGGTTTCGGTGGCTACGCGGCCGCGCCGGCGTACACGGCGGCCAGGCGCGCCGGCGTCCCGCTGGTCATCCACGAAGCGAACGCGCGTCCAGGCCTCGCGAACCGACTCGGTGCGAGGTACACGCCCTACGTCGGTGTCGCATTCCACCACACGCCCATCCGCAATGCACGTTTCGTCGGCATGCCGCTGCGTCGCGAGATCGAGGAGTTGGACCGCGAGACGCTCCGGCCGGCGGCCCTCGCCGAGTTCGGCCTCGTGTCGGACCGACCGCTGCTGCTCGTCACCGGCGGTTCGCTCGGCGCGAGACGGATCAACGCGACGATGAGTCAGAGCGCCGAGGACGTCGTCGCGGCCGGCTGGCAGGTGCTCCACATCACGGGTGCGAAGAGCGAGATCTCGGATCCGGGTGTCGACTACTACCACCTGCTCGAGTACTGCTCCCGGATGGAGCTCGCCATCGCCGCAGCCGACTTCGCGGTGTCGCGTGCGGGCAGCGCCACGGTCAGCGAGCTGTGTGCGGTCGGACTGCCGGCCGTCTACGTGCCCTATCCGGTCGGCAACGGTGAGCAGCGCTTCAACGCCGCCGACGTCGTGCGGGCCGGGGGAGCGGTTATGGTAGATGACGCGCAGTTCGTGCCGGCCTGGGTGCATGAGCACCTCGTCCCGTTGCTGAGCGATCGGCACCGGGTCGACGACCTGGCCGCCCAATCCAAGAGCGTCGGTGTCTCCGACGGCACGGCTCGCGTCATCGCCCTCATCGATGAGGCGCTCCAACCATCGGTGCAGCGCGTGCGCGGCCGGTGATCCAGTCTTCCCAGAAAGCGTGACACCGTGATCAAGCCAGACCCCACCGTCGAGATCCCCGCCGACCTCGGCGTCGTGCACTTCGTCGGCATCGGCGGCAGCGGGATGAGCGGCGTCGCACGGTTGTTCGTGAGCGCCGGATCACGCGTGACCGGCTCGGACGTGCGCGAGTCGAAGAACATCGACGCCCTCCGCGAACTCGGGGTCCCGGTCGCCATCGGCCACGATGCGCAGAACGTCGGTGATGCGGACACCCTCGTCGTGACCGGAGCGCTGTGGGCGGACAACCCCGAGTACCTGCTCGCGAAGGAACGGGGTCTGACGATCCTGCACCGGTCGCAGGCGCTCGCGTGGCTGACCTCCGGTACGCGACTCATCTCCGTCGCGGGGGCACACGGGAAGACGACGTCGACCGGCATGATCATCACGGCGCTCCTGGAGCTCGGTGCCGACCCCAGCTTCGTCAACGGTGGCGTGATCGAGTCCCTCGGGCTGAGCTCGGCCCGCGGCGCCGGAGAACTGTTCGTCGTCGAGGCGGACGAGTCCGACGGTTCGTTCCTGCTCTACGACACGGCCGTCGCGCTCATCACGAACATCGACCCCGACCACTTGGACCACTACGGCTCGCTCGAAGCGTTCGAGCAGGCGTTCGTGACCTTCGCCCAGCAGGCACGCGAACTCGTCGTCATCTCCTCGGACGACGCCGGCGCGGTCCGGATCACCCCGGCGCTCCGCGCGGCCGCCGACGGCAAACGCGTGCTGACCTTCGGAGAGGCCGCCGACGCGGACGTCCGACTGCACGACGTCGGCTCCACCGGCCCGGTCTCGTTCCAGCTCAGCTACGAGGGCACCAGCTACGCGGCGACCCTCCGCGTGCCCGGGCGCCACAACGCCATCAACGCGGCCGGCGCCTTCGCGGTCCTCGTCGGTGTCGGGTTCGACCCGGCGGACGCGCTCCGAGGTATCACCGCCTTCGGCGGGACGCAGCGTCGATTCGAACTGCACGGTGTCGTCGACGGTGTGAGCGTCTACGACGATTACGCGCACCACCCCACCGAGGTCGCCGCCGCCCTCGCCGCAGCGCGCACGGTGGTCGGCGACGGACGCATCATCGCGGTCCACCAGCCGCATCTGTACAGCCGGACCCGCCTGTTCGCCCAGGAGTTCGCCGACGCCCTCGAACGGTACGCCGACCACACGGTCGTGCTCGAGGTCTACGGCGCGCGCGAGGACCCCGAGCCCGGTGTGACCGGTGCGACCGTGTCGACCCGGTTCTCCGACGCGGACCGCGTCGCATACATCGACGACTGGCAGCGCGCCGCGGACTACACGGCGACGGTCGTGCGACCCGGCGACTTCGTCATCACGCTCGGATGTGGCGACGTCTATCGGATCGTGCCGCAGCTCCTCGAGGCCATCGCCGGTCGCGAGTCCGTCTGATGGGCGTCCGGTGAAACGCCCGGACGGCTTCGACCCCGCGGCCAGCCCGCGCCCCGAGCGTCGGACGCGACCGTCGGCGTCCGCGCCGGTGGACCGCGCCGGCGCGCCTGCTGAGCCCGTCGCCGAGCAGGAGACGGACGTCATCGAGCTGGACGCCGCGCGGCTCCGGCCGAAGCGGTCGGGTGCCGGCGCACCGTCCCAGCCGTCGGGCTCGAAGTCGAAGGCGAAGTCGAAGTCGGCCTCATCGACGCCGGCACCATCGTCGAAGGTCGACGCGAAACCGGCGGCGGCGTCCTCCGCCTCGGCGACGGCGACCCTGGAGCGCCCGGACGAACCGGAGGATGAGGCGTTCCTCACCCCGCGTGAGGCCGCCAAGCTGCGACGTCGTCACGAACGCCAGGAGATCCGTCGGTTCACGGCCCGCAAACGCGGCCGCCACCGTCCGTGGGTGATCGCGGCCGCGATCCTCGGCGTCCTGATCGTCGTCTCGCTCGCCGGAGCCTATTCGCCGCTGCTGGCCGTCCGGTCCATCGAGGTCGTCGGTGCGAGCCGGGTGAACCAGGCCGAGATCACCGAGGCGCTCAGCGACCAGCTGGGTCGCCCACTCGCACTGGTCGACGCGGGAGCCGTCAAGGCGGTGCTCGTCGGATACCCGCTCATCGCGAGTTACTCCCTCGAATCCCAGCCCCCGAGCACACTCGTCGTGCGGATCGTCGAACGCGAACCGGTGGGTGTGCTGCAGTCCGGATCGGTGTACACCCTGGTCGATGCAGCCGGGGTCACGATCGAGCGCAGCGACCAGCCGATCGCCGGGTATCCGACGCTCATGGTCACCGGCGGCCCGACCTCCAAGGGCTTCGTCGCCGCGGCCGCGGTGATCCGGGCGCTCCCGACGGATCTCCGCGCCCGCGTGGCGTCGGTCTCGGCGTCGACCGCGGACGACGTCACCCTCACGCTCGTGGACTCGCCCGCCGAGGTCGTGTGGGGGAGTGCGGAGGACTCGGTCCTGAAAGCGCGGATCCTCGCGACCACGATGGCGGCCACCGACCCGTCCCAGGTGAACCAGTACGACGTGTCGTCGCCGTCCGCCGCGATCGTCCGCTGAGGAAGCGCACCGGGATATTCCCGTCGATGTGCCGACACGCCCGGAAGCGTCCCGACACGGTCGGGGCTGGGCCCTAACGTCGTGCTCAGGACAGAAAATGCATACGCAGCATAACTTTAAACCTTAACTAGAGGTTGAGAGTTCTCACGGAGGCCTGAAGTGACTACAAACCAGAACTACCTCGCCGTCATCAAGGTCGTCGGTATCGGCGGCGGCGGTGTCAACGCGGTCAACCGCATGATCGAGCTCGGCCTCCGAGGCGTGGAATTCATCGCCATCAACACGGACGCGCAAGCGCTGCTGATGAGCGATGCCGACGTCAAGCTCGACGTCGGCCGCGAGATCACCCGCGGCCTCGGCGCCGGTGCCGACCCCGAGGTCGGACGCCGTGCGGCGGAGGATCACGCCGAGGAGATCGAAGAGGCCATCGCCGGCGCCGACATGGTGTTCGTCACCGCCGGTGAGGGTGGCGGTACCGGAACCGGTGGCGCACCCGTCGTGGCGCGGATCGCGAAGTCGATCGGTGCGCTGACCATCGGTGTCGTCACGAAGCCGTTCGGCTTCGAGGGTCGTCGCCGTCAGGCCCAGGCCGAGCTCGGCGTCGCCCGCCTGAAGGAGGAGGTCGACACGCTCATCGTCGTGCCGAACGACCGCCTGCTGGAGATCAGCGACCGCGGGATCAGCATGCTCGAGGCGTTCGCGACCGCCGACCAGGTGCTGCTCGCCGGTGTCCAGGGGATCACCGACCTCATCACCACCCCCGGCCTCATCAACCTCGACTTCGCCGACGTCAAGTCGGTCATGCAGGGGGCCGGCTCCGCCCTCATGGGTATCGGTTCCTCGCGTGGCGCTGATCGTGCCATCAAGGCGGCTGAACTCGCCGTCGCCTCCCCGCTGCTCGAAGCGAGCATCGAGGGCGCCCACGGTGTCCTGCTGTCCATCCAGGGTGGCTCGAACCTCGGCATCTTCGAGATCAACGACGCCGCCAAGCTCGTCCAGGAGGCCGTGCACCCCGAGGCGAACATCATCTTCGGTGCGGTCGTCGACGACACCCTCGGCGACGAGGTGCGCGTGACGGTCATCGCCGCCGGATTCGACGGTGGCGAGCCCCTCACCAGGACGGCTGCTTCACCGGCTGACGCGGTCATCTCCGGCGGCGTCATGAGCACCTCGGACGAGGCGCCCAGCGCTCCGATCAGCACCTCGGCCAACACGGCCTCCGAGTCGTCCGAGCACCGCTCGGCGCCTGCTGCGGCACCGGTCGCCTCGGGTGGCGACTGGGGCTCCAGGCAGAACGCGTCCTCGCCCTTCTCCGGTGCGACGCACCGTCAACCCGATGCGGTCGTCGAGACCGCCGTCGTCGACCCCTCGTTCGACGACGAGGGTGAGCTGGACATCCCCGACTTCCTGAAGTAGTGGGCGACACGATCACCCCGGCCGGGTCGGGCTCTTCGGAGCCCGATCCGGCTCTGCTCGATCGCCTCGCCGCGATCCGCGGCCGCGTCGCAGACGCTGCCCGTGCAGCCGGGCGCGCCGACGAGCCGACACTCATCGTCGTGACGAAGTTCCATCCGGTCGCACTCGTGGAGCAGCTCGCGGCCGCGGGGGTCACCGACGTGGGGGAGAACCGACACCCGGAGGCCCGCGACAAGGCCGAGGTGGCCGCCGGACTCGGGTTGCGGTGGCACTTCATCGGCCAGTTGCAGACGAACAAGGCCAAGCAGGTGCGCCGATACGTCGACGCCGTGCACTCGGTGGACCGTCCCGAACTCCTGCGCGCGCTGTCGTCACCGGACCGCCTCCTCGAGGTGTTCCTCCAGGTGAACCTGACCGACGACCCGGGTCGCGGCGGTGTGGTCGGCGACGAGGCGCTGGAAGCGCTCGCCACGGAGGCGCTCGAAGCCGAAGGCGTCCTCCTGCGAGGCGTGATGGCCGTCGCCCCGCTCGACGAGCCGCCGGCCGCCGCGTTCGCGCGGGTCGTCGCGGCGTCCGCGCGGGTGCGATCCCTCGCTCCGCAGGCCGACGGCCTGTCGATCGGGATGAGCCACGACTACGTCGAGGCGATCGAAGCGGGCGCGACACACCTACGCATCGGCACGGCAATCACCGGGAATCGTCCGGTGTGACGTTAATCTCGAAGGTGCAAGGACCGCAGATCACGGAGGAAACGATGTCGAACCCACTGAAGAAGACCATGGTGTACCTCGGGCTCGCCGACGATGATCTCGAGTACGAGCAGCAGCACGCTGCCCAGGCCGAGCCCACGCAGCAGGCCGAGCCTCGCCGGGCAGAACGTCCCGAGCGCGCAGAGCGTGTCGAGCGCGTCGAGAAGGCCGCTCCGGTGACCCCGCTGCGCAAGCCGGTCCCGGTCCGTCAGCCGGTCGCCCCGAGCTCCGACCTCAACGAGATCCTCACGGTGCACCCCAAGCAGTACCGCGACGCTCAGATCATCGCCGAGAGCTTCCGCGACGGTGTCCCGGTCATCATCAACCTCTCCCAGATGAGCGACGGCGACGCCCGACGCCTCATCGACTTCGCCAGTGGCCTCTCGCAGGGCCTCTACGGGAAGATCGAGCGAGTGACGAGCAAGGTCTTCCTGCTCTCGCCCGAGCACGTCGCCGTTTCCGGCGACAACGGGCAGGGCGCACCGGAAGCGACCGAGGCGACCTTCTTCGCTCAGTCATAATCGAGGGGTGGCTTCTCTCATCTCCGTGATCGGCACGATCCTCTATCTCGCGCTGCTCCTGTACTTCTTCGTCCTCTGGGCGCGGTTCATCCTCGACCTGGCTCGGGTACTCCGCCCGCAGTGGCGACCGTCGGGCGTCGGCCTGGTCCTCGCCGAGCTCAGTTTCACGGTCACCGACCCGCCGATCCGGTTCTTCCGCCGTGTCCTGCCGCGCGTCGCGGTCGGTCCCGTCGCGCTCGACTTCGGTTGGACGCTGACGATGCTGTGTTGCATCATCGCGATGACGCTCGTCCAGCTCCTGTAGCCGCCGACGTCGGTGCCCGCGGAGGGTTCACGACGATTGTGCGGCTACGATAGAACGCCCGTCACCTGACGGGAAGCTCCGACGCTGACAACATGTCTCACCCACTGGGTCAGACTTTGCTAGCGTGGGGGCGTTGTACACAGATTTTCGATTCGACAGTGAAGGTGGTTCGCTATGGCGCTCACTCCCGAAGACGTGGTCCAGAAGCGGTTTCAGCAGACCAAGTTCCGCGAAGGCTACGACCAGGACGAGGTGGACGACTTCCTCGACGAGGTCGTCGTCGAGCTGCGTCGCCTCATCCAGGAGAAGGACGAGGTCCAGCAGAAGCTGACCGCGGCCGAGGCCAAGGTCGCCGAGCTGCAGAAGGGCGGCTCCTCCGCTCCCGCCGCGCTCGCAAAGGCTGAGCCCGCTCCCGCACCGGCTCCGGTCGTCGCACCCGCAGCGGCTCCCGCCGCCGAGTCGACCGACAACACGGCCGAGAGCTCCAACAACCTCCTGCAGCTGGCCCGCCGCCTGCACGACGAGCACGTCGCAGAGGGCGCTCAGCGTCGCGACGCACTCATCGCCGAAGGTCACGCGACCGCGGCACGCGTCGTCGCCGAGGCCGAGGCCAAGCAGCGCGCACAGATGCAGATCCTCGAGCAGGAGCGCTCCGTGCTGGAGCACAAGATCGACGAGCTGCGCAACTTCGAGCGTGAGTACCGCTCGCAGCTCCGCGGCTACATCGAGGGTCAGCTGAAGGACCTCGACGCCTCGTCGTCGAGCTCCGCACCCGATGCGAAGTCCGGCGTCACCGCCGACAGCGCAGCGGTCTAGCGCAGACACCCGGTTGTCTCCCGCATCACCGTCGAAGGCCAGCGCCAGGACTCTTGCAGTCCTGGCGCTGGTTGCCGTCGTGGCCTATTCGGCCGATCAGTTCACCAAGTTCCTCGTCACCACCAACCTGACGGTCGGTGAGTCCGTCCCCGTCTTCGGACAGGCGCTGGTCCTGTACTTCGTCAAGAACTCGGGTGCCGCCTTCTCGCTGGGGGCCGGCTACACCTGGATCTTCTCGATCCTCGCCGCGGTCGTCGTCGTCGTCATCGTCTGGTTCGCGCGCCGCATCCGTTCGCGTGCGTGGGCGATCGTCTTCGGTCTGCTCCTCGGCGGCGTGCTCGGCAATCTGACCGACCGCCTCTTCCGAGAGCCGTCCTTCGGCCTCGGCCACGTCGTCGACTTCATCTCGACGCCCTGGATGCTCCCCGCGATCTACAACGTGGCCGACATCTGCATCGTGGTCAGCATGGCGCTGTTCATCCTCCTGACGCTCTTCGGTGTCAACCTCGACGGCACGCGCACGACGCGAGCGAGTGAACGAGCCGCCCAGGAGGCGGAGGACCGCGAGGCCGAAGCCGACGCGGCCGTCCTCGATCCTGCGGAGCCTGGCGACGCGAGCCCGGACGCAGGTCGCCCGTGAACGAGTCCCGCAGTCTGTACGTCCCCGACGGACTCGACGGCGAGCGCGTCGACGCCGGACTCGCCAAGCTCCTGGGCTTCTCGCGCAGCTACGCTGCCGAGGTGGCCTTGGCCGGCGGTGTCACCATGAACGGGAAGTCGGTCGACAAGTCCGATCGCCTGCTCGGCGGCGCCTGGCTCGAGATCGAATGGACGCCTCGGCGGGAGGCCGTGATCGTCCCGATCGCCGTCCCCGACCTCGGCATCGTCCACGACGACGACGAGATCGTCGTCGTCGACAAGCCTGCGGGCGTCGCGGCGCATCCCTCGGTCGGTTGGGAGGGCCCGACGGTGCTCGGCGCCCTCGCGGCGGCGGGCTTCCGTATCTCGACCTCGGGAGCCGCCGAGCGCGCGGGCATCGTCCATCGGCTGGACGCCGGGACGAGCGGCCTCATGGTCGTCGCGAAGACCGAGCGGGCCTACACCTGGCTCAAGCGGGCCTTCCACGACCGCGAGGTCGAGAAGATCTACCGCGCTGTGGTGCAGGGGCATCCCGATCCACTCGCCGGCACCATCGACGGACCGATCGGCCGCCATCCGCGTCACGACTGGCGGTTCGCCGTGACCGCCGACGGCAAGCCGTCGATCACGCACTACGAGACGCTCGAGGCGTTCCCGTACGCCTCGCTGCTCGAGGTGCATCTGGAGACCGGCCGCACCCACCAGATCCGCGTGCACATGGCGGCCCAGCGGCACCCCTGCGTCGGCGACGCGATGTACGGAGCAGACGCTGCGCTCTCAGCGCGGCTGGGGCTGAACCGCCAGTGGCTCCACGCCACGAAGCTCGGGTTCGCCCACCCGGCCACGGGGGAGTTCGTGCGGTTCGAGGCTGCCTATCCGGCGGACCTCCAGCACGCCCTGTCCGTGCTCGAACTCGACTGAGCCGACGCCCAGCCCTCCCGTCGCCATGCGTGACGACGTCGCAGGAGTCGACCGTCAGCGGTGACGGTTAGGCTGGATCACAGACCACCTCGGCGTCCGCGCCGAACCCCACAGCACGATCCCCGGAGGCGCCGTCCGTGCCCACGTCCACCGATTCGTTCGTCCATCTGCACGTCCACAGCGAGTATTCGATGCTCGACGGAGCAGCCCGCGTGAAGCCGCTCATCCAGGCCGCGGTCGAGCAGGGGATGCCCGCCGTCGCCGTGACCGACCACGGCAACATGTTCGGCGCCTTCGACTTCTGGCGCACGGCGACCGATGCCGGAATCAAGCCGATCATCGGAACCGAGGCGTACATCACCCCGGGGACCGCGCGCGGCGACCGGACGCGGATCAAGTGGGGCGACGGTGGGGGAGACGACGTCTCCGGCGCCGGCGCCTACACCCACATGACCTTGCTCTCTGAGACGACCGAGGGGATGCACAACCTCTTCCGGCTCTCGTCGAAGGCGTCGATCGAGGGGTACTACTTCAAGCCGCGCATGGACCGCGAGATCCTGAGCCAGTACAGCGCCGGCCTCATCGCGACGACCGGCTGCCCGAGCGGCGAGGTGCAGACGAGACTCCGTCTCGGCCAGTACGACGAGGCGGTCAAGGCCGCTGCGGACTTCCGCGACATCTTCGGCGCGGAGAACTACTTCTGCGAGATCATGGACCACGGGCTCGGGATCGAGCGCCGGGTCATGGCCGACCTCATCAGGCTGTCGAAAGACCTCGGTCTCCCGCTCCTCGCGACGAACGACCTCCACTACACGCACGCCGCGGACGCCAAAGCGCACGCCGCCCTCCTCTGCGTGCAGTCCGGTTCCACGCTCAACGACCCGAACCGCTTCAAGTTCGACGCCGACGAGTTCTACCTGAAGTCCGCGGACGAGATGCGCCGGCTGTTCCGCGAGTATCCCGAGGCGTGCGACAACACCCTCGCGATCGCCGAGCGGTGCGACGTCGCCTTCGACACCTCGGCCAACTACATGCCGCGCTTCCCCGTGCCGGAGGGGGAGAACGAGGAGAGCTGGTTCATCAAAGAGGTCGAGACCGGGCTGAACCTGCGGTACCCGAACGGGATCCCCGCCGACGTCCGGGAACGGGCGAACTACGAGACGCGCGTCATCGTGCAGATGGGCTTCCCCGGGTACTTCCTCGTCGTCGCCGACTTCATCCAGTGGTCGAAGCGCAACGGCATCCGGGTCGGTCCTGGTCGTGGTTCCGGTGCCGGTTCCATGGCGGCGTATGCGATGCAGATCACCGACCTCGACCCACTCCGCCACGGCCTCATCTTCGAGCGGTTCCTCAACCCCGACCGCGTGTCGATGCCCGACTTCGACGTCGACTTCGACGACCGTCGCCGCGGCGAGGTCATCAAGTACGTCACCGAGAAGTACGGCGACGAGCGCGTCGCGCAGATCGTCACGTACGGCACCATCAAGGCCAAGCAGGCGCTCAAGGACTCGTCGCGCGTCCTCGGCTTCCCGTTCGGCATGGGCGACAAGCTGACGAAGGCCATGCCGCCGGCGGTCATGGGCAAGGACATCCCGCTCGAGGGCATCCTCGACACCAAGCACCCGCGGTACAAGGAGGCGGTCGATCTCCGTGGCATCCTCGACACCGACCCGGAGGCGCGGACCGTCTTCGAGACCGCGCTCGGCATCGAGAACCTGAAGCGCCAGTGGGGCGTGCACGCGGCCGGCGTGATCATGTCGAGCGACCCGCTCATCGACATCATCCCGATCATGAAGCGCGAGCAGGACGGCCAGATCGTCACGCAGTTCGACTACCCGGCGTGCGAGTCCCTCGGATTGATCAAGATGGACTTCCTCGGGTTGCGCAACCTGACGATCATCAACGACGCACTCGACAACATCAAGAGCAACCGCGACATCGAACTCGTCCTCGAAGACCTCGAACTCGACGACCGCGGTGCGTACGAACTCCTGTCCCGAGGCGACACCCTCGGGGTGTTCCAGCTCGACGGCGGACCGATGCGCGCGCTGCTGCGCCTCATGAAGCCCGACAACTTCGAGGACATCTCGGCGCTGATCGCCCTGTACCGGCCCGGGCCGATGGGCGCGAACTCGCACACGAACTACGCGCTGCGGAAGAACGGCCTACAGGAGATCACCCCGATCCACCCGCAGCTCGAGGAACCGCTCTCCGAGATCCTGTCGACGAGCTACGGCCTCATCATCTACCAGGAGCAGGTGATGGCGATCGCGCAGAAGGTCGCCGGCTTCTCCCTCGGGCAGGCCGACATCCTCCGTCGTGCGATGGGTAAGAAGAAGAAGTCCGAACTGGACAAGCAGTTCGAGGGCTTCTCCGGCGGCATGGTCGCGAACGGCTTCTCGATGGAGGCCGTCAACAAGCTGTGGGAGATCCTCCTCCCGTTCTCGGACTACGCGTTCAACAAGGCGCACTCCGCCGCCTACGGGGTCATCTCCTACTGGACGGCGTACCTCAAGGCGCACTACCCGGCCGAGTACATGGCCGGTCTGCTGACGAGTGTCGGCGACTCCAAGGACAAGATGGCGCTCTACCTCAACGAGTGCCGCCGCATGGGGATCCAGGTCCTGCCGCCCGACGTCAACGAGTCCATCGGGTTCTTCGCCGCAGTCGGGGAGGACATCCGGTTCGGTCTGGGTGCCGTCCGCAACGTCGGTTCGAACGTCGTGGAGCTCATCCGGCAGGCACGCGAGCGCGAGGGCCGGTTCACCTCGTTCCACGACTTCCTCCGCAAGGTGCCGTTGCCGGTGGCGAACAAGCGGACCATCGAGTCGCTCATCAAGGCCGGCGCGTTCGACTCCATGGGCGACAGCAGACGTGCGCTCTACGAGATCCACGAGGACGCCGTCGACTCGGTCGTGAAGGACAAGCGTGCCGAGGCGTCCGGGAGCATCGGCTTCGACTTCGACAGCCTGTTCGCCGAGGTCGGCGAGGTGCCGCTCGCGAGCGTCCCCGCGCGTCCCGACTGGAGCAAGCGCGACAAGCTCAACTTCGAACGGGAGATGCTGGGGCTGTACGTCTCGGACCACCCGCTGGCCGGACTCGAGATCGAGTTGGCGAAGCACGCCACGACGACCATCACCGACCTCATGACCTCCGAGGGCATGGACGGCGAGACCGTCGTGATCTCGGGGCTCGTCACGAGTGTCCAGCATCGGATCGCCAAGGCCTCCGGCAACCAGTACGGCATGATCCAGGTCGAGGACTTCGGCGGCGAGATGACCGCCATGTTCATGGGTAAGGCGTATCAGGAGTTCGCCTCCGAACTCGTCGGCGACTCGATCGTCGTGGTCCGCGGACGGGTCAGTGTCCGAGACGACGGGATGAACCTCCACGCGTACAGCATCTTCTCGCCCGAACTGCCCGAGGCCGGTGCCGACCGCATGCTCCAGCTGTCGATGGCCGACGCCCGGGCGACGACCGAGACGGTGACCACGCTGAGCGACGTGCTGACGCGGCACGCTGGGTCGACCGAGGTCCGATTGAAGCTCATCCGAGGCGAGATCGCGCGGGTGTTCGAGCTGCCCCATCGCGTCAGTCTCTCGTCCGGACTCTTCGGCGAGCTGAAGTCCCTGCTCGGCCCGAACTGTCTCGGCTGACCCCGCTCGGAGGCGGGCGGCAGCCGGGACGGACCGCTGCGGACGATAGGCTGTGACGGCCATGATCACCACCATTGACCTCAGGGGAGTGCGGCCGAGCCGCACCGAGCTCCTGGACATGCTGCCCCGTCCCGTCGTCGACATCACCGCGGCAGCGCATGCCGCGCAGGCGCTGATCGACGCCGTCCGAGCGGACGGTTCCGAGGCCCTCTTGGCGCAGGCAGACCGGTTCGACGGGGGACGCCCCGAGCGGATCCGCGTCCCACAGGCCGAGATCGACGCCGCCGTCACGGCACTCGGGCCGGCCGTGCGCGCCGCGCTCGTGGAGGCCATCGACCGGGTCCGGACCGCCACGAGAGCGCAGGTCCCGCCGGAGCGCACGACCGAGCTCGCCGACGGCGCGACCGTCGTGCAGCGCTGGGCCCCGGTCGGCCGTGTCGGCCTCTACGTCCCGGGCGGGAAGGCCGTCTACCCCTCGAGTGTCGTCATGAACGTCGTGCCGGCCCAGGAGGCCGGCGTCGGTTCCGTGGCGCTCGCTTCGCCCCCGCAGCGCGAGTTCGGCGGCCGCGTCCACCCGACGATCCTCGGTGCCGCAGGGTTGCTCGGGGTGACCGAGGTCTACGCCATGGGCGGCGCCGGAGCGATCGGTGCGTTCGCCTACGGGGTACCCGACCTCGCCCTCGACCCGGTCGACGTCGTGACCGGTCCCGGCAACATCTTCGTGGCGGCCGCCAAACGCCTCGTGAAGGGGCAGGTGGGGATCGACGCCGAGGCCGGGACCACCGAGATCCTGGTCATCGCGGACGCCGGCGCCGATGCCCGGCTCGTCGCAGCCGACCTCGTCAGCCAGGCGGAACACGACGAGGCGGCGGCATCGCTGCTCGTCACCGACAGTGCTGCGCTCGCCACCGCGGTGGAGGAGTGGCTGCAGCGGCACGCCGCAGGCACACGTCACGGAGCGCGCGTCGTCGAGGCCCTGGGCGGGCCGCAATCGGCGATCGTGCTCGTCGACGACCTCGAGGCCGCCGTGGCGTTCAGCAATGCGTACGGACCGGAGCACCTCGAGGTGCAGACACGCGACCCGGAGTCGCTCCTCGGCGCCATCACCAACGCCGGCGCGATCTTCCTCGGCGACCACACCCCGGTGAGCCTCGGGGACTACCTGGCCGGGTCGAACCACGTCCTCCCGACGGGCGGCCAGGCACGGTTCTCCTCGGGCCTCGGAGCGTTCACCTTCCTCCGGCCGCAGCAGGTCGTCCGGTACGACGAACCGGCGCTCCGTCAGGTCGCGGCCCACATCGTCGCCCTCTCGGGCTCGGAGGACCTGCCGGCGCACGGTGAGGCGGTGACGGCCCGGTTCGGGCTCGTCGATGCCGAGATCCGTGCGGCGGACGACACCGCCGCCCCCACCACCCCCGAGGGAGCCCGCTGATGTACTGCCCGTTCTGCCGCCATCCGGATTCCCGTGTGATCGACTCGCGCACCAGCGACGACGGACTCGCCATCCGCCGACGCCGGCAGTGCCCCGAGTGCGGGAGGCGCTTCAGCACCATGGAGACCTCGAGTCTCGGCGTGATCAAGCGTTCCGGCGTGGTGGAGCCCTTCAGCCGGGAGAAGGTCGTGAGTGGTGTCCGCAAGGCCTGCCAGGGCCGCCCGGTGACGGACTCCGACCTCGCCGTGCTGGCTCAGCGGGTGGAGGAGTCCATCCGCGCCACCGGCGCGTCGCAGATCGACGCGAACGACATCGGTCTGGCGATCCTCGCGCCGTTGCGGGAGCTGGATGAGGTCGCGTACCTCCGCTTCGCCAGTGTGTACCAGGCCTTCGAGTCGCTCGACGACTTCGAGTCCGCGATCGCGCTGCTCCGCGTCGAGCACGCTTCCGGTGCCGCCCCCGTGCCGTCCGAGGAGCTCTGAGCCGTGTACCGCTTCCTCTTCTCGCAGGTGCTGTCCAAGCTCGATCCCGAACGCGCACACCACCTGGCCTTCGACGTCATCCGCTCGCTTCCCGCGACCGGCTTCGGCCCCGTCATCAGGCGCTGGACGGCGCCGCGACTCGACCAGTCGGTGGAGACGCTGGGGCTGCGGTTCGAGACCCCGTTCGGTGTCGCCGCCGGCTTCGACAAGGACGGCAAGGGCGTCCTCGGCCTCGGACTCCTCGGGTTCGGCCATGTCGAGGTGGGCACGATCACGGCGATCCCGCAGCCGGGCAACCCCAAGCCCCGGCTGTTCCGACTCATCGCCGATCGGGCGGTCGTCAACCGCATGGGCTTCAACAACGGGGGAGCCGACCAGGCCAGGCGTCGGCTCGAACGGACCGCGCGGGTGAGCCGCCGACCCGTCCTCGGCGTGAACATCGGCAAGAGCCGTGTCGTGGACGTCGCCGACGCCACGGCCGACTACGTCCGGAGCGCGACGCTCCTCGCGCCCGTGGCCGACTACCTCGTGGTCAACGTCAGCTCGCCGAACACCCCTGGGCTCCGCGGCCTCCAGGAGCTCGACCAGCTCGCGCCGCTGCTCGAGGCCGTCCGCGCCGCCGCCGGTTCGACGCCGTTGCTCGTCAAGATCGCGCCCGACCTGAGCGATGCGGAGGTCGACCGCATCGCAGAGCTGGTCGTCGAACTCGGCCTGGACGGCGTCATCGCGACGAACACGACCATCTCGCGCGACGGACTGACCACCGATCCCGCCATCGTCGAGGCGGCCGGGGCCGGCGGACTGTCCGGTGCACCGCTGGCCGCCCGCTCGCTCGTCGTCCTGCGGCGCATCCGGGCCATCGTGCCCCCGGAGTTGTGCGTCATCTCGGTCGGGGGCGTCGACACCGCCGAAGACGTCCAGGAGCGCTTGGACGCAGGAGCAACCCTCGTGCAGGGCTACACGGCGTTCCTCTACCGCGGGCCGCTCTGGGCGAGGCACATCAACCGCGGGCTCGACCGGCTGGCTCGAACCGGCCGCTGAGCGGCACCACGCGTCATCGACGACGAACGCCCGCCGGTCTGGGACCGGCGGGCGTTCGGTTTCGTGGGACTACTTGTTGGGGAACTGGCCGCGCTTGACCTGCGGCTTGGGCAGGCGGAGCGGGCGCAGCTGCAGCGCTCGCATGGCGGCGTACCAGCGCACGCCGCGCTCGTCCTGCCCGAACTTCGCCCGCAGCGCCTTCCGGACGCGGAAGCCGAGGAAGAAGCAGTCGGCGATCGCGATGATGAAGAATACCCAGAGGGTGAGCATGCCGTAGACCTGGATCTCGGGCACCGGCATGAAGGTGAGGATGATCACGAGGAACATCACCGGGATCATGAACTCGCCGATGTTGAACCGGGCGTCGACGTAGTCGCGGACGAACTTCTTCTGCGGACCGCGCTCGCGTGCCGGGAGGAACTTGTCGTCGCCGGCGGCCATGCCGGCCTGCGCCCGCCGCCGTGCCTCGGCCTGCTGCGCCTTCGCCGCCTTCGAGGCCTCCTTGCGGTCGGAGGGGACGAGCGGACGCTTGTTCTGCGCCTCGCGTTCCGCCCGTGAGGGGGTGGGTCGACCCTTCGCCTCCTTGGCTCCGCGGGCGAGGCGCTCAGCCGTCTGCGCTGCGGTCTCGACGATCGGCTCTGATGCCGGGGTGCTCTGCTGTTTGGCCACGATGGAACGTCCTTGATTCGGGGATTCCCTTAAGATTACTCGCATGACGACAGGTACCACGACGGAATCGACCCAAGACCCACGCAACGACCAGGAAGTCCTCGCTCGGCTGCGCGAATCCGTCGCCGGTGCGTTGCCGTCCTCGATCGCCGATCTGTCGGCGCTCGTCCGCATCCCCTCGGTGTCGTGGTCGGCGTTCGACGCGGCCGAGGTGGCGCGGAGTGCCGAAGCGGTCGCGGAGCTCGCCCGCGGTCTCGGTGTCTTCGACGAGGTCTCGGTGCGCCGGTCCGCCATCGACGGCGGAGCGGAGCTCGGACAGCCCGCCGTGCTGGCCCGCCGCGAACCACGGAACGGCCGACCGACCGTGCTGCTCTACGCGCACCACGACGTCCAGCCCCCCGGAAGCGACGACAAGTGGGACTCGCCGCCGTTCGAGCCGACCGTCCGCGACGGCCGCATCTACGGACGGGGCGCGGCTGACGACAAGGCCGGCGTCATGTCCCACATCGCCGCGATCCGAGCCGTCACCGAGGTCCTCGGCTCCGACCTCGACCTCGGTATCGTGCTGTTCATCGAGGGCGAGGAGGAGTTCGGCTCACGATCCTTCGGCTCCTTCCTGGAGGAGCACCGCGACACCCTCGCGGCGGACGTGATCGTCGTCGCCGACAGCGACAACTGGGACGAGCGGACACCGGCGCTGACGATCGGTCTGCGTGGCAACGTCACGTTCCGGCTGCGCGTGAAGACCCTCGACCACGCCTCCCACTCCGGGATGCTCGGGGGAGCGGTGCCGGACGCGATGCTGGCCACGGTCACCCTGCTCGCGACCCTGTGGGACGCGGACGGTTCGGTGGCGGTCGACGGACTCACCTCGCACGACGCCGTCACCCCGGAGTTCGACGAGGCGCAGCTCCGCGCCGAGTCCGGACTGTCCGAGGGGGTCTCGCCCATCGGACGCGGCTCCATCCTCAGCCGGATCTGGTCGCAGCCCGCGATCACCGTCACGGGCATCGACGCACCGTCGGTGGCCAACGCCTCGAACACGCTCATCCCGGAGGTGTCGGTGCGCATCAGTGCGCGGATCGCCCCCGGGCAGGATCCGGCCGAGGCCTACCGTGCACTCGAGGCCCACCTCCTCGCCAACAGCCCGTTCGGCGCACAGCTGACGATCGACGAGGTCGACCAGGGGAGCCCGTTCCTCGTGGACACGAGCGGTTGGGCCGTCGCCGAGGCGAAGCGCGCCATGGCCGACGCCTGGGAGGTCGAGCCCGTGGAGACGGGCGTCGGCGGATCGATCCCGTTCATCGCCGACCTCGTCCGGGTCTTCCCGGACGCCCAGATCCTCGTCACCGGTGTCGAGGACCCGCACTCGCGCGCCCACAGCCCGAACGAGTCGCTGCACCTCGGCGTCTTCCAGAAGGCGATCCTCACGGAGGCGGTGCTCCTCGCTCGCCTGGCGGCCGCACCCCGCCCGTCCGCCGACGCGTAGTCGGCGCCGGACGCCCCGCCGGAACCACGGGGTGCGTCCGGCGCGGCAGGCGGTAGAATCTCACACAGGCGTCGACCCGGCGCCGCCAGACCTCGCGAGGAGCATCATGAGCGACACCATCCTGACCGAGACCAAGATCGACGCGGCTCACGGCGTCGGCCTGTCCGACACGGCGGCGCAGAAGGTCAAGAGCCTCCTCGAGCAGGAGGGTCGCGACGACCTCCGTCTCCGCGTGGCCGTCCAGCCGGGTGGGTGCTCGGGCCTCATCTACCAGCTGTACTTCGACGAGCGCATGCTCGACGGCGACGCCACGGTCGACTTCGACGGTGTCGAGGTGATCGTCGACAAGATGAGCGTCCCCTACCTCGACGGCGCCAAGATCGACTTCGAGGACACCATCCAGAAGCAGGGGTTCACCATCGACAACCCCAATGCCGAGGGCAGCTGCGCCTGCGGCGACAGCTTCCACTGAGCCAGATTCTTCCTGAAGGGGAAATTACCCGGTCGCGGGTGGTTTCCCCTTCGTCATTCCGGTCACGATCCCGCACCGCGGACGCGAATGGTCCGGCGTTCACCGCCCATCCCCACTAGACTGGGGGGCGATCCACAGGTGTGTATTCGAAAGGTTTCAGAGGTGCGCTCGACTCGTCGTCTCAGATGGGCTGCCATTCCGGTCGCAGCCACACTCGCCATAGTCCTGGCGGGTTGTACGCAGGCGGAACTGCATGGTTACCTGCCGGGATTCGTCGAGGGCGAATCTCCCGTCACGAACCACACGGACCGCATCGCGGGCCTGTGGGTGACGGCATGGCTGGTGCTGCTCGCAGTCGGTGTCATCACGTGGGGGCTCATCATCTGGGCCGTCATCGTGTACCGACGTCGCAAGGGGCAGACCGGTCTCCCGGTCCAGCTGCGGTACAACATGCCGATCGAGATCTTCTACACGATCGTCCCGCTCATCCTGGTCCTCGGCTTCTTCGCCTTCACGGCACGCGACCAGAACGCGATCGAGACCCAGTACGAGGATCCCGACGTGGCCATCGAGGTCTTCGCCAAGCAGTGGGCGTGGGACTTCGTGTACGACGAGGCCGTCAACGGCCAGGACGTCTGGACCGCAGGCGTGCAGGCCGATGAGAAGCCCGGTGGCGTCATCGACCAGGACGCCCTCCCCACGCTCTACCTGCCCGTCGGCAAGACGGTGAAGATCGCGCTGCAGTCGCGCGACGTCATCCACTCCTTCTGGGTCATCGACTTCCTCTACAAGAAGGACATGATCCCGGGCAAGACGAACTACATGTCCTTCACCCCTGAGCGCGAGGGCACGTACGCCGGTAAGTGCGCCGAGCTCTGCGGCGAGTACCACTCGCTCATGCTCTTCAACGTGAAGGTCGTCTCGCAGGCCGAGTACGACAAGCACCTCGAAGACCTGGCCGAGTCGGGCAACATCGGCGACTACGGCACGGAATACGATCGCAACAGCAACCTCCCCGGCACCAAGGCGCCGGCAGGTCTCGAAGAGCACGGAGACGGGGAATGACCTCCACCACGCTTCCCGCAGGCCAGGCGAGCGTCGTCGGACGCACCTCGGTCGAGCGCAAGGGCAACATCCTGGTCAAGTGGATCACCTCCACCGACCACAAGACCATCGGGTACATGTACCTGATCGCCTCGTTCATCTTCTTCTGCCTCGGCGGCGTGATGGCGCTCATCATCCGTGCCCAGCTCTTCGAGCCCGGCGGCACGATCGTGGAGACGAAGGAGCAGTACAACCAGCTCTTCACGATGCACGGCACGATCATGCTCCTCATGTTCGCGACGCCGCTCTTCGCCGGGTTCGCGAACGCGCTCATGCCGCTGCAGATCGGCGCACCGGACGTCGCCTTCCCGCGACTGAACGCCTTCGCGTTCTGGCTCTACGCCTTCGGTAGCCTCATCGCCGTCGGTGGCTTCCTGACCCCGCAGGGTGCCGCCGCCTTCGGCTGGTTCGCCTATGCGCCACTGTCGAGTACGACGTTCTCGCCAGGGCTCGGAGGCAATCTCTGGGTCCTCGGCCTGGCGCTCAGCGGCTTCGGCACCATCCTCGGTGGCGTCAACTTCATCACCACGATCATCACGATGCGCGCTCCCGGCATGACGATGTTCCGCATGCCGATCTTCACGTGGAACGTCCTCGTGACGTCCATCCTCGTCCTGATGGCGTTCCCGGTGCTCGCAGCGGCCCTCTTCGGCCTTGCCGCGGACCGCGTGTTCGACGCCCACATCTACGACGCGGCCAACGGCGGCGTCATCCTGTGGCAGCACCTGTTCTGGTTCTTCGGGCACCCCGAGGTCTACATCATCGCGCTGCCGTTCTTCGGCATCGTGTCCGAGATCTTCCCGGTGTTCAGCCGCAAGCCGATCTTCGGCTACAAGACCCTGATCTACGCGACGATCGCGATCGCGGCCCTCTCCGTGACGGTGTGGGCACACCACATGTACGTCACCGGATCGGTGCTCCTGCCGTTCTTCGCCCTCATGACGATGCTCATCGCGGTTCCGACCGGCGTGAAGATCTTCAACTGGCTGGGCACGATGTGGCGCGGTTCGGTCACCTTCGAGACCCCGATGCTCTGGTCGATCGGCTTCCTGATCACCTTCGTCTTCGGTGGACTCACCGGTGTCATCCTCGCTTCGCCGCCGCTCGACTTCCACGTCTCCGACTCCTACTTCGTCGTGGCGCACTTCCACTACGTCGTGTTCGGCACGGTCGTGTTCGCCATGTTCGCCGGCTTCTACTTCTGGTGGCCGAAGTGGACGGGCAAGATGCTCAACGAGAAGCTCGGCTACTGGCACTTCTGGCTGCTCTTCATCGGCTTCCACACGACGTTCCTCATCCAGCACTGGCTGGGCGTCATCGGGTTCCCGCGCCGCTACGCGACGTACTCGCCCGAGGACGGCTTCACCTGGATGAACCAGCTGTCGACCGTGGGCTCCTTCATCCTCGCCATCTCGCTGCTGCCCTTCTTCCTGAACGTGTACATCACGATCCGGAAGGCTCCGCGAGTCACCGAGGACGACCCGTGGGGTTACGGGGGATCGCTCGAGTGGGCGACCAGCTCGCCCCCGCCGCGTCACAACTTCGTCTCCATCCCGCGCATCCGCTCGGAGCGCCCGGCCTTCGACCTCCACCACCCCGAGGTCGGTATCCCGGTCGGCGTCGGTCCCGCGAAGGACGCGCCTGACGCACCCACGCTCGACCTCGACGCCGGAAAGGTGAAGTAGCCGCCATGCGCGCCAATATCATCCTCTTCACGATCCTGACGGTGTTCTGCGCCCTCCTCTGCGCGGTCTACACGGTGTGGTCGCTCGTCGACCCGCTGCACGGCCGGGTCGAATGGGTCGGCACGGTCACCCTGGCTCTCGCCGCGATCCTGAGCGCCTTCCTCGGCTTCTACCTCAGCCGGGTGCACAAGAGCCAGGGCGCCGAGCTCCCCGAGGACACGCTGACGGCCAACATCGACGACGGCGACCCGGAGATCGGGCACTTCAGCCCGTGGAGCTGGTGGCCCATCATCCTCGCCGGTGCGTGCGGTCTGCTCGTACTCGGTCTGGCGGTCGGGTTCTGGATCGCGATCATCGGCATCCCGCTGGTCGTCATCGCGGTCGTCGGTTGGAACTACGAGTACTACCGCGGATACTTCGCACGCTGATGGTCGCCTCGTTCAGCATCCGTCGTGGTCAGCCCGACGACCGTTCAGCCGTCTTCGCGCTGGCCGGCCAGCTGATCACCGGGTCCATCCCGCCTGCTGCGGACGACTTCATGGCGGCGTACAACAACGTCATGCGCCCTCGTGAAGACGAGACCAACGTGCTGTACGTCGCGGTCGACGAAGCGAACCGCGTTGTCGGATACACCCTGATGACGGTGTCGCGGCTGCTGCACGCGGCCGGCCTGACCGCCCACCTGCAGGAGCTCGTCGTCGACGAGACCGCCCGCGGCGCCGGCATCGGATCGGCCCTTGTCGAGGCGAACGAGCACTACGCCGTCGAGCGCGGTGCGCGCCAGCTGACGATGTCCACCTCTCGAGCCGGCGACTTCTATCGTCGTCTCGGCTACAACGTGACGGCGGAGTTCTACAAGAAGATCCTCCCGCTGGGCTGATCCCCAAGCTGTCATCGAAGAGCCCCCGAGCCATGCTCGGGGGCTCTTTCGTGTTCTGGTGCTCGCCTGGACGTGGAGAACAAGCAGTCGGCATTGGTTCGCGCACCCGCCCCCGAAGGTCGTGATCGTCACCCTTCCGTCCGGCGAGGCTGCTCCCGGTGGGCAGCCGTACTGGTGACGCCTCCTCATGCCTGATAGACCGGGGGAGCGCCCGCCGGTCCCTGAGGCTGTCGAGGGGCACACGCCGCTCGCAGAGGATTCAGGGTGTGTATCAACGAGACCTGGCGCAGAGGGGGAACCTGGCGCTGAGCCTGTCCGGTGGCACACGCTTCTGCAAACGACCCAGGGTGCGTACGAAGAGACCTGGCGCAGGCAGTCCGGTCCCTGAGCCCGTCGAAGGGCAGCAGTAGTCCGGTGTCTCCTCAGTACGGCCCCGATCACCCTGGGTCGGGAACGTCGCCCCCGGGGCCGGTCGATCGGCTCCCCTCGTCTGCTGTCGCGCAGGAATGCGGCAACCGCGGTGAGCGAACGCGGGTCCCTGAGCTTGTCGAAGGGCTCCACCTCATCCGCAGCGACGTTCGGCGCCCTGAGAACGGGGGAGAGGGGCTGCACGGACGTCCGCTATCGCACGCGTCTTGTCGCGGCGCAGTTCGGCGATCCCCGCCCGCAACGACGAAAGCCCCGCAGTCCGTGAGGACTGCGGGGCTTTCCAGGGGGATCCGCCTAGTGGTGGTCGCCGTGGGAACGTTCGATCTCCGTGTTCGTGACCGGAGCGATCCGATCCTCGAAGAACCAGCGGGACATCGCGGCTCGAGCCTTCTGGACGCCGGTGATCTTGCCCTTGGCGTTCGGACGGATCATCAACGGCTTGTGGTCGTCGTAGCTCGCGAGGCGCCAGCGCTCGTACTCGTCGACGGGCTCGTGGACCTCGATGAACTCGCCACCGGGGAGGCGGACGATGCGCCCGGTCTCGTAGCCGTGGAGGAGGATCTCGCGATCCTTCTTCTGCAGCGCCAGGCAGGTGCGCTTCGCGATGAAGTAGGCGATGAACGGTCCGAGGATGAGGATCGCCTGCAGGGTGTGGATCACGCCCTCCATCGTCACCTTGAAGTGCGTGGCGATGATGTCCGAGCTCGCAGCAGCCCAGAGAGCGGCGTAGAAGGTGACACCGGCAGCACCGATGGCGGTGCGGGTCGGCGCGTTGCGCGGACGGTCAAGGATGTGGTGCTCGCGCTTGTCACCCGTGATCCACGCCTCGACGAACGGGTAGATGAACACCGTGACGATGAACAGACCCAGCACGAGGACGGGAAGGATGATGTTGAACGAGAACGTGTGATCCCAGAGGACGAACTCGAGGTGCGGCGGAACCAGTCGGAGCGCGCCGTCGGCGAACCCGATGTACCAGTCAGGCTGCGTACCCGCCGAGACCGGGGAGGGGTCGTACGGTCCGTAGTTCCAGATCGGGTTGATCGTGAACAGTGAGGCGATGAGCATCACGACACCGAAGACGATGAAGAAGAAGCCACCGGCCTTCGCCGCGTAGACGGGGAGGACGGGGAACCCGACCACGTTCTGCTCGGTGCGACCAGCGCCCGGGAACTGTGTGTGCTTGTGCACGACGACGAACACCAGGTGCAGGGCGATGAAGAGCAGCACCAGCGCCGGCAGGAGCAGGATGTGGAGCGTGTAGAGCCGGCCGACGATGTCGGTGCCCGGGAACTCTCCACCGAACAGCAGGAAGGTCGTCCACGTACCGATGATGGGCAGACCCTTGACCATGCCGTCGATGATCCGCAGACCGTTACCGGAGAGCAGGTCGTCGGGCAGCGAGTACCCGGTGAAGCCCTCGGCCATGGCCAGGATGAACAGGACGAAGCCGATCACCCAGTTCAGCTCACGCGGCTTGCGGAACGCACCGGTGAAGAAGATGCGCAGCATGTGCAGGCCGATGGACGCCACGAACAGTAGAGCCGCCCAGTGGTGCACCTGACGCATCAGGAGGCCGCCGCGGATGTCGAAGGAGATGTCGAGCGTCGACGCCATGGCGACGGACATCTCGATGTTCTTCAGCGGGACGAAGGAGCCGTCGTAGTGGACCTCCGCCATCGATGCCTGGAAGAAGAAGGTGAGGAAGGAGCCCGACAGCAGGATGATGACGAAGCTGTAGAGCGCGACCTCACCGAGGAGGAACGACCAGTGGTCGGGGAAGATCTTGCGGCCGAACTCCTTGACGGCGACCGAGATGGACGTCCGCTCTTCGAGGTAGTTCGCTGCGGCGCCGGTGAATCCACCGGAGCTCTTCGCCGGAGCGGCCTTGGCCTGCTCAGGGGCGCGTGTTGCGGTCGAGGTGCTCAATGACGCTCCCAGAAGCTCGGGCCGACAGGTTCGTGGAAGTCGCTCCGCGCGACGAGGTAGCCCTCGTCGTCGACGGTGATCGGCAGCTGCGGAAGCGGCCGGGCGGCCGGTCCGAAGATGACCGCGCAGTGGTTCGTGACATCGAACTGCGACTGGTGGCAGGGGCAGAGGAGGTGGTGCGTCTGCTGCTCGTAGAGCGCGACAGGGCAACCGACGTGCGTGCACACCTTGGAGTAGGCGACGATGCCGTCGTAGGACCAGTCCTTCTTGGACTCCTCCTCGACGAGGTCTTCGGGCTTCAGCCGCATGAGCAGCACGATCGCCTTGGCCTTCTCGTTGAGGACGTGGTCGGCCTCGTGAAGGTTCTCGGGGATCACGTGGAACGCGCTGCCGAGGGTCACGTCGGACGCCTTGATGGGCGTACCGGACGGGTCGCGGGCGAGGCGCGTGCCTTCCTTCCACATCGTGTGCTGCATGAGCTCGACGGGGTCTTCGTCGTACGGCGCGAGACCGCGGAACAGCGCGATGCCCGGGAGCGGGAAGACGATGAGGGAGCCGATGAGGCTGTTGCGGATGAGCGCGCGTCGTCCGATGCCGGACTCGACGTTCGCCTGGTGCATGATCTCCACCGCGCGATCGCGGCTGACCTGGTTGCCGCCGACCTTGTGACGGTAGTCGATGCCTTCTTCGTCGTGCATGAGGGCCTTGCCCCAGTGCACGGCGCCGATACCGATCGCGAGCAGGGCCAACGCCATGCCGAGACCGATGAACAGGTTGTTCAGGCGGACCGAGGCGATGTCCTCGGGCTCGATCGGGAACGCCATGTAGGCGGCGACCGCCCAGACGCTGCCGGCGATCGACAGGTAGAAGAGGGTGTAGACGGCGCGCTCGGCCCGCTTGTCCTTCTTGGGGTCGAGGTCCGTCACGCGCTTCCGGTGCGGAGGCAGTCCGGGGTCGACGACGGCGTCGCGGGAGATGACCCCGGTACCGGTCGCGACCTGCAGCTCCTGCCCGTGGGCGGACGGATCGGCAGACGAGTCGGCGGCTGGGTGACCCGAGCCGCTCGAGTTGTCGTGAGCCATGGTGCTCCTTCTTACGTGTTGTCGATCCGCGTCGGTCAGTTCGACTTCGCGGTGATCCAGACGGTGAGGGCCACGATCGAGCCGAGGCCGAAGATCCAGAGGAACAGGCCCTCGGAGACGGGGCCGAGCGAGCCGAGGTCGTTGCCGCCCGGTGACGGGTTCTTCTCCATGAACTTGAGCGCGGTGATGATGTCGCGCTTGTCCTCGGGGGAGAGGTTCATGTCATTGAAGACGGGCATGTTCTGCGGGCCGGTGATCATGGCCTCGTAGATGTGGGCCGCGCTGACGCCGACGAGCGAGGGAGCGTACTTGCCCTCGGTCAGGGCGCCACCGGCGGCTGCGACGTTGTGGCACATCGCGCAGTTGATGCGGAAGAGCTGTGCGCCGTTGGAGGCGTCGCCCTCACCGTCGAGGTACTGCTCCTCGGGGATCTCCGGGCCGGGTGCGACCGAGGCGACGTACGCCGCGAGGGAGGAGATCTGCTCCTCGGTGAACTGCACGGGCTTCTCCGGGGCCTGCGGGCCCTGGTTCTGCAGCGGCATCCGGCCGGTGCCGACCTGGAAGTCGACGGCGGCGGCACCGACGCCGAGGAGGCTCGGTCCGGCGGTCGTGCCCTGCATGTCGAGGCCGTGGCAGGTGGCGCAGTTCGCGGAGAAGAGCTTCTCGCCCTCGTCGACGGAGGCCTGCGACTTGGCAGCGGCGACGGGCTCTGCGCTGGCCGTGCTGACGCTGACGGCTGCGTAGGCGCCACCGGTCACGAGGAGGCCGATCGCGAGCAGCGCCGCCGAGGCGAACGGGCTGCGGCGGCCGCTCTTGCGCGTGGCGCGGGCGGCCTTCTTGGACGCCTTGGTGGTCGTCGTCTGGGTGGGGTCAGTCTTCATGGAGTCAGTCATTCCGGGTCAGCGCAGGATGTAGATGACGAAGTAGAGGCCGATCCACACGACGTCGACGAAGTGCCAGTAGTACGAGACGACGATGGCGCTCGTCGCCTCCTTGTGGCCGAATCGTTTGACGGCGTAGGCACGGCCGATCACGAGGAGGAAGGCGATGAGGCCACCGGTCACGTGCAGGCCGTGGAAGCCGGTCGTGAGGTAGAACGCCGAGCCGTACGCGTTCGAGCTGAGGGAGATGCCCTCGCTGACGAGCGTCGCGTACTCGAGGATCTGGCCGGAGACGAACACGGCGCCCAGGGCGTAGGTGAGGAAGAACCACTCGACCATGCCCCACTTGCGCGGGCTCCAGCCCGTCATGCGGGGCTGCATGCGCTCCGCTGCGAAGACGCCGAACTGGCACGTGAACGACGAGGACACGAGGATGATCGTGTTGATCGTCGAGTACGGGACGTTCAGGCGACCGGCTTCGGCCGCCCACAGCTCGGGAGCCATCGATCGCAGCGTGAAGTAGATCGCGAAGAGGCCGGCGAAGAACATGACCTCGCTGCCCAGCCAGACGATCGTTCCAACCGCGACCGTGTTCGGTCGGTTGATCCGGGGCGCGCTCGGCGCAAGGTTGATTGAGGTGCTCGTCACCCCTCCATTATGGCCGAAAGCCGGAGCGGTTTTTCGCATTTCGGGGGCGGCGAGCACGCTCGGATCAGTAAGGCTAGCCTTATTTCCTGACCGGAATCTTCGGTTCTGCTGCGGGATTCATGTGATCTTCGCCTCCACAGGCCGCTCGAGGCGTCGGCGAGTCGCGCTTGTAAGATCGTCGACATGCCTCTCACGACCTGGCCGACGCTCATCGGCGACCTGCTCGCCGGAACCGATCTCAGTGTGTCGGAGTCGACGTGGGCGATGGAACGGATCATGACCGGTCAGGTGACGGACGCCCAGCTGGCCGGCTTCCTCATCGCGTTGCGTCGGAAGGGGGAGACGGTGGACGAGATCGTCGGGTTCCGCGACGCGATCCTCGACCACGCGAAGCCGCTCGTCGCCCCGTCTCGGGCCCTCGACATCGTCGGCACCGGCGGCGACCGCTTCGGCACGGTCAACATCTCGACGACCGCGTCCATCGTCGCGGCCGCGACGGGCATCCCGGTCATCAAGCACGGCAACCGCGCGGCGAGCTCCGCCTCGGGATCGAGCGACGTGCTCTCGGCGCTCGGCGTCGACCTCGCCCTGCCGACGGACCTGGTGGGGGAGGTGCTGGCGTCGACGGGCATCACCTTCGCGTACGCGGCGGCGTTCCACCCCGGTTTCGGCCACGCAGGGGCGGTTCGTGCGGAGCTCGGCGTGCCGACGGTCTTCAACTTCCTGGGCCCGCTCGTCAACCCGGCCCGCCCGGAGGCGTCGGCGGTCGGCGTCGCGCACGCCGACCGCATCCCGTTGTTCGTGGGCGTCTTCCAGACGCGCGGGGCGACCGCCCTCGTCTTCCGGGGCGACGACGGACTCGACGAACTGACGACGACGGGACACAGCCACCTCTGGGAGATCACCCGCGGAGCCGTCACCGAGCACGACCTGGATCCCCGGGAACTCGGCATCCGCCGTGCGTCGATCGACGATCTGATCGGCGGCGACGCCCAGCACAACGCCGGTGTCGTGCGCGCCACGCTCGCCGGCGAGGAGGGGCCGGTCCGCGACATCGTCCTGCTGAACGCGGCGGCCGGGATCGTGGCGTTCGAGCTGTCGGAGGATCCGACGCAGGCCCAGCGGCCGATCCTCGAGCGGTTCGCCGCAGCGCTCGTGTCCGCCGCGGCCGTCGTCGACTCGGGTGCGGCGACTGCGACACTCGACGCCTGGGTGGACGCCACCCGCACGCTCGGCTCGCGCTGATCCGCGCCGTGGCCGGGTCTTCCGGCCCTATCGGCGGTGGGCCGCAGCGCGTAGGTTGAGACCCGATGCCGGCGTACCCGGTCGGCGGACCCGAACCGATCTTGCAGGAGGATTCAATGAAGAAGCTCATCAATGATCCCAAGGGCGTCGTCGTCGAGGCGGTGGCCGGATTCGGCGCCGCGCACCCCGACCTCGTCACCGTGTCGCTCGACCCGGTGTTCATCGCCCGAGCCGATGCCCCGGTCGCCGGGAAGGTGGGGATCGTGAGCGGCGGCGGCAGCGGGCACGAGCCCCTCCACGGCGGGTTCGTCGGATTCGGGATGCTCGACGCCGCCGTACCAGGCCCGGTGTTCACCTCGCCCACTCCGGACCCCATCCTCGCCGCCACGAAGGCGGTGGACGGTGGTGCCGGCGTCCTGCACATCGTCAAGAACTACACGGGCGACGTCCTCAACTTCGAGACCGCGGCGGACCTCGCGCTGGCCGAGGGCATCGAGGTGCGGTCGGTCATCGTCGACGACGACGTCGCGGTGAAGGACTCGCTCTACACGGCGGGGCGACGGGGTGTCGCCGGCACCGTCCTCGTGGAGAAGCTCGCCGGCGCACGTGCCGAGGCCGGGGGAGGACTCGACGAGGTCGCCGACCTCGCGACGAAGGTCAACGAGCGCACCCGCACGATGGGCGTGGCACTCACCCCGTGCGTCGTCCCGCACGCGGGCGAGCCGAGTTTCACCCTGGCCGACGACGAGATCGAGATCGGCATCGGGATCCACGGTGAGCCCGGTCGTGAACGCATCCCGCTGGAGCCCGCCGACCGGATCGTCGACCGCCTGCTCGCCGCCATCCTCGAAGACCTGCCGTACGCCTCGGGCGAGCGGGCCCTCGTCCTGGTGAACGGGATGGGCGGGACGCCGCAGGTCGAGCTCTTCATCGTCTTCCGCCGCGTGGCCGAGGCGCTCGCGGAGCGCGGGATCGAGGTGGCACGGTCGCTCGTGGGGAACTACACGACCAGCCTCGAGATGCAGGGTGTGTCGATCACCCTCCTGAAACTCGACGACGAACTGATCGAATTGTGGGACGCCCCGGTGCAGACCGCGGCGCTCCGGTGGGGACGGTAGACGGATGGGATTGGACGGAGCCTGGGCGATCGCCTGGATGCGGGGGAGTGCGGCGGTCGTCGCAGAGCATCGGGTGGAGCTGATCACGCTCGACCGCGACATCGGGGACGGCGACCATGGCGAGAACCTCGACCGCGGGTTCTCCGCGATCCTGCCGAAGCTCGACGAGCAGCCTGACGATGCGACGCCCGCGGACATCCTCAAGCTCGCCGCGACGACGCTCATCTCGACCGTCGGAGGCGCGAGCGGCCCGCTGTACGGCACCGCGCTGCTCAAGGCGTCGATCGCCGTGGGCGGCCAGGAGGACCTCGACGCCGATGCCGTCGTAGCCCTGCTGACGGCGGCACGCGACGGGATCGTGCTCCGTGGCAAGGCCGAGGTCGGCGACAAGACCATGGTCGACGCGTGGACACCCGCCGTGGACGCTGCATCAGCGGCGGCGGAGGCGGGGGAGTCGCCGGCACGGGTGCTGGCCGCAGCCGCGGACGCCGCGTGGGGTGGCGCCGCCGCGACCGAACCGCTCGTCGCCCGCAAGGGGCGCGCCAGCTACCTCGGAGAACGGGCCATCGGGCACCGCGACCCTGGGGCGCAGTCCACCTCCTATCTCCTGCAAGCGGCGGCTGCCGCCGCTGGGGAGGGTGCTGCATGAGCGGGGGAGCCGTCGGCCTCGTCTTCGTCTCGCACAGCGCGCTGATCGCGGAGGGGCTCATCGCCTTGGCGCGGCAGATGGCCCCCGACGCGGCCCTCGCCGCAGCCGGCGGTACCGATGAGGGAGGGATCGGCACGAGCTTCGAGCTGGTGTCCGCCGGGATCGCCGCCGTGGACTCCGGGGCCGGGGTGGTGGTGCTGTGCGATCTGGGATCGGCGATCCTGACCGCTGAGACGGCACTCGACTTCCTCGACGACGACGTCCGAGGCCGGGTACGCATCGTCGACGCCCCGCTCGTCGAAGGCGGCGTCGCCGCAGCCGTGGCCGCGCAGACCGGCGCGTCGCTCGACGAGGTCGTGGACGCCGCGCGGTCTGCAGCTGGCGGTGACACTGCCCAGCACGGCGCCGACGAGGCGACTCGGGCGGGTGGGTCCGACGACCCGACAGCGCCCCACGCCGCAGCCTCCGTGACCCTGCGGAACAAGGACGGGCTCCACGCTCGACCCGCTGCGGAGTTCGTGAAGCTGGCGAGCACGTTCGCTGCCAAGGTGGTCGTGAACGGGAAGGACGCCAAGAGCCTGCTCGGGATCATGTCACTGGGCCTCGTCAAAGGGGCGGTCGTGGAGCTGCAGGCGGACGGTCCGGACGCGGAGGATGCCATCGGGGCACTGGCGTCGCTCATCGAATCCGGCTTCGGAGAGGTCTGACGGGTCGCGCTCGGGGCGGAAGCAGGTCGACGCCCCGTGCGCAACGGGGTGGTCGACGCCGACGGTCGGCGTAGCATGACCCGCATGAACGAGCAGACGAAGACGTCGGACACCGAAGACCGCCAGTGCACGGTCTGTGGCCATCCGCTCGCCGAGCACACTTTCGACCGTTCCTCCGGGCATGATCACTTCATGACCTGCCCGACGGGGGAGCGGCTTCCGGACCCGGCGCAGTCCGCCGTCCCGGTCAACGAGTTCGGGATGCCGCTCTGGGACCAGGACCCCGATCGACCTGCTCCGTCGGCCTGACGACCCCCGTGGCCTGCGCCGTCATCCGAGGAGGAGCAACGACCGGACGGCGACGCTGACACCCGTTGTGCTCGAAGCCGGCGTCTCGTGCAGTGCGCTGCCGTCGACGAGCCAGCGCACCCATCGGACGAGCTGCTCCGGCGTGGCGTCGGAGCGGGCAGCGCTGGTGCGAACCGCCTCGGTGATGTGGTCGAGGAGGAAGCGGTCCACCATGTCCCGCTCGACCTCGAGGACGGCCGCCACGGCGTGGAGATGCGCCATCCCTTGGACCGCGCGAGCGAAACCGACCGTCTGGTCGGCGGCCCGTTGGCGGTCGAGTGCGCCGAGATAGGTGGTCAACGCAGGGCGCCCAGGCCCGGCTCGCGTGGCGAGGTGCAGTTGCTCCTCGGTCCAGGCGGCGCTCACCCGCAGCAGCGTGACCAGGATGTCGAGCTTGGTGGGGAAGTAGTGGAACAGGGTCCCCGAGGAGATGTCCGCCGCCCGGCAGATGTCCGCCGTCGAGGTGGTCTCATACCCCTCGGTGGCGAAGCAGCGGTAAGCCGCACCGAGGATCGCGGTCTGGCGCGCGGTGAACCGCTGTGGGTCGACGATTCTCGGCATGACTGCTCCCGTATTCCTAGAGCATTCACTCTAGAGCAGAGACTCTATCAATTCGTTCCAGGTCAGAGCCGACTTCCCGGCTGAGCGATCATGTCGCGCAGCTCGGAGCGCACGGCGGTGCTCCCTCACGGTCGGACGCTCGGCGGTCAGTTCGCCGCTGAGTCCGATGATGACGATCAACCCCTGGTTGGCAG
The DNA here is from genome assembly GCF_015351205.1 of Plantibacter sp. VKM Ac-2885. Classification (NCBI taxonomy): domain Bacteria; kingdom Bacillati; phylum Actinomycetota; class Actinomycetes; order Micrococcales; family Microbacteriaceae; genus Plantibacter; species Plantibacter sp. VKM Ac-2885. The sequence continues at coordinate 2,456,414 of NZ_JADKSK010000001.1, read as the reverse complement.
TCGCCGACGCACACGCGTCCGTAGCGTCGATGGCACGAGGTAACCGCTACGAGCAGGAGGAAGACGCCATGACGATCGACGTGGAGGGGCTGACCAAGGCATACCGAGGCACGTACGCGGTGCGCGATGTGAGTTTCAGTGTCCAATCGGGCAAGGTCACCGGGTTCCTGGGGCCGAACGGCGCCGGCAAGTCCACGACGATGCGTTCGATCGTCGGGCTCGACCGTCCCACCGCTGGTCGTGCACGTATCGACGGCTCTGAGTACCGGGCGTTCGCCGCGCCGCTCCGCGAGGTCGGTGCTCTGCTGGACGCGAGGGCGGCGCACCGGTCGCGCTCGGCGCTGAACCACCTCGCCTCGATCGCGGCGACGCACCGCATTCCGCGCTCGCGCGTCGACGAGGTGCTCGAGGCGACGGGTCTCAGCGCGGTCGCCAGGAAGAAGGTCGGCGGGTTCTCCCTGGGGATGGGTCAGCGCTTGGGGATCGCCGCGGCACTGCTGGGCGATCCGGGCACGCTCATCCTCGACGAGCCGGTCAACGGCCTGGACCCCGAGGGCGTGACCTGGGTCCGGGAGCTCCTGGCCCGGCTGGCGGCCGAGGGGCGGACGGTGTTCCTGTCCTCGCACCTCCTGAACGAGCTCGCGCTCATCGCGGACCACGTGATCATCATCGGTCGCGGCGAGATCATCGCGGACGCTCCCATCGGTTCGCTCACCGAGCAGGGAGACGGTCGTGTCCGTGTTCGCGCCCTCGATGCGCCTGCACTCACTCGCCGGATCACCTCAGCGGGGGCGACCGTCGCGTCGAGCGAGCCGGGCGTGCTGGACGTGGAGGGCCTCTCCGCGGAGCAGATCGCCCGTGCCGCGCACGAGGCGGGAGTGCTGATCACTGAGCTGACGCCCCTGCGCCAGACCCTCGAAGAGGCCTACAACCGACTCACCCGCGACGCGCAGGAATTCGTCTCCGCCTGACGTCGCGTCCCCCTCGAAAGGACACCATCCTCATGAGCACCACCACCGGCATGGCCGCAGCACCCGTCGTGCGGCGCTTCTCCGCAAGCGATGTCAGCCTCGGCGGCACCATCGTCTCCGAATGGATCAAGTTCCGTGGACTCGCCTCGAACCACGTCCTCGCAGGATTCGCGTTCCTGCTGCTGACCGCGAACGGGATCGCGATGCCCTGGGCGTACGTCTTCCGCGACCGCGGGTCACCGAAGGCGGACTACGACGCCTACCCCGAGATGATCGTCGACAAGACCGGCTACGTCGGCATCGTCCTCGCGGTGCTCGCCGTCCTGATGATCACGAACGAGTACCGGTCCGCTCAGATCGGCACGACGCTGCTCGCGGTTCCGCGCCGGACGGCGGTGCTCGTCGCGAAGGCCTCGATCATCGCGGGTGTCTCGTTCCTCATCGGTGTCGTCAGCGCAGCCGTCGGGTTCGCGCTCGCGCCCATCATCCTGACCGGGGGCGGATACGGCTATGTGCTGGAGACACCCGACCTGGCGCGGTTGGTGCTCGGATCCGGGCTCTACCTGGCCACCATCAGCATCCTCGGAATCGCACTCGGCACCATCATCCGCAACGTCGTCGCCGCGGTGCTCGCGACGATCGTGCTCCTCCTCATCGTGCCGGTGATCCCGCAGATGTTCTCCGAATACGGCACCGAGATCACCCGCTTCTTCCCGATCCAGGCCGGCTCCCTGCTCCTCGCCCCGACCGGTACGGACCCGATGGGACCGTGGACCGGATATGCCGTTCTGGTGATCTGGACGCTGGCGTCGTTCGTCGTCGCAGCGATCACGTTCCTGCGCCGGGACGCCTGAACGGTGCTCACGAGGTGCGCGAGGGAGAATGAGAGCCGAGCTCAGCGTGGAGGTGGCAAGGGTATGAGTGCGATCCAGCCGATCGTGGACGCCGCGGAGGTCGACCGTGTCCTCGGCACACGCGTGCTGCGCTGGTTCAGCGCCCACCAGCGTGTGGTCGACGCACTGGTCGCTGTGACCTGTCTCCTGGTCCAGGCGCTCGGGCTGGTCCTGCCTGGTGCGCAATCGCTCTGGCCGGGGTTGCCGTTGGTGATCCTCTCGAGCGTGCTCCTGTTGTGGCGGCGTCGGTATCCGCGGGCGATCCTCGTCGCCGTCGCGCTCGCGAACACGGCGGGTGTGCTCTTGCCCGCCCCCGTCGCACCGGTGACGGTGCCCGCCGCCGTCGCGCTGTATACGGTAGCCGCCATGCTGCCCACCAGAACCGCGCTGTCGGGCTACGCGGTCCTCGTGGGGCTCCCCGCGTCGGGACTGCTCGTCCGTCTGCTCATGACGGGGTCGACCCGGGCCCCGTCGTTGCTGGAACCGCTGGCGCTGCTCGCTCTTGCCGCAGGTGTCGCCGCCCGCGGTGTGACGCAGCGACGAGCGGCCCTCACGCAACTCGTGAACCAACGACTCACCACGGCGCGGGTGGTGGAGCGGCAGCGGATCGCCGCGGAGATGCACGATGTCGTCGCCCACTCGCTGTCGACGATGATCTCCCTCGCGGACGGGGCGTCCAGTGGCTGGGAACGACACCCCGGGCGGTCGGCCCGAGCGCTCGCGCAGCTGGGTGGTGTCGGGCGCAGCGCGCTGGGCGAGATGAACCGCGTCCTGCAGGTACTCCGAGAGGGCGATGCGGTGCTGGATCAGCGCCTGCATCGGTCGGGACACAACGTCTCCGACGTGGAGGAGGTCGTCGAGGTCTTCCGCAGTACCGGCATGCCCGTCACGCTCACCCGCTCCGGCGGGGCCATGCCGGAGCAGGCCGCTCTGGTGACGACGGTCTACCGGATCGTCCAGGAGTCGCTCACCAACGTGTTGCGGTACGCCGTCGGCCCCACGCGAGTCGAGGTCGGCATCGACGTGGCGCCCGGCACCGTCGTGGTGCGGGTCACCGACGACGGCCGCATCGACACCCGCCGAACTCGAGCTCCGAGCCAGGGGAGTGGGCAGGGGCTCCTGGGTATCGCCGCTCGAGCCGCGGCGTACGGCGGCACGAGCGAAGCAGGGCCGTGCGCGGGCGGGGGCTGGTCGACGAGCGCGACGCTGCACATCGACCGAGGAGCAGCGACGTGAGCACGACCAGTCCCTCGATCATCAGCGTGCTGGTGGTGGACGACCAGGAGCTCGTCCGGGTGGGCAGCGCGCTGACCCTGGATTCCGCGCCCGACATCGAGGTCGTGGGGGAGGCGGCGACAGGTGAGGAGGCGATTCGGCGTGCACGGGAACTGCGACCGGACGTCGTCCTCATGGATGTGCGGATGCCCGGCATGGGCGGCGTCGAAGCGACCAGGGTCATCACCACGGTCCACCCGGCCACACGCGTCCTCATCCTCACCACCTTCGACATCGACGAGTACGCGTTCGGAGGCCTCCACGCCGGCGCCAGCGCCTTCCTGCTGAAGAGCACCCCACCAGACCAATTGCAGGAGGCTGTTCGGACGATCCATGCCGGCGATGCCGTCGTCGAACCCAGGATCACGAAGCGACTCATCGAGCACTATGCCTCCGGTGGACGGTCGCGCGAGCACGGGGGAGCAGGTGGGACAGCCCACCCGCTGGACCCGCTCAGCCCGCGCGAGCTCGACGTGTTCGGATGCATCGTCGTCGGGCTGTCGAATCGTGAGATCTCCGACGCACTCCACCTGTCGCCGTCCACGGTCAAGACGCACGTCAACCGGGTCTTCGCGAAGTTGCACCTCCGTGACCGGGTCCACGCGGTGATCCTGGGGCAAGACCTCCGAACCCGAGCCGCGGGGCGGGGCAGATTCGGCTGAGTTGACATAATGTGCATTATCAGCTCTTTCCAGCCCGCCGCGAGCGGGGTCGGATCGGGTCACGTCGGCCTGCATCTCCGACCTGAGGATCGCGGCGACGACCGGGGCGCGTCAGGAGCCGATGTACCGAGCGAGATGTTCTCCGGTGAGGGTCGAGCGATCGGCGACGAGCGCTGCGGGCGTCCCGGTGAACACCAGACGTCCGCCGTCGTGACCTGCGCCGGGTCCGAGGTCGACGATCCAGTCCGCATGCGCCATGACCGCCTGATGGTGCTCGATGACGATGACCGACTTCCCGGAGTCCACCAAGCGGTCCAGGAGTCCGAGCAGGTTCTCCACGTCGGCGAGGTGCAGGCCCGTCGTCGGCTCGTCCAGGATGTAGACCTCACCCGAGTCGGCCATCTGTGTCGCCAGTTTGAGTCGCTGTCGTTCGCCTCCTGACAGGGTGGTCAACGGCTGTCCGAGGCTGAGATAGCCGAGTCCGACGTCGGCGAGTCGCGCCAGGATGACGTGCGCGGCTGGCGTCCGGGCCGGCCCGTCGGCGAAGAAGGCCTCGGCCTCCGTCACCGACATCGCGAGCACCTCGCTGATGTCCCGCTCCCCCAACTGATATTCCAGAACGGAAGCATCGAACCGGCGACCCTCGCACACCTCGCAGACGGTCGAGACGCTCGCCATGACGCCGAGATCGGTGAAGACGACACCTGCGCCATTGCAGTTCGGGCAGGCTCCCGCCGAGTTCGAGCTGAACAGCGCCGGCTTGACCCCGTTGGCCTTCGCGAACGCCTTGCGGATGGGCTCGAGCAGACCCGTGTACGTCGCCGGGTTACTGCGACGCGAGCCGCGGATCGGGCTCTGGTCGACCGTCACCACGCCGGGACGCCCTGCGACCGAGCCGTGGATGAGGGAGCTCTTGCCCGAGCCGGCGACACCCGTGACGACCACGAGGACGCCGAGCGGCACGTCGACGTCGACGCCCTGCAGGTTGTGCCGGTCGGCGCCGCGGATCTCGATGACACCGGTCGGTCGACGCAGCGCCGGCTTGAGCGCTGCGCGGTCGTCGAAGTGACGTCCGGTGAGCGTGTCGCTCGCCCGGAGGCCGTCCACGCTCCCCTGGAACGTCACCTGTCCCCCGCCGGTCCCGGCACCGGGGCCGAGGTCGACGACGTGGTCGGCGATCGTGATCGTCTCCGGCTTGTGTTCCACGACGAGGACGGTGTTCCCCTTGTCGCGGAGCCGCAGGAGCAGTTCGTTCATCCGCTGGATGTCATGCGGGTGCAGTCCGACGGTCGGCTCGTCGAACACGTAGGTCACGTCGGTGAGCGACGACCCCAGATGGCGGATCATCTTCGTCCGTTGCGCCTCCCCACCCGAGAGGGTGCCCGTCGTGCGGTCGAGCGACAGGTACCCCAGCCCGATGGCGACGAAGGAGTCCAGCGTCTCCTGGAGGACCGTCAGGAGCGGGCGCACCGACGGTTCGTCGAGCGCCCGGATCCACGCCGCGAGGTCGCTGATCTGCATCGCGCACAGTTCGGCGATGTTCCGACCGGCGATGCGCGAACTCCGTGCGCCCTCGCTCAGGCGGGTCCCCTCACACGCCGGACACGTGGTGAAGGTGACGGCGCGGTCGACGAATGCGCGGATGTGCGGCTGCATCGCCTCACGGTCCTTCGAGAGGAACGACTTCTGCACCTTCGGGATCAGGCCCTCGTAGGTCATGTTGATGTCGCCGACCTTGACCTTCACCGGCTCCTTGTGGAGGAAGTCGTGGAGCTCCCGCTCCGTGTAGTCCTGGATGGGCTTGTCCGCGTCGAGGAATCCGGATCCGGTGAAGATCCGCACGCCCCAGCCGTCGGGTGTGTAGCCGGGGATCGTGAGCGCGCCCTGGTTGAGCGACTTCGTGGCGTCGTAGAGCTGGGAACGGTCGATGTCGTTCACGGTCCCCATCCCCTCGCACCGCGGGCACATGCCGCCGGTGATCGAGAAGCTCCGCCGTTCCTTCGTGCTCTGTCCCCCGCGCTCGATGGTCACCGCTCCGGCGCCGCTGATCGAGGCGACGTTGAAGGAGAAGGCCTGTGGAGACCCGATGGACGGGTCTCCGATCCGACTGAAGAGGATGCGCAACATGGTGTTCGCGTCCGTCGCCGTACCCACCGTCGAACGCGAGTTCGCGCCCATCCGCTCCTGGTCGACGATGATCGCCGTGGTGAGTCCCTCGAGCACGTCGACGTCGGGCCGCGCCTGCGACGGCATGAAGCCCTGGACGAACGCACTGTAGGTCTCGTTGATCATCCGCTGCGACTCGGCGGCGATCGTCCCGAAGACGAGTGAGCTCTTCCCTGAGCCGGACACACCCGTGAACACGGTGAGGCGGCGCTTCGGGAGGTCGACGTCGACGTCGCGCAGATTGTGCTCGCGGGCACCCCTGACCCGGATGACGTCGTGGCTGTCGGCGGCCCTGGTGTGCATCGGCGTCTCGGTCATGGCGATCAGCGTATCCGTCGTCATCTGCTGGCGTCTCGCCTGGATCGGCACCGGGCCCGCGCGACATGGAAGGTCATGCTGTGAAACACCTGTGTGAATGCGTCACACTGGTGGAACGCACCCGGTCTGCTCGGGAGCGCCGCACTGTCCACCGTCAGGAGCCGACCATGTCCGAATCATCCACCACCACCTACACGCTGAACTCCGCCAAGCTGACCACGAGCCAGATCTCCGGTGTCCGATGGGCCTTCGCCGTCGGTGGGATCCTCACGATCCTCTTGGGTGTCTTCCTGCTGGTCGCGCCGAAGGCCTCGCTGGTCGCCGTCGCGTGGATCTTCGCCGTCTACTTCCTGGTCGCCGGGATCGCCCGCATCACGCGTGGCGTCGTCGCTCGGGAGCACGGCGGACTCTGGCGGGTCCTCACGATCGTGTTCGGTGTGCTGCTGCTCGCCGCCGGCGTCTACATCTTCATCGATCCGCTGCTCGGCATCGGCGCACTCGTCTTCGTGATCGGTGTCTCCTGGATCGTCGAGGGCGTGGCCTCGTTGTTCGACTCGGCACCGGACGTGTCGCGGTGGATCACCATCCTCTACGGCGTCATCAGCGTCGTCGCCGGCGTGTTCGTGCTCGCGAACCCGCTGCTCGCCGCCGTGACCCTGCTGCTCGTCACCGCGTTCTTCCTCATCGCGGCCGGCGTCGTCGAGATCATCCAGGCGATCACCTTCGGCAAGCAGGTGAAGCGGGCCGGTCTCGCCGGCTGACCCGGGTGGCAGGACGACGAACGCCCGGCCCCTCGAGGGACCGGGCGTTCGTCGTGTCAGGATCGTCGCCTACTCGGCGATGAAGTCGCTCGTGTCCCCCACGTAGCGGGTGTGGTCCTCGGGGATCGGGTCCACGGCGGCCGAGGCGACCTCGGCCGCGAACTCGCCCACGTTGTAGAGACGACCGGCCGACTCCTTGCGGGAGCTGATCGCACCGGGGTTGGCGCGTTCGAGGAGGGTCGCGGTGATGGTCCCCTCGATCATGTCGCCCGAGACGACCACGAACTCGACACCGGCGGCGTCGAACTGGTCCTGCTTGGCGCGGAGCGCATCCTCGCCCGCGCGCTTGGAGGTCGCGACCGGCACGTACTCGGGCATCGTCGGCGTGGTCCGGATGAAGTGCGCCTGGTGGCTCGTGACGAACACGATCCGCGAGCCGGGGCGGAGCAGCGGGAGGGCGTGTTCGACGACGCTCACCTGTGCGTCCCGGTTGAGCTGCATGGCGTAGTCCTCGGCCATGCCGCTCTCCATCCCTCCGGAGGCGTTCAGCACCAGGACGTCGAGGTCGCCGAGTTCGGCCTTCGTCGTCGCGAACATCGCGGCGACCGAGGCGGGGTCGGTGAGGTCGGCTCCGACCACCAGGGCCTGCACGCCGAGGGCTCGCACCTCGTCGGCGAGCTTGACGGCGCGAGCCTCCTTGTTCCGGTAGTTGATCACGACGTTGGCGCCGGCACCGGCGAAGTACCGGATGGTGTCGGCACCGATGCCGCGGGACGAGCCCGTCACGAGGACGTTCTTCCCGGAGAGGGATCCGGCGGCCAGGGGGTTCGTCACGTGAGGGCTCCTTCAGATCTGGGGCCGCTCATCGGCGGCTGGTTCCAGCCAACGACCTTACCAACAACCGGCAGACGGATCCGGTTCGGTGGTCCGCCCAGCTGATAGCGTTGAACCCGACCGGCGCACCGTCTCGCGCTCCAACGGACTGCGAGGCGGCAGACGCGAGAGCCGATCCGGGAGGAATCCGCACCATGGACGTCATCACCGAGTACGCCTGGATCGCCTGGTTGGTCCTGATCCTCGTGTTCGTCATCATCGAGATCCTGTCGCTCGAGTTCACCTTCCTCATGCTCGCGCTCGGCGGCACCGTCGGGCTGCTCTCCGGCCTCCTCGGCGCTCCGTGGTGGCTCCAGCTGCTCATCGCAGCCGCTGCCGCCCTCCTGCTCCTGTTGGCCGTCAGGCCGCCGCTGCTCCGAGCGTTGCAACGCGGCGCGGACCCGGCGAAGAGCAACGTCGACGCGCTCCTCGGCATGCCGGGGCTCGTGCTCTCGACGGTGACCCCGCACGGTGGCCAGGTGAAGCTCGGCAACGGCGAGGTCTGGACCGCCAGGACCCCGCACGACTCCCCCTCGTCGTCCCTCGAGCCCGGCACGCGCATCGTCCTGTCCGTCGTCGACGGTGCCACCGCCGTCGTCGTCCCCGTCCCAACCCACCCGGCACCGCTGGGCGAGCAGAAGGAGTAGTCGTGAACGACATCTCATCAGGAGCGATCATCGGCTGGGTGATCGCGGCCATCGTCGTCATCTTCGTGCTGGTGGTGCTGTTCCGATCCATCCGCATCATCCCGCAGGCGAGCGCCGGCGTGGTCGAGCGGCTCGGCAAGTACCACAAGACCCTCTTGCCGGGTCTGAACCTGCTCATCCCCTTCATCGACCGGTTGCGGCCGCTCATCGATCTGCGCGAGACCGTCGTCTCCTTCCCGCCGCAGCCGGTCATCACCGAGGACAACCTCGTCGTCTCGATCGACACGGTCGTCTACTTCCAGGTGACCGACGCCCGAGCCGCGACGTATGAGATCGCGAACTACCTGGGTGCCGTCGAGCAGCTGACCACGACGACGCTCCGAAACGTCGTCGGTGGGCTGAACCTCGAGGAGGCGCTGACGAGCCGCGACGAGATCAACAGCAAGCTCCGCATCGTGCTCGACGAGGCGACCGGTAAGTGGGGCATCCGCGTCGGACGCGTCGAGCTCAAGGCGATCGACCCGCCGCTCTCCATCCAGGACTCCATGGAGAAGCAGATGCGGGCCGAGCGCGACCGTCGAGCCCTCATCCTCACCGCTGAGGGAACCAAGCAGTCGGCGATCCTGACAGCCGAGGGTGCGCGGCAGGCGGAGATCCTCCGCGCCGAGGGTGATGCCCAGGCAGCCGTGCTCCGTGCTCAGGGTGAGGCGTCCGCCATCCAGACGGTGTTCAAGGCCATCCACGACGGCGACCCCGACGAGAAGCTCCTGGGCTACCAGTACCTGCAGATGCTCCCGAAGCTCGCGGAAGGCCAGGCGAACAAGCTCTGGGTCATCCCGAGCGAACTGACCGAGGCGCTCAAGGGCATCGGCTCCGCCTTCGGGCCGGGCAACACCCGCGACCCTGCGGCCACGGCACGGGCGGCGGCCGCAGCTGCGCAGACGCCCTCCTTCACCACAGCGCCGGCCGCGTCACCCCAGACGCCACCGGCGCCGACGACTCCCGTCCAGCCCGAGGGCTGAGCACGCGGTGACAGTGGTCCTCCCCTACTTCCGTCCGGCCCGCCCTCGGGTCCTCGCCCATCGAGGGCTGGCCGGGCCGGGGGTCCCCGAGAACACGCTGTCGTCCTTCCGCCGTGCCCTGGCGGCCGGCGCCGAGTACGTCGAGACCGACGCGCACTGCACGCGCGACGGACACGCCGTCCTCTTCCATGACCCGTCCCTGCGACGCATCACCGGCGATCCGAGACCGATCGCCGACCTCGAACTCGCGGAACTCCAGCGGATCGACCTCGGCGGCGATCGCATCCCGACGCTGTCGGAGGCGCTGGCCGAGCTCCCCGGGGCACGCTTCAACCTCGACATCAAGGCCGCGGCCGCGGCTGCACCGGCGGCTGCCGCGATCATCGGCGCAGGTGCCGCCGATCGGGTGCTCGTCACTTCCTTCGACGAGGGCAGACGTTCCGCGATCGTGCAGGCCGTGGGGCTGGAGGCCGGTGCCGACTCCGTGGTCTCATCCGCGTCGGCCCGGATCCTGCTCCGCGTCCTCCCCGCAGCCGCCCTCGGGCTCCGTGGAGCACTCCGTCGGTCGCTCACCGGTGTCCAGGCGCTCCAGGTGCCCGAACGGTTCCGCGGCGTACCCGTCGTGACGAAGCGCCTCCTCGCACAGATGCACGCGCTCGGTGTGGAAGTGCACGTGTGGACGGTCAACGACCCCGACGACATGCGACGACTGCTGGATCTCGGTGTCGACGGCCTCGTCACCGACCGCTGTGATCTCGCGCTCGACGTGGTCCGCTCGCGCTGACGGCTCAGCTCTCCGCATCCGGCGTGGCTGCAGCTGGGCATGAGCTGATAGCCAGATGGGTGAACGGAACAGTTTACCCAGCTTGTGGGTTTATAACTGTGGATGCCGAGCGAGAGGAGACCACACAATGGCAGATCGCAGTTTGCGCGGAATGCGCCTGGGCGCCCAGAGTCTACAAACGGAAGAGGGCGTCATATTCTCGGCGCGGAGCAACCACATCTACCGGTGTCAGAGTTGCGAGCGCGAGACCACCATGACCTTCGCCGCCGATGCGGAAGTCCCCGAACTGTGGGAGTGCCGGCACTGCGGTGCGGAGGCCGTCCTCCTCGTCGACTCGAAGCCCGTCGTCGTCGACCGCGGTGATGTGAAGACGCCCCGCAGCCACTGGGACATGCTGCTCGAGCGCCGCTCGCGCGATGAGCTCGAGGAGCTGCTCGAAGAGCGCCTCTCGTATCTCCGGGCCCGTCGCGGCCAGCAGAAGAGCGCGTGACACCGAGCCCCTGACAGGCCTCCCCTCGATCGGCTGATCCGGTACCGGATCAGCCGATCGTCATGTCCGGGGCCGGTTCGGGACGCGCCGGGGCCTGCCGGCGAAACCGGCGAGGACCAGCGAGGCGAGTCCCATGCCACCGATGAACATCTCGAGCTGGTGACCGAAGGCCATCGACGGCGTGACCGTGTCCGTCAGCGGCACCTCGGAGACCATCGAGCCGGGGCGGAAGGCCGGGATGCTGTCGATCGTCGAGCCGTCGGGCCCGATGATCTGGCTGGTCCCCACCGTGGAGATGTTCACCACGGACCGAGCCGATTCGATAGCCCGGAGCCGTGCGATCGCCAGCTGCTGTTGATTCTCGTCCGTCTGCCCGAAGTCCGCGTTGTTGGTCTGGGCGAACACGATCCGCGCGCCGCCCGCCACCGCGTCGCGGGTGAGCTGGTCGTCGGCGATGTCGAAGCAGATGCTGATCCCTGCGAGCACGCCGTCGATGTCGAAGACGTTGTCCTTCGTGCCCGGGGTGTACTCGCGCTGGATGAGGCCGATGAGGTCGGGTGCGAACGGCTCCCAGAACTTCCGGTCCGGGACGTATTCACCGAACGGGACCGGGTGCTTCTTGTCGTAGACGTCGCGGACGCCATCCGAGGCGTCCCAGAGGAGTGACGAGTTGTAGTAGCGGTCGCCGCGTTGGGAGATCGCACCGACGACGAACGGTGCGTCCATGCGACGGCTCAACGCGTCGAGGGCTGCAGCCGATTGGGGAACCCGCTGCGGGTCGAGGTCTGCGCTGCCCTCGGGCCAGACCACGACGTCGACGTCCGCGTCGAGCACCTGCAGCGTCTCGTCGATCTGGGTCTGCATGACGGTGCCGGGTGCTGCGGCGTCGAAGTAGCCGGCGGGGCCGTTGCCCTGGATGGCAGCCACCCGCATGCTCCCGGTCGTCGCCGTCGGCCATGCCGGCACGACGAGCACCGCGATGACCGCGAGGACCGCGGTCCCGACCCGGCTGACCGTCGGGAGCTCGGCGGTCGCCGCGAGCTGGAGGGCGAGTGCCACGAGCAGCACCATGAGGAACGACAGCCCCGAGAACCCGACCCAGGCCACGAGTGGTGCGAACGGGCTCTCGGACTGGCTGAGCGCCATCCTCGCCCACGGGAATCCGCCGTAGGGCCAGGTGCTCACGAGCGTCTCGCGCGCGGTCCACAGGGCGGCGACGACCGCGGCGGTCAACCAGACCCGCCCCCCGATCCCGGGGAAGGCGCGCGGCACCCAGCGGTACGCCAGGGTGATGAGCACGGCTCCGAGCGCGAAGAAGATGGCCTCCAGCGTCGACAGTGCCGCCCACGGGACGGGACCCAGGTAGGCGGTCGCCCACTCGATGTGGATGAGGTAGAACGACTCCCCCGCCAGGAAGCCGACGAGGAGCGCACCGCCGACGCTGCGCCCCATGAGGGTGAGGAGGACGAGGGCGATGCCGACGAACGTCAGGGGCCAGACCCCGCGGTCCGGGAAGCCGGCGTCGAGGACCGGGCCGGCGGCGATGGCCACGACGGCCGCGAGCCAGAGCGGGAGCGGCGGACGACGGTCGACCAGCGCGTCGATCGGTCGGAGCCGGTGGCTCCGACGGTGCAGGGGCCTCACAGCGAGCTGTACGCGACGATGCCGCGTCGGATCGAGTCCAGCGCCTCACGCGAATGACGACCCACCGGTCCGTCGACGACGCGGAGCTGATCGAGCAGGTCGATGGTCTGCTTGCACCACCGCACGAAGTCGCCGGCGGCGAGTTCCGCCTCGATGAGCACCGTGTCGAGGTTCGCACCCTTGGCCCACTGGTGCATCGCGAGGGAGAGACCGGTCGAGATCGGGTTGCTCCCCGGGAGGCGGTGCTCCCGTTCGCTGTCGTCGAGCCGGCTCCAGAGGTCCTGCGTCCGTTCGAGCGCGGAGCGGAACGGGCCGCGGGGCAGGAAGCGCTCCGGGGTGTTCTGCTCCTCACGCCGTGGTTCGTACACGATCGCGGCGGCCATCGCCGCGAGGGATGCGGCATCGAGGTCGTTCCAGGCACCGGTTCGCAGGCATTCCGCCACGAGGAGGTCCCGTTCTCCGTAGATGCGCTTCAAGGTGCGTCCGGGAGCCGCGACGACGACTGCGCCGTGCTCGTCGCGTGCCAGGTACTCGTACTCGAGCAGCACGTCGACGACCCGGTCGAACACACGAGCGACCGCGCCCGTCCGCGTCTGGATCTGCTGTCGCAGCTGGTCGGTCTGCTTCTTGAGCTTGAACCATCGTTCCGCCCAGCGAGCGTGGTCCTCGCGGTGCGGGCAGACGTGGCAGGCGTGAGCCCGCATGCGCTTGCGGAGTTCGGCGAGCTTGCGTTGGCGACGGTCCTTCGACGCGCGCGAGCCGTTCGGCTCGCCCTTGCGTTCGAGGTCCGTGAGCTCGCGCCGGATGCCCGCGTACTCGACGAAGTTCCCGAGGTGGCACGACATGGACTTCTCGTAGCCGGCGAGCGAGGACTCCTGCTCGCGCACCTTCCGGGCGATCCCGACGACGGCTCGGTCCGCCTGGAACTGCGCGAAGGACGACTCGAGGATCTGACGGGTGCGTTGACGGCCGAACTGGTCGATCAGGTTGACCGCCATGTTGTAGGTCGGGCGGAAGCTGGAGTTGAGCGGGTAGGTGCGTCGGGAGGCCAGCGAGGCGACGGACTGCGGGTGCAGCCCCTCGGTCCACTGGATCACGGCGTGGCCCTCGACGTCGATGCCACGGCGTCCGGCACGCCCCGTGATCTGGGTGTACTCCCCCGGGGTGATCGGGACGCGTGCCTCGCCGTTGAACTTCTCGAGCTTCTCGAGGACGACCGTCCTGGCCGGCATGTTGATGCCGAGCGCGAGGGTCTCGGTCGCGAAGACGACCTTCACGAGCTTCCGCCGGAAGAGCTCCTCGACGACCTCCTTGAACGCCGGCAGGAGACCGGCGTGGTGGGCGGCGACGCCCCGCTCCAGACCGTCGAGCCACTCCCAGTAGCCGAGGACGGCGAGGTCCTCGTCGAGAAGGGTCCGGCAGTGCTCGTCGACGATCTGGCGGATCTCGTCGCGTTCGTGCGCCTCGGTCAGCCTGATGCCCGAACGGAGGACCTGCTTGACCGCCTGGTCGCACCCGACACGGCTGAAGACGAAGAAGATCGCCGGGAGCAGGTGGTGGTCGTCGAGCATCTGGACGAAATGCCCACGGTCGAGCTTCTCGGCCCGATGCGGGGCTCGGCGCTGGTTGTAGCGGCTGACGTCCTTGTACTGACGGCTGTTCGGTGCACGGCCACCGAACTGCGCCATGCGGACGAGCTCCGGGTTGACCTGATGGGTGTCGGCGAGGCTCGGTGCGGCGAACAGGTCGATGAGTTTGTTCCGCATCAGCACGTGCTGGGTGAGGGGCACCGGGCGCTCCTCGGACACGATGACGGCGGTGTCGCCGCGGACGGCCTGCAGCCAGTCGCCGAACTCCTCGGCGTTCGACACGGTCGCGCTCAGCGACACCATCCGGACGGCCTGCGGGAGGTGGATGATGACCTCTTCCCACACCGCTCCGCGGAACCGGTCCGCCAGGTAGTGCACCTCGTCCATGATGACGAAGGCGAGGTCGGTCAGCGCGTCGGAGTCCGCGTACAGCATGTTGCGGAGGACCTCGGTCGTCATGACGACGATGCGGGCGTTGCCGTTCACGTTCGTATCGCCCGTGAGCAGGCCGACGTGCTCGGACCCGTACTCGGCGGTGAGCTCCTGGAACTTCTGGTTGCTGAGCGCCTTCATCGGCGTGGTGTAGAAGACCTTGCCGCGGTCGCCGTGCATGGCGAGGGCGATCGCGAACTCGGCGACGATGGTCTTGCCGGCCCCCGTCGGTGCGGCGACGAGGACACTGCTGCCGTTCTCGATCCGCTCGCACGCCTCGAGTTGGAACGCGTCCAGGTCGAAACGCTGCCTCGCGCGGAACTCCTGGAGCCTCGGTGTCGCGTTCCGGACCGCTGCTGCCCGATACCGCTCGGCAGGGGAAGCAGTGTCGCTCATGCGAGCCCCGCGCTGCCGAGTTCGGCGTCGATGCGTCGCTGTCGCTTGGCCGCACTGCGGTCGTGGAGGACGGCGACGCCGTAGGCCGCGAAGTACAACAGGACCATCGGGATCGCCAGGACGAACATCGACACGATGTCGGCGGCGGGCGTGGCGATGGCCGTGAAGAGCACGATGACGAGGATCGCGACCCGCCACGCCTTGATGATCGCCGCTGCGGAGAGCACGCCGACGAAGTTCAACAGGACGAGGAACACGGGCAGGACGAAGGCGACACCGACCGCGAGCACCAGCTTCAGGACGAAGTCGTAATAGGTGGTGGCGTCGAGGAAGTTGGCCGCTGCCGTCGGGGTGAAGCCGAGCATGAGCTCGACGATGTGCGGCAACACGAACCAGCCCGCGTAGCAGCCCGCGAGGAACAACGGCACGGCGGTCGCGAAGAACCCGATCGCGTACTTCAGCTCCTTGCGCGTCAGGCCGGGCACGAGGAACGCCCAGATCTGGTAGAGCCACACCGGGCTGGACAGGACGACGCCGGCGGTGAGGGCGATCTTCATCCGGAGGTCGAACGCGCTCGTGACGTTGGTGAAGTTCAGGAACGCCTGCCCGCGATCGTCGGCGATGACGAGGATGGGGGCGCTCATCGCCTCGATGATCCACTCGGAGGCGATGAAACCCGCGACCATGCCGACGATGATGCCGATGGCGGAGTAGAACAGCCGCTTCCGCAACTCGACGAGGTGCTCGCCGAGGGACATCCGCCCTTCGCGGTTCTGTTTCTTGGGACGCTTCTCGGTCAGGGCCACGGCGACATCGTCCGTTCCTGAGCAGCGTGTTCGAGGCGCACTCGTCGGGGGCCAGGTGCTGGCGTCATCGGGCTCGGGTGGTCCTCAGGGTTACGGCTTGACCGGCGGGTCGGTCGGCTTCTGCGGGGCCGTCGCGGCCGGAGTCGGGTCGGCGGGTGCCGCACTCGCGGGCGGAACCGTGCCAGTCGCGTCGGGCGAGGCGGGCTCGTCGTCGCGCATGCTCTTGACCTCGCTCTTGAAGATCCGCATCGACTGGCCGACGCTGCGGGCGAGACCCGGGAGCTTCGGTGCTCCGAACAGCAGCAGGACGATGAGGAGGATGATGACGAGGTGCCACCCGGTGAATGCGTTGCCGAACATAGTCTTCGTTCCTGATCTTCGAGGTCGAGGTCCACTCACTCTACCCTGCATCTCCCGCTCTCCTGCCGGGAGTCTCGGGAGTCAGCTCCCGGATGTCGTGCGGTACTGCGCGAGACCGGCGGCCGCCCAATCGGCGACCGCGTCGCGCGCGTCCGCCGGGCCGAGCACGGTGATGAGCCCGGGGTGTGCGGCGACCAGTCGTTTGAGGCCGTGATGGTGCGCGAGGCGCAGGGTCGCGGTCACCTCGGCGTCGCTGTCCTCGCGGGCTGCGGAGCCGCCTGGCGCGCTGTCGACGGCGACCACGTAGTCGTCGATGAGCGGCAGGACCGAGCGTCGGACGAGCACGGTGACGTTGCGGTCGGAGTCGCTCGGCTCGAACAACGCGGTCGGGACGACGACGTCCGCTTCCCGGAACACGACCTCGGCGTCGGTCTCCCGGAGCTCGGTCATCCGATCGAGACGGAAGCGACGCGTCGCCTCGCGCAGGTGGCACCACCCGTAGAGGTACCAGTCCTGGTCCTGGGACTCGAGACGCAGCGGGTCCACCAGCCTCGCCTCGGTCGCCCCACTCGCGTCGACGTAGTCGAACGCGACGCTGTGGCCGGCTGCCAGAGCCGATCGGATGATGCCGACCGCGTTCGCGGAGTAGGACTCGGTGACCGCGAGCTGCCCCGGAGCCGACGACGCCCCGCGGGCGAGCTTCGCCATCACGCCGCCGATGACGTCGCTGTCGACGAATTCGGGAAGGCGCTGGAGCGACTGCAGTCCGGCGATGAGGGCGGAGGCCTCGCGGGCTGAGAAGCGGGGACTGTCGTCGAGGGCGACCCGGTGGGTGAGGACGATCTCGTCGTCCTCCTCGAAGCTGCCCCAGTCGATGTCGAAGAGGTCGCCGGCGAGGTACTGCCGGGTGTCGCCAGGCACGCCGGACACCGTCAAGAGTTCGACCGCTTCACGGATCTGGCGCGGGGACAGGCCGAAGTGCCGTGCGGCCTCGTCGACCGTGACCCGCTCGCGGTCGATGAGGTACGGCACGAGCGAGAGGAGGAAGATCAGCTTGTCCTGGGCGCGGGGCGCCGCCGGTCGCTTAGCCACGGGCGGTCTCCTCGGGGTGGGGTGCGTCGTCCGTCGCGCGGTGGCGGGCGACGACCAGCTCGAGTCTGGACGCCACGGCCTCGACGAGTGCCGGAGGGTCGAGGACGACGACCTCCGGGCCGAACCCGGCGAGCTCGTCGGCGAGGATGTGGTGGTCGAGGTACGGGATGGTGAGTTCCGTGCGCTCCGTGTCGCTGACGCCGTAGCGGTTGCCGAGGCGTGCCGCGGCGTCGGTTCCGGGCCGGACACGGACGAGGGCGCGCTGCGACGAGGACACGCGGCGCAGGCCGTCGATCGCGTCGGCGGCGTGGTCGCGGTCGTCGGCGGGGAACGACTCCCCCGTCGGCTTGACCGGACCGACGATCCGCGAGAGGAGGAACGTCCGGGGCTCGTCCACCGTCCGGTCGGTCGCATAGAGGTGCCAGCGACCCTCGTGCTGGACGAGCGCCAACGGTGCGACGGTGCGGACGCGTGGCCGCGCCTCGCCGGGCTTCAGGTAGGGGAAGGCGACCACGGACCGACGTTCGAGCGCCGCGTCGAGCGGTTCGAACGAGGCCTCCCGGGTGCGGAGTCGCGGCGCATATCCGATGATCGGTTCGTCGGGCTCGATGCCGAGCGACCGCAACTTCGTCATCGCGCGCTGCGACTGGCCGGAGAGCGACCCCTCACGCCACACGGTGGCTGCGAGCGACAGCAGTGACAGCTCCGCCGGGGTGAACCGGACGTCGGTGGGGAGCTCGTAGGCGCCTTTCGGGATCCGATAGCGCATCGACTGGTTGTTGCCGGGTTCGCCCGGCTGCTCGATCGTCTCGAGCGGGACGCCGAGTTCGCGGATGTTGTCCTTGTCGCGCTCGAACTGTCGCTCGAGGCTGGCGTTGCCGCCCCCACTCGAATACTGCTGGCGGTAGCCCTGGACGGTCGACAGGATCTCGTTCTTCGTCAGGCCGGTCTGCGTGGCGAGGAGCGCGAGCACGAGGCTGAAGAGTCGCTCCTCCACCGGGACCGGCTTCGGGGACTCGCGGGCTGAGGACACCGGTCCAGTCTACCGACGGACGGCCCGTCCCCCACCCGCGACGCGGGCGTGGGACGGGCCGTCTCCGAAGCGTGTCGGCTACTGCGCCGCGCGCTGGGTGCCGAGCACATCGATGACGAACACGAGCGTCGCGCCGGCCGGGACGGTGCCCGAGCCCTGCTCGCCGTAGCCGTCCTTCGGCGCCACCACGAGGATGATCTGTGAGCCGACCTGCTGGCCGACGACCGCGTCGTTGAAGGCCTTGATCATCTGACCGCCGTCGGCCTGGAAGACGAGGGGCTGGCCCTTCTCCCAGCTGCTGTCGAAGACGCTCTTCTGATCCCACAGCACGCCGGTGTAGTTGACGATGACCTGGTCGCCTGCCTTGACCGTGGCACCGTCGCCGACGCGGGACAGGGTGTGCTTCGTCTCGGTCGGGGCGGGGGCCGCCGGGATGGTGATGCCGGGCTGGCCGCTCGGAGCGGTCACGACGGACGGGAACCCCGACGGGATCGGGCGTTCGGCGCCGTCGGCCTTGGGCAGCGCCGCTCCCTGGATGTCGGCGACGAGGATGATCGCGTCGTCCTTCTTGATGCCGTTCGCCTCGCTGCCACCGCTCGGGCCGAAGGCGTCCTCGGGTGAGATAGCCGCGACGACACGGGATCCGACCGTCGTGCAGGCGAACGCCTTCGCGAAGCCGGGGAGGCTTCCGGACAGGGCGATGAGGGTGCTCGCGGGCCCGTTGAAGTCCGTCTGCTGCAGGACGTCTCCGGTGCGTCCGTTGAGGAGCATCAGGTTGAGGTTGACGGTGCCGTCGGCCGAGACCTGCTGACCGTCGCCCTGGATGACGACCTGGCGCTCCGTCGTCTTCGTGTACAGCGGCTTCGGGAGCTCCACCTTCGGGGTGGATCCGAAGTCACCGGACACGCTGATGAGCTTCGTCGCGTCGCCGGCGGACGCCGCGGTGTCGCAGGAGGCCGAGCCCGGCGCGGTGCACCCGGTGAGGGAGACGAGCAACAGGCCTGCTGCGGCGATGAGAGCTGGTGCAGTGCGCACGGATCCTCGTTTCGGTGGTACGGGTGGGACGGCAGGTCGCCGTCGCACAGTTTAGTCGACGTGAACCGGGGTCAACGATCGTCGCCGAGAGCCGGCTCAGCGGCGGACGGTTCGATCGACTCGTCCGGCCCCACGCTGTCGCCGTCGAGGCCCCGCGCACGGGACAGCTCGGCACTCGCCCCGGCGCTCCTGGCGCGCTTCCGCAGGATCTTCGCGCTCGCGGAGCGTTCCCCGAGGGCGCCCGGCGTCCACAGCTCGACGTCCTCGGCGCTGAAGTCGCTCTTCGAGGCGCGTCGCTTCAGCTCGGGCAGGACCGTGCCGGGAGCGAGCTTCCGCGCGGTGATGAGGAAGCCCGTGTGTCCGATCATCCGGTGGTCCGGTCGCACTGCGAGCCCCTCGACGTGCCACCCGCGCATCATCGTCTCGTTCGACTGCGGGTTGGTGAAGCCGCCCGTCCCTCGGATCGCTTCGGCGACCCGGGACAGCTGGGTGACGGTGGCGACGTAGCAGAGGATCACGCCGCCGGGCTTCAGCGCCTCCCAGGCGACGTCGAGGCACTCCCACGGTGCGAGCATGTCGAGCACCACGCGGTCGACGGATTCGGCGGGCATCGTGTCGGGCAGGGTCTCCTGGAGGTCGCCGACCGTGACCGACCAGTTCTGCGGGTCGTAGCCGAAGAAGGTCGCGACGTTGCCTCGCGCGACGTCGGCGAACTCGTCCCGACGCTCGAAGGAGGCCAACCTGCCCGACGGTCCGATGGCCCGGAGGAGCCAGAGGGAGAGCGCGCCGGAACCGACACCGGCCTCGACGACCGTCGCGCCGGGGAAGATGTCCGCCTGGCCGATGATCTCGGCCGCGTCCTTCGGGTAGATGATGGCGGCACCGCGAGGCATCGACATCACGAAGTCGACCAGCAGCGGCCGGAGTGCGAGGTGCTCGATGCCCTCGGTGTTGGCGACGACGCTGCCGTCCGGCAGGCCGATGATCGTGGTGTGCTCGATCATCCCGCGGTGCGTGTGGAAGACCTTGCCGGCCTCGAGCGTGATGGTGTTCTTCCGCCCCTTCGGTCCGGTCAGCTGCACGCGGTCACCCTCGCGGAAGGGGCCGCTGTTCGCCGGCTGGTGGTTCGCGCTCATCGCTGTGCTGCCTCTGTCTCGGGGTGGTGGGTGGTGCCGCTCGCGGTCGAGCGCAGCTCGGCGAGGTCGGCGACGGAGCGCCCGGCGAGGGTGTCCCAGGTGGTGTGGTGGGGGCCCTCCGGGATCGGCACGATGTGCGGGACGGACACGGCGATGGTCCCCGCCGCGAGCGCGGACGCGAGACCGGTGGCGGAGTCCTCGATCGCGATGCACTCGCGCGGGTCGACGCCGAGTGCCTCGGCGGCCCTGAGGTAGGGGTCCGGATGGGGCTTGGGGTGCTCGACCTCGTCGCCGGCGACGATGAGGTCGAACGCGTCGAACGGGATGCCGCCCGCGATGTCCTCGGCCATGGACCGGATCGACATGGTGACGAGCGCGGTCGGCACGCCGGCGTCCCGGAGCTCGTGGAGCAGCTCCTGGGCGCCGGGACGGAACGGGACGCCGCGTTCCTGGATGAGGCGCCGCACGTGGTCCGTGAGGTGGGCGACGATCGTGTCCGCGTCCAGCGCGACGCCGCGGCCCTGGAGCACGGCGGCGGAGTCCCAGAGCCCGTTCCCGACGAGCAGGAGGCCGTCCTCATGGGTCCAGGTGCCACCGTGGGCCGCGACCAGCTCGGTCTCGGCCTCCATCCAGTAGGGCTCGGTGTCGACGACGGTGCCGTCCATGTCCCAGAGGATTGCGGCAGGGAGGAGAGTGGTCACGGGGTGCCATGCTACCGGGTGGTGAAGCGCCTATCCTGGATGGATGGTCGCGGAAGGTCCCCGTGCACCGAGGAGTGAGACGTGACGGAAGACACCAAGGAGCCGCTGGGCGGTCGCCTGCTCGTCGTGGCGTTCGAGGGTTGGAACGATGCCGGCGAGGCGGCGAGCGGCGCGGTGCGCGTGCTTCGCGACTCGCTCGCCCTCCGCCCGCTGCTCGAGATCGACCCGGAGCCCTACTACGACTACCAGTTCAACCGGCCGACGGTCGGCGTCGACGAGGACGGCAAACGGTCCCTGACCTGGCCCGGTACCACGATCTCGGGGCCCGACCCCGAAGCGGCGAAGCCCGCGACCCCCCTGGCGGAGGACGCCGCGCTCCGGGTCAGCGAGGGCGGCGGCGACAACGTCTACGTGTTGCTCGGTGCCGAGCCCTCACGCGGCTGGAAGGCGTTCGTCGACGAGATCCTCGCCGTGATCACCGAGCAGCGCATCACCGGCATGGTGATGCTCGGTGCGATGCTCGCCGACGTCCCGCACACGCGACCCATCTCGGTCTTCGCCTCGAGCGAGAACGCGGAGCTGCGGCAGGCCCTGCAGCTCGAGCGCAGCACGTACGAAGGGCCGGTCGGCATCCTCAGTGTGCTGGCCGACGCCGCCGAGCGGCAGGGCGTCCAGAGTCTGTCGGTCTGGGCCTCGGTCCCCCACTACGTGCACAGCGCGCCCTCCCCGAAAGCCGTCCTGGCGCTGATCGACAAGCTCGAGGAGCTCATCGACGTCGTCATCCCCCGCGGAGCCCTCGTCGAGGAGTCCGGCGAGTGGCAGAGCGGGATCGACACGCTCGCCGCCGAAGACGAGGACATGGCCGCCTACATCCAGCAGCTGGAGCAGGCGCGCGACACCGTCGAGTCGCCCGAGGCGAGCGGCGAGGCCATCGCCAAGGAGTTCGAGCGGTACCTCCGTCGGGACGAGGGCAAGGGCGACGAGCCCTGGCGGAAGGACCGCGAGTAACCCGGTCCCATCGCGGTGGCGCGACCTCGGTGAGCCGCCGTCCTGCTCAGCGCACGCCGAGGAGCGCGTCGACGGCCGACCGCGCGAGGTCGGCGTCGTCGACGCCGGTCGTCGCTGCGGCGTCGACGAGTGCGATGGCACCCGGGGTGTCGAGGTCGTCCGCCAGTCGGACCCGCATCGCCTGCAGCAGCTCGACGGCGGACGCTCCACTCGCGGCGTCCGTCGCGAAGGCCGAACGCCAGGTCCCGAGCCGACGATCGGCCAGGACGAGGTGCTCGTCGTGCCACTCCCAGTCGCTGCGGTAGTGGTTCGCGAGGATTGCGAGTCGGATGGCCGAGGGGTCTGCTCCGTCGGCGGCCAAGCGTGAGACGAGGACGAGGTTGCCCAGGGACTTCGACATCTTCGTGCCCTCGTAGGCGACCATGCCGGCGTGGCTGAACACCTTGGCGAGCGGGCGACCGGACAGCGCTGCGGCGTGCCCGGCACTCAGGTCGTGGTGCGGGAAGACGAGGTCGGAGCCGCCACCCTGGACCGTGAAGTCGGATCCGAGGTGCTGGAGGGCGATGACCGAGCACTCGATGTGCCAACCGGGGCGTCCTTGGCCGACGGGTGACTCCCAGCTCGGCTCGCCGTCGCGCGCCGCCCGCCAGAGCAGTGGATCGAAGGCGTCGCGTTTCCCGGCGCGGTCGGGGTCTCCCCCGCGCTCGGCGAAGAACGCGGCCATCGTCGCCTCGTCGAGCCCGCTCTCCGCGCCGAGGTGCCAGACGTCGTCGGCCGCGGCGCGCACGTCGAAGTAGACGTCGTCTCCGGCGGCACTGTCCGGGGTGTCGACCGTGTAGGCGACACCGCGCTCGATGAGCAGCGCGACGGCGTCGGCGATCGGTCCGATGACCTCGGTGACCGCGACGTAGTCCTCGGGTGGCAGGATGCTGAGGCGTTCCATGTCGCTTCGGAAGAGTTCGACCTGGCTCGCTGCGAGTTCGATCCAGTCGACGCCGGTCGCGTTGGCCCGCTCGAGCAGCGGGTCGTCCACGTCGGTGACGTTCTGGGCGTAGTGCACCTCATAGCCGGCGTCCAGCCAGACGCGCTGCAGGGTGTCGTAGGCGAGGTAGCTCGACGCGTGGCCGAGGTGGGTCGCGTCGTACGGGGTGATGCCGCAGACGTACAGCCGCGCCGTACGTTCGGCAGAGGCCTCGATGAGACCGGCGCTCGGGGTGTCCCAGAGACACGGGGCCGTGCCGGAGCCGGGCAGCTTCGGGACGACCGGGGCGGACCAGGCCCTCACGCGTTGATCACGCCCGTGCCGAGCAGCACCAGCAGGACGACGCCGAGCACGATGCGGTAGACGACGAAGGGCAGGAAGCTGCGCTTCGAGATGTAGCTCATGAAGAAGGCGATGACCGCGAGGCCGACGACGAACGCGATGATGGTGGCCACGAGCGTCTCGACCGGTCCGTACGGGCTCGGCTCGCCGATGCTCTTGAAGACCTGGTAGAAGCCGCTGCCGAACACCGCGGGGATCGCGAGCAGGAAGGCGTACCGCGCCGCAGCACGGCGCTCGTAGCCCATGAACAGCCCCGCCGTGATCGTGCCGCCGGAGCGGGAGACACCGGGGATGAGGGCGAGCGCCTGGGCGCCTCCGAAGATCGCGCCGTCGCGGTAGGTCAGGCTCTTCAGGCGTCGCTTCTTCGCTCCGACGGCGTCGGCGACACCGAGCAGGATGCCGAACACGATGAGCATGATCGCGACGATCCACAGTGAGCGGAAGGTCGTCTCGATCTCGTCCTGGAACAACAGGCCGAGCACGACGATGGGGACGCTGCCGATGATGATCAGCCACCCCATGCGGGCGTCGGCGTCATCCCTCGGGATCTTGCCGACGAGGGCCTTGCTCCAGGAGGAGATGATGCGGACGATGTCGCGCCAGAAGAACACCACGACGGCGGCCTCGGTACCGATCTGGGTGATCGCGGTGAACGCCGCGCCAGGGTCCTTCGCCCCCGGGAGGAACTCGCCGAGGATGCGCAGGTGCGCACTCGAGGAGATCGGGAGGAACTCGGTGAGCCCCTGGACGAGTCCGAGGATGATGGCGTTGATGAGGTCCACAGGGCACCTTTCTGCAGCCGGATGGCTGGTGTTCGGCCGGATCCGGCAGTCGTCGGCGGGGCGGCTCCTGGAGCGTCTCGCGGCGCGGAGGGCGCGGAGACGGACCGTGGGAAGTCAGTAGTCGAGGAGGAGGTCCGTGAGGACCTGCTTGCCAAACCCTAGCGCGTCGAGCGGCACGCGCTCGTCGACTCCGTGGAACATCGCGGGGAAGTCCAGGTGTTCCGGCAGGCGCAGCGGAGCGAAGCCGTACCCGGTGATGCCGAGGAGCGACAGTGCCTTGTTGTCGGTGCCGCCGGAGAGCATGTACGGGAGCACCGGGGCGCCGGGGTCGTGGCGCCCGAGGGTCTCGACGACCGCGTCGACGAGCGGACCCGAGAACGGTGTCTCGAGGCCGATGTCGCGGTGCATGACGACGATCTCGATGTCCTCACCGACGATCTCCGCGACGCGCGCGAGCACGGCGTCCTCCTCGCCGGGCAGGGTGCGGATGTCGACGAGCGCCTCGGCGCGATCGGGGATCACGTTGTGCTTGTATCCGGCCTGCAGCAGGGTCGGGTTGCTCGTCGTGCGGAGCGAGGCCTGGATGAAGCCGGAGGCGGTACCCGTCGCGAGGGCGAGCTCGTCCGGGCCGAGCCGTTCGGGCGTGGTGCCGAGGATGGTGGCGATCTCACGGAGCAGCTGCTCGGTGGTGTCGGTGAGTCGGACGGGCCACTCGGTGCGTCCGATGGCCGCCACCGCTTCCGCGAGGCGGGTGACGGCGTTGTCCTGCACGTAGCGGGATCCGTGGGCCGCTCGTCCGGTCGCGACCAGTTTGATCCAGACGAGGGCCTTCTCCGAGGTCTGGAGGAGGTAGGAGCGGCGTCCGCCGAACGTGATCGAGTACCCGCCGACCTCGCTGATCGCCTCGGTCGCGCCGGCGAAGAGCTCCGGTCGTTCCGTCACGAGGTGGTGCGAGCCGAACACGCCGCCGTTCTCCTCGTCCGAGAACATCGCGATCACGAGGTCGCGTTCCGGCCGACGGCCGCTGCCGAGGATCTCGCGGAGCGACGCGAGGATCATCGCGTCCATGTTCTTCATGTCGACGGCCCCGCGTCCCCACAGCAGGCCGTCCTTGATCTCGCCGCCGAAGGGGTCCACCGACCAGTTCGCAGGATCGGCGGGCACCACGTCGAGGTGCCCGTGCACGACGAGCGCCGGCTTCTCGGGGTTCGCACCGGCGACCCGTGCGACCACGCTGGTCCGGCCCGGAGCGGCGTCGATCAGCTCCGGCTCCAGACCGAGGTCGCGGAGGTACGCCTCGACATATTCGGCGGCCTCCGTCTCGCCGTTGGAGCGGCCCTCACCGTAGTTCGTCGTGTCCATGCGGATGAGGTCCCGCGCGATCCGCGTGGTCTCGTCGAGCGTGAGGTCGGATGCGTCTGAGCCGGAGGTCATGGCTCCACGCTACCCGTCGGCCCTGACCGCTGCACCTCTCCCCCGATTGCACGGTCGACGCACGGCCGGAGGGCGTCAGGAAGTTCCTCTGGCGGTACGAGGTGGTGAACGGCTGTCGAAATCCGTGCTAGAGTTTCTTCTCGTGCCCAGCGAAAGCCGGACACGATCACAACACGCGCGGGTGGCGGAAATGGCAGACGCGCTAGCTTGAGGTGCTAGTGCCCTTACGGGCGTGGGGGTTCAAGTCCCCCTTCGCGCACACCGTGTTGAGACGGCGAACGGCCGGAGCGAAAGCTCCGGCCGTTCTTGTTTTCCCGCCGGACTCCACGACACGCCGACACCCGAGATCGTCTTCGGCCAGAGCGAGAACCGGCGCACCTCCGCCGGTCCCTGAGCCTGCACCGCCGGTCCCTGAGCCTGCACCGCCGGTCCCTGAGCATCCTCCGCCGGTCCCTGAGCCTGTCGAAGGGTGGTCGGAGCAGGGGCCCCCGTGGGCACTTCGACAAGCTCAGTGACCGGGAGAGCTCCGTCCGGAACACGCCGGTCCCTGAGCCTGTCGAAGGGCAGCTCCGGCGGGCTGACCGCGATGCAGGAGAACGCGCGCGCGAGAAGAAGCGCTGTCCTCAGTGCCCGTGGCCCAGGCGCCGACGGAGCAGGTCGATGCGCGACTGCAGCTGCGTCACGCTCGCCTGTGCCACGGCGGGGCCGCCGCAGACGCGTCGCAGTTCGGCGTGCACGAGTCCGTGCGGCTCCTTCGTGTGCTTGGCGTAGAGGCCGACCAGGGTGTTGAGCACCTGGCGCTGCTCCTTGAGGGTGCGGTAGAGCGGAGCGGGGATGTCCGCCTGCGGACTCGGCGAGGCGGCGTTCTTGTCGACGAACGCCCCGCGCTTGGCCTGGCGGCTCTGGCGCTGCACGAGCAGCTCGTGCACCTGTTCAGGCTCGAGGAGCCCGGGGAACCCGATGAAGTCGAACTCCTCCTCGGTGCCCGGCTGGGCGAGCTCGCCGAACTCGTCGCCGTCGAACACCACCCGGTCGAAGTGCGCGTCCGAGGAGACGGCCTGCCAGGTGAACTCCTCGAGGAGTGAGTCGGAAGCCTTGTCCTCGCGCTCCGCGGCCGCCATCATCGCGTCCTCCGGGTTGAAGAGGTCGCCCTCCGCGTCCGGGTCGCTCGGGCGGTCGAGTGCGTGGTCGCGTTCGAGCTCGAGTTTCTCAGCGAGGGCCATCAGGTTCGGCACGTTCGGGAGGAAGATGCTGGCGATCTCGCCGCGTCGACGTGCCCGGACGAATCGCCCGATCGCCTGCGCGAAGAACAGCGGCGTGGCGGACGACGTCGCGTAGACGCCGACGGCGAGTCGTGGGACGTCCACGCCTTCCGACACCATGCGGACCGCGACCATCCAGCGCTTGGTGTTCCCCGAGAAGTCGGCGATCCGGTCGCTGGCCTCCTTCTCGTCGGAGAGGACGATCGTGGGCTGCTCCCCCGTCAGCTCGTGCAGGATGGCGGCGTAGGCTCGCGCGGTCGTCTGGTCGGTGGCGATCACGAGTCCGCCGGCGTCGGGGACCGCTTGACGGACCTCGGATAGTCGGAGGTCAGCGGACTTCAGGACCGCCGGGATCCAGTCACCCTGGGGGTCGAGGGCGGTGCGCCAGGCCGCGGAGGTGATGTCCTTCGTGTTGCCCTCGCCGAGGCGGGCCTCCATCTCGTCGCCGGCCTTGGTCCGCCAGCGCATGTGGCCGGCGTAGACCATGAAGAGCACCGGACGGACGACCCCGTCCTGGAGTGCTCGACCGTACCCGTAGTTGTAGTCGGTGACGGAGGTCCGGATGCCCTGGTGATCCGGCTGGTAGACCACGAACGGGATCGGTGCCGTGTCTGACCGGAACGGGGTCCCGGTCAGGGACAGGCGACGGGTCGCCCGCGAGAAGGCCTCGTGGATGCCGTCGCCCCAGCTCAGGGCGTCGCCGCCGTGGTGGACCTCGTCGAGGATGACGAGGGTGCGACCCGAATCGGTCGTGCGCTGATGCACGGGCGGGTTCGCCGCGACCTGGGCGTAGGTGACCGCGACACCGTGGTAGTGGCGGCCGAAGACCTGATCGCGGTTCGCGAAGTTCGGGTCGAGGCGGATGCCGACCCGGCTCGCGGCCTCGGCCCACTGGCGCTTCAGATGATCGGTCGGGGCGACGACCGTGATGCGGTCGATCGTTCCGCGATGGAGGAGTTCGGAGGCGAGCCGCAGCGCGAACGTCGTCTTGCCTGCGCCCGGTGTCGCCGCCGCGAGGAAGTCACGGGGTTCGGTCGTGAAGTACTGCTCGAGCGCCTCGGCCTGCCAGGCTCGAAGTTTGCTCGCCGTGCCCCACGCTGCGCGTTCCGGGAAGGCCGGTGAGAGGTGTTCGGCTGCGGACCCGCCCAGGTGCTGGGTCGAAGAGATTTCCGCGTTCACTGGAGACCACTGTACCCGGCCGCACCGACACCGCCGACCATCGTGTGCGTCCCCGACACCCATCCGGATGTCCGACTCGCGACTGATCCGCCAGCCGAGGGGCGGGCGTACGCTGGAGGTTCCGGATGCACAGCAGGAGGAACCACCCATGACCGAACAGCACCATCCCTGGTCGCGGTACGTCGCCATCGGCGACTCGTTCACGGAGGGGATCGGCGATCCCGAGCCGGGGGCGCCGGGCGGGCACCGCGGATGGGCCGATCGCGTCGCCGAGGTGCTGGCCGCGCAGAACTCGGACTTCGCCTACGCCAACCTCGCGGTGCGCGGCAAGCTCGCTCAGCAGATCCTCGACGACCAGGTGGAGCCGGCCCTGGAGCTGCACCCGGACCTCATCACGATCTCGGCGGGCGGCAACGACGTGATCCGGCCCGGCACAGACCCCGACGACATCGCCAGACGACTCGAGCAGGCGATCATCCGACTCCGGAGCGACGGAGCGACGGTCGTGCTGTTCACCGGCGTGGACGTCGGCTTCTCCCCCGTCTTCCGGAGCATCCGCGGCAAGGTCGCGATCTACAACGAGAACCTGCGGGCCATCGCCGCCCGACACGACTGCATCATCGCCGACCAGTGGGCCCTCCAGGCGATCCAGGATCCGCGGATGTGGGCACCGGACCGCCTGCACCTGAACGCGCTCGGCCACCACGAGGTCGCCCGCCTCGTCCTGCACGCGCTGAACGTCGAGAACGACCTCAAGCCGCTGCAGCCGGAGCCGCTCCCCGTCAGGCGTTGGCGTCAGGCCCGGACCGAGGACTTCGCCTGGGCGCGTGAGTACCTCGTGCCGTGGGTGCTCCGTCGGGTGCGGCACCAGTCGTCCGGCGACCACATCACCGCCAAGCGACCGCTCGCCGGCCCGTTCCTCACGGTCGCAGCGCAGGACCAGGAACTCGACGTCTGACCGTCCGGCCGATCACCCGGGCTCCGGCGTCTGCTGCGGTCACGGGTTGGTCAGGCGCCACCAGGGCGTGACCGGCGTGACGTCCGCGTCGAGGGCCAGCGGGACGTCGATCGTCGCCGCGCCGCCCTCCGCGCCCGCCCCCACGGTGTAGCTGAGCTTCCCGACCGTCGAACCGGCGGCACCCGCGTCGATGGCTCTGGCGCGGCTCTCGACCGTGATCGGGGTGTCCTGCCAGACGAGCACGGAGGCGTCGGAGGCCACGACGACCTTCGCGGCCTGGTCCCACGCGGTCGAGTAGGAGCCGACCGACTGCCCGGCGGTGGCGAGCTGGACCTGGTGGAATCCGGCCGGCACGCTCTGCAACAGGGAGACCACGGCCTCGTTGAGCACGGTGTGGTCGTCGGCACCGAGGATGACGCCGACGACGGTCACCGTCCGCCCCGCCACCTGGAGGTCGGCGGAGAACAGCAGGCAGGCGCCCGAGGCGTCGTCGGTCCCCGTCTTCATGCCGGTCACCCCGTACTGGCCGAGGAGGGCGTTCGTGTTCTCGACCTCGCCGATGGCGGGCAGCACCGCCGTGGGCTCCTTGACGATCGACGAGAGCACCGGGTCGGCGAGCACGAGCTTGCCGATGGTCACGAGGTCGCTCGGGGTGCTGACGTTCGTCTCGCCCAGGCCGCTCGTGTTCGTGACGGTCGTGCCCGTCAGCCCACGTGCATCGAGCCAGGCGCGCGCCGCGTCGAGGTACGCGTCGACCGAACCGAAGGCCCAGACGGCGAGGGAGATGCTGTAGTTGTTCGCCGACGGGAGGAGCAGTGCTTCGAGCATCTGCCGCTGGGTGAACACCGACCCGGCGACGACGGGTGCCGCTGAACCGTTCTCCGCGATGGTGTCGTAGTAGAACCCGACGTCGGCGTCGGTCAGCGTGATGGACGGGCCCTGATCTCCCGCGGCGAGCGGCTTGGCCTCCAGCACGACGAGGGAGGTGATCGTCTTCGTGATGCTCGCGATGGGGAACGGCGTCTGCTCGCCACTCGAACTCAGGACGCCGTCGAACCCGACGGCACCGATGGCGCCCCGCCCGAATCCGGGCCAGGCGACCGGTGTCGACTGCTGGACGAGCGAGGTGGTGAGGGCGTCGCTGGAATCGAGCGTCGCAGCCGCGGCCGGCACCGGGCGGAGCAGCGCGCCTGCGCTGTACCCGAACACCCCGATGAGGATGGCGAGGACACCGAAGACGGCGAGACGGCGGCGGCGGTAGATCTGTCGTCTCGTGAGTGGCACCCGGTCATGCTACCCGGCGCTCCTGCGCGTACCCTGTCGCGACGTGCCGCTCACCGGGTGGTCGTCGGGCAGCGAGGGACCGTGGTCAGCGGACCCGGAGCTCCCAGAGGGCGACGGCACTGGCCGACGCGACGTTCAGCGAGTCGACGCCGTGGAGC
Organism: Plantibacter sp. VKM Ac-2885; assembly: GCF_015351205.1. Classification (NCBI taxonomy): domain Bacteria; kingdom Bacillati; phylum Actinomycetota; class Actinomycetes; order Micrococcales; family Microbacteriaceae; genus Plantibacter; species Plantibacter sp. VKM Ac-2885. The sequence goes on along the minus strand of NZ_JADKSK010000001.1, from coordinate 2,425,939 downwards.
ATCGGGATGGTCACGATCGTGTCGGCCGCGGCGAGGGCCGAGGCGCTCAGACCGTCACCCTCGGCGCCGAGCACGATGGCGAGCCGTTCCGGCGCGGTCCGAGCATAGGTGTCGAGGTCGACGGCATCGTCGGCCAGGGCGAGGGCGGCCGTCTCGAAGCCGGCATCCCGCAGGACGCCGGCTGCGACGTCCCATTCCGGCAGGCGGGTCCACGGCACCTGCAGGACCGTGCCCATGCTGACGCGGACGCTCCGGCGGTACAGCGGGTCGGCGCAGCGCGGGGTGATCAGGACCGCGTCGGCACCGAGGCCCGCGACGGAGCGGAAGATGGCGCCGACGTTGGTGTGGTCGACGATGTCCTCGAGGATGACCACCCGGCGGGCGTCGGCGAGGAGTTCGGCGGGGTCGGCGAGCGGTGGGCGGTGCATGGCCGCGAGCGCTCCCCGGTGCAGGTGGAAGCCCGTCAGCTGCTCGAGGAGTGCGGGCTCCCCGACGAAGACCGGGACGTCGTGGTCCTCGAGGAGTGGCGAGACGTCCTCGAGCCACTTCTCCTGCAGCAGGACCGATCGTGGTCGGTGCCCGGCGCGGAGCGCACGTTCCATGACCTTCGTCGACTCGGCGATGTACAGGCCACCAGCGGGTTCGGACACCCGGCGGAGGGCGACGTCCGTCAGTCGCGCGTAGTCGTCGAGTCGTCCGTCGTCGAGATCGGTGATCCGGATGACCTGCATGGGAGACGTCCTCTCGACGCGATGTTCGACCTCCACCTTGCCAGAGTGGGAACACGATCGAAAACGAGGCCGTTTAGACTCAGGGGAAGCGATGGCCCGGAGCACTCCGATCATCGCGGACGGATGGACGGAGCAGGCATGAGCACGCTGATCGCAGCAGGGGATCCCGCTGACGAGACGGCCGAGGCCGGGCTCGAACGGGCGATCGAGCTGCTCGCGGATCGCCGTGTCGCCTTCCTCACCGGGGCCGGCGTGAGCACGGACTCCGGCATCCCCGACTACCGGGGCCAGGGCGCTCCGGTGCGGACCCCCATGACGGTCGACCAGTTCCTGTCCAACGACGACGCCGCGCGCAAACGCTACTGGGCCGGCAGTCACCTCGGGTGGAAGCGGTTCGACGGCGCTCGCCCGAACGCCGGCCACCGGGCGATCGCACTCCTCGAAGAGGCCGGCATCGCCGACGGCGTCATCACGCAGAACGTCGACGGCCTCCACGTCAGGGCCGGCTCGCGCCGCGTCGTCGACCTGCACGGGTCGATGGACCGCGTCAGCTGTCTCTCCTGCGGGCAGAGTTACGCCAGGTCGAGCATCGCGGAGCGCATGACGGCCCTGAACCCCTGGCTCGACACCGAGACGGACGTGACGATCAACCCGGACGGCGATGCCGAGGTCGGACGGGTCGACGAGATCGTCGTCCCCGTGTGCACGGTCTGCGGTGGCATGTTGAAGCCGGACGTGGTCTTCTTCGGCGAATTCATCCCGACGGAGAAGTACGCCGAGGCGGCAGCACTCGTGCGCGGCGCCGACGCACTCGTGATCGCCGGCTCCTCCCTCGTGGTCAACTCGGGGATCCGGCTCCTCGAACTCGCCCGCCGGAAGCGGTTGCCGATCGTCGTCATCAACCGCGGCGTCACGAAGGCGGACGGCCGCGCGGACGTGAAGCTCGACGCTGGTGCCAGTGAGACGCTCACCGGGATCGCCGCTCGCCTGGTCCCGTCCGCCTTCACGAGCGTCGTCTCGCAGGAGGCGACCGACGCCTGACGCCTCAGGCGTCGGTGCGGTCGTCCGCGAGGAACGCGGTGAGGCGCTGCGCCGCGTCGTGCGGCTCCTCGTAGTGGATGAGGTGTCCGACGCCCGGGATGACGTGCAGCTGCGCGTCGGCGAACCGCTTCGCGAGCGCGTACTGCGCGGCCACGGGCGTGATGTCGTCACGCTCGGCGGCGATGAGCAGCGTGCGGCTCGGGATCCGGTCGGCGTACTCGCTGACGTCGTGGCTGACCGAGGCGGTGAATGACTCGAGGACGACCTCCCGGTCGGCGAAGGCGCTGAAGTACTGGTCGTGCTGGGCGTGGATCCACCGACGGAGCGTCGGGTCCTTCGTCTTCGACATCGCGACGCTCATGATGCGCACGACACCCTTGTTCCGGAGGAAGGCGAATCCCAGGCGTTTCGGGAGCTTCGCGGACGACCAGTAGTAGAAGACCGCGAGCCTCGTCAGGACACCTCGAGGGCCCTGGAGCGCCGGGGCGGCGATCGGGTTCACGAGGATGAGGTCGTCCGGTCGGAGTCCCCCGGCGACGGCGGCGCTCGACACGATCGAGCCGAACGAGTGCCCGAGCAGGACGACACGGCCGGTCAGGTGCAGTTCCTCGATGAACCGTCCCAGCCAGGCGGCGTACCCCTCGACGGAGTGGGTGGCCTCGGGGAAGGGAGCCGAGCTGCCGAAGCCGGGGAGGTCCGGAGCGATGATCCGGAACCCGGAGAGCTGCGCGACGACCGGTTCGAGGCCGTGGTGGTCGCCCCGGAACCCGTGCACCATGACGATCGTCGTCGACGCCTCGTGGTCGCCGTAGTCCCAGAACCGGGTCTCGGCTCCGTCCACGATGAGCGAGCGCTCCCGGACGGGGATGCGGTCGAGCTGGTCGGCGTACGGTGATTCGACGGGCATCCACTCAGTCTAGGCAGTCCGGCTCCGCGTTCACCCGACGACGCGGACCGTGCCGCCCCGGCGTGGCACAGGACCCTGTCGGAGGTGCGTCATAGGGTGAAGGCGTGAACACGGTCGATGCGAATCCCCACTGGACGGACCGCCTGGCGGTCTTCGATCTCGAGACGACGGGCATCGAGGTGGAGACGAGTCGCATCGTGACCGCCTTCGTCGGTGTCATCACCGCGGACGGTTCGGTCGAACGTTCGTGGTCGTGGATGGCCGATCCCGGGGTCGAGATCCCCGCTCGCGCCGCCGAGATCCACGGCGTCACGACGGAGCGGGCCCGGGCGGAGGGGCGTCCGGCGCCGGCCGTCGTCGGAGAGATCGTCGCCGTCCTCACCGAGCTGTTCGCCGCGCGGACCCCGGTGGTCGCCTACAACGCTCCTTACGATTTCTCCCTCCTGCACTTCGAGGCGGAGAGACACGGGGTGACGTCGATCACCGACCCGTCCCCCGTCGTCGACCCGCTGATCCTCGACCGGCGGCTCGACACCTTCCGGCGCGGCAAGCGGACGCTCGAGGTCGTCGCCGCCCTACACGGCGTTCCGCTCGAGGGTGCGCATGACGCGGGGGTGGACGCCGTCGCCGCCGGACGCGTCGCTCAAGCCATCGGTCGGCTTCATGCCGACGCCCTGCCGACGAGCGTCGACGAGTTGCACGAGGCCCAGCGGACCTGGTCGCTCGAGCAGGCGGAGAGCTTCCAGTCCTACATGCGCCGCGTGCGCGATCCCGAGTTCGTCGCCGACGGTGCTTGGCCCATCCGCACCGGACGCTCTGCCGCCCGACCCGAGGCGCCGATCATCGTCCCAGCGGACCAGCTGCCCATCGGCATCTGAGCTGTACGGCTCGGCACGACGACGAACGCCCCGATCCGAGGATCGGGGCGTTCGTGTATTCCAGCTGAAGGACTACTTGCCGAAGCCCTTGAAGCGCTGGTTGAACTTCTCGACGCGACCGGCGGAGTCCATGATGCGCTGCTTGCCCGTGTAGAACGGGTGCGACTCGGACGAGATCTCCACGTCGATCACCGGGTAGGTGACGCCGTCGAGGTCGATCGTCTTGCCCGACGAGACCGTCGAGCGCGTGAGGAACGTCGCGCCGGAGGCGAGGTCGCGGAAGACGACGGCTTCGTACGTGGGGTGGATGTCAGATTTCATCAGCAGTCCTTGTTGAGTGGATGGTGTGGGTAGTACCCGCGCTCGGAACTCCAGGCACGAGGCAGAAAGCTCTTGGCTCCGCGAGCCAAAGGTCGACTTTACCAGACTCGGCGCGCGTCTGCTCGCCAGCCGAGGACGACTCGCCGAGCATGGCGGTCAGGAGGGAGCGACGGCCGAGCGTCCGGCGCGGGCCGAGCGGGCGTGGAACCGGCCGTCCTCCTCGGTCAGTTCGATCGGGAGGTCGAAGGTCTCGCTGAGGTGCTCGGCCGTGAGTGTCTCGGCGATCGGGCCGGCGGCGACGATGCCGCCGTCGCGAACGAGCAGGACGTGGGTGAAGCCGACGGGGATCTCCTCGACGTGGTGGGTCACCATGATGATCGCCGGTGAGTCGTCGGCGCTCGCGTAGCCGCCGAGCAGCTCGACGAGCTCCTCGCGTGTGCCGAGGTCGAGGCTCGCGGCCGGCTCGTCGAGCAGGAGGAGTTCGGGGTCGGTCATGATGGCCCGCGCGATCTGCACGCGCTTCTGCTCGCCGTCGCTCAGTGTGCCGAAGCGGCGGTCGGCGAGGTGGTCGAGCTTCCATTCGGCGAGGACCCGCGACGCGCGCTTCACGTCGATGTCCTCGTACTGCTCGACCCAGCGCCCGGTGACCGAGTAGGCCGCCGTGAGCACGACGTCCAGGACGGTCTCCTCCGGCGGCACCCGCTTCGCGAGGGCGGAGGACGCGAAGCCGATGCGTGGGCGCAGTTCGAAGACGTCGACCCGGCCGAGCGTCTCGTCGAGCACGGAGACCGTGCCCTTCGAGGGGTGGATGAGCGTGGCCGCGAGCTGCAGGAGCGTCGTCTTGCCGGCGCCGTTCGGGCCGAGGACGATCCATCGCTGGTCGCCCGTCACCGTCCAGTCGACGCCATCGAGGATGGGGTTGAGATTACGGACGACGGACACATCGGAGAACTGCAACACGCTCGGCATGGTCCTAGCCTATCCGCCAAGACTCGTCGCGTCGCCGTCCTCCGAGGTGTCCGCAGGTGGTTCAGACCAGGCTGCGGTAGAGCTCCGCCGTCTGGGTGGCGATGCGCGACCAGCTGAAGTCGGACTCCGCGCGTCGGCGACCAGCGGCCCCGTAGGCCCTCGCCTGGGCGGGATCCTGGACGACCTCGGTGAGGGTGGCGGCGAGGTCGGCGACGAAACGCTCCGGGTCGAGCGGGGTGCCGGTGCCGTCGGACGCCTGCGCGAGCGGGACGATCCTGCCGGTCACACCGTCCTGCACGACCTCCGGGATGCCGCCGGTCCCCGTCCCGACCACGGCGGCACCGCAGGCCATCGCCTCGAGGTTGACGATGCCGAGCGGCTCGTAGATCGATGGGCACACGAAGGTCGTGGCGGCGGTGAGGACGGTGCACAGCTCGTGACGCGGGAGGAGTCGTTCGATCCACACGACCCCGGTGCGCTCGCGCTGCAGCTCCTCGACGAGCCCCTTGACCTCGGCGAGGATCTCGGGGGTGTCGGGAGCGCCGGCGCACAGGATGAGCTGCACGTCGGGCGGCAGCAGTCGGGCCGCGCGGAGCAGGTACGGCAGCCCCTTCTGACGGGTGATCCGACCGACGAAGACGACGGAGGGACGGGACGGGTCGATACCGAGGGACCGCAGCAGCTCGTCGTCCACGCGTGGTTGCCAGTCGGTCAGGTCGATGCCGTTGTAGATGACCTGCACCTTGGCCGGGTCGAGGCTCGGGTACGACCGCAGGATGTCGCGACGCATGCCGTCGCTGACCGCCACGACGGCCGCGGCGCCTTCGTAGGCGGACTGCTCGATCCAGCTGGACACGCGGTACCCACCGCCCAGCTGCTCGGCCTTCCACGGGCGGAGCGGTTCCAGACTGTGCGCGGTCACGACGTGCGGGATGCCGTGCAGCAGTGACGCGAGGTGACCGGCGCCGTTCGCGTACCAGGTGTGCGAGTGCACGAGGTCGGCCCCGGCGACGTCCTGGGCGATCAGGAGGTCCGTCCCGAGTGTCGTGAGGGCGCCGTTCGCCCCCTCGAGCTCGGCCGGGACGCCGTACGCGACGGTGTCGGCTTCGTCGCGTGGCGCGCCGAAGCAGCGCACGGTCACGTCGATGTCGCTGCGGAGGGATTTCACCAGCTCCGACACGTGGACGCCTGCGCCGCCGTAGATCTCCGGCGGGTACTCCTTTGTCACAAGATCAACTCGCATGTCTAGACGCTAGTACAGGTCTCGTCCGGCATCTATTGTGAAGCCATGGCCGCCTCAAAGAAGATCTTCGGAATCGTCCTCGCTGGTGGGGAAGGGAAGCGGTTGATGCCGCTGACCGCAGACCGCGCGAAACCGGCCGTACCGTTCGGCGGGCAGTACCGCCTGATCGATTTCGCGCTGTCGAACCTCATCAACTCCGGACTCACCCAGATCGTCGTCCTCACCCAGTACAAGTCCCACAGCCTCGACCGCCACGTCTCGCAGACCTGGCGGTTGTCCGGCCTGCTCGACTCCTATGTCGCGTCCGTGCCGGCGCAGCAGCGTCTCGGGAAGCGCTGGTTCAGCGGATCCGCCGACGCGATCCTGCAGAGCCTCAACCTGATCCGCGACGAGAAGCCCGACATCGTCGTGGTCGTCGGCGCCGACCACGTCTACCGCATGGACTTCGCGCAGATGATCGAGGCGCACATCGCCTCGGGCAAGAAGGCGACGGTCGCCGCGATCCGTCAGCCCATCTCCCTCGCCGACCAGTTCGGCGTCATCGACGTCGACGCGGACGACCCGACGACCATCGCCCGCTTCCTCGAGAAGCCGCTCGACGCGCCGGGCCTGCCCGACTCCCCCGGTGAAGTGCTCGCCTCGATGGGCAACTACGTCTTCGACGCCGACGCACTCATGCAGGCGGTCATCGACGACGGCGAGGTGACGAGCTCGAACCACGACATGGGTGGCGACATCGTCCCGTACTTCGTCGATCGCGGCGAGGCCGGCGTCTACGACCTCCAGCGGAACGATGTACCCGGATCGACGGATCGCGATCGCTACTACTGGCGCGACGTGGGGACGATCGAGTCGTTCTACGAGGCCCACCAGGACCTCATCTCGACGCTCCCGATCTTCAACCTGTACAACCGCGACTGGCCGATCTTCAGTTCGCAGCTGAACTCGCCGCCGGCGAAGTTCGTGCGGGACGCGAAGGGCAACCTCGGCCAGACCATCGACTCGATCGTCTCCCTCGGTTCGCTGCTGTCCGGTGCCCACATCGAGCGCAGTGTCCTCGGGCCGTGGGCGCTCGTGGAATCCGGCGCCCACGTCTCCGACTCGGTCGTGTTCGACAAGGTCCACATCGAACCGGACGCCGTCGTCAAGCGGGCTATCCTGGACAAGGATGTGGTGGTCACCTCCGGCGCGAGCGTCGGTGTCGACCACGACCGTGACCGCGCTCGCGGCTTCACGGTCACCGAATCCGGTCTCACCGTGGTTGGCAAGGGAGTACGCGTCGTTCCATGAGTACCGAGCGTTCGGCAGTGGCGGATCCCGAGGCAGCACTCCCCCCACAGGCCGGACGAGGTGTCCGGTTCCTCGCGGTCCTCGACGCCGACTCGACGCTCATCGAGAACGAGGTGATCGAGCTGCTCGCCGAGGAGGTCGGCAGCCTCCCCGAGGTCGCCGCCATAACCGAGCGCGCCATGCGCGGTGACCTCGACTTCGCCGACAGCCTCCGGGCCCGGGTCGCGACGCTCGCGGGCCTGCCCGTCGACCGGATCCCGGTGATCGCCGAACGGATCCGGACGACGGCCGGCCTGGAGACGCTGATCGGCCGGCTGCATGCGCACGGGTCGCGGATCGGTGTCGTGTCGGGCGGGTTCCATGAACTGCTCGACCCGCTCGCCGAGGCACTCGGCCTCGACCATGTGCGGGCGAACCGCCTCGAGACCGCCGACGGTCGGTTGACGGGAGGCCTCAGCGGTCCCATCATCGACGCGGCGGCGAAGGCGGCCGCACTGCAGGAGTGGGCCGACGAGGACGGCGTGCCGTTGGCACGGACGATCGCGATCGGCGACGGAGCCAACGACCTCGAGATGATGGCCGTCGCCGGGCTCTCGGTCGCGTTCAACGCGAAGCCGATCGTCCGCCGCCATGCCGACCTCGTCGCCGGGCGGGTCGACCTCGCCGGCGTCCTCCCGCTCCTCGGGCTCTGATCCGCGCGTCGGTGTCAGCGCCCGAGGTCGGGTTCTGCTCGGTGCGGTGCTGCCCGGGTCAGTGACCCATGCCGAGGCCGCCGTCGACCGGGATCACGGCGCCGGAGATGTAGCCCGCGTCGTCACCGGCGATCCACGTGACGACCTTCGCGACCTCGTTCGCACTCGCGAAACGCGCTGCCGGGATGCTCTTCTTGTACTCGGCCTGGGTCTCGGCGGGCAGTTCGGCGGTCATGTCGGTCTCGATGAACCCCGGGGCGATCACGTTCGCCGTGATCCCACGTGCACCGAGTTCGCGGGTGATGGATCGCGCCATGCCGATGAGGCCGCTCTTCGAGGCCGCGTAGTTGACCTGTCCGGCGGACCCGTAGAGGCCCACGACGCTGGAGATGAGCACGATGCGCCCGAAGCGTGCCTTGAGCATGCCCTTGGACGCGCGCTTGACGACGCGGAAGGAGCCGCCGAGGTTCGTGTCGACCACCTGGTCGAAGTCGTCCTCGCTCATCCGCATGAGCAGGGTGTCCTTCGTGATGCCCGCGTTCGCGACGAGCACCTCGACCGGCCCGAGCTCCGACTCGATCTCGGTGAACGCCGCGTCGACGGAGGCGGCGTCGGTGACGTCCGCGCGGACCGTCAACGTGCCGGCGGGGCCCTCGCCGGATCGTGCGGTGACGGCGACGCGGTGACCCTGCGCGACGAACTCCTCGGCGATGGCGAAGCCGATCCCCCGGTTGCCTCCGGTGACGAGTACGGTGCGTGGTGCGGTCATGGTCGATTCCTCTCCTGCGGCGATACCGGCCGACTCGTGCGGCGGCCGTCGGGGCGCGCGGCGTTCCGGCCGCGGACCCGTACCAGCATATGGGGGTACTCCCTTTCTCCCGGTGATTTGGGGGCTTCGCCCACCCGCCGAGCGCGTAGGCTGGTCATGGCATGAAGCAGCAGAGCATCACCTCCCTCCCACCGGCTCCCGAACAGGAGCGCCGGCAGCGGCTCATCAAGTACTCGATCACCATGGGTGTCCGGTTGCTTTGCCTCGCTGCGCTCCCGTTCGTCCAGGGCGGCTGGATGTTCGCGGTCGCAGCCGGCGCCATCTTCCTGCCGTACGTCGCCGTGATCATCGCGAACGCCGGGTCGCTGCCGTCGCAGGGGGCCATCGAGCGCCCCACCGGTGTCGTCGTGTCCCAGCGGCCGACCATCGTCGACGACTCGGTTCCGCCTCGTCCGGCCGACCAGGCATGATCGGGTTCGGTGCCGAGCCCGACGGCGTGATCTGCTCCCGGGCCGGCTGCAGCGCGGCGGCGAGCTGGCGGATCGAGTGGCGCAATCCGAAGATCCACGCGGAGGACCGCGTGAAGGTCTGGACCGCCTGCGACGAACACGTCGACTTCTTGGAGGCCTTCCTCGAAGCCCGCTCCTTCCCGCTCGAGCGGCGTCCGCTGGCGTCGGCGGTCGGCTCATGAGCGCGGGGTGGCGGTTCGCCTTCAGCCGCCGTTGGCTCGGCTACCTCGGCGTGGCGATCGTGTTCGCGATCGTGTGCGTCCTCCTCTCCAACTGGCAGCTCGCCCGGGCGAGCGAGAAGGAGGAGGAGGTCCAGCGCATCGAGACCAACTGGGACGCGACCCCGATCCCGCTCGACGAAGCGCTGCCGTCGCTCGACTCCTTCAGCGTGGCCGACGAATGGCACCCGGTGTCGATGAGCGGTACCTACCTGCCTGACGAACAGCTGCTGGTGCGGAACCGTCCCCGGAACAACCAGGCGGGCTTCAACGTCCTCACGCCGCTCCGACTTGCCAACGGAGACGTGTTCATCGTCGACCGTGGCTGGGTCGCTGCGAACGATTCACTCGAAGCACCCGAATCGATCCCGGCGCCTCCGAGCGGTGAGGTCTCGGTCGTCGTCCGCATCCGACCCGGCGAACCGACGCTCCCGGGCCGCGGGGCCGCCGACGGCCAGGTGGCCACGATCAACCTCCCGCAGATCGCCGAACTCCGCGGCGAGACGCTCTACTCCGGTGCGTACGGCATGCTCCTCTCGGAGAGCCCGGCGCCTGCCGAGGCGGCACCGCTCGGTCCGATCAAGCCCGAGCCGAACGAGGGGATGCACCTCTCGTACGCGCTGCAATGGGTGGTCTTCGCGCTGATGGGCTTCATCTTCCTCGCCTATGCCATCCGTCAGGAGTACCGCATCCTGAACTCCGACGACCCGAAGGAGCAACGGCGTGCGGCTGCGCGCGCCGAACGGCTCGCCGCGAAGGCACGGTCCGACGCCGACATCGAGGATGAGATCCTCGAAGCGAGTCGCTGACCCGACTGCCCCGAGCCGTCGACGGACGGGGCATACCCGGCCCGTGATGCTCATGGGCCGGGCGGGCCGGCCCGCTGGCGCTAGGCCAGGCTGACGAGGTCCTGGTAGTCCTTGTTCCAGTGGTCCTCGACGCCGTCGGGCAGGATGAGCACCCGCTCGGGGTTGAGCGCCTCGACGGCGCCCTCATCGTGACTCACGAGCACGACGGCACCCTCGTAGTGGGCGAGCGCGTCGAGGATCTCCAGCCGGCTGGCCGGGTCGAGGTTGTTGGTCGGTTCGTCCAGAAGGAGCATGTTCGCGCCCGAGACGACGATCATCGCGAGAGCGAGTCTCGTCTTCTCGCCACCGGACAGCACGCCCGCGAGCTTGTTGGAGTCGTCGCCGGTGAACAGGAACGAGCCGAGGACCTTGCGCGCTTCCATCTCGGTGATGTTCGGCGACGAGGAGACCATGTTCTCGAGCACGCTGCGCTTCACGTCGATCGTCTCGTGCTCCTGCGCGTAGTAGCCGATCCGCAGGCCGTGCCCGGGCTCGAGCTGCCCGGTGTCGGGCTGGTCCACTCCGGCGAGGATCCGCAGCAGGGTCGTCTTGCCCGCACCGTTGAATCCGAGGATGACGACCTTCGAGCCACGGTCGATCGCGAGGTCGACGGCCGTGAAGATCTCGAGCGAGCCGTAGCTCTTCGACAGGTTGCTCGCCATGAGCGGCGTCCGGCCACAGGGCGCCGGGGTCGGGAACCGCAGCTTGGCCACGCGGTCTTGCGCGCGGACTTCTTCGAGCCCGGAGAGCATCCGCTCGGCGCGAGCCACCATCTGGTGGGCTGCGGCCGCCTTGCTGGCCTTCGCACCGAACTTGGCCGCCTGGAGCTGGAGCGCCGTCGCCTTCTTCTCGACGTTGGTGCGCTCCTTCTTCCGGCGCTCCTCGTCGGCTTCGCGCTGACGCTGGTAGTTCTTCCAGTTCATGTTGTAGATGTCGATGACGGTGCGGTTCGCATCGAGGTAGAAGACCCGGTTGACGGTCTCGCCGACGAGCTCGATGTCGTGCGAGATCACGATGAACCCGCCCTTGTACTGCTTGAGGAACTCACGCAGCCAGACGACGGAGTCGGCGTCGAGGTGGTTGGTCGGCTCGTCGAGGATGAGCGTCTCGGCGTCGGAGAAGAGGATGCGCGCGAGTTCGATGCGGCGACGCTGTCCACCCGAGAGCGTCTTCAGCTGCTGATCGAGGATGCGGTCGGGCAGGTTCAGGTTCGATGCGATCGAGGCCGCCTCGGCCTCTGCGGCGTACCCGCCGAGCGCGTTGAACCGGTCGGTGAGGTTGCCGTACTTCTTCATGGCGGCTTCCGCCACCTTCGGGTCGTCGCTCGCCATGGCCATGCTGGACTCGTGCATGCCGAGCGCGAGCTGGCCGAGACCGCGCGCATCGAGGATGCGGGTGCGGGCGAGGTCCTCCGGGTTACCGGAGCGCGGGTCCTGCGGCAGGTAACCGATCTCGCCACCGCGATCGATCTTGCCGTTCGTCGGGAGGGTCTCCCCAGCCAGCGTCTTGGTCAGGGTCGTCTTCCCGGCACCGTTACGGCCGACGAGGCCGATCTTGTCGCCGGCGGACACGCGGAAGTTCACGTGCTCCATGAGCACGCGTGCCCCCACGCGGATCTCGAGGTCGTGCACACTCAGCACAGGCATAGTCCATTTCTTCGGGTGCGTTTCGACAACGCGGAGGGTGGGGGTCAGCCTCCCAGTATAAATCGTGAATCCGATGCTCAGCACCGCGGCCGTTCCGGCAGGGTTCCGGCGCGGCCGGACGGGCGTCAACGCAGGGCGGAGATCCGTCCGATCGCCTCGGTGAGGAGCTCGGGTGAGCAGGCCAGGTTGAGTCGTGCGTGGCCGACGCCTCCGGGCCCGAACGGGGCTCCCTCCTGCAGGGCCACGCGCGCCTCGCGCAGGATGCGCCGCGCCGGGGGTTCGGTCCAACCGAGCGCGGTGCAGTCCAGCCAGGCGAGGTACCCGGCGGCAGGCGGACGGTAGCCGACCTCTGGCAACTCGGTGCCCAGCAGCTCACCGAGCAGCCGCCGGTTGCCGTCGAGCAACCCGAGGAGCCCGTCCAACCAGGGCTCTCCGGCCTCGAAGGCGGCGACCGAAGCCAGCACACCGAACTGACCCGTCCGCCAGAACACCTCGACCGGCATCCCCGCGACCACGCTCCGCGGCCCCGGGCCGGCGGTGACCATCACCGCGCACTTCAGGCCGGCGAGGTTCCAAGCCTTGCTCGCCGACAGGACGGCGTACCCGTGTTCGGCGGCCTCGTCGGACACGCTGAGATAGGGGACGAACCGCTCGCCCGGCTGGGTGAGCGGAGCGTGGATCTCATCGCTCACGACCGTGACCCCGTACCGCGCGGCCAGCGCGGCGACCGAGCGGAGTTCGTCGACCGTGTGCGGCCGACCGATCGGGTTGTGCGGGTTGCAGAGCAGGAACGCCTTCGCGCCGTTGCGGAAGGCGGCTTCGAGACCGTCCAGGTCGAGCCGCCAGCCTCCGGCGGGATCGTCGGCGCGGCTGGACCCGAGCAAGGGGACGTCCACCACGACTCCCCCGGCCTCGATGACGAGGTCGAAGAACGGCGGGTAGACCGGCGAGGTGATCACGACGCCCTCGCCGGGCGAGATGACGCGACGCAGGATCTCGACGATGCCCATGCTGACGTCGGCGGTGGTGAACACGGAGCCGGGATCCACGACCCATCCCCAACGTCGCGCTGCGAAGTCGGCGAACACCTGCGGGAGCCGCGTGCGGCTCGCGACATACCCGGCGTCACCGCGGTCGATCGCCGCGTGCAGGGCATCGCGGACCACGGGTGCCAGGGGGACGTCCATCTCGGCGACGAACATGGGCAAGACGTCGTCGGGGTACTCGGACCACTTCTCGCTCGTCCGGCTGCGCAGGACGTCGAGGGGGTCTGCGGACACGATCTCGGTCATGCCTCGACCCTATCCGGGATCAGCCGGACGACGCTGCCGGGAACAGGACGACGGACGGCTGCAATGCAGCCGTCCGTCGTCGTGGAGGTTCGATCAGATCGAGAAGCCGAGGGCACGCATCATGTCGCGCCCGTCGTCCGTGATGCGCTCCGGGCCCCACGGCGGCATCCACACCCAGTTGATGCGGAAGGCGTCGACGATGCCGTCGAGCGCTTGACCCGTCTGCTCCTCGAGGACGTCCGTGAGCGGACATCCGGCGGAGGTCAGGGTCATGTGGATGATGAGCGCGTCGTTCTCGTCATCCCAACCCAGGTCGTAGATGAGACCGAGGTCGACCACGTTCACCCCGAGCTCGGGGTCCATGACGTCCTTGAGCGCCTCTTCGACCTCGTCGAATCGTTGCGGACTGAGCGTTGTTACCATGTCGTTATCTTAGACCGCTCGCGCGGCTTCAGGCACCTTCCGGGGCGACGACGGCATCGACGAGGAAACGGTCGTAGCCTTCGTTCTCGAGTCGGTCGGCGAGCTCGGGACCGCCCTGCTCGGCGATCTTGCCGGCGACGAAGACGTGCACGAAGTCCGGCTTGATGTAGCGCAGGATGCGCGTGTAGTGCGTGATCAGCAGGACGCCGAGGCCCGTGTTCTCCTTGGCGCGGTTGACGCCCTCGGACACGATCTTGAGGGCGTCGACGTCGAGGCCGGAGTCGGTCTCGTCGAGGACTGCGAACTGCGGCTTCAGCAGCTCGAGCTGGAGGATCTCGTGACGCTTCTTCTCGCCACCGGAGAAGCCCTCGTTGACGTTGCGCTCGGCGAAGGCAGGCTCCATGCGCAGGTTCTTCATCGACTCGCGGACGTCCTTGATCCAGCCGCGGATCGCGGGCGCCTCGCCGTCGACCGCGGTCTTCGCCGTGCGAAGGAAGTTCGTGACCGTGACACCGGGGATCTCGACGGGGTACTGCATCGCGAGGAAGAGTCCGGCACGGGCGCGCTCGTCGACGCTCATCGCGAGGACGTCCTCGCCGTCCAGCGTGATGGATCCGCTGTCGACGGTGTACTTCGGGTGGCCGGCGATCGTGTACGCGAGCGTGGACTTACCCGAACCGTTCGGACCCATGATCGCGTGGGTCTCGCCCTTCCGGATGGTGAGGTCGACGCCACGCAGGATCGGCTTGGTGCCCTGTTCGGTTTCGACGCTGACGTGCAGGTCGCGGATTTCGAGGACTGACATGGTGCTAGATCTCTTTCGTTGCGGTCGGGTCGATGTAGATGTCGCCGTCGATGAGCTCGACGGTGTAGACGGGGACCGGCTCGTAGGCCGGAAGGGTGAGCGGCTTGCCCGTCGTGAGCGAGAACTGCGAGCCGTGTGCCCAGCATTCGAGGTTGCCGTCCTCGACGAAGCCTTCGGACAGCGAGATGTCGCCGTGGGTGCAGACGTCGCCGATCGCGAACAGTTCGTCCGATGCGTCGCGCACGAGGGCGATCGGCACGCCGTCCACCACGACCCGCTTGGCCTGGTTGACGGCGAGCTCGTCGAACGAGCACACCTTCGTTGCCATCAGTGCTGCGCTCCGCCGGTGCCCTGTCCGTCGGCGCCGAGCAGTTCGGCCTCGATGGCCGCCGAGAGGCGCTCCTGCAGCTCGGTGTCGCCGATCTGCTGGATGATCTCCACGAGGAAGCCGCGGACGACGAGTCGTCGTGCCTCGTCCTCAGGGATGCCTCGAGCCTGCAGGTAGAAGAGCTGCTCGTCGTCGAAGCGTCCGGTCGCGCTCGCGTGACCGGCACCGGCGATGTCGCCGGTCTCGATCTCGAGGTTCGGCACGGAGTCGGCACGGGTGCCGTCGGAGAGGACCAGGTTGCGGTTCTGCTCGTAGCTGTCGGTGCCGACGGCACGGTTGCTGATGAGGACGTCGCCGATCCACACGGACCGCGCACCCTCGCCCTGCAGTGCGCCCTTGTAGGTCACGCGCCCGCGGGTGTTCGGTGCGTCGTGGTGCATGTAGACCTGCTGCTCGAGGTGCTGACCCGCGTCGGAGAAGTACACGCCGAGCGAGTCGAGGTCCGAGCCCTGACCGGCGAGGTGCAGGGTCGGGTTCACCCGGACGACCTTGCCGCCGAGCGACACCACGACGTGCTTGAGGTGGGCGTCGCGACCGATGGACGCGAAGTGGCTGGCGAGGTGCACGGCTGCGTCGTCCCACCACTGCACGGTCACGACGGTCACGTCGGCCTGCTCGCCGACGACGATCTCGACGTTCTCGGTGAGGCGGGCGTCGCCCGCGTTCTCGATGATGATGAGGCCGCGGCTGAACGGTGCGGCGGTGATGACGGTGTGCGCAGCGCGGGCGCCGTCGCCGAGCCCGCTCCGCTCGAGGCGCAGGGTCTTGGACTCCTCGCCCGTGACCGAGATCGCCAGCGCCTGGTCGAAGCTCGACCAGGCGTTCGCGGAGGCGCGCTCCTCCGGCACGCCGGCGGAGCCGACGCGGGCGTCGTCGCGACTGATCCACTCGACGCTGAAGCCGTCGACGTCGTCGTGCGTGATCGGGGTGGGCGAGCCGTCGAGCTCCCCCGCGGTGAGGTCGGTGAACTGCGCGACCGGGCTGAGCTTCCAGACCGCCTCGCGTCCCGTCACCGCTGGGAAGTCGGCGACATCATAGGAGCTGAAGCGCTCCGATCGGGTCTGCACCGGGATGACGCGTCCTGCGCCGTCGCTGTGTGCCGTGATGCCGTGCTGTCCTTCGGTCTGAGTCGGTGCTGCAGTCGTCATTAACCGACGGATCCTTCCATGCCCATCTCGATGAGCTTGTTGAGTTCGAGTGCGTACTCCATGGGCAGTTCGCGGGCGATCGGCTCGATGAAGCCCCGGACGATCATCGCCATGGCCTCGTCTTCCGGCATGCCGCGGCTCATGAGGTAGAAGAGCTGCTCCTCGCTGACCTTGGACACCGTCGCCTCGTGTCCGAGCTGGACGTCGTCCACACGGATGTCGATCGCCGGGTACGTGTCGCTGCGGGAGATGGTGTCGACCAGGAGCGCGTCGCAGCGCACGGTGTTGGCCGAGTGATGGGCGTTGGCGTCCACCCGGACCTCGCCGCGGTATCCCGCGCGTCCGCCGCCTCGGGCGATCGACTTGGAGACGATGGACGACTGCGTGTACGGAGCCATGTGGATCATCTTCGCGCCGGCGTCCTGGTGCTGGCCGGGACCGGCGAACGCGACGGACAGGGTCTCGCCCTTGGCGTGCTCGCCCATGAGGTAGATGGACGGGTACTTCATCGTGACCTTGGATCCGATGTTGCCGTCGATCCACTCCATGGTCGCGCCTTCGGCGGCCGTGGCGCGCTTCGTGACCAGGTTGTAGACGTTGTTCGACCAGTTCTGGATCGTCGTGTAGCGGACGCGGGCGTTCTTCTTGACGATGATCTCGACGACCGCGGAGTGCAGCGAGTCCGACTTGTAGATCGGCGCGGTGCAACCCTCGATGTAGTGCACGTAGCTGCCCTCGTCGGCGATGATCAGCGTGCGCTCGAACTGACCCATGTTCTCGGTGTTGATCCGGAAGTAGGCCTGCAGCGGGATCTCGACGTGCACGCCGGGCGGCACGTAGACGAAGGAGCCACCCGACCACACGGCGGTGTTCAGCGCGGCGAACTTGTTGTCGCCGGACGGGATGACCGTGCCGAAGTACTCCTCGAAGAACTCGGGGTGCTCACGCAACGCCGTGTCGGTGTCCATGAAGATGACACCCTGCGCCTCGAGCTCCTCGTTGATCTGGTGGTAGACCACCTCGGACTCGTACTGCGCGGCGACGCCGGAGACGAGGCGCTGGCGCTCCGCCTCGGGGATGCCGAGCTTCTCGTAGGTGTTCTTGATGTCGTCCGGCAGGTCCTCCCAGGTCTGAGCCTGCTTCTCGGTGGACCGGACGAAGTACTTGATGTTCTCGAAGTCGATCTCGGAGAGGTCGGCGCCCCACGTCGGCATGGGCTTGCGCTCGAACAGCTGCAGGGCCTTGAGGCGGCGCTGCAGCATCCAGTCCGGTTCGCTCTTCAGTGCGGAGATGTCGGCCACGACCTCCGTGGAGATGCCGCGGCGCGCTGAAGCGCCGGCGACGTCGCCGTCGTGCCATCCGAACTCGTATTGGCCGAGTCCGGCGAGCTCCGGGCGATCGATCAGGATGTCTGACATGTGTCCCTCTTTCCTCCCTGGAGACAACCACCGGCTGGAGGTCGTCATTCCCTCCCATGGCACGCGCCTGATCGGAGCGGATTGGGGAGGGGATGTGCGGGCGGCTTCTTCGCGAACCTACAATGTTCATGAACCATGGCGCTTCTCGCGCGCACCGTGAACCTCATAATCCTACAGCTTCCTGTGGGTTGTGGGTGAGGACGGTGGATACCGCAGCCGTGGCCACCGCGAACCGAAGGATCGACCCGTGTCACACCACTCCAAGACCGCCGGTCGACCGACGCCGGCACCGTCCCTTCCCGACCGGGTGCGGGCCACCCGGTTCTGGCAGTGGTTGCCGACGACGATCGACAAGCGCGTACGGGTCGTCGCCTGGCTCTCGTTCGCCTTCCAGCTCGTCCTCATCGGGACCGGGGGCGCCGTCCGCCTGACGGCCTCCGGGCTCGGATGCCCGACGTGGCCGCGCTGCACGGACGACTCCTTCGTCAACACGCCGGAGATGGGCATCCACGGCTTCATCGAGTTCGGCAACCGCCTTCTGACCTTCGTCCTCGCGGCCATCGTGATCGCCGCGTTCCTCGCGGTGATCCGCATGCGTCGGCAGCGCCCCGACCTCTTCCGACTGACCCTGCTCCAGGGCCTGTCGATCCCCGCGCAGGCGGTCCTCGGCGGCATCACCGTCCTCACCGGGCTGAACCCGTACGTGGTCGGGCTGCACTTCGTCATCTCGATCGTCCTGGTCGCCCTCGCGACGATGCTCGTCCATCGGGTCTACCGCGGGCCCCGTGGTGCGGTGAAGGTCATGCCCGGCTGGTACCTCGGCGTCGTCCACCTGACGAGCCTCTTCGTCGCCGTCACCGTCGTGTTCGGCATCCTGACGACGGGCTCGGGCCCGCACGCCGGCGACAACTCGAAGGAGGTGCCGGCGCCGCGCAACGGGTTCGACCCCGAGTTCCTCCAGCACCTGCACAGCTGGCCCGCCTACGCGACGCTCGCCGGCACCATCGTGCTGCTCGTCGGCGCGATCGCGCTCGGTGCCCGCCGCGGGTCGCGCGGGGTGCGCACCGCGGTCTCCACGCTGCTCGCGGTCGAAGTGGTGCAGATCATCGTGGGGCTCACCCAGGCCCGCCTCGGACTCCCCGAGGTGCTCGTCGGGCTGCACATGGTGCTCGCCGGACTGCTCGTCGCCGCGATGACCTGGGTCGTGCTGCAGCAGCGGATCCCGGTCCGGACCGCGTCACGCGTCGAGGAGTCGGCATCCCTCAGCGTCTCCCGCTGACGGCTCAGACGCACTTCCGCTGACGGGTCAGCGGGCCTGCTGACGACTCACTGCGCCTGCTGAGGACTCAGAGCATCCCGACCGCGGTCACGCGGACGACCGCGGTCCCGGTCTCGTCGGAGGCGTCGAGATCGATGACCGCGCTGATCCCCCAGTCATGGTCGCCGGCCGGATCGGCGAACACCTGACGCACCCGCCAGACACCACCCGCGTCGCCGACGGGGCGCTCGTCCTCGTCGTCGACGACGAGCAGCGCCGGGCTCCGTGCTGCAGCACCGGTCGGGAGTTCACCGTGCTCCTCGAAGTACGGATCCATGGCGTCCGCCCAGGTGTCGGCGTCGAATCCGGCCGACGCGTCGAGCTCGCCGAGCGCGTCGTAGTGCTCCAGCGACGCGAGCTGGACCCGGCGGAAGAGTTCGTTCCGGACGAGGACGGTGAACGCCCGGCGGTTGGCGAGGACGCTCCGTGGCGTGGGTGGGAGTGACCGACTCGCCTCCGCATGGCGTTCGGGGTCCGGGTGGGACAGTTCCTCCCACTCGTCGAGCAGACTCGAGTCGACCTGTCGGACGAGTTCGCCGAGCCACTCGATGAGGTCCTGGAGCTCTTCGTCCTTGAACTCGTCCGGCACGCTCTGCCGGATCGCCCGGAAGGCGTCGGAGAGGTACCGCAGGACGAGTCCCTCGGACCTCGAGAGACTGTAGAACGAGACGAATTCGCTGAAGTTCAGTGCACGCTCGATGAAGTCGCGCACGACCGCCTTCGGGCGGAGCTCGAGGTCGAGTGCCCACGGCTGCGCAGCGGTGTAGCTCGTGAACGCCGCTTCGAGGAGTTCCGCCAGCGGTCTCGGATGGGTGACCGCCTCGAGGAGCTCCATGCGCTGGTCGTATTCGATCCCCTCGGCCTTCATCGCCTGCACGGCCTCGCCCCTGGCGAGGTGCTGCTGGGCCATGACGATCTGGCGCGGATCGTCGAGCGTCGACTCGACGACCGAGATGACGTCGAGGGCGAAGCCGGGCTCCGCGGGGTCCAAGAGCTCGAACGCGGCGAGGGCGAAGGGCGACAGCGGAGCGTTGAGCGCGAAGTTCGGCTGCAGCTCGACCGTGAGGCCGATGACGACCTCACCCGTCTCGGGGTCGATCGTCTGGGTGATGACGCCTGCCGTGCGGAGGGTGCGGTAGATCTCGAGCGCGCGCCTGGCCAGGGCGAAGCGTCTCGCCCGAGGCTCGTGGTTGTCGAAGACGAGGGAGCGGATGGTGCCGAAGCTGTCACCGCCGCGTGCGATGACGCTGAGCATCATCGCGTGGGTGAGCTGCATGTGGCTGGTCAGCGTTTCAGGCTCGGCCGCGACGAGGCGCTGGAAGCTCGGCTCCCCCCAGGACACGAACCCCTCCGGCGCCTTCTTCCGGATGATCTTCCGGCGCTTCTTCGGGTCGTCGCCGGCCTTCTCGATGAGCTTGAGGTTCTCGGTCTCGTGCTCGGGTGCCTGGACGACGACGGTGCCCGCGGTGTCGTAGCCGGCCCGACCCGCACGACCGGCGATCTGGTGGAACTCCCGGGCGTTCACCTGGCGCATCTTCGTGCCGTCGTACTTCGTGAGCGCCGTGAACAGGACCGTGCGGATCGGGACGTTGATCCCGACGCCGAGGGTGTCCGTCCCGCAGATGACGCGGAGGAGACCACGTTGGGCCAGCTGCTCCACGAGGCGTCGGTACTTCGGCAGCATGCCGGCGTGGTGCACGCCGATCCCGCTGCGGACGAGCCGGGACAGCGTCGTGCCGAACGCGGTGCTGAACCGGAAGTCGCCGATGGCGTCGGCGATCTCGTCGCGTTGCTCGCGGGTGACGACCTTGAGGCTGGTCAAGGCCTGCGCCCGCTCGAGCGCCGCCGCCTGCGCGAAGTGGACGATGTAGATCGGAGCCTGTCCCGTGTGGAGGAGGTCTTCCACGGTCTCGTGGATCGGTGTGGTCGCGTAGGAGAAATGGAGCGGGACCGGTCGTTCGACACCGGTCACGATGGCGGTCTCGCGGCCGGTCCGGCGCTCGAGGTCGCGCGCGAGGTCGCCGACGTCGCCGAGGGTCGCGGACATGAGGATGAACTGCGTGTCCGGGAGGGTGAGGAGCGGCACCTGCCACGCCCACCCGCGGTCGGGGTCGGCGTAGAAGTGGAACTCGTCCATCACGACCTGGTCGATGCCGGCGTCCTCGCCGTGCCGGAGCGCCAGGTTGGCGACGATCTCAGCGGTGCAGCAGATGATCGGCGCGTCGGCGTTCACCGAGGAGTCCCCGGTGACCATCCCGACGTTCTCCGCGCCGAACATCTCGACGAGTGCGAAGAACTTCTCGCTGACGAGCGCCTTGATCGGGGCCGTGTAGTAGCTGCGGCGACCGGAGCTCAGCGCCGCGAAGTGCGCGCCGGCGGCGACGAGGCTCTTGCCGGTGCCCGTCGGGGTGGAGAGGATGACGTTGGCGCCGTCGACGATGCCGATGAGCGCCTCCTCCTGCGCCGGGTACAGGCTGAGTCCGCCGGCCTCGGCCCAGGAGACGAACCGGTCGAAGACGATGTCGGGGCTCTCCCCCGTCGCAGCGATCAGCCGGCCGCGTTCCGCTGCGTCAGCCACCGGGTCAGAACGGGAGCAGCGGGTCGATGCCGACGGCGAGGAACAGGAGGGTCAGGTAGGTGATCGAACCGTGGAAGACGCGCATCGGCGAGACGTGCTCGTGGCGGATAGCGAGGTTGTAGAGGCGGTGGGTCTCGTAGACGAACCAGCCGCCGGACAGGAGGGCGACGGCGCTGTACAGCAGCCCCATGTCGGCCACCGGGATGAGCAGGAGCGAGCAGACGACCGTCGCCCACGCGTACAGGATGACCTGGAGGCCGACCTGCGCGCGACCGCGGACGACGGCGAGCATCGGCACGCCGACGGCCTGGTAGTCACTGCGGTACTTCATGGACAGCGGCCAGTAGTGGGGCGGCGTCCAGAGGAACACGACCGCGAAGAGGATGATCGGTGCCCACGAGAGCGAACCGGTGACGGCGGCCCAGCCGATGACGACGGGGAAGCAGCCCGCGATGCCACCCCAGATGATGTTCTGCTGGGTGCGTCGCTTCAGCCACAGCGTGTACACGAAGACGTAGAAGAGGATCGCGCCGACGGACAGTGCGGCCGCGAGCCAGTTGGTGGTGGCGAGGAGCCAGACCGTCGAGACGACGCCGAGCGTCCACGCGAACACGAGTGCCTCGCGCGGCGTGAGCTCGCCGGTCACGAGGGGGCGCTTCTTCGTGCGGTCCATGACCGCGTCGATGTCGCGGTCGATGTAGCAGTTGAACGCCGCCGCGGAGCCGGCGCTCAACGACCCGCCGATGACGGTCGCGATGACGAGCCACCAGTCGGGCAGACCGCCCTTCGCGAGGATCATGACGGGGATCGTCGTCACGAGCAGCAGTTCCATGACCCGCGGCTTGGTGAGGGCGATGTACGCCTTCGCCTTGCGTCGGAAACCGAGCTTGGGGCTCGACACACGTTCTGCTACAGCGACGTCCATTGCTCCTCTAACGTTCGGTTCACCACGCACTGCTCGCCCGGTGCGCGGTCCGCAGACGATTCTACGACACGCGCGGACGGCTCCCTACTCACGGTGCGCAGACGCGCGGTCCCTCGCCGGGTGACGCCCGTCCTGCAAGCTCTGCGACGATCCGTGACGTCGCGTGTTCGCGCTCGTCGAACATCGACCCTCGGCTGCAGGGGTTCGCTATGCTGGGAAGTGCTCGCCAGCCACTGTGCACGCGTGCGCCCCCCTTCACCCAGTTCGAAGAGCGGTGTCGTGTGCTCGGACGCCGAAGACGACGTGGGCCGCGAACGCACAGAAGAAGGCTCGACCGCTCGTCGGCCTCCTGTTCCGATGAGAAGGGTCAGTATTCAGTGGCAGATCTGCAGTGGGAAAGCATTGACAGCAAAGCAGTCGACACGGCGCGCATCCTCGCCGCCGACGCGGTGGAGAAGGTCGGCAACGGCCACCCGGGAACGGCGATGAGTCTCGCCCCCGCCGCCTACCTGCTGTTCCAGAAGGTCATGCGACGCGATCCGAAGGACCAGGACTGGCTCGGACGCGACCGCTTCGTCCTGTCGGTCGGGCACAGCTCGCTGACCCAGTACGTCCAGCTCTACCTGGGCGGCTACGGTCTGGAACTCTCCGACCTCGAGGCGCTCCGCACCTGGGGCTCGCTCACGCCGGGTCACCCGGAGTACGGCCACACCGACGGCGTCGAGATCACCACCGGTCCCCTCGGCCAGGGGCTCGCCTCCGCCGTGGGCTTCGCGTACGCGTCCCGCTTCGAGCGTGGCCTGTTCGACCCCGAGGCCGAGGCCGGCACGAGCCCGTTCGACCACTTCGTCTACGTCATCGCCGGTGACGGCGACCTGCAGGAAGGCGTCACGAGCGAGGCCTCCTCGCTCGCCGGTCACCAGCAGCTCGGCAACCTCATCGCGATCTACGACTCCAACCAGATCTCGATCGAGGACGACACCAACATCGCCTTCACCGAGGACGTCAAGGCCCGCTACGAGGCCTACCACTGGCACGTCCAGGTCGTCGACTGGAAGAAGACGGGCGAGTACGTCGAGGACGTCCACGCGCTCAACGACGCGATCGAGGCCGCGAAGGCCGAGACCGACAAGCCGTCGCTCATCATCCTCAAGACCATCATCGGTTGGCCGGCTCCCAAGAAGCAGAACTCCGGCAAGATCCACGGTTCGGCGCTGGGCGCCGAGGAGCTCGCGGCCGTCAAGGAGGTGCTCGGCTTCGACCCCGAGCAGAACTTCTTCGTCGCCGACGAGGTCATCGAGCACACCCGCAAGGCGATCGACCGCGGTGCCGAGGCACGCGCCGAGTGGCAGCAGACGTTCGACGCCTGGGCCGCGGCCAACCCGGAGCGCGCTGCGCTGCTCGAGCGTCTCGAGGCCGGCGAACTCCCCGAGGGTGTCGAGTCGGCGCTGCCCGTGTTCGAGGCCGGCAAGGACGTCTCGACCCGCGCCGCATCCGGCAAGGTGCTCAACGCCCTCGGCCCGGTCATCCCGGAGCTCTGGGGCGGTTCGGCCGACCTCGCCGAGTCGAACAACACGACGATCGAGGGCGGTGCGTCGTTCATCCCGAGCGAGCACTCCACCCACGAGTGGACCGGGAACCCCTACGGTCGCGTCCTGCACTTCGGCATCCGCGAGCACGCCATGGCCGCGATCCTCAACGGCATCGTCCTGCACGGCCCGACCCGCGCGTTCGGTGGCACCTTCCTCATCTTCAGCGACTACATGCGTCCGGCCGTCCGTCTCGCCGCGCTCATGAACGTGCCGTCCATCTTCGTGTGGACCCACGACTCCGTCGCCCTCGGTGAGGACGGCCCCACGCACCAGCCGATCGAGCAGCTCGCCTCGCTCCGTGCCATCCCGAACCTCGCCGTCGTGCGACCGGGTGACGCGAACGAGGTGGCCTATGCCTGGCTCGAGATCCTCAAGCGTCGCGGCGGACCGACCGGCATCGCGCTGACCCGTCAGAACATCCCGGTGTTCGAGCGCGGCGCGGGCGACGCCACCGGCGAGACCTTCGCTGCAGCGTCGAACGTCGCCAAGGGTGCGTACATCCTCGCCGAGGCGCCCGGCGGCACGCCGGACGTCATCCTCATCGCGACGGGCTCCGAGCTCCAGCTCGCCGTCGAGGCCCGCGAGGTCCTGCGCGGCGAGGGCGTCAACGCCCGCGTCGTCTCGGTGCCCGCACTCGAGTGGTTCGAGGAGCAGTCCGCCGAGTACCGCGAGTCCGTCCTCCCGAAGGCCGTCACCGCACGCGTCTCCGTCGAGGCGGGTCTCGGCCTGACATGGAAGAGCATCGTCGGCGACGCCGGCCGGACCGTGTCGATCGAGCACTTCGGTGCGTCCGCCGACTACAAGACGCTGTTCCGTGAGTTCGGCATCACCACGGAGGCAGTCGTCTCCGCAGCACACGAGACGCTCGGCAAGTAGCCCGGGCGAAGGAGACAGAAGAACATGACTGAAACCCCAACCGCCCAGCTGTCCGCCGCCGGCGTCAGCATCTGGCTCGACGACCTCTCCCGCGGACGCATCCAGTCCGGTGGGCTGGAGCAGCTCATCGCCGACCGCAACGTCGTCGGCGTCACGACGAACCCGACGATCTTCGCGTCCGCGCTCAGCAACGGCGACGTCTACGCCGAGCAGGTCGCCCAGCTCGCCGCCGAAGGCAAGGACGTCACCGAGGCGGTCTTCGAGATCACCACCGACGACGTGGCCGCGGCATCGAAGATCTTCCGTGGGGTCTACGACTCCTCGAACGGGTACGACGGCCGCGTGTCGATCGAGGTCGAGCCGGGCTTCGCGCACGACGCAGCCTCGACGATCGACCAGGCCAAGCAGCTCTGGGCCAAGGTCAACCAGCCCAACGCGATGATCAAGATCCCCGCTACGGTCGAGGGTCTCGAGGCCATCACCGCGGTCATCGGCGCCGGCATCAGCGTCAACGTCACGTTGATCTTCAGCCTCACCCGCTACCGCGAGGTCATCAACGCGTTCCTCACCGGTCTCGAGCAGGCCAAGGCCGCGGGACACGACCTCTCGACGATCCACTCGGTCGCCTCGTTCTTCGTGTCGCGGGTCGACACCGAGATCGACAAGCGTCTCGACGCGATCGGCAGCCCCGAGGCGACCGCGCTGAAGAGCAAGGCCGGCGTCGCCAACGCCCAGCTCGCCTACCAGGTCTTCGAGCAGGAGTTCGCGAGCGAGCGTGCCACCGCGCTCCTCGAGGCCGGCGCCAACAAGCAGCGTCCGCTCTGGGCCTCGACGGGCGTCAAGTCCGCCGACCTCCCCGACACGCTCTACGTGACCGAGCTCGTCGCCGACGGCGTGGTCAACACCATGCCGGAGAAGACCCTCGAGGCGACCTTCGACCACGGCGTCATCACCGGCGACACCGTCACCGGCTCCTACGCGGCTGCGAACGAGGTCCTCGACGCCATCGCCGCACTCGGCGTGTCCTACGACGAGGTGACGGCGCTGCTCGAGCGTGAGGGCGTCGAGAAGTTCATCGTGTCCTGGGACGAGCTGCTCGAGACCGTGAAGACGGCTCTGGAGGCCTCCAAGTGAGCTTCAAGATCCGCGTGAGCGGCGCGGCGGAAGCCGCTGTCGCATCGGTGGTCCCGACGCTCGTCAGCGACCTCGTCGCGTCGCGCATCACGGACCAGGACCCCACGCTGTGGGGTCCCGCGGCCGAGGCAGAGGCGTCCAAGCGCCTCGGCTGGGTCCAGGCGGTCTCCATCTCCCGCCCGCTGGTCGAGCCGATCCTCGCGCTCCGTGAGCAGTTCAACGACGAGGGCATCGACCACATCGTGCTCGCGGGCATGGGCGGTTCCTCGCTCGCACCCGAGGTCATCACGAACACGCTGGGTGGCAACCTCACCGTCCTCGACTCGACCGCTCCCGGTCAGGTCCTCGCGGCCCTGGCGGACCGGCTCGAGACCTCGGTGCTCGTCGTCTCCTCGAAGTCCGGCTCCACGGTCGAGACCGACAGTCAGCGCCGCGCCTACGAGGCCGCGTTCACGGCTGCGGGGATCGACCCCGCCGGTCGCATCGTCATCGTCACCGACCCGGGATCCCCGCTCGAGGCGGCGGCGAACGAGGCCGGCTACCGGGTCTTCAACGCCGACCCCAACGTCGGCGGTCGCTACAGTGCGCTCACCGCCTTCGGTCTCGTGCCGTCCGGTCTCGCCGGTGTCGACATCGGCGCGCTGCTCGACGAGGCCGACGCGGTGCTCGGAGAACTCGCGATCGACGACGCGTCGAACCCGGGACTCATCCTGGGTGCGGCGATCGGCGGCACCGTTCCGCTGCGCGACAAGGTCGGTCTCATCACCGACGGGACGCACATCGTCGGATTCCCGGACTGGGCCGAACAGCTCATCGCCGAATCGACCGGTAAGTCCGGTCGCGGCCTGCTGCCCGTCGTGCTCAACCCGCTCGCTCCCGAGCTCGAGTCGAAGCCGGCCGACCTCCAGATCGTCCGCATCGTCGACGACGCCCACGAGTTCCACCTGCTGCGCCACGACCGCCACGAGGGCGAGATCCTCGTCAGCGGCAGCCTCGGCGCGATGATGCTGGTGTGGGAGTACGCGACCGTCGTCGCCGGGCGCCTCATCGGCATCGACCCGTTCGACCAGCCGGACGTCGAGTCCGCGAAGGTCGCCACCCGTGGTCTGCTCGACAACCGTCCGGAGCCTGAGGCACCCGCCTTCGTCGCCGACGGTGTCGAGGTCCGCGGCTCGGCCGGTCTGCTCGACGGCGTGACCACCCTGTCCGGCGCCGTCGAGGCACTGCTCGCGCAGCTCCCCTCCGACGGCTACGTCGCGATCCAGGGCTACGTCGACCGTCTCGCCTCCCCGCAGCTCGAGAGCATCCGCGACCTCGTCGCGGCGAAGGCGGCACGACCCACGACCTTCGGGTGGGGTCCGCGCTTCCTGCACTCGACGGGTCAGTACCACAAGGGCGGACCCGCGAACGGCGTGTTCCTGCAGATCACCGAGACGGCCCCCGTCGACCTGGAGATCCCCGAGCGCCCGTTCACCTTCGGCCAGCTCATCGAGGCCCAGGCTGGCGGCGACGCCCGCGTCCTCGCCGAGCACGGTCGTCCGGTCCTCACGCTGACCCTCACGGCGCCGGACCAGAACATCGTCACCCTCTTCGACGCCGTCAACGACTAGCGCGTCACTGCACAAGGAGCTTCATGTCCCCGGTGGAAATCACCCCGGAGTCCAACCCGCTGCGGGTGGACACCGACCGACGCCTCAATCGGATCGCCGGTCCGAGCGGCCTCATCATCTTCGGCGTGACAGGCGACCTGTCGCGCAAGAAGCTGATGCCGGCCGTGTACGACCTCGCAAACCGGGGCCTCCTACCCCCTGGCTTCTCACTCGTCGGGTTCGCCCGACGGGACTGGGAGGACCAGGACTTCATGGAGGTCGTCCACGAATCCGTGAAGCAGTACGCCCGGACCGAGTTCCGCGAGGACGTCTGGAACCAGCTCGCACAGGGCATCCGGTTCGTCCCCGGTGAATTCGGTGACGACGCGGCGTTCGAGAAGCTGAAGGAGACCATCGAGGAGCTCGATGCGGATCGCGGGACGATGGGCAACCACGCGTTCTACCTCTCGATCCCCCCGAAGGCGTTCCCGCAGGTCACCGAGCAGCTCCGTCGCTCGGGACTCGCGGAACCCGCCGACGGTCAGTGGCGCCGGGTGGTCATCGAGAAGCCGTTCGGCAGCGACCTCAAGACGGCTCGCGAGCTGAACGACATCGTGCAGTCGGTCTTCCCGTCGGACTCGATCTTCCGGATCGACCACTACCTCGGCAAGGAGACCGTCCAGAACATCCTGGCGCTCCGGTTCGCGAACCAGCTGTACGAGCCCATCTGGAACGCCAACTACGTCGACCACGTGCAGATCACCATGGCCGAGGACATCGGCGTCGGTGGTCGTGCCGGGTACTACGACGGCATCGGAGCGGCGCGCGACGTCATCCAGAACCACCTGCTGCAGCTCCTCGCCCTCACGGCGATGGAGGAGCCGATCTCCTTCAACGCCGCAGACCTGCGCGCGGAGAAGGAGAAGGTCCTCGCGGCCGTCCGCCTCCCCGACGACCTCGGGGCCGCGACGGCCCGTGGGCAGTACGCCGGTGGTTGGCAGGGCGGCGAGCACGTGCTGGGCTTCCTCGACGAGGACGGGATGAACCCGGAGTCGACGACCGAGACCTACGCGGCCATGAGGCTCGACATCAACACGCGTCGGTGGGCCGGTGTGCCGTTCTACCTGCGTGCTGGGAAGCGCCTCGGACGCCGCGTCACCGAGATCGCGGTCGTCTTCAAGCGTGCTCCGCAGTACCTGTTCGCGGAGAGCCAGACCTCGGCGCTCGGCCAGAACGCTTTGGTCATCCGCGTCCAGCCCGACGAGGGTGTCACCATCCGCTTCGGTTCGAAGGTCCCGGGTGCCGGCACCCAGGTCCGCGACGTCACGATGGACTTCGGCTACGGCCACGCCTTCACCGAGGCGAGCCCCGAGGCGTACGAACGTCTCATCCTCGACGTCCTGCTCGGCGACCCGCCCCTCTTCCCCCGTCACGAGGAGGTCGAGCTCTCCTGGAAGATCCTCGACCCGATCGAGGAGTACTGGGCCGCTCAGGACACGCCGCTCGAGCAATACGCTCCCGGCACCTGGGGCCCGTCCTCGGCCGACGACCTCATGAACCGCGACGGACGCACCTGGAGACGACCATGATCGTAGACCTGCCAGACACGACCACGAGCAAGCTCTCGAAGGCGCTCGTGACCATCCGCGAGGACGGCGGCGCCGTCGCCCTGGGACGCGTGCTCACCCTGGTGATCTCGACGCGGCTCGGAGCCGAGGAGGAGGCCATCGAGGCCGCCAACGAGGCTTCCCGCGAGCACCCCATGCGGGTCATCGTCCTCTCCACCGAGCACGACGACCAGCACTCCTCCATCGGAGACCGGCTCGATGCCCAGATCCGCGTCGGCGGCGACGCCGGAGCGAGCGAGGTGGTCATCCTCCGCGCCTACGGTGCGGTCGCCGAGAACGAGGAGAGCCTCGTGACCGGGCTGCTCCTGCCCGACGCACCCGTGGTCGCCTGGTGGCCCGGTGAGGCACCCGAACGCGTCTCGACGTCTCCGATCGGCCGCATCGCCCAGCGTCGCATCACCGACGCGTCCGCGGCGGCGGACACCCACGCCGCCCTCCGCGGTCGCGCGGCGAACTACGCCCCCGGAGACACGGACTTCGCGTGGACCAGGCTCACGCTCTGGCGTGCACAGCTCGCGGCGGTGCTCGACCAGCCGCCGTACGAGCCCGTCACGGCGATCGAGGTCTCCGGAGCATCGGACTCCCCGTCGACCGAGCTGCTCGCCGCCTGGCTCCAGCTGCAGTTGCAGGTCGACGTGACCCACGAGCTCAGCATGGCGCACGGGTCGAGCGGCATCCACGGTGTCCGCCTCACGCGGGCGTCCGGCAACGTCGTCCTCGAACGTCCCGTTCCCGACATCGCGACGCTGATCCAGCCCGGACAGCCGACGCACGACCTCTCGCTCCCCCGTCGCAGTCTGCGCGACTGCCTCGCCGAGGAGCTGCGCACGCTCGACCCGGACGTCCTGTACGGACAGGTCATCACCGTGGGCCTCCCCGGCCTCGGCGAGCCGGTCACGCTCCGCGCTCGGACCAGCTGATGCCGACCGAGCGACGCGTCCTCGTCTACCAGGACCGCGACCAACTGACGACCTCGGTCGCCAAGCGGTTCCTCTCCCGAACCCGCGAACTGCTCGAGTCGCAGGAGACGGTCCACGTCGTCCTGACCGGCGGTACCGTCGGCACGGGGACGCTCGCCGCCGTGGCCGCGTCCAAGGACCGCGACCGGGTGGACTGGTCCCGGGTGCACCTCTGGTGGGGAGACGAGCGCTGGGTCGCTCGGGACGACGCCGATCGGAACGAGTTGCAGGCACGCGAGGCCTTGCTGGAGACCCTGCTGGCGCTTCCGGAGCGTGGCCTAGTCGCCGAACACGTGCACGGATACCCGGCGCCGGAGGACGGCATCGACCTCGACGCCGCCGCGGTGCGGTACGCGGACGAGCTCCGACGGTTCGCGCGGCCCGGCGAGGACCACCCGCGGTTCGACATCACGTTCCTGGGTGTCGGTCCCGACGGTCACGTGGCGTCGCTCTTCCCGGAGCGGGCCGAGGTCTCGATCACCGACACCTCGGTCGTGCCGGTGCGGAACTCCCCCAAGCCGCCGTCGGAACGACTCAGCCTGACGCGGCCGGCCATCAACTCCTCCGTGCGGGTCTGGCTCGTCCTCGCCGGCACCGACAAGGCGTCGGCACTCGGCCTCGCCCTCGCGGGTGCCAGCTACAACGAGGTCCCCGCCGCCGGGGCCAAGGGACGTAAACGGACGGTGTTCTTCGTCGACCAGGATGCCGCCGCCGAGGTCCCGGATTCGTTGATCCTCCCGGAGTACTAGCGGAGGCCGGCCGCCGAGCCGGTGCCAGCATGCAGAAAGGCCGTTCCCCGAGGGGAACGGCCTTTCTGCATGTGGTGCTGTCCGGCTACTTCGCTGCCGTACCGCGTCGTGCGCGGAGCTGCTGGAGTGCTTCTTCGAGCAGCTGCTCGGCCTCTTCCTCCGTGCGTCGTTCCTTCACGTAGGCGAGGTGGGTCTTGTACGGCTCGAGCTTGGCGACCTCCGGCGGGTTCGCCTTGTCGCGACCGGCCGGCAGACCGGACGTCGGGCAGTCGATCGTCTCCGGGATCTCCTCGTCGGGGACGTTCGCCGCGAAGTGGCGGACGGTCTCGTTGCCGAGGGCGTCCCAGTAGGAGATGGCGATGCGGTCCGCGTGGTAGCCGTGGTCCTGCTCGCCCATGGGACCGGCGCCGACGCGTGATCCCCTGATAGCGCTTCCGCCTGATGCCATGGTGTTTCCTCTTTCTCGTACTGTCGAGAGTGGTTCGGGTGTGGTGCGTCGAGTTGCGTCCCCGGGAACGGGGCTTCGCGGCCGGTCTAGGCGGCGGCGAACTTCGTCAGGAGCCCGATCACGACGATGCAGGCACCCCAGGTCAGGCCGAGGATGACGGTGAAGCGGTTGAGGTTGCGCTCGGCGACCCCTGACGAACCGAGGTTGCTGGAGGAGCCGCCGCCGAACATGTCGGAGAGACCGCCGCCGCGGCCCTTGTGCAGCAGGATCAGGAAGGTGAGCAGGAGGCTGGTGATGCCGAGCAGCACCTGCAGGATGACCTGGAGAATCTCCACGTGAGACCTTTCGCATTCGCGTTCAGAGGGGCTGAACCGCCGTCCAGTATACCTCGACGGTTCAGCGGACACGGCTCGGCCCGCGGCTGGTGCCGCGGGCCGAGCCGTGTCGGTGCTGCTGGTGCAGCAGGTCGGTCAGAGCCCGACGTGCTGCGAGAAGCGGGCGATCCCGGCGAACTCCTCGGCGAGCAGGCTCGCGCCGCCGACGAGGGCGCCGTCGACGTCGGGTTCGCGCATGAAGCCGGCGATGTTCGAGGCCTTCACCGAACCGCCGTAGAGGATCCGCGTGCGCTGCGCCGCCTCGTCGCCGAGGACCTCGGCGAGCGTGCTGCGGAGAGCGGCTGCGACCTGCTGCGCCTGGTCGGGCGTCGCCGCCTGACCGGAACCGATGGCCCACACCGGCTCGTAGGCCACGACGATGTCCGCGTCCGGCGCGAGCCCGTCGATGGCCGCCTTGAGCTGCGCCACGGGGACGGCCGACGGGCCGTGTTCCTCGAGGTCTTCGGCGGTCTCACCGATGCAGATGACGGGGACCAGGCCGTGTCGCACGGCTGCAGCCGTCTTCGACTGGACGACCTCGTCGGTCTCGTTGTGGAGGGTGCGGCGCTCGGAGTGTCCGACGAGCACGTAGCGGCAGTCGAGCTTCGCGAGGAAGGCACCGGAGATCTCGCCGGTGTAGGCGCCCGAGTCGTGCTGCGACAGGTCCTGCGCGCCGTAGGCCAGCTTGAGCTTGTCGGCGGCGACGATCGTCTGGACCGATCGGAGGTCCGTGAACGGCGGGAAGATGGCCACCTCGGCGTCGGCGTAGTCGTGCTTGCCGTCCTTGAGCGTCCAGTCGAGCTTCTGGACGAGGGCGATCGCCTGGAGGTGGTCCAGGTTGAGCTTCCAGTTGCCGGCGATCAGGGGCACACGCGTGCGCCCGGGGGTTACTGCTGCCATCCGAGGACCTCCAGTCCAGGCAGACGCTTGCCCTCGAGGAACTCGAGGCTGGCGCCGCCACCAGTTGAGATGTGACCGAACTGGTCATCATCGAAGCCGAGCGCACGAACCGCTGCGGCCGAGTCACCGCCACCGACGACGCTCAGGCCGTCCGTGCGGGTGAGTGCATCAGCGACCGCGCGCGTACCGGCGGCGAAGGGCGCGAGTTCGAACACGCCCATCGGGCCGTTCCAGAACACCGTCTTGGACGCAGCGACGATCTCGGCGAACGCTGCAGCCGTGTCCGGTCCGATGTCGAGTCCGAGTCCGGAGGCACCGAACGGGGTGTCCTCGATGGCGTCGGCCGGGCGCACGACGTGCTCGGCGTCGGCACCGAACGCCGAGGCGACGACGACGTCGGTCGGCAGGACGATCGTCACGCCGAGCTCGTCGGCCTTCGTGAGGTACCCGCGGACGGTCTCGATCTGGTCCGCTTCGAGCAGGCTCGAACCGACGGCGTGCCCCTGGGCGGCGAGGAAGGTGAACAGCATGCCACCGCCGATGAGCAGCGAGTCGACGCGCGGCAGCAGGTGGCCGATGACGCCCAGCTTGTCGGACACCTTCGAGCCGCCGAGGACGACCGTGTAGGGGCGCTCCGGGGTCTCGGTGAGACGGTCGAGGACCTCGAGCTCGGCGGCGATGAGCAGCCCGGCAGCGCTCGGGAGCAGCTTGGCGAGCTCGTACACGCTCGCCTGCTTCCGGTGGACGACACCGAAGCCGTCCGAGACGACGACGTCGCCGAAGACTGCGAGCTTGGCGGCGAACGCCTCGCGTTCGTCGGCGTCCTTGCTGGTCTCGGCCGAGTTGAAGCGCAGGTTCTCGAGCAGCACGACGTCGCCGTCGGTCTGCGCGGCGACGGCGTCGGTCGCGGCACTGCCGACGGTGTCGGCGGCGAAGGTCACGGGCTTGCCGAGGAGTTCGGACAACCGCTGCGCAACGGGCGCAAGGCTGTACTTCGCGTCGGGTGTGCCGTCGGGGCGGCCGAGGTGCGAGACGATGACGACACGCGCACCCTGGTTGATGAGCGCGTTGAGGGTGGGGAGTGCCGCGCGGATGCGGCCGTCGTCGGTGATGACGCCGTCCTTGAGCGGAACGTTGAGGTCGAGGCGGACGACGGCTCGGCGAC
Source organism: Plantibacter sp. VKM Ac-2885 (assembly GCF_015351205.1). NCBI lineage: Bacteria > Bacillati > Actinomycetota > Actinomycetes > Micrococcales > Microbacteriaceae > Plantibacter > Plantibacter sp. VKM Ac-2885. Next base: position 2,392,168 of record NZ_JADKSK010000001.1, on the reverse strand, counting down.
CGCTGAGGTCGCCCAGCGAGTCGAGGGTGCGGAGGGTCATGAGGAGGGTCTTTCTCTGCGCTGAGCCACGACCACCGACGAAGCCGAACGGGCGCCCTGAAGATGATTCAGGACGCCCGTTCGGACCATGCGGTGTCTGGCTGCTCGGGTGAGGAGTGCGGCAGACAGCCGGTTGGTTAGAGGCGGTCCGCGACGTACTCGGTGAGGTCGACGAGGCGGTTCGAGTAGCCCCACTCGTTGTCGTACCACGAGGCGACCTTGACCTGCGAGCCGATGACCTTAGTGAGGCCGGCGTCGAAGATCGAGGAGTGCGGGTCGGTCACGATGTCGCTCGAGACGATCGGGTCCTCGGTGTACTTCAGGATGCCCTTGAGGGGGCCCTCTGCGGCAGCCTTGTACGCGGCGTTGATCTCCTCGACCGTGGCCGGGTTGGTCAGCTCGACCGTGAGGTCGGTGATCGAACCGGTCGGGACCGGGACGCGCAGGGCGTAGCCGTCGAGCTTGCCGACGAGCTCCGGGATGACCAGGCCGAGTGCCTTGGCTGCACCGGTGGAGGTCGGGATGATGTTGACGGCGGCGGCGCGTGCACGACGGAGGTCGCTGTGCGGGCCGTCCTGCAGGTTCTGGTCGGCGGTGTAGGCGTGGACCGTGGTCATGAGGCCACGCTCGATGCCGAAGTTGTCGAGCAGGACCTTGGCGAGCGGCGCGAGGCAGTTCGTCGTGCAGGACGCGTTCGAGATGATGTCGTGCGTCGCGGCGTCGTAGGTGCCCTCGTTGACGCCGAGGACGATCGTGGCGACGTCGCTGCCGGTGGCGGGAGCCGAGACGAGGACCTTCTTGGCGCCGGCGGTGATGTGCTTGCGGGCGTCGTCGGACTTCGTGAAGCGACCGGTCGACTCGATGACGATGTCGACGCCGAGCTCGCCCCAGGGGAGGTCGGCGGGGTCGCGCTCCGCGAGCACGATGATGGGCTTGCCGTTGACGATGATCTTGTCGCCGTCGAGCTCGACCGTCGCGTCCAGACGACCCGTGATGGAGTCGTACTTCAGGAGGTGGGCGAGCGCCTTGTTGTCGGTGAGGTCGTTGACAGCGACGATCTCGAGGTCGCTGCCCTTGGCGAGGGCGGCGCGGAAGAAGTTGCGGCCGATGCGGCCGAAGCCGTTGATGCCGATCTTGACGGACACAGATGACTCCTGATACTGAGGCGCCAGACGGCGCGATTGTACGGTCTGCTCGGAGTGAGCGCCCTCCCCGAGTGAGGAGGAAGGTGGTCCGTCCCGGCCCGTGGGACCGGGACGGACCGGTCAACTACGACAGTACCAGCAGGCCGTTGGTCTGCTTGCGCGCGACCTCGAAGCGTGCCTGGACGTCGGCCCAGTTGACGATGTTCCAGAACGCCTTGACGTAGTCGGCGCGGACGTTCTTGTAGTCGAGGTAGTAGGCGTGCTCCCAGACGTCGAGCAGCAGCAGCGGGACGGTGCCGGCCGGGAAGTTGCCCTGCTGGTCGAAGAACTGCTGGATGTTGATGCGCTGACCGAGGGTGTCCCAGGTGAGCGCGGCCCATCCGGAGCCCTGCACGCCGAGCGCCGCGGCGGTGAAGTGCGCCTGGAACTTGTCGAAGCTGCCGAAGTACTCGTCGACGGCCGACTCGAGCTCACCGGTCGGCTTGTCGCCGCCGTCCGGGGAGAGGTTGTTCCACCAGATGGTGTGGTTGACGTGACCGCCGAGGTTGAACGCGAGGTCCTTCTCGAGCTTGTTGACGTTCGTGAAGTCGTTGGCGTCGCGGGCCTCAGCGAGCTTCTCGAGGGCCGTGTTCGCGCCGGCCACGTAGGTGGCGTGGTGCTTGTCGTGGTGGAGCTCGGTGATGGTCGCACTGATGTGCGGCTCGAGCGCACTGTAGTCGTACGGCAATTCGGGCAGTGAGTAAACAGCCATTCTTCGTGATCTCCTCGTGTTGTCCCGTGCGCTGTCTGCACACGGCTCTGAGCGTCATCACCCAGTCTAGTGAGCGGCAACCGTCGGGAGTCGGGGCTTGTTCCCAGCATGACGAACCGCGACGATGGCGGGTCGGCGAGGATTCACGAGCTGTTTCAGTCCTCGTAATCCGCCGGGAGGTTGGCGTCGGTGCCCGGGATGCCGAGATCGCTCGCGTGCTTGTCCGCCATGGCGAGCAGACGCCGGATGCGGCCGGCGATGGCGTCCTTCGTCATCGGAGGGTCGGCGAAGTGGCCCAGTTCGTCGAGGCTGGCCTCACGATGGTCGAGGCGCAGGGCACCGGCGTACTGCAGGTGGTCGGGCACCTCGTCGCCCAGGATCTCGAGGGCGCGCTCGACGCGCGCGCAGGCCGCCACGGCCGCCTGGGCGGAGCGGCGCAGGTTGGCGTCGTCGAAGTTGACGAGTCGGTTCGCGGTCGCCCGGACCTCCTTGCGCTGCCGCATCTCCTCCCAGGAGGTGACGGTGCCGGTGGCACCCATGAGCGACAGCATGCCGCTGATCGCGTCGCCCTCGCGGATGACGACACGGTGGATGCCGCGGACCTCCCGCGCCTTCGCGGAGACACCGATGCGGCCGGCGGCACCGACGAGCGCCATCGCGGACTCGTTACCGGGGCACACGACGTCCAGTGACGCGGATCGGCCGGGGTCGGTGAGGGACCCGGTGGCGAGGAACGCGCCCCGCCAAACGGCGGCGAGTTCGTCGCGCGACCCGGTGGTCAGCCGGTTCGGCAGCCCGCGGACCGCACGCCGCCGGGCGTCGAGGAGTCCGGTCTGCCGGGCGAGGGTCTCGCCACCCTCGATGACGCGCACCACGAACAGGCTCGGCTTGCCCGAGCTGCCGGGGTTCTGCACGAGGATCTCGCTGCGGATCCCGTAGAGCTCGCCGATGTCGCGCCGCACCCGCTGCGCGAGGGTCGGACTGTCGAGTTCAGCTTCGATCGCCACGCGTCCGGAGATCGTGTGGAGTCCGCCGGAGAAGCGGAGCAGGGACGCGAGTTCGGCCGCTCGGACCGAGTTGCGGGTCTCGCGGACGAGCGCCAGTTCGTTCTTGACGTCGGCGGTGAGGGCCACGGTGGTTCCTATCTGTCGTGATCGCGCCGTCGGAGTGCGGCGTCGATCCTGCATGTTCGCGATCCGGAGGCGTGGTGCCTCGGACCGTTCGGGCTCCGCCGCGGCTGCGTCGGGCCCGTGGGCGTCATTCGCGCCCGAGGTCTCGGTGCCGGACGTGTACGGCGACGCCGGACTGGTTCCGCAGCCGGTCGGCGAGTTCGAGGGCGACCGCGACCGAGCGGTGCTTGCCCCCCGTGCAGCCGACGGCGATGGTGACGTGACGCTTGTTCTCACGCTGGTACCCGGCGAGGACGGGTTCGAGGGCGTGGGCGTAGCTCTCGAGGAACTCGGCGGCTCCGGTCTGCGAGAGCACGTACTCACTGACCTCGGGGTCCTGACCGCTCAACGCACGCAGCTCCGGAACCCAGAACGGGTTCGGGAGGAACCGCATGTCGGCGACGAGGTCCGCATCAGGGGGCAGGCCGTATTTGAACCCGAAGCTCAGCACGGTGACCTGGACACCCGGTGTCTCCGCGCCGGCGAAGAGCTCACGCGTGGTCGTGGCGAGCTGGTGGATGTTGAGGTCGCTCGTGTCGATGATGACGTCGCTCGACTCACGGATCTCGCTCAGTCGGTGACGCTCCGCCACGATGCCGTCGAGGATCGTTCCCTCGCCCTGCAGCGGGTGCGGCCTGCGGACGGCTTCGAACCGGCGGACGAGCGCCGCGTCGGTCGCCTCCAGGAAGATCATGCGGAGGTGCGTCCCGCCCCGGAGCGCCGGCACGATCTCCTGCAGCTCGCTGAAGAAGTCGCGGCCGCGGACGTCGACCACCGCGGCGATCCGCGGCAGACGTGATCCGGCGCGCTCGGCGAGGTCGACGAGGGGGCGGAGCATCTGCGGGGGCAGGTTGTCGACGACGTACCAGCCGAGATCCTCGAGCGCGTTCGCGACGGTGGAGCGTCCGGCGCCGGACATCCCCGTGACGATGAGGACTTCCTGCTGGTGCTGCGGCTGGCCCGGGGTCATCGACACGCTTTCCTCGAAGGTCTGAAGTCCCAGCCTACCCATTCCGCGAGGCCTGCGAGGGCTGTGCGGAGCCGGAGGTCAACGCCTCGTGCACCGTGGCCGCCAGTTTGTCGCCGATGCCCTTGACCTCGGTGATCTCGGCCGGCGTCGCGGTCTTCAAGCGGGCGACGGATCCGAAGTGCTTGAGCAGCTCGCGGACCTTCGCCGGACCGAGCCCGGGGATCTCACCGAGGACGGTCGAGATGTCGCGCTTCCGCTTCTGTCGCTGGAAACTGATGGCGAACCGGTGCGCCTCGTCGCGGACCCGCTGGAGGAGGAACAGCGCTTCGCTCCCCCGCGGCAGGATCACCGGATACGGGTCCTCAGGCAACCAGATCTCCTCCAGTCGCTTCGCCAGTCCGCACAGGGTGATCCCGGTCAGGCCGGACTCCTCCAGCGCACGCGCGGCAGCGGCGACCTGCGGTTGCCCGCCGTCGACGATGAGGAGCTGCGGCGGATAGGTGAACTTCCGGCGCTTGCGCTCCCCCGTGGTCTCGTCGACCGTCTCGACGGGCTCGGACGACGTGAGGTGTGCGAGTCGCCGGGAGACGACCTGGTAGATCGAGTCGGTGTCGTCGGTGGACTCGGCGACGCCGAAGCGACGGTACTCGTCCTTGCGGGACAGCCCGTCCTCGAAGACCACCATCGACGCCACGATGTTGGTACCGCTCAGGTGTGACACGTCGAAGCACTCGATCCGCAGCGGCGCCTCGGGCATCCCGAGCGCATCGCGGATGTCCTCGAGTGCCTGCGTCCGGGCGACGAAGTCGGAGCTGCGCCGGGTCTTGTAGAGCATGAGGGCCTGCTTGGCGTTGACGACCGCGGTCTCCATGAGCGTCGCCTTCTCGCCGCGCTGGGCGACGCGGAGGGCGACCTTCGAGCCGCGGCGTTCGGCCAGCCAGTCCTCGAGGCTCTCGGCGTCGTCCGGCAGTTCCGGGACGAGCACCTCTCGCGGGACCTCGGTCCCACTCGCGGCGGCGTACACCCGTTGGACGACGCTGTCGACGAGCTCGGCGGTCGACATGTCGAGCTCCTTGTCGACGGTCCACGACCGTACACCGCGGATGCGGCCGCCACGGACGATGAACTGCTGCACCGACGCGGCGAGCTCGTCGTGGTCGATGCCGAACAGGTCGGCGTCCACGGCGTCGCGCAGGACGACCGCGCTCTTCGCGAGCACCTGGTCGAGCGCCTGGAGCTGATCCCGGTAGACGGCCGCGGACTCGTAGTCCTGGCGGGCCGCGGCGGCCTTCATGTCGGCGGTGATGCGCGTCGTGAACCGGCGGTCGTTGCCGACCATGAACGAGACGAAGTCGTCGACGATCGCGCGGTGTTCCTCGATGGTGACCTTGCCGGAGCACGGGCCGCCGCACCGCCCGATCTGTCCGGGGAAACAGGGCTTCCCCGAGGCCATGGCCCGCTTGTACGCCGAGTCGGAGCAGGTGCGGATCGGGAAGACCTTGATCATGAGGTCGACCGTGTCGTGGACGGCCCAGATCTTCGGGTACGGACCGAAGTACTTGGCCCCCGGGATCCGGGTGTTCCGGGTGACCATGACGCGCGGCGCCTCGTCACCGAGGGTGACCGCGAGGTACGGGTACGACTTGTCGTCGCGGAACTTGACGTTGAACGGCGGGTCGTACTCCTTGATCCACGTGTACTCGAGCTGCAGCGCCTCGACGTCGCTGCCGACCGTCGTCCAGGTGACCCCGGTCGCGGTCGTCACCATGCGGCGCGTTCGCTCGTGCAGCGTGTGCAGGGGCGCGAAGTAGTTGCTGAGCCTCGCCCGGAGGTTCATCGCCTTGCCGACGTAGAGCACCCGGCCCGAGTCGTCGCTGAAGCGGTACACGCCGGGCATGGTGGGGATCTCCCCCGCCTTCGGCCGGTACGCCAGACCACTTCCGCCGCGGACGGCCACCACGTCAGCCCGCCTTGCGGCTGCCGCCGGCCTCTGCCTCGAACAGTTCGTTCAGGAAGAAGCCCGTGTGGCTGCCGGGGACCGTCGCGAGGTGCTCGGGTGTTCCCGTGGCGAGGACCGTCCCGCCACCGGCCCCACCCTCGGGGCCCATGTCGATGAGCCAGTCGGCGGACTTGATGACGTCGAGGTTGTGCTCGATCACGATGACCGTGTTGCCCTTGTCGACGAGCCCGCCGAGGACGAGCAGCAGCTTCCGGACGTCTTCGAAGTGCAGACCCGTGGTCGGCTCGTCGAGGACGTAGACACTGCGCCCGTTGCTCCGCCGCTGCAGCTCCGTCGCGAGCTTGACGCGCTGGGCCTCGCCGCCGGACAGCGTCGTGGCGCTCTGGCCGAGACGGACGTAGCCCAGGCCGACCTCGACGAGCGTCTTCAGGAACCGGTGGATCGAGGAGATCGGCTCGAAGAAGTCGGCAGCCTCGGCGATCGGCATGTCGAGGACCTCGGCGATGTTCTTGCCCTTGTAGTGGATGGTCAGGGTGTCGCGGTTGTACCGCGCTCCCCCGCACACCTCGCAGGCGACGTAGACGTCGGGCAGGAAGTTCATCTCGATCTTGATCGTGCCGTCGCCCGAGCAGGCCTCACAGCGGCCGCCCTTGACGTTGAAGCTGAACCGTCCGGCGAGGTAGCCGCGGACCTTGGCCTCCTGCGTCTCCGCGAAGAGGTTGCGGATCTTGTCGAAGACGCCGGTGTACGTGGCGGGGTTCGAGCGAGGGGTGCGGCCGATGGGCGCCTGGTCGACGTGGACCACCTTGTCGAGGTGCTCCAGACCCGTGACCCTGGTGTGCTTGCCGGGCAGCTTGCGCGCGCCGTTCAGCTTGTTCGCCAGGACCCGGTACAGGACGTCGTTGACGAGCGAGGACTTCCCGGAACCGCTCACGCCGGTGACGGCGGTGAGGACTCCGAGCGGGAAGTCCGCGCTGACCTTCTTCAGGTTGTTGGCCTGCGCTCCGATCACCTGGATCTGACGCTTCGTGTCGATCGGACGACGCTTCGCCGGGATCTCGATGGCCTTGCGGCCGGAGAGGTAGTCGCCGGTGAGGGACTCGGTGTTGGCCTCGAGCGCCTCGTACGACCCGGAGTGCACGACGCGGCCGCCGTTGACGCCCGCGCCGGGACCGATGTCGACGATCCAGTCGGCGGTGCGGATGGTGTCCTCGTCGTGTTCGACGACGATCAGCGTGTTGCCGAGGTCGCGCAGGGCCACGAGGGTCTCGATGAGGCGGCGGTTGTCGCGCTGGTGCAGGCCGATGCTCGGTTCGTCGAGGACGTAGAGCACGCCGGTGAGTCCCGAGCCGATCTGCGTCGCGAGGCGGATGCGCTGCGCCTCGCCGCCCGAGAGGGAGCCGGCGGTCCGGGCCAGATCGAGGTAGTTGAGTCCGACCTGGATGAGGAAGTCGAGTCGGACCTTGATCTCGCGCAGCACCTGCGCGGCGATGTGGGCCTCGCGGTCGCTCAGCTCGAGGCGGTCCATGAACGCGCGGGCGTCGGAGAGGCTCAGCTCGGCGACCTCGGCGATGTTGTGGTCGTGGATCAGGACGGAGAGGACCTCCGGCTTCAGGCGACGACCGCCGCAGACCTGGCACGGGACTTCGCGCAGGTACTCGGACCAGCGCACGCGCTGGCTGTCGGTGTCGGCCTGGAGGTACTGACGCTCGATGTACGGGATGACGCCCTCGAAGCCCGAGGAGTAGCTCATCTCGCGGCCGAAGCGGTTCTTCCACTTGACCTTGACCTTGAAGTTGTCGCCGCGGAGCACCGCCTCCTGGACCTTGGAAGGCAGGTCGCGCCAGGGGGTGTCGAGCGAGAAGTCGAGGTCGCGGGCAAGCCCGTCGAGCAGCTTCTCGTAGTACTGATAGAGCCCCTTGCCCTGGGTGGTCCACGGGACGATGACGCCCTCGTTGATGCTGAGTTCCTCGTCGCCGAGGAGCAGCTCCGCGTCGACCGACATGCGCGTGCCGAGGCCCGAGCACTCCGGGCAGGCACCGAACGGTGCGTTGAACGAGAACGTCCGCGGCTCGATCTCGGTCAGCTGCAACGGGTGGTTGTTCGGGCAGGAGAGCTTCTCGGAGAAGGTGCGCCAGGCGTCGTCGCCCTCTTCGTCGACGAAGTTGATCGTCACGAGGCCGTCGGTGAGCTGCAGTGCCGTCTCGAGGGAGTCGGTCAGGCGACCGAGGATCTCGGGCCCGGCGACGAGGCGGTCGACGACGACCGCGATGTCGTGCTTGACCTGCTTCTTGAGGGTCGGCGGTTCCGCGAGCTGGATCGCCTCGCCGTCGACGATGGCGCGCGCGAAGCCCTTGGCCGAGAGCTCCTTGAAGAGGTCGACGAACTCGCCCTTCTTCTGGCTCACGACGGGGGCGACGATCTGGTAGCGGCGTCGCTCCTCGAGCTCCATCAGCTGGTCGGCGATCTGCTGCACCGTCTGGCGCTGGATGACCTCGCCGCAGACCGGGCAGTGCGGGACGCCGATGCGCGCCCAGAGCAGCCGCATGTAGTCGTAGACCTCGGTGATCGTCCCGACGGTCGACCGGGGGTTGCGGTTCGTGGACTTCTGGTCGATCGAGACCGCGGGGCTCAGGCCCTCGATGAAGTCGACGTCCGGGCGGTCGACCTGACCGAGGAACTGGCGGGCGTACGCCGAGAGCGACTCGACGTAGCGTCGCTGGCCCTCGGCGAAGATCGTGTCGAAGGCGAGTGAGGACTTCCCCGAGCCCGAGAGACCCGTGAAGACGACGAGCGAGTCGCGAGGGATCTCGAGGTCGACGTTCTGAAGATTGTGGACGCGGGCACCGCGGACGCTGAGCGTGGAGTGGTGATCTACCTTGGCAATTGACACCCTTCGAGTCTACGCAGCACCACCGACACCGGACTCCCGAGCGGTGTCTGTGGTACTGCGCTCTCAGCGAAGCGCCGGACTAGATGTGCCCGGCCTTGGCCATCTGTCGAAGTTCCTGCTTGAGTTCGGAGACCTCGTCGCGGAGACGGCCGGCGAGTTCGAACTTGAGCTCCGCCGCGGCGGCCAGCATCTGGGCGTTGAGGTCCGCGATGATCGACTCGAGGTCGTTCGCGCCCTCGGCGGCGATGCCCTCTCGACGCAGGTTCGGCGTCGGGCTCTTCTTCTTGCCGTTGTCGCGTCCGGCGAGCAGCGCCGCGGTGTCTGCGCCCTCACGGGCGAGCGCCTCGGTGATGTCGGCGATCCGCTTGCGCAGCGGCTGCGGATCGATCCCGCGCTCCTCGTTGTAGGCGACCTGCTTCTCGCGGCGACGGTCCGTCTCCTCGATCGCGCGCTTCATCGAGTCGGTCAGGACGTCGGCGTACATGTGGACCTCGCCGGACACGTTGCGGGCGGCACGACCGATGGTCTGGATGAGCGAGGTCGACGAGCGGAGGAAGCCCTCCTTGTCGGCGTCGAGGATCGCCACGAGCGAGACCTCCGGGAGGTCGAGCCCCTCGCGCAGCAGGTTGATGCCGATGAGGACGTCGTAGACGCCCTGCCGGAGTTCGCTCAACAGCTCGACCCGCCGGAGGGTGTCGACGTCGGAGTGCAGGTAGCGGACGCGCACGCCGGCCTCGGTCAGGAAGTCGGTGAGCTCCTCCGCCATCTTCTTGGTGAGGGTGGTGACGAGGACGCGTTCGTCGCGCTCGGCGCGGACCCGGATCTCCTCGAGGAGGTCGTCGATCTGGCCGTTGGAGGGCTTGACGATGATCGCCGGGTCGACGAGGCCGGTCGGGCGGATGATCTGCTCGACGATGCCGTCCGCGATGCCCATCTCGTACTTGCCCGGCGTCGCCGAGAGGTACACCGTCTGGCCGACGCGGTTCTTGAACTCGTCCCACCGGAGCGGGCGGTTGTCCATCGCGCTCGGGAGTCGGAACCCGTGCTCGACGAGGGTGCGCTTGCGGGAGGCGTCGCCCTCGAACATCGCGCCGATCTGCGGGACGGTGACATGCGACTCGTCGATGACGGTGAGGAAGTCGTCGGGGAAGTAGTCGAGGAGGCAGTTCGGTGCCTCACCGGCCGAGCGACCGTCGATGTGGCGCGAGTAGTTCTCGATGCCGGAGCAGAAGCCGATCTGCTGCATCATCTCGAGGTCGAAAGTGGTCCGCATGCGGAGCCGCTGCGCCTCGAGGAGCTTGCCCTCGCGTTCGAGCGACTGGAGCCGCTCCGCCAGCTCCTCCTGGATGGTGCCGATGGCGCGCTGGATCGTCTGCGGGCTGGCGGCGTAGTGGGAGGCCGGGAACACCGACACCGCGTCGAGCTTCTTCACGACGTCGCCGGTGAGCGGGTGCAGGGCGTAGAGGGCCTCGATCTCGTCGCCGAAGAATTCGATGCGGATCGCGAGCTCCTCGTAGACCGGGATGATCTCGATGGTGTCGCCGCGCACACGGAAGTTGCCGCGCGAGAAGTCGATGTCGTTGCGGTTGTACTGCATGCCGACGAACTTGCGGATGAGGCGGTCGCGCCCGATGTTCTGCCCGACCTGCAGCGCCGCCATCGCCTCCAGGTACTCCTCCGCCGCACCGAGACCGTAGATGCACGACACGGTCGACACGACGATGACGTCGCGACGGCTCAGCAGCGAGTTGGTGGTCGAGTGCCGCAGTCGCTCGACCTCGGCGTTGATCGACGAGTCCTTCTCGATGAAGGTGTCGGTCTGTGGGACGTACGCCTCGGGCTGGTAGTAGTCGTAGTAGGAGACGAAGTACTCGACCGCGTTGTTCGGCATGAGCTCGCGGAACTCGTTCGCCAGCTGGGCCGCGAGCGTCTTGTTGTGCGCCAGGACGAGCGTCGGGCGCTGGACGGCTTCGATGAGCCAGGCGGTCGTCGCGGACTTACCGGTACCCGTGGCGCCCAACAGGACGACGTCGGTCTCGCCGGCGTTGATGCGCCCGGACAGCTGCTCGATGGCGGCGGGCTGGTCGCCGCTCGGCTCGTACTCGCTGATCACCTCGAAGGGGCGGACGGCGCGTGTTGGTTCCATGCTCCGAGTCTACGGAGGACCACCGACACCACTGCCCCGCTTCGCCCACAGCGGAGCGGGTGAAGCGCTCAGACGCCGTCCTGACGGTCGGGCGCCGGTACAGCGGCCGCGGCGGCGCGGTGCCAGACCGCGTCGACCTGGCTGAGGGTGTGCTCGAGCGAGCCGGCCGTGTCGATCACCACGTCGGCGACGGCGGCGCGCTGCTCCTCGGTCGCCTGGGCCGCGATCCGTCGTTCCGCCTCGCCCCGGTCGAGCCCGCGGAGGTCGACGAGCCGACGGGCGCGCTCCCCCTCCGGAGCTGCGGCGACGACCACGAGGTCGAACTCGTCTGCGCGGCCGGTCTCGACGAGCAGCGGGACGTCGTAGACGACGACGGCACCGGGGTCGCTCGAGGCTTCGGCGATCCGGGCCTGTGAACGCCGCTTGACCTCCGGGTGCACGATGGCGTTGAGGTCGGCCCGCGCCTGGTCGTCGGCGAAGACGATGGAGCCGAGCGCAGCGCGGTCGAGTGCTCCGTCGGGCCCGATCACGTCGGCACCGAAGCGCTTCGCGATGGCGGCCAGTCCCGGGGTCCCCGGCTCGACGGCCTCTCGTGAGAGGACGTCCGCGTCGATGACGACGGCGCCGTGTTCAGCGAGCCGGGCCGCGATGGTCGATTTGCCGGAGGCGATCCCGCCGGTGAGGCCGATGAGGTACATGTCAGCCAGCGTACCCGCGGAGCGTGCAGCGCCTTCGACGAGCGCCCCTCGCACAACGCAGCAGGGGGCCGCCCGAAGGCGACCCCCTGCTGGACACCGACGCTGGTCGGTGCTGGTGGGACTAGTTGCTCGAGAGTTTCTCGCGGAGGGCCGCGAGGGACTCGTCGTCAGCGAGCGTGCCGCCGCCGGCGGAGTCGCTCGAGAACGAGGAACCGGCCGACGAGGACGCGGTCGAGGAGGAAGCCTGGTTGGCCTCTTCGACGGCTGCGGCAGCGACCTGCTTCTTGTGCGCTTCCCAACGAGCCTGGGCGGCAGCGTAGTCCTGCTCCCACTTCTCGCGCTCGGCGTCGAAGCCTTCCTTCCACTCCTGCGTCTCGGCGTCGAAGCCCTCGGGGTACTTGTAGTTCCCGAGTTCGTCGTACTCCGTGAGCATGCCGTAGAGGGCCGGGTCGAACTCGGTGCCCTCGGGGTCGACACCCTCGTTGGCCTGCTTGAGGCTCAGCGAGATGCGGCGACGCTCGAGGTCGATGTCGATGACCTTGACGAAGACCTCTTCGCCGACCGACACGACCTGCTCGGCGAGCTCGACGTGCTTGCCGGAGAGCTCCGAGATGTGCACGAGGCCCTCGATGCCGTCTGCGACGCGGACGAACGCACCGAACGGGACGAGCTTGGTGACCTTACCCGGTGCAACCTGGCCGATGGCGTGGGTGCGGGCGAAGACCTGCCACGGGTCCTCCTGGGTCGCCTTGAGCGACAGCGAGACGCGCTCGCGGTCCAGGTCGACCTCGAGGATCTCGACGGTGACTTCCTGACCGACCTCGACGACCTCGCTGGCGTGCTCGATGTGCTTCCAGCTGAGCTCGGAGACGTGGACGAGACCGTCGACGCCGCCGAGGTCGACGAACGCGCCGAAGTTGACGATCGAGGAGACGACGCCCTTGCGGACCTGTCCCTTCTGGAGGTTGTTGAGGAAGGTGGTGCGGCTCTCGGACTGCGTCTGCTCGAGGAGCGCACGGCGCGACAGGACCACGTTGTTGCGGTTCTTGTCGAGCTCGAGGATCTTCGCCTCGATCTCCTGGCCGAGGTACGGCGTGAGGTCGCGGACGCGGCGCAGCTCGATGAGCGAAGCCGGGAGGAAGCCACGGAGGCCGATGTCGACGATGAGGCCGCCCTTGACGACCTCGATGACCGAACCGGTGACGACGCCGTCGGATTCCTTGATCTTCTCCACGTCGCCCCAAGCACGCTCGTACTGCGCGCGCTTCTTCGACAGGATCAGACGGCCTTCCTTGTCCTCCTTCTGGAGAACGAGAGCCTCGATCGTGTCGCCGACGTTGACGACCTCGGAGGGGTCGACGTCGTGCTTGATGGAGAGTTCACGCGAGGGGATGACACCCTCGGTCTTGTAGCCGACGTCGAGGAGGACCTCGTCGCGGTCGATCTTCACGACGGTGCCCTCGATGAGGTCGCCGTCGTTGAAGAACTTCAGAGTCTTTTCGACCGCTGCGAGGAAGTCCTCAGCAGATCCGATGTCGTTGATTGCGACCTGCTTGGGGGCGGTCGTTGCGCTTGTCATGTAGTAATTGCTCCAGGTGGACAATGATTCAGGCCGGCCTCGCGCACGGCCCCGGACCCGTGGATGACCACGGACGTTGATCGAAGCGATGCTGTTGTGTGAACCGATCCGGGGATCGGTGTCGCTCTGCGAGACGGGCAGGCGGATAGGACGTCACAATTGTGACAGTCCAGTCTAGCGATTTTCCGGGTGTGCAGGCAAGCCACGGTCGGAGAGGATGTCCCGCAGCGCTGGATCGAGCGTCGGGTGCTCGAACCGGTAGCCCGCCTGCAGCAACCGCTCCGGCATCGCCCAGCGACTCTTCAGGACCAGCTCGCTCTCGGTACGCAGGATGGACATCCCGATCTCCAGCAACCAGCGGGGTGCGGGGACGCCGACCGGCATCCCGAGCACGTACCGCACGGTCCGCATGAATCCGCGGTTGTCGGTGGGGTTCGGGGACGTCACGTTGACGACGCCGTCGAGTTCGGGATGGCCACGGAGGAACCGGACGATGCCGACGACGTCGTCCAGATGGATCCAGCTGAACCGCTGCCGCCCGCCCGGCGTCCCGAAGCGGTGATCCGTGCCGGCGGCACGACGCGATCGGGAACGGGGCCAGTGACCGTCCAGTTGGGGTCCGCCGAGGCCGAGGCGCGCCAACCACTTGAGCGGGGTGAGTGCTCCGCCGTCGCCCAGGACGATCGCGATGCGGAGGGCGACCCGTCGTGTCCCGGGCAGCTCGTCCGCGAAGAACGCCTGCTCCCAGGCGGTCGCGACGTCGACGGAGAACCCGGAACCGATCTCACCGTCGGCCTCCGTCATCGGGCGGTCGTCGGCATGGCGGTAGATCGTGGCGGTCGACGAATTGATCCAGAGCGGCGGAGGCGCAGCGGCTGCACGCACCGCCCGCGCCAGCTCGGTCGTCGTGTCCACGCGGGACCGGAGGATCTCGGCACGATTCGACGGGGTGTAGCGACAGTTCACGCTCTTCCCGGCGAGGTTGACCAAGAGGTCCGCGCCGTCGACCAGCCGGGCGATGCCCGCGTGGTCACCCCACCGCGCGTCGGCGGCACCGCGCCCGATGACGGAGACGGTGGCGCCGTCGGCCCGGAACGACTCGACCAGACGACGCCCGATGAACCCGGACGCGCCGGCGACGACGATCCGTTCGGCCGTCATCCGAGCATCGCCGACCGCAGCGTGTCGAGCCCGACGCCACCGAGGTCCAGTGCCCGACGGTGGAAGTCCTTGATGTCGAAGGCGTCCCCGGCGCGGCGGGCCGCGTCGTCGCGGAGCTGTTCCCAGATGCGCTGGCCGATCTTGTACGACGGCGCCTGGCCGGGCCAACCGAGGTACCGGTTGACCTCGAACCGGACGAACTCCGGCGACATGTTGACGTTGCGACCCATGAAGTCGAAGGCGTACTCGGCGGTCCAGGTCCCGCTACCGTCCGGCAGCGGCTTGCCGAGGTGCACACCGATGTCGAGGACGACGCGGGCCGCGCGCATCCGCTGACCGTCGAGCATGCCCAGACGGTCCGCCGGGTCGTCGAGGTATCCGAGCTGCTCCATCAGGCGCTCGGCGTAGAGGGCCCAGCCCTCGGCGTGGCCGGAGGTACCGGCGAGCTGTCGACGCCAGAGGTTGAGCGTCTTCCGGTTGACGACGGCCTGCCCGATCTGCAGGTGATGTCCTGGCACACCCTCGTGGTAGACGGTCGTGAGCTCGCGCCACGTGTCGAACTCGGTGACGCCGGCGGGGACGGACCACCACATGCGGCCAGGGCGTGAGAAGTCGTCCGTCGGGCCGGTGTAGTAGATCCCGCCCTCCTGCGTCGGCGCGATCATGCACTCGAGCGCGCGGATCTCCTGCGGGATGTCGAAGTGCGTGCGCCCCAGCTCCTCGACCGCACGGTCACTCGTCTCCTGCATCCATCGCTGGAGCGCGTCGGTGCCGTGCAGCTTGCGCGCCGGATCCTGTTCGAGGAAGGCGACCGCCTCCTCGACGGACGCGCCGGGGAGGATCTCATTCGCGATCGCCTCCTGCTCCGACACCATGCGCGCCAGCTCCTCGATGCCCCATTCGTAGCTCTCGTCGAGGTCGACCGTCGCGCCGAGGAATCGGCGGGACTGCAGTGCGTAGAGCTCGCGGCCGATGGCGTCCTCCTGGGTCGCAGCAGGCAGCAGTTCGTGCGCGAGGAAGTCCGCCAGACGGTTGTAGGCGACGGCTGCGGCGCCGGCACCCGTCGAGAGTTCGGCGGCGAGGGACGCCGGGAGCTGACCGTCCGCCGGTCCGGCGTTGGCGGCGAAGCCGATGAAGAACCCGTCGTCGGCGCCGGTGCGGAGGACCTGCTCGTACACCTCGGCCACCTGGCGGCGTGCCGGGGTGATCCCCCGGGCGATGCCCTCGCGCAGGGTCTCGATGTACCCGTCGACCGCGTCCGGCAACGCGCCGAGGCGGGTCCGGATGGTGCTCCAGTCCTCGACCGTCGCGGTCGGCATCAGGTCGAAGACGTCGCGCAGCTCCTGCGACGGCGACGCGATCACGTTGAGGTCGCGGTACTGGAGACCGGCCTCCGACGAGGCGAGGTCGAGTTCCAGCTCCGCCGAGAGGTCGGTCTGGGTGACGCGGTCGACAGCGTCGACCGGTGCGGCCGACCGCAGCTCGCGAAGCGTGCGCGATGCCGCTTCGATGTAGGCCTCGTGGCCGGCAGGCGAGTAATCGCCGTACCGCCCGCCGACGTCCGTGCGGCCGATGTAGGTGCCGACCTCCGGTTTCAGCTGGACGAGGGTCTCCACCCAGCTCTCGGCGATGGCGTCGATCGGTGTGCTCTGACGAGGTTCTTCGTGGGACATGACGTCGAGCCTAGTCCGCACCCGCCCGACGCCCGGGTGCGGACCCGCAGGGCGCTCAGTGGGCTGCGGCGTCCCAATCGTGCCCGCGGCCGATCTGGACCTCCAGGGGTACCGACAGCTCGGCGGCACCGGCCATCTGCGCTCGGACGATGCGCTCCAGGGCGTCCCACTCCCCCTCGGCGACCTCGAAGATCAGTTCGTCGTGCACCTGCAGCATCATCTGCGAGCTGAGGGATTCAGAGCGCAGCTCGGACTCGATGCCGATCATGGCGCGTTTCATGATGTCGGCGGCCGAACCCTGGATCGGGGCGTTCAGCGCCTGGCGTTCGGCGTTCTCCCTGACCAGTCGGTTGGGGCTCGAGAGCTCGGGGAAGAGCCTGCGACGACCGAAGATCGTCTCGGTGTAGCCGTCGAGTTTCGCCTGCTCGACGACGTTGCGCAGGTAGTCACGGACCGCACCGAAGCGCTCGAAGTAGTCGACCATGAGCTGCTTCGCCTCAGCGCTCGAGATCCGCAGCTGCTTCGAGAGCCCGAACGCGCTCAGACCGTAGGCGAGTCCGTACGACATCGCCTTGACCTTGTTGCGCATCGCGGGGGTCACGTCCTCGGCGGCGACGCCGAAGATGCGCGCGCCGACGAAGCGGTGGAGATCCTCGCCGGACTTGAACGCCTCGATGAGGCCGGCATCGCCGGAGAGGTGCGCCATGATCCGCATCTCGATCTGCGAGTAGTCGGCGGTCAGCAAGGTCTCGTACCCGGAGCCGGCTTGGAAGGCGGCGCGGATGCGGCGTCCTTCCTCGGTGCGCACGGGGATGTTCTGCAGGTTCGGGTCGGTCGAGGAGATCCGACCGGTGCTGGTCCCGATCTGCACGTACGTCGTGTGGATACGGCCGTCGGGCGTGATCGCCTTGTCGAGCGTCTCGACGATCTGGCGGAGCTTCGTCGCATCACGGTGCTCGAGGAGGAGCCCCAGGAACGGGTGCGGGCTCTTCTCCTGGAGATCGGCCAGGGCGCCGGCGTCCGTCGAGAAGCCCGTCTTGTTGGCGCGTGTCTTCGGCATGGCGAGCTGGTCGAAGAGGACCTCCTGCAGCTGCTTCGGTGATCCGAGGTTGACCTCGCGGCCGATCTGCTCATACGCGTTGCTCGCGAGCTCTGCTGCCCGGTTCCCGAGCTGCTCGGACAGGCCGCTCAGGATGTCGTGGTCGACCGTCACGCCGGTCAGCTCCATGTGGGCCAGCACCTGGAGGACCGGCAGTTCCATGTCGAGCAGTACGCCGAGCGACCCGGCGTCGAGCGCCGTGCGGGTCGCCTCGGCGACCCGGAGGGCGTACCAGGCGGTGCCGCCGGCACCCACGGGGTCGGTCTCGGGGACGAGCTGGTTCGGGTCGGCGACGGGCATCGTCTCGTCGAGATAGCGCGTGATGAGGTCGGCGATGGTCTTGTCGCCGCCGCTCGGACGCAAGAGCCAGCCGGCGACCGCGGTGTCGTAGCCGAGTCCGCCGACCGTCAGGCCGGCGCGCGTGACCGCCTGGAGCTGTGGCTTGGCGTCGTGCATGATCTTCGGGGCGTCGCTCGCCAACCACGCTTCGAGCGGGGCGTAGTCGGCTTCGCCGGGACGCCAGGCGAGCGAGACGATCTCCGTGGGCGTCGCGAGGCCGGCTGCGACCGGCAGGCCTCCGTCGAGGTCGAGGTGGAGACCGATCCCGGCGGGATGTGCGGCGACGGCACGGGTGATCCACGCCTCGAGCTCTTCGTCGAGCAGCTCCTTCTGCGGCGGCATGACCACGCCGCCCGCCTGCGGTGCGGACACATCCGTGTTGGCCTCGAGTCCGTCGAGTTTGAGGACCCGATCGAGCAGCGTGCGGAACTCGAGCCGCCCGAAGACGGCCGCCACCGCGTCCGCGTCGATCGGTCGGCGTTCGAGGTCCTTCGGTCCGACAGGCAGTTCGACGTCGGTGAGGAGCCGGTTGAGGCGGCGGTTGCGGACCGCGTTCTCCTTGTGCTCGCGGAGGCTCTCCCCCACCTTGCCGGTGATCTCGTCGGCGCGCTCGAGGATCTGCTCGAGGGAGCCGAACTGGTTGAGCCACTTCACGGCGGTCTTCTCGCCGACCTTCGGGATGCCCGGGAGGTTGTCGCTCGTCTCACCGACGAGCGCCGCGATCTCCGGGTACTGCTCCGGCCGGATGCCGTAGCGCTCGAAGACCTTGGCTCCGTCGTACCGGGTGAGCGCGGAGACGCCCTGGCTCGACGGGTACAGCAGGGTGACGTCGTCGGTGACGAGCTGGATGGTGTCGCGGTCGCCGGAGACGACGAGCACGCGGAAGCCGTCCTCAGCGCCCTGCTTGGCGAGGGTGGCGAGGATGTCGTCGGCCTCGTAGTCCTCTTTGCTGATCGTCGTGATGTTCATCGCCTTGAGCGCTTCTTCGAGCAGCGGCACCTGCCCCTTGAACTCCACCGGGGTCTCACCGCGCGTGCCCTTGTACTCGGGGTACTCGCGGGTGCGGAAGGAACGGCGCGAGATGTCGAACGCCACGGCGATGTGGCTCGGGTTCTCGTTCTTGAGCAGGCTGATCAGCATGGAGATGAAGCCGTGGATGGCGTTCGTGTGCTGACCGTCGCGGGTTTGGAAGCTGTCGACCGGCAGGGCGTAGAACGCCCGGAATGCGAGCGAGTGGCCGTCGACGACGAGGAGGGTAGGCTTTTCTGATTCCGACACGCGCCCAGCCTACAAGCCGGTGCCGACACGGCTCAGGCCCGATCCGAAGGTGGACATGACGAACGAGACCGACGACGCACTCGAGTTCCTGCGGACGAGGGGCAGCGGCGCACTCGCCGCCAAGATGGGCATCGAGTTCACGGAGTTCACGGTGCAGCGATCCGTCGCCACCATGCCCGTCGAGGGCAACACCCAACCCGCGATGCTGCTGCACGGTGGGGCGTACGTCGTGCTCGGCGAGTCCCTCGGCTCGATGGCCGCCAACCTCTTCGCGGGCCCGGGCAAACTCGCGGTCGGCATCGACATCAACGCGACGCACACCAGGTCCGCCACCGAGGGCCTCGTGACGGGTGTCTGCACCCCGATCCACCTCGGTCGCTCGCTCACCGTGCACGAGATCGCCGTCAGCGACGAGCAGGGACGACGGTGCTCCACGATCCGCATCACGAACCTCATCAAGGACGCACCGACCGGCTGACGAGCCCGGCACCGGACACAGCAGAGCGGCCCGCCCCCGAGGGGACGGGCCGCTCTTGCGACGAGGGAGGAGCGCTACTTCTTGGCGCTGAGCTGCTCGATGATGGCCTGCGCGACATCGTGCATGGTGAGGCGACGGTCCATGGAGGCCTTCTGGATCCAGCGGAACGCCTCGGGCTCGGTGAGGCCCATCTTCTCGTTGAGGAGGCCCTTCGCCCGGTCGACGAGCTTGCGGGTCTCGAAGCGCTCGACCATGTCGGCGACCTCGGCCTCGAGGGTGATGATCTGCTGGTAGCGCGAGAGGGCGATCTCGATCGCGGGAAGGAGGTCGTTCGGCGTGAACGGCTTCACGACGTAGGCGAGGGCGCCTGCCTCGCTCGCCCGCTCGACGAGCTCCTTCTGGCTGAAGGCCGTGAGGAGGACCACCGGGGCGATGTGCGCCTTACCGATGCGCTCGGCCGCGGAGATGCCGTCGAGCTGAGGCATCTTGACGTCCATGATCACGAGATCCGGACGGAGTTCCGTCGCGAGGGCGACAGCGGTCTCGCCGTCGCCGGCCTCGCCGACGACCTCGAAACCGTTGTCGCGGAGGATCTCGACGATGTCGAGGCGGATGAGGGATTCGTCCTCAGCGACGACGACGCGCCGTGGGGCTGCGGGAGGGGTCTCTTGCTCGGTCACCCTCAAATCCTACGGTACTCTGATGCAGGTTGCTGTTCGCCGTGCGGCGGACGCGCCGGTGTGGCGGAATGGCAGACGCGGAGCACTCAAAATGCTTTGTCGAAAGACGTGTGGGTTCGAGTCCCACCACCGGTACCGCGATGAGTGAGAAAGCCCTCCGGGCGCACTCAACATGCTTTGTCGAAAGACGTGTGGGTTCGAGATGCTTTGTCGAAAGACGTGTGGGTTCGAGTCCCATTACCGGTACTCTCTTCATCCATTTCAGGCCCGGACTCAGGCTCCGGACTCAGCCCGTCCAGGCTCCGACGACTCGTGAACCGCGCCCGATCGTCAAGCCCCTGCGGGAGGTGTCGGCGACGCCGTAGCGTACCGTCGAGAGCACGGCGTACCTCACGTCGTCCGACACGATGGGACCCGACACCATGACCGCAGAGCACACCGACCCGCGCCAGGACGTCCACGACGCCAGCACCGACGACCGGCTCCAGGGCATCCTGGTGCAGGTCGCAGCAGACCGGTCCCTCACTCCCGACCTCGACGTCCGGGCAGCGCTGGCGGACCGTCTCAGCGACCAGGGCATCGACGTCGACGCCGCCGAGCTCGACCGTCTCGTCGGCTCACTCCCGGGTCAGCCCGGCGAAGAGCCCGGACCGTTCCTCACGGACGGCGCGACCTCGGCCGACGACGCGAACTGATCAGAAGCCGCGCTCGACGGCGGCGGCCGGACCGTCGGCCTCCGTCGTCAGCTCCGGTCCGCCGACGGCGTCGCCCGTCCACGTGTCGACCCGCCAACCGGTCGTCGTGTCCCCGTCGACGATGATGACGCCCGTGTTCGTGATGGGGTGTGTGCCGATGAAGTGTCCGTCGACGTTCGCCCCGCGCAGCCCGAGCCAGGAACGGAGCATCGCTCCGTGGCTCACGACCACCACGCTCTCCAGTCCGGAGCCCTCGAGCTCCTCGATCACCGCGTCGAAGCGCGCGAACACCTCGTGGCCGTTCTCACCGCCCGGCATCCGGGCGTCGAGGTCGCCCATCGCCCACGCCACGATGGTGTCGATGTAGACCTGGACGGCCTCGGGTGACCCGTGCATCTCGTTGTCGCCGGCGCTGATCTCCCGGAGTCCGTCGCGGACGATCACGGGGAGCCCGCTGACCTCGGCGAGGGGTGCGGCGGTCTGTTGCGCCCGCACCGCGGTAGAGGCGTAGACCGCGTCGATCCGCTCCCCCACGAGCGCTTCGGGGAGGGCGGCCGCCTGCGTCTCGCCGAGTTCGGTGAGGACGGCCCCGGGGATCGCGGTGTCGAGCAGGCCGGCGACGTTGGACGAGGTCTGACCGTGTCTGATGAGGATGAGGCGCATACCTCCAGGGTAGGCGAGCGACCGGACGGCGGTCATCTCCCGGTGCGGAGTGTGCCGGGATCAGGTGCGCGGGGTCCACTGCGGTTCGGCACTCCCCAGGACCGCCGCCGGGAACGCATGGTCGTCGAAGGCGCTGAGCGCGGGGCGGGCCGTCATCACCGCACCGTGGGTCACCAGGCACCGCGCTCCCGGGAGGTCGGACGCCTGACGATCCTCGGTTCGTGGTAGCCGTTGGAGCGCCGCACCGACGCGCGCGAGCGACACCGATGACCGGCCGGCCCCGCCGCCGCCGCCGACGACCCTCGCCACGTCGTCGACGATGGCCGCCGCCAGCAGGTATCCCGCGCTGTGGTCGAGCGCCTGAGCCGGCAGGGCACCCGGGGCGCCGTCCTCCCCCTCGACCAGCGCGATGCCCGTGGCGGCCTGGACCAGGCTGTTGAAACCGCGTCGATCACCCCAGGGCCCCGTCGTGCCCCAGGCGTCGACGGAGCCCGTGACCAGACCGTCGCGACGTCGCAGCCCGAGGCGCTCGAGGGCGTGTGGTCGGTACCCCGTCACCAGGATGTCGGCCTCGTCGCTCAGCGTCTGCAGTGTCGCGAGACCCCGCGGTGTCGACGCGTCGAGGATCGCCGTCCGCTTGCCCTGGCCGCTGTCGGTGTGCTGCCACGGGATCTCGGGGACCCGCGGTGGATCCACACGCAGGACGTCCGCGCCGAGGAGCGCGAGGGTCCTCGTGGACACCGGACCGGCGATCACCCGCGTCAGGTCGAGGACGCGGAGGCCGCGCAAGGGTTGCCGGCGCGTGGGCCGCACCCACGAGGCGATCCTCGAGCCGGTGGAGCCACCGTGGCGCCTGACGAGCGGTCCGTCACCGACCGAGGCCTGCGGTGTGGACGACCATTCGGCAGGGCTCCGGACGGCGACGAGCAGTGCGCCGACCCCGGCGGCCTCCGATTCCAGGTCGAGAGCCGAGCGGGAGGCGATCGCAGAGGCGAGCTCTGCGCGGGTGGCCTCGTCGCCGATCCCGAGCATGGCGCTCAGGCGGCGACGATGGTGGGGGTAGTTCGCGTGCGTGCGCACCCAGCCGTCGGCCGCGGCGAAGAAGCCGGACAGTGGCGCGAACGCGTCCACGGCTGCTCCGTCGATCCGCAACAGGCGGTCGCTCTGGTAGGCCGCGGCGATCCGCTCGAGGTCGAGAGCCGTGTGCATCGGCTCGTATCCGAGGGCGATGCGGAGTCGGTCGGCGGCATCCTCCACGGCGCCGACGGCGACCGCGGCGAGCTCCAGGACAGCGAATCGGGAGGCCAGGAGTCCCGCCGACCCGGTCGCCTCACGGTCGATTCCTCCCGGGTCCAGGCCCACGCCGCTGCGGAGGGCGTCGTCGACGAGGACGGAACGGTTCATGGGCATCAGGCTAGACCCACGGCGTCCGGAATCGCGGTGCCACCGCACACCCGGCGGACGACGAAGGCCGTGGTCCCCGTACGGGAGGACCACGGCCTTCGCTGCTGTCGACGACTAGAGGACGTCGCCCACCTTGTGGACGCGGATGTCGTTCGTCGTCCCGGGGATTCCGGGAGGGGAACCGGAGATGATGATGACCGGCTCACCGACGGCGGCCTTGCCCGTGGCGACGAGGACCTCGTCCACCTGGGCGACCATCTGGTCGGTGTGCGTGACGCGCTCGACGACGAAGGACTCGACGCCCCAGTTCAGCGCCATCCGACGACGGATGGCCGGGTCGGGCGTGAACGCCAGGATCGGGATCCGGTTGCGGAGACGCGCCATGCGGCGGACCGACTCCCCCGACTCGGTGAAGACGCAGAGGAACTTCGCCTCGACGAAGTCCGCCACCTCGACGGCAGCCAGCGTGATCGCTCCGGCCTGGGTGCGCGGCTTCGTGCCGAGCGGCGGAACACGGTCGAGGCCGTGGATCTCGGTCGACTCGACGATCCGGGCCATGGTCTGGACCGTGATGACCGGGTAGGCGCCGACACTCGTCTCGCCACTGAGCATGACCGCGTCAGCACCGTCGAGCACCGCGTTCGCGACGTCGGAGGTCTCTGCGCGGGTCGGGATGGGGCTGGAGATCATCGACTCGAGCATCTGCGTCGCGACGATGACCGGCTTCGCCATGCGACGGGCGAGCTCCACCGCGCGCTTCTGCACGATCGGGACGGCCTCGAGCGGGAGCTCGACACCGAGGTCGCCACGGGCGACCATGATCGCGTCGAACGCCTCGACGATGCTCTCGAGGTTCTCGACGGCCTGCGGCTTCTCGATCTTGGCGATCACGGGGACCTTCCGGCCCTCCTCCGCCATGATCTCGTGGACGCGGTCGATGTCGGCCGCGTCGCGCACGAAGGACAGGGCGATGAGGTCGGCGCCGAGACGCAGCCCCCAGCGGAGGTCCGCTTCGTCCTTCTCGCTGAGCGCGGGGACGTTGACGGCGACACCGGGGAGGTTGATGCCCTTGTTGTTCGACACGGGGCCGGCGACGATGACGCGAGTGGTCACGACGGTGTCGTCCGCTTCAACGACCTCGACCTTGACCTTGCCGTCGTCGATCAGGAGGAAGTCGCCCGGCTTGACGTCCTGGGGCAGGCCCTTGAACGTCGTCGAGGAGATCTCCTTGGTGCCGAGGATGTCCTCGATGGTGATCTTGAAGATGTCGCCGACGGCGAGGTCGTACGGGCCGCCCTCGAACTTGCCGAGGCGGATCTTCGGGCCCTGCAGGTCGACCAGGACGGCGACGGCACGGCCGGAGTCCTCGGTGGCCTTGCGCACGTTGGCGTAGATGGCCTCGTGCACGTCGTAGCTGCCGTGGCTCAGGTTCATCCGGGTGACATCGACCCCCGCATCGATGATGGCCCGGATGTTCTCATAGCTGGAGACTGCAGGCCCCAGCGTTGCGACGATCTTGGCTCGTCTCATGTGTGTGTGTTCTCCATTGTTTCTGCGCACGAGGCGCTTCGGTACTCACTGCTCGGCATGATGCGTCCGACGCTTGTCGTCCGCCTGAAAGCCTAGAGGGAGATGGGCTGGTCCGTGGGACGGACCGGGAAGGGAAGCTGGGTCTCGCCCTCGAGGTACTGGTCGACGGCCGACGCCGCAGCGCGGCCCTCGGCGATCGCCCAGACGATGAGGGACTGGCCACGACCGGCGTCGCCGGCGACGAACACGCCGGGCTGGTTGGTCTGGTAGTCGTGCTCCCGTGCCACGTTGCCGCGCCCCGTGAAGGGGAGCTGGAACTGCGACTCGAGGGTCTCGCCCTCCGGGCCCGTGAATCCGAGCGCGAGGAGCACGAGGTCGGCCGGGATCTCCCGTTCGGTACCGCTCTTCGGCACGCGACGGCCGTCGACGAACTCCGTCTCGGCGACGCGGATCGCCCGCACCTCGCCGGCCTCGTTGGAGAGGAACTCGACGGTCGACACCAGGTACTCGCGGTTGCCGCCCTCTTCGTGCGCACTCGCGACCTCGAAGAGCGTCGGCATCATGGGCCACGGCTGGTGCTCGGGCCGCTCCCCCGCCGGCTGCGTGCCGATGGCGAGGTTCGTGACGGAGGCGGCACCCTGACGGTGCGCCGTGCCGATGCAGTCGGCACCGGTGTCGCCGCCGCCGAGGACCACCACGTGCTTGTCCTCCGCCGTGATCTGATCGGAGACCGTGTCTCCGGCGCCGACGCGGTTGGCCTGCACGAGGTACTCCATCGCGAAGTGGACCCCAGAGAAGTCACGACCGGGGATCGGGAGGTCGCGCGGCACCATCGCGCCGGTGGCGATGACGACGGCGTCGTAGCGGGCGCGGAGCTCGTCCCAGCTGATGTCGACCCCGATGTTCACGCCGGCGCGGAACCGGGTGCCCTCGTCCTGCATCTGCTTCAACCGGATGTCGAGGTGCTTCTTCTCCATCTTGAAGTCGGGGATGCCGTAGCGCAGCAGGCCGCCGATGCGGTCGTCGCGCTCGTAGACCGCGACCGTGTGGCCGGCACGCGTCAGCTGCTGGGCTGCGGCGAGACCGGCCGGACCGGAACCGACGACGGCGACCGTCTTGCCGGTCAGCCGCTCCGGCGGGTGGGACTCGACCCACCCGTTGGCGAACGCCTGATCGATGATCGAGACCTCGACCTGCTTGATGGTCACGGCGGGCTGGTTGATGCCCAGCACGCACGAACTCTCGCACGGCGCCGGGCAGAGACGACCCGTGAACTCCGGGAAGTTGTTCGTGGCGTGCAGCCGCTCGATGGCCGAGCGTCCTTCGCCTCGCCACGTCAGGTCGTTCCACTCCGGGATGAGGTTGCCCAGCGGGCAGCCCTGGTGGCAGAACGGGATGCCGCAGTCCATGCAGCGACCAGCCTGCTTGCGGACGGTCGCGGGGTCGCTCTGCTCGTAGACCTCTTTCCAGTCCATGATGCGGACCGGCACGGGCCGGCGCTTCGGGAGCTCGCGCTCCGGTACCTTCAGGAATCCCTTGGGATCAGCCACCGGTCACCTCCAGGATTCGGTTCCATACGATGTCGCCGTCGGGGTCGAGCCCCTCGTCGAGTGCGGTCTGTCGGGTCGCCAGGACTGCCGCGTAGTCACGCGGCAGGACCTTGACGAAGCGGGCGAGTGAGTCCTCGATGTCGGCGAGCAGGCGGCCGGCCAGCGGAGAACCGGTCTCCACGACGTGCCGCTCGAGCAGATCGCGGACGATCTCGGCGTCGGCACTGTCGAGTTCGGACAGGGTGAGCTCCCCCGATGCGAGGGAGTCGCGGTTGACCTGGTCGCGTTCGAGGTCGAACACGTAGGCCGTGCCGCCGGACATGCCCGCGCCGAGGTTCCGGCCGGTCTGACCCAGGATGACGGCGAGACCACCCGTCATGTACTCGAGCGCGTGGTCACCGACGCCTTCGACGACCGCCGTGGCGCCGGAGTTGCGCACCAGGAACCGCTCGCCGACGATCCCGCTCAGGAACATGGTGCCCTGGGTCGCGCCGTAGCCGATGACGTTGCCGGCGATCACGTTCTCCTCGGGCGCGAAGGCTGCGCGCTCGGATGGCCGGACGACGATCTGTCCACCGGACAGGCCCTTGCCGACGTAGTCGTTCGAGTCGCCGATGAGCCGCAGGGCGATGCCGCCGGGGAGGAACGCACCGAAGGACTGCCCGGCCGAGCCGCGCAGGGTGATGTCGATGCTCCCTGCCGGGAGCCCGTTCTCGCCGTGTCGTCGGGTGACCTCGTGGCCGAGCATGGTGCCGACCGCCCGCTCCGTGTTGCGGATGGGCAGGTCGACCGAGAAGTGGCCGCCGTGTTCGAGCACGTCCGAGGCGGCCGTGATGAGCTGCTGGTCGAAGTGCTTCTCGAGCTCGTGCTCCTGCGGCCGGCGGTTGATCCGCGGCTCGTCGTCGGCGAAGACGGGACCCACGAGGACCGGGGCCAGGTCGAGCCCGGACGCCTTCCAATGGTCGATCGCCCGGTCGGCGTCGATCAGTTCGTTGTGGCCGATCGCCTCCTCGAGCGTCCGGAACCCGAGCTCGGCGAGGTACTCGCGCACCTCCTGGGCGATGAACTCGAAGAAGTTCACGACGAACTCCGGCTTGCCGGTGAACCGCTCGCGCAGCACCGGGTTCTGCGTCGCGACGCCGACCGGGCAGGTGTCGAGGTGGCACACGCGCATCATGACGCACCCGGAGACGACGAGCGGTGCCGTCGCGAAGCCGAACTCCTCCGCGCCGAGCAGTGCGCCGATGACGACGTCGCGTCCGGTCTTCATCTGACCGTCGACCTGCACCACGACGCGGTCGCGCATGTTGTTGAGCATGAGGGTCTGCTGCGTCTCAGCGAGGCCCAGCTCCCACGGTGTGCCCGCGTGCTTCAGGGAGTTCAACGGGCTCGCGCCGGTTCCGCCGTCGTGACCGGAGACGAGGATGACGTCCGAGAGCGCCTTCGCGACGCCCGCGGCCACCGCACCGATGCCGGACTGGCTCACCAGCTTGGTGTGGATCCGGGCTTTCGGGTTCGCGCGCTTCAGGTCGAAGATGAGCTGCTTGAGGTCTTCGATGGAGTAGATGTCGTGGTGCGGCGGCGGCGAGATCAGCCCGACGCCCGCAGTGGCGTGCCGCGTCCGCGCCACCCACGGGTAGACCTTCGTCGGCGGCAACTGCCCGCCCTCACCGGGCTTCGCGCCCTGGGCGAGCTTGATCTGGATGTCGTCGGCGTGCGTGAGGTACATGCTCGTCACGCCGAACCGGCCGGAGGCGACCTGCTTGATCGCGCTGCGGCGCGTCGGGTCGAGGAGACGGTCGACGTCCTCGCCGCCCTCACCCGTGTTCGACTTGGCACCGATGCTGTTCATCGCGATCGCCAGCGTCTCGTGCGCCTCGCGCGAGATGGAACCGTAGCTCATCGCCCCGGTCGAGAACCGCTTCACGATCGACGCGACCGACTCGACCTCGTCGAGCGGGACGGGCGGCCGCGCACCGGCACGGAGCGTGAACATCCCGCGGAGCGTCATGAGCTGGGCCGCCTGGGAGTCGACCATGTGGGTGTACTCGCGGAAGATGTCGTACCGGCGCGTCTTGGTCGCGTGCTGCAGCTTGAAGACCGTCTCCGGGTTGAAGAGGTGCGGCGAACCGTCGCGACGCCACTGGTACTCGCCGCCGGACTGCAGGCGTTCGTGGGCCGTCGATGCGGCGTCCTCGGGGTACGCGTACCGGTGACGCTTCGCGTTCTCCTCGGCGATCACCTCGATGCCGACACCGCCGAGCTTCGTCTCCGTACCGGTGAAGTAGCTGTCGACGAGCTGCTGGCTCAGGCCGACGGCCTCGAAGGCCTGTGCTCCGGCGTAGGAGGACACCGTGGAGATGCCCATCTTCGACATGATCTTGAGCACGCCCTTGCCGAGCGCCTTGATGACGTTCTTGACGGCCTGCTCGCGGGTGACGCCCTGGATGAGGCCGCTGCGGACGAGGTCCTCGCAGCTCTCCATGGCCAGGTACGGGTTGATCGCGGAGGCGCCGTAGCCGATGAGCAGCGCGACGTGGTGGACCTCGCGCACGTCGCCGGCCTCGACGACGAGCCCGACCTTCATCCGGTTCTCGGCGCGGATGAGGTGGTGGTGCACGGCGGCGAGCGAGAGCAGCGACGGGATCGGCGCGAGGTCGGAGTTCGAGTCACGGTCGCTCAGGACGATGAACTCCAAGCCGGCGAGGATCGCCTGGTCGACCTCGTCACACATCTCGCGCAGGCGCGTCTCGAGTCCGGCCGAGCCGTCCTCGACGCGGTAGAGCGCCTTGACGGTCGTCGTCAGCGGGCTCGCCGGGTTCGGGTCGATGTGCTGGATCTTGGCGAGCTCGTCGTTGTCGATGACCGGGAAGTCGAGGACGACCTGCTTGGCGTGCTCGGGGCCCCACGAGAGGAGGTTGCGCTCCGGGCCGAGCCCGAGCTTCAGCGAGGTGACGACCTCCTCGCGGATCGAGTCGAGCGGCGGGTTGGTGACCTGGGCGAACTGCTGCACGAAGTAGTCGAACAGGAGCCGAGGGCGGTCGGAGAGCACCGCGATCGGGGTGTCCGACCCCATCGCGCCGAGCGGCTCCGCACCGTTCTGGCCCATGGGTTGCAGGAGGATGCGCACCTCCTCTTCGGTGTACCCGAAGGTCCGCTGGCGGCGGGTGACGGATGCCGGCGTATGCACGATGTGCTCGCGCTCCGGCAGGTCGCTCAGGTTGATGCGTCCGGCGTCGAGCCAGTCGCCCCAGGGTGCCGACGCCGAGAGCTCGTCCTTGATCTCGTCGTCCTCGATGATCCGCCCGGCCTCGGTGTCGACGAGGAACATCTTTCCGGGGCGCAGGCGGCCCTTGCGCTTGACCCGGCTCGGGTCGACGTCGAGGACGCCGATCTCGCTACCCAGGACGACGAGACCGTCGGTCGTCTCCAGCCAGCGACCGGGACGCAGGCCGTTCCGGTCCAGGGTCGCGCCGACGAGTGAGCCGTCCGTGAAGGTGAGGGCGGCCGGACCGTCCCATGGCTCCATCTGCATGGAGTTGAACTCGTAGAAGTCGCGTCGCTCCTGCGACAACCCGGTCTGCTTCTCCCAGGCCTCGGGCACCATCATCATCATGGCGTGCGGAAGGGACCGTCCGGTCAGCGTCAGCAGCTCGAGGACCTCGTCGAAGGAGGCGGAGTCGCTCGCTCCGGGCGTGATGATGGGGAGCAGCGGCCGGATGTCGCCGATCAGCTCGGACTCGAGCTGCGACTGCCGCGCGCGCATCCAGTTGCGGTTGCCCTCGACGGTGTTGATCTCGCCGTTGTGCGCCATCATGCGCAGCGGCTGGGCGAGCGGCCAGGACGGGAACGTGTTGGTGGAGTACCGCGAGTGGACGATGGCGAGCTTGGTCGCGAACCGCTCGTCGGACAGGTCGGGGTAGAACGGTTCGAGCTGGAGCGTCGTGACCATGCCCTTGTAGACGAGCGTGCGGCTCGACAGGGAGATGAAGTATGCGCCGAGCTCGCGCTCCGCCCGCTTCCGGAGCCGGAAGGCGAGTCGGTCGAGGGCGATCCCGGTCGGCGTCGAGGCGCCGGACCCGGTGACGAACAGTTGCTCGAACGCCGGCATGGCCGCACGGGCGAGCTTCCCGAGCTCGTCGGGGTCGACCGGCACCTCACGCCAGCCGAGGACGGTGAGTTCCTCCTCGGCGGCGATCGCGGCGATGCGCGTCTGGAGCTGTGCGCGCTCGGAGGCGTCGGTGGGCAGGAAGGCGATGCCCACGGCGTACGCACCGAGCGGCGGCAGGTCGAATCCGGCGACGCCGCGGAGGAAGGCGTCGGGCATCTGGGTGAGGATGCCCGCGCCGTCGCCGGTCCCGGCGTCGGAACCGATCGCGCCGCGGTGCTCCAGGTTGCGGAGCGAACCGAGGGCCGCGTCGATGATGCTGTGCGAGGCCTCGCCCGTCAGGGTCGCGACCATCGCCAGGCCACAGGCGTCCTTCTCGTTCGCCGGGTCGTACATGCCCTGCTTGGGCGGAACCGAGCTGAACGAAGCGTACGGTGCATGCGCCATGGAATTACCGTCCTCACGAAAGGGGATCAGAAGGGGGACGTCGCTGGCCCTGGGACGAAACGGGTGATGGATCCCCTGCTGAGCCGGGATCCACCGGGCCGACGAGGGTGCGTTCAGCCTAGGAGCGAGAGCCGGTCTTGCTTGTGGCGACCGTGGCTTCGGACGACGGATTGGATGACGCAGTGCGGTCTGATCCGTCGGCATCGTCGTCGGCGGAGGCACTGCGCAGCCCCAGGTTCTCCGCGTCGGTGTCGTAGTAGTCTACCGCAGCCTTCGGATCGGCCCAGGAACGGCCGGGGACGTACGGCGACGGCTCGGCACCCGTGTGGCGACGCGACTGGATGACGATGATCGCGAGTCCGACGACGATCGCGAGGATCGCGGCCCAGACATTGGCGCGGATGCCGAAGAGGTACTCGCTCGGGTCGATCCGGATGGTCTCCCAGACCGTGCGACCGGCGCCGTACCAGATGAGGTAGACACCGAACAGGCGGCCCCACTGCGGGTTGAAGCGGTGTCCGATCCAGAGGATGACGGCCACCCCCAGCAGGTTCCAGATGATCTCGTACAGGAACGTGGGGTGGAACAGCGTGCCGGCGGGCAGACCGATCGGGAACGCGGGGTTGCTGGCCTCGATCTCGAGGCCCCAGGGCAGGTCCGTGGGGAGCCCGTAGAGCTCGTGGTTGAAGTAGTTGCCGAGGCGACCGAACGCCTGGGCGAGCAGCAGGCCGGGCGCGAGGGCGTCGGCGAAGGTCCAGAACCGGATACCGGTCATGCGGCAGCCGATGTAGGCGCCGACCGCTCCACCGATGAGCGAACCGAAGATCGCGATGCCGCCCTCCCAGATGTAGAGCGTCCGCAGGAGGTCGGCACCCGGGTAGAAGTAGTCGCCGGGGTGGGTCAGGACGTGGAAGATCCGCGCACCGATGATCCCCAAGGGGATGGCCCACAGGATGATGTCGAGCACGATGCCCGGCTCGGCGCCGCGCTTCGTCAGCCGCCGGGAGGTGAGAATGGTGGCGGCGATGATCCCGGCGATGATGCAGAGCGCGTACATGTGCACCGTGAACGGGCCCACGCTGAAGGTCGCGATGTCCGGGTTCGGGCTCGGGATGCTGAGGGGTGCAATCACTGCAGTGGTCGCCTTTCGTTACGAACTCTGATCGAGTGTAGGGCTTTCAGCATCGCCGACGTGCTGAGGATACCCTCAGCGGGCAGTGCCGGCCGCGAGTGAACGGGCGACCTCGGTGATCGCCGGGACACCGCCGTCGGCGAGTGCTTTGACGAACACGGATCCGACGATGGCTCCGTCGGCGTACTCGAGGACCGAGCGCACCTGGTCGGCGGTCGAGATGCCGATGCCGACGCACGCGTGCTGCGCCCCCGCCGTGCGGAGTCGGCCGACGAGGGTCTTCGCGGCGGCGTCGAGGTCCTGCCGAGCACCGGTGATGCCCATCGTGGAGACGGTGTAGACGAAGCCGCGGGAGCGTTCGGTCACCAGCGACAGGCGCTCGTCGCTCGACGTCGGAGCTGCGAGGAAGACCCGGTCGAGGCCGTGGCGTTCACTGGCGTCCAGCCAGTCCGCCGCGGCGTCGGGGGTGATGTCGGGGGTGATGAGCCCGGCTCCGCCGGCCGCGGCGAGGTCTGAGGCGAAGCGTTCGACGCCGTACTGCAGCACCGGGTTCCAGTACGTCATGACGAGGACCGGGACGTCCACGGCGGCGCGGATGGCGCTGATCGCCGTGAAGACGTCGCGCAACCGGAACCCCTCCGAGAGGGCGGTCATGGTCGCGGCCTGGATGACCGCTCCGTCCATCACGGGGTCGGAGTAGGGCACGCCGAGCTCGAGGACGTCGACGCCGTTCTGCGCGAGCGCGATGGCGGCGTCGATACTCGTCTGGAGGTCGGGGAACCCGACGGGGAGGTACCCGATGAGGGCGCCGCGGCGGTCCACGGAGGCCGCGTCGATCGCCGATGCGACCGGTGAGACCGTCGTGTGGTCGGTGGCCGGGGCGGTCATGCGTTCCGCCCGGCTTCGTCGAGGAGCCCGAAGTAGGTCGCAGCCGTCTCGACGTCCTTGTCTCCGCGCCCGGAGAGGTTGATCAGGATGGTCGCTTCGGGGCCCAGTTCCTTGCCGAGCACGATGGCCCCGGCAAGCGCGTGTGCGGACTCGATCGCGGGGATGATGCCCTCGGTGCGGCTCAGGAGTCGGAAGGCCTCCATCGCTTCGGCGTCCGTCGCGGGGACGTAGGTCGCCCGCCCGGTGTCGGCGAGCCAGGCGTGCTCCGGTCCGACGCCCGGGTAGTCGAGGCCTGCGGAGATGGAATGGGACTCGACGGTCTGGCCGTCGTCGTCCTGCAGGACGAAGGTGCGTGCACCGTGGAGGACACCCGGACGACCGCGGCCGATGGACGCGGCGTGCCGTGGGGTGTCGACGCCGTCGCCGGCAGCCTCGACCCCGTAGAGCGCGACGTCCGCGTCGTCGAGGAAGGCGTGGAAGATGCCGATGGCGTTGGAGCCGCCACCGACGCAGGCGACGACCGCGTCGGGCAGTGACCCGTTCAGCTCGAGGAGCTGTGCGCGGGCCTCTTCTCCGATGATCTTCTGGAAGTCGCGGACCATGACGGGGAACGGGTGTGGGCCCGCTGCGGTGCCGAAGATGTAGTTCGTGGTCTCGACCGACGCGACCCAGTCGCGGTACGCCTCGTTGATGGCGTCCTTGAGGGTTCGCGAGCCCGTCGTCACGGGGATGACGGTCGCGCCGAGCAGTCGCATGCGGGCGACGTTGAGCGCCTGACGCTCGGTGTCGACCTCGCCCATGTAGATCGTGCAGTCGAGGCCGAAGAGTGCTGCCGCGGTGGCCGTGGCCACACCGTGCTGACCGGCCCCCGTCTCGGCGATGACGCGGGTCTTGCCGATGCGCTTCGTGAGGAGCGCCTGCCCCAGGACGTTGTTGATCTTGTGCGACCCGGTGTGGTTGAGGTCCTCGCGCTTGAGGAAGATGCGCGCACCACCCGCCGATGCGGCGAAGCGTGGCACCTCGGTGATGATCGACGGGCGGCCGGCGTAGTCGCGGAGCAGCGTCGTCAGCTCGGCCTGGAAGCTCTCGTCGGCCTTGGCGGCCTCGTAGGCCGTCGCGAGTTCATCGACCGCGGCGATGAGCGCCTCGGGCATGTAGCGTCCGCCGAAGTCGCCGAAGAACGGACCGGCTTCGTCTCGGAGGTGCGTCGGTTCCGCGTGGGCGGGGGTGGCTGGTGACATGGTCATGCGGTGGCTCCCAGGAACTGTTCGAGGGTGGCGACGGGGTCGCCGGTGACGAGCGCCTCGCCGACCAGGACGACGTCGGCGCCGTCACGTCGGTAGGCGGCGACGTCGGCGGCGCGGAGCACAGCTGACTCGGCCACCTTGACGGCGTCGGCGGGGAAACGGTCGGTCAACGATCCGAAGAGGTGTGGGTCGAGTTCGAAGGTGCTGAGGTTCCGCGCGTTGACGCCGATGAGCCGGGCACCGATGTCGCTCGCTCTGGCCAGCTCCTCGGCGGAGTGGGTCTCCACCAGCGGGGTCATGCCGAGCTGCAGGACGAGTTCGTGCAGCGACGACAGCGTGGCCTGGTCGAGTCCGGCGACGATCAGGAGGACCAGGTCGGCGCCGGATGCCCGGGCTTCGAAGACCTGGTACGGCAGGGAGATGAAGTCCTTGCGTAGGACCGGGATGCGGATCGCGGCCCGGACGGCCTCGAGGTCTTGCAGCGAACCACCGAACTTGCGACCCTCGGTCAGCACGCTGACCGCGCTGGCACCACCCTGCTCGTAGAGCGAGGCGAGGAGCGCAGGGTCGGGGATGTCGGCCAACGCGCCGCGGGACGGACTGGACCGCTTGACCTCGGCGATGATCTTGACCTGGTCGGCCGGGGCGAGCGCAGCAAGGGCGTCGATGGCCGGAGGGGCCTCGACAGCAGCGGCTTCGACGACTGCAGCCGGACGGCCCGCGAGGCGCCCGAGAGCGTCCTCCTTCGCGCCGGCCATGAGGTCGGCGAGCATGTTCAGTGCTCTTTCGCCACGGTCTTGGACCCGCCGACGCCGTATCCCGCCTTGGCGAGGACACCGCCCGTGATCCACCCGAGGAGGAGGACGCCGGCGGAGGCCCAGACGAGGACGGGCATGTCGAGCCAGAAGAAGACCGTACCGGCGGCGAACGCGACCAACATGATGATCACGGCCGTCCAGGCGGCGGGCGAGTGTCCGTGGCCGGGGTCCGAGGGGTCGGTGCTCATGGTTCTCCTTCTGTGCGAGTGCGGGTTCCAGTGTACCGGCAAGCGGTGCGCGGTTCCGTGCGTGGGCCACGAGTTCCCAGGTGGCCCGGGGTGCCGTCGTGGTTCGGCGGAGCGGTCAGCGCGTCGGGTCGTCGCCGCGGCTGAGGTCGTCCCAGGCGCCCACCGGGTCGGCGCTCGGGGCCGTCTCGACCTGCGTGAACCGGACCGCCTGGTACTTCTTCGACGGACCGGGCCACCGGCGGTGGGTGAGCACGGTCGCGAGCCCGGCGAGTCCGAGCACGACGCCGAGCACCAGGGTGATCGCCGGCCAGGCGGTGAGCGTGGTCGCCGCGACGAGGTCGATGGTCGACTGGCTTCCGGCGACGCCCGTGGCCTCGGTGACGGCCGCCGCGCCCGCGGTCGCCGGCGAGGCGAGCACCGCGATCGACGAGATCATGACGCAGGCGCCGATCACGGTCTCCAGCAGGCCGAGGATGATGCGGAACACCGGCCCGGCGATGGCCAGCGCCGCGACGAGGGCGAGACCGGCGAGGGCGAGTGCCGAGAGGGCGGGAGCAGCGACGGAGCCGACCACGTCGAGCGCGCCGGAGTGCGGGCCGACGCCCACGAGGCTGATCGAGAGCCAGGTCTGGGTCCACGCCGCGAGGATGAGCGCGTCGGCGAGGACGGCGGTGACGAGGAGCAGGGTCTTCAGGCGGCGCTGACGACTGCGCAGAGCTCGTGACTCGAGCTCGTCAGCCTCGGACCGTTCGTCGGGCCTCGGCGGCTCCACCGGCCCGGACTGGGGTGCTGCAGTGCTCTCGGTCATGCTCCAACTCGATTCATGGTGTCGGCGATGGCGCTGCGACGACGTCGAGGCTCCGGCCGTCGAAACAGCTGCGCGTGCCCGTGTGGCAGGCGGCACCGTGCTGATCGACCTCCACCAACAGGGTATCCCCGTCGCAGTCGTAGGCGAGCGCCCGGACGAACTGCACGTGGCCGGAGGTGTCCCCCTTGCGCCAGTACTCCTGTCGTGAGCGGGACCAGTAGGTGACCCGACCCTCGGTCATCGTCCGGCGGACGGCCTCGGCGTCCATCCACCCGAGCATGAGCACCTCGCGGGAGTCCCACTGCTGCACGATCGCGGGGAGCAGGCCTTGCGCGTCGAAGGTGAGCTGGCCGATCGCGGTCTCCGGATCGGCGCCCACGGGGATGGTGATGTCCGCGCTCATGCCCGCACCGTCCAACCGGCGTCGGCGAGTTCCTGTTTGACCTGGCCGATCGTCAACTCGCCGTTGTGGAAGACGCTCGCGGCGAGGACGGCGTCGGCACCCGCGGCGATCGCGGGTGGGAAGTCGGCGAGGCGGCCTGCTCCCCCGGACGCGATGACCGGAACCCGGCTGATCTCGCGCATGGCGCTGATGAGCTCGGTGTCGAACCCGGCCTTGGTGCCGTCGGCGTCGATCGAGTTCACCAACAGCTCGCCCGCACCGCGTTCGATCGCCTCGGTGGCCCAGGCGAGCGCGTCGAGCTCGGTCTCACGTCGGCCGCCGTGTGTCGTGACGATCCATCCGGATGCGCTGCCGGCGTGTCGCTTCACGTCCAGGGAGAGGACGAGGACCTGAGCGCCGAAGCGGTCGGCGATCTCCCCCAGCAACTCCGGCCGGGCGATCGCGGCGCTGTTCACGCCGACCTTGTCCGCCCCGCTGGCCAGCAGCCGCGAGACGTCCTGGGTCGAGCGGACCCCGCCGCCGACCGTGAGCGGGATGAAGACCTGCTCGGCGGTGCGGCTGACGAGGTCGTAGGTGGTGTCGCGTTCGGCGACGGTGGCCGTGACGTCGAGGAAGGTCAGTTCATCGGCGCCCTGCTCGGCGTAGCGCTTCGCGAGTTCGACGGGGTCGCCGGCGTCGCGGAGGTCGAGGAAGTTGACGCCCTTCACGACGCGCCCGTCGGCGACGTCGAGACAGGGGATGACTCGGGTGGCGAGTGACACGGAGGCCTCCGCAATGCGACTGGGACGGGTGATGATGGAGGGGCGACTCAGAGTCGGGCGGCGTGGATGGCCGTGACGAGGATGGCGCGTGCGCCGAGCTCGTAGAGGCGGTCCATGACGTCGTTCGCGTCGCCGCGAGGGATCATGACCCGGACCGCCACCCACTCGGGGTCGCGGAGCGGCGAGATCGTCGGCGACTCGATGCCACCGGCGACGGCGGTCGCCTGCTCCAGCAGCCGGACCGGGAGGTCGTAGTCGACGAGCACGTACTGCCGCGCGACGAGGACGCCCTGCAGTCGGCGGATGAGCGTCGCCGTGGTGGGCTTCGTCTCCGGCGACGCGATGAGCACGGCGGTGGAGTCGAGGATCACCGGGCCGAAGATGCCGAGGCCGGCCTTCCGGAGGGTGGTGCCGGTGGACACGACGTCGGCCACCGCGTCCGCGACCCCGAGCTGGACGGCCGACTCGACCGCACCGTCGAGGTGGACGAGCGTCGCATCCACTCCGGCGTCGCGGAGGAAGTTGCCGACGAGGCCGGGGTAGCTGGTGGCGACCGTCTTCCCCGCGAGATCGGAGAGCTCGGAGAACTCGTCGGCCGGTCCGGCGAAGCGGAACGTCGAGCCGCCGAAGCCCAGCTCGGCGAGTTCGGTCGCGGCGGAGTGCGAGTCCAGGAGCAGGTCGCGCCCCGTGATGCCGATGTCGAGGGCGCCGGAACCGACGTAGGTCGCGATGTCGCGCGGACGGAGGTAGAAGAACTCGACGTCGTTCCGTGCGTCGACGACGTGGAGCTCCTTGGTGTCGCGACGGGTCGCGTAGCCGGCCTCCTGCAGCATCTCGACGGCGGTCTCGGACAGCGAGCCCTTGTTGGGCACGGCGACTCTCAGCATGGGGTGACTTTCGTGTTGTGCGATGGTGTCTCGACAGGGTGTTCAGGAGGCGCGGCGCATGCGCCGCGACGTGCTCCTACAGATGTCGGTAGACGTCGGCGGGGGTGAGCCCCTTCGCCACCATCATCACCTGCACGTGGTAGAGCAGCTGCGAGATCTCCTCGGCCGTCTCGGTGTCGCTCTGGTACTCGGCCGCCATCCAGACCTCGGCGGCCTCCTCGACGATCTTCTTCCCGATGCCGTGCACACCCGTGTCCAGTTCGCGGACGGTGCCGGAACCCTCCGGCCGGGTCTCGGCCTTCAGGCGCAGCTCGTCGAACAGCTCGTCGAAGGTTTTCACGTGCTCCAGGGTACCGGTTCCGGGCGGCGGCGCGCACCGCGGGGGCGCTCGACCGGCCAGCCGAGTCAGTGTGTGTGCGTCGACGCCTCGGCTGCGGCCCGGAGGAGCGCGATGTTCGAGGCAGGATCGGAACCGCTGTAGACGGCCGACCCCGCGACGAAGGTGTCGGCACCGGCGGCGGCCGCGATCCCGATCGTGTCCGCGGAGATCCCGCCGTCGACCTGGAGCCAGACGTCGAGACCGGTGCGTGCGACCTCGGCTGACAGCGCCTGCAGCTTCGGCATGGTCTCCGGCATGAACGACTGTCCGCCGAAGCCCGGTTCGACCGTCATGACGAGCACCTGGTCGAACTCCGGCAGGAGTTCCAGGTACGGCTCGATGGGCGTGCCGGGCTTCACGGCGATCCCGGCACGTGCCCCGATGGAACGCAGGCGTCTGGCGAGGGCGACGGGGTCGCTGGTGGCCTCGGCGTGGAACGTCACCGAGAACGCCCCGAGCTCGGCGTAGCCGGGAGCCCATCGATCGACGTCCGAGATCATGAGGTGGACGTCGAGCGGGACCGGAGACACGTCCTGGATGCGACCGACCATCTGCGGACCGAACGTGAGGTTCGGGACGAAATGGTTGTCCATGACGTCGACGTGGACGAGGTCGGCGCTCGCGATCCGCTCCAGGTCGGCCTGGAGGTTCACGAAATCGGCGGACAGGATGCTCGGGTTGATGCGCGCGGACATGTGCTCGAGCCTATCGATCGACAGTGGGTCCGGCCGACTCCGCGGGCTTGCGGAGCAGCGCGATGTACATGGCGTCGGTGCCCTGGCGGTGCGGCCAGAGCTGGACCGCGCCACCGGGCGCCGCGGCGTCGAGCGGTTCGGTCGTGACCTGGTCGAGCACCGCGGAGGTGTCGAGTCGCTCCATCCCGGGGTGGGCTCGCAGGGCGCTCTCCACGATCAGTGCCGTCTCGCCGACGTGCGGCGAGCACGTCACGTACGCCACGATCCCGCCGGGAGCGAGCGCGGTGATGGCGGCGTCGAGCAGTGAGCCCTGCAGTCGGGTCAGTTCGGAGACGTCCTTCGGGGTCTTGCGCCACCTCGCCTCCGGGCGTCGTCGCAGTGCGCCGAGCCCGGTGCACGGGGCGTCGAGGAGGATGCGGTCGTAGGTCCCGGGATGCTCCGCAGCGAGCTTCGTGCCGTCGGCGGTCGAGACCGACACGTCGAGCGGGACACCTGCGAGGGCGCGTTCCACGAGACGGGCCCTCGCGGGGACCAGTTCGTTCGCGTCGAGACGTGCCTCCCCGGCGAGGGCTTCGGCTGCGAGCAGCGCCGCCTTGCCACCCGGCCCCGCGCAGAGGTCGAGCCATCGCTCGCCGGGCCGCACCGGTACCGCCCGCGTCAGCGCGAGCGCGGCGAGCTGCGAGCCCTCGTCCTGGACGCGGAGGCGCCCGCCGCCGGTCCCGACGAGTTGGACCGGGTCGCCGCCGGGGCTCCGGAAGCCGTACGGGGAGAAGCGGTTCGGCTCGGCGTCCTCGGGCCGGTCGGCGAGCCCTGGGAGCGCGATGAGGTTCACCTGTGGGGCGAGGTTGTCCGCGGCCAGCGCCTCCTCGAGTTCGTCGCCGCGGTCCTGCAGGTCGAGCGCCTGTCTGATGGCCCGAACGACCCACGACGGGTGGGCGGTGCTCACGGCCAGGCGATCGGTGTCGTTCGTGACCTCACCGAGCAGGATCCGCTCCCACTCGGCGGGTTCGGTCCGCGAGATGGTGCGGAGGACACCGTTGGTGAAGCCGGCCGCCGACCGCGAACCGGCGGACCGGGCGAGCTCGACCGACTCGTTCACGGCGGCGTGGCCTGCGACGCGCATGGAGAGCAGCTGATGGGCACCGAGCCGCAGGACGTCGAGGATCGCGTCGTCGATCTCGGTCACGGGACGCTTGGCCGCGTGCGCGATGACGCGGTCGTAGTACCCGCGTCGGCGGAGGGTGCCGTACGTCAGCTCGGTCGCGAGGCCGGCATCCGCCGGACTCAACTTCGCCTCGGCCAGCCGGTGCGGCAGGAGGAGGTTCGCGTAGGCGTCCGAGGTGCTGACGGCGTGGATGACGTCGAAGGCCACTCGGCGTGCCGGCTGCACGGTCGCCGAGTCACGCGGCCGGGTGGGACGCTGGCGTCCGCGTCGGGGTTCCTCGTCGCGGGGCCGTCGGTCGCGGCGGCGCTGGCCCTCTGGCTGCTGGCCGCTCACGCGGTGACCAGCCGATCGGTTCCAGCGGACGCACCGCGCCACCAGTCGGCGGCGGGCATCGCCGTGCGCCCGGCCGGCTGCACCTGCAGGAGTTGCAACGGTGTGTCCGCCGTGCCGACCAGGACGAGGCCGTCGACGGACACGATCGTCCCGGGCGCCGGCGGGTCCGTCGGCATCGTCGACACGGGGACGGCGCGGTGCACCTTCAGCCGTGCCTCGTCGAGGAGGGTGAACGCGCCCGGCTCGGGGGTCACCCCGAGGATCTGCGACCACACGTCGGCGACGGGGCGGTCCCAGACGATGCGGCCGTCCTGGCCGTCGAGCTTCGGCGCGAGCGACACCTCGCCCTGCTGCGGGGCCGCGACCGCGGTGCCGGCGGCGATGGCGGCGACGACCTCCGCGGTGAGCGGTGCGCCGAGCTCGGCGAGGCGGTCGAGGAGCTCCCCCGAGGTCTCGCCCTCGCCGATGGGCGTCTCCACGGTCGCGAAGACGTCTCCGGCGTCGAGAGCCGGCACGAGCTGGAAGACCGACGCACCAGTGACCGCGTCTCCGGCCATCACGGACCGCTGGACGGGCGCCGCGCCGCGCCAGGCCGGCAGCAATGAGAAGTGCAGATTGATCCAACCGTGTGCCGGCGCGGACAGGAGGGGTTCACGGACGAGCCCGCCGTACGCGACGATCACGCCGAGTTCCGCACGGAGCGCGACGATCCGCGCGGTCGCGTCGTCGTCGAGCCGTGCAGCGCGGATGACCGGGAGCCCGAGCCGTTCGGCGGCCGCTGCCACCGGCGACGGGGTCAGGACCCGCTTGCGGCCGAGCGGGGCGTCGGGTCGGGTCACGACGGCCGCGATCTCGTGCCCGGCCGAGACGAGGGCGTCGAGCGTCGGGACGGCGACGGCGGGGGTGCCGGCGAAGACCAGCCTCATGCGGTTCGGACTTCGTGGACGGGGTGGATCATGACAGCATCTCCGGATCGTCGAATCGTACTCTGAGTGTAGGCGGGGCTTTCGGTGCCCGCCTGCCGGGCGTCGGCCGTCGACGCTTCGCCGCCTGCGCGACGACGGTCGCCCGCAACTGCTCGGCGACCGCCCTGGCGTGGCCGTAGTCGACCCGCAGGATCGCGACGCTGTCCCCCGCTTCGTCGACGGTCGGGCCGAGCACGCGGCTTCGGTACTCGGCGGGCAGCGCAGTGAGAGCGGCGTCGACGGCGTCGCGGGTGCCGGTGAGGGTCGCGCTCCGGACCGCGGGAGGGAACCCGAGCTCTCGGCGCTCGGCGAGCTCGTCGCTCGCGAACCGCGGTTGCTGCCAGAGGGCGAAGGCGTTCGCCACGGGGGCCTCGACGCCGATCAGGAGCACCGGCGCGCGTGGAGCGGCCAGGGCTGCGGCGTTCGACCACCACCGCAGGCAGTCCTCGGCGACACGGAGCGACTCCCGCGCCAGCATGCGGTCGGCGTCGACCAGGAGGACGGCGGCGTAGCCGCCCGCTGCGACGGGCTCCGCGCCGCGGGTCGCGATCACCAGCGCCGGCTCCGGGCCGACCTCGAACTTGGGGGCGTCGCCGTCCGACACCACGACCCGGTACCGGGGGAACGCCCGGCCCAGTTCCTCGGCGGTCCGGCCGGTGCCGGCGGCCGTG
Source organism: Plantibacter sp. VKM Ac-2885 (assembly GCF_015351205.1). Classification (NCBI taxonomy): domain Bacteria; kingdom Bacillati; phylum Actinomycetota; class Actinomycetes; order Micrococcales; family Microbacteriaceae; genus Plantibacter; species Plantibacter sp. VKM Ac-2885. The sequence continues at coordinate 2,350,373 of NZ_JADKSK010000001.1, read as the reverse complement.
ACGCGGAACGCGGTGTCGTGGCAGGTCTCGCACGACCACCCTGCCGCGAGGTGACCGCACCACCGGCAGGAGGGCTGCGAACGGGCTGTGGCGAGTTGGAGTGGACCGTGGCACACCGAGCAGTGGGCCCTCGTCCCGCACCGTCGACAGGCGAGGTGCGGCGCGTACCCCGGCCGCGCGACCTGGACCAGCACGGGTCCGTGATGCAGCGCCTCGTCGACCGCGCGCCAGGCGCTCGACGGGATCCTCGCCTGGCTCGTCATGGCGTCGTCGCCGCTCGCCCGGGACACGACGACTCTCGGTCGTACCGGCGGGGTCGGTCCGACCTCGCGCAGCCAGCCGAGTTCGACGAGTCGCTGGGTCTCGGTGCTGCGCGAGTGCGCCGCGAAGACGAGTGCGGAGCCGCTCATCTCCTGCCGGGTCAGCGCGACGTCGCGGGCGTGCACATAGGGGGCGAGCTGTTCCTGGTGGAGGGGGTCGCCGTCATCCCAGAGGGCGATGAGTCCGAGGTCGTGCGCCGGTGCATAGACGGCCGACCGGTTGCCGACGACGATCCGGGGCACCGGATGCAGTCCGTCCAGGTAGGAGCGGTAGCGAGCAGCCGGGGTCTGCTTGGCGTCGGCCCTCGCGACCGCGGCACTGACGCCGAGGTCGTCGAGCGCCGCCAGGAGGTGTTCGACGTCCCGGTAGTCGGGGACGCACAGGATCGCACTCCTCCCCTCGGACAGCTGGTTCACGGCGAGAGCCGCCAGCGTGAAGGACCAGTCGGGGAGCCATACGCCCGCGCTCGTCGCGGTCAGGGTGGGGATCGCGCTGACCGCGTACCGCTCCCCCGGCGCGAGACGGTCGAGGGTGCCGGGGGCGAACCCCGGGACGGTGCGCCGCTCGACCGACGGAGGCTCCGGCGGGGTCGCGGCCGCCCAGGTCTTCTCCACCCGGACCTGTCGCGGCGGGATGGCGAGACGCAGCACGTCCATCGCGCTGCCGGCGCTGCGATCCGCGACACGGCGAGCGAGCGTCCACAGGGTCGGGGTCAGGACCGGTACCGACGACACGACCGAGCTCAGCGGGCTGAGCGCCCCGCCGAACTCGCTCGAGTCGGCGAGGTCCACGATGAACCCGTTCGCCGACCGTCCGGCCGAGCGCAACGGCACCGAGACGCGCGCGCCGAGCACGGCGTCGTCGGCCAGTTCGTCGGGGATGGCGTAGTCGAACAGGTGGTCGAGCTGTGGCAACGGGGAGTCGAGTACCACCCTGGCGACCCTCGCGCCGATCACGGCTACAGCCCGGCTGCTGACCGCAACGCCTCCACCCGGTCGAGACGCTCCCACGTGAAGTCAGGGAGCTCGCGGCCGAAGTGCCCGTACGCCGCCGTGGCGGCGTAGATGGGGCGGATGAGGTCGAGGTCGGCGATGATCGCGGCCGGACGGAGGTCGAAGACGTCGCGGATCGCGCGCGTGATGTCCGCCTCCGGCACGTGGGCCGTCCCGAAGGTCTCGACGTAGAGTCCGACCGGCGCGGCCTTGCCGATGGCGTAGGCGACCTGCACCTCGAGACGTTCGGCGAATCCGGCGGCGACCGCGTTCTTCGCCACCCAGCGCATGGCGTATGCGGCCGAGCGGTCCACCTTCGACGGGTCCTTCCCGCTGAAGGCCCCACCGCCGTGTCGAGCCGCTCCGCCGTAGGTGTCGATGATGATCTTGCGTCCGGTGAGCCCGGCGTCGCCCATCGGGCCACCGACGACGAAGATGCCGGTCGGGTTGATCAGGTGCGTCACGTTCGAGCTGTCGAGGTCGACCGTCGCGAGGACCGGTTCGATGACGTGACGCTGGACGTCGCGACGGAGCTGCTCCGTGGAGACACCCGGATTGTGTTGCGTGGAGACCACGACCGTCTCCACGGTCTTCGGGAGGAAGCCGTCGTACCCGATGGTGACCTGGGTCTTGCCGTCCGGGCGCAGGTAGTCGAGCTGGCCGGACTTGCGGACCTCGGCGAGTCGCTCGGCGAGACGGTGCGCGATCCAGCTGGGCAGCGGCATGTACTGCGGCGTCTCGGTGGTCGCGAACCCGAACATGATGCCCTGGTCGCCGGCGCCCTGGAGGTCGTAGGCGTCGACGCTGGACTGCTCGCGGGACTCGAAGGCATGGTCGACTCCGGCGGCGATGTCGGCGGACTGCGAGCCGATCGACACGCTCACGCCGCAGGAGTCGCCGTCGAATCCGATGTCGGACGAGGTGTAGCCGATGGACCGGATGCGCTCGCGGACGATCGTCGGGATGTCGACGTAGCCGCTCGTGGAGACCTCACCGGCGACATGGACCAGCCCGGTGGTCACAAGCGTCTCGACGGCGACTCGACTGCGCGGATCCACCTCGAGGAGCGCGTCGAGGATGCTGTCCGAGATCTGGTCGCAGATCTTGTCGGGGTGCCCCTCGGTCACGGATTCGGAGGTGAACAGGCGCAGCTCGGTCATGCGGTCTCCCGTCGGAAGTGGTGATGCGATGGTGGAGGGATCGGCCGTCGTGGTGTTCCGGGGCCCGACCGTTGATCACTCTAGTCGAGGCCTCGGACACGTCGTCCGCCTGTGACGCAGGGCGTCGCGGTGGTGGGAACGGGCCCGACACGACGAATCCGCCGGTCGTCTGGCGCCCGGCGGATTCGTCGTGGTGAAGCGTTATTCGGCGATCGGCTTGATCTGGAGCTTGTCCTCGTTGATCTCGTGCATCGCGATCGAGAGCGGCTTGTCCTCGACGGACGAGTCGACCAGCGGCCCGACGTTGTCGAACAGGCTGCCCTCGTGGAGGTCGGCGTAGTAGTCGTTGATCTGGCGCGCGCGCTTGGACGCGAAGATCACGAGTGCGTACTTGGACTCGACCTTGGTGAGCAGGGAGTCGATGGGCGGGTCGATGATGCCCTTGAGCTTGTCAGCCATGCAGGTTCACACTCCTCGTGTGGTTGTGTTCGGGGAAGATCGGATCGATGCAGGGTGCGCGTCGGACGTCAATCCCCGTGAATCTTCATCAAGTCTACGACCTCTTGGGCCGCGCGGGCCACGTCGTCGTTGATGACACGGTGGTCGAACTCGTCCGCGGCGGCCAGTTCGACCTTCGCGGTGCGCAGTCGGCGCTCCCGTTCCTCCTCGTCCTCGGTGCCCCGTCCGACCAGTCGACGGACGAGTTCGTCCCAGTTCGGCGGCAGCAGGAACACCAGGGTCGCCTCCGGCATCGCCTCCCGGACCTGCCTGGCACCCTGGATGTCGATCTCGAGCAACGCGCTGTCGCCGGCCGCGAGCGCTCGCTCGATCGGCTCGCGTGGCGTGCCGTAGCGGTACGCGTTGTGGACCGTGGCGTGCTCCAGCAGGCGGTCGCCCTCGATGAGGCCGTCGAACTCGTCGTCGGTCACGAAGTAGTAGTTCACCTCGTGCTGCTCCCCCGGCCGGGGCTTGCGTGTCGTGGCCGAGACGGAGAGGTGGACCTCCGGGTAGTGGTCGCGGATGTAGGCGGCCACCGTCCCCTTGCCGACGGCCGTCGGGCCGGCGAGCACGACGAGTCGGCTGCGCGCGGTGCCCGGGTAGCGTTCGGCGATGAAGGCGCGGAGGCGATCCCGCTGCAGTCGGCCGAGACCGCCGAGGCGCTTGACCGAGGAGATGCCGAGCGATTCGAGGATCCGCCCCAGTTTGGTGACGCCGACACTCGGGATGCTGAGGAGGTACTCGGTGATGCGGATGCCGCCCTCGATGCCGTCCGGATCGGCGGTCGCGGCGTCGAGCACCTCCAACGGGGTGCGGGCGCCGGAGGCGATGGACGCCTTGACGGTCGCGCGGGCGCGGCGCTTGCGAACGGCCTCACGTGAGGCGGCGGCCCGGTCGACCTCCGGCATGTTCCTGCCGGGCTGGTCCTGCTCCTGGTCAACCACGGGCGCTCCTCACGGCTGCGACGGAACGTTCGACGGCGTCCGCGATCCCCGAGGGTCCGGCGGCGAGGATGCTCCGGGACTCGGAGACGATGACACCCGGTGCGAGGTCGCCGTAGATGGATCCGAGGTCGGCGACCGCAGCTCCCTGGTGGCCGAAGCCGGGTGCCAGGATCGGGAGCGTGGTCGTCGGCGGTACCTCCGTCAGGCCGAACTCCTCGAGACGGAGCGTGGCTCCGATGACCGCACCGATCGAACCGGTCGCCCCGGGGTGGTGCCGTGCGTTCCAGTGGTCGATCTCGTCGAGCATCGACGCCGCGACGGTGAGGCCGGCCCTGTCCTCGGCGAGCTGGACGTCGCGACCCTCCGGGTTCGAGGTCGCCGTCAGCACGAACACGCCCTTGCCGTGCTGCTCGGCGAGCTCGAGTGCCGGCTGCAGTGAGCCGAAGCCGAGATAGGGGTTCACGGTGAGGGCGTCGACCTCCAGCGGTGAACCGGGGGTCAGCCACGCGTCGGCATAGCCCTCCATGCTCGTCCCGATCTCACCGCGCTTGGCGTCGCCGATCACGAGGAGCCCGGCGTCGCGTGCCGCGGCGAGGACCCCTTCGAGGGCGATGTACCCGGCCGACCCGAACCGTTCGAAGAACGCCACCTGCGGCTTGACGATCCCGGCGCGACCGGCTGCGGCTTCGACGACGGCGAGGCCGAAGGCCCCCGCGCCGGCGGCGGTGTCGGGCAGTCCCCACGCCTCGAGCAGGAAGCGGTGCGGATCGATGCCGACGCAGAGTCGGCCCGACCGGACGAAGACCTCGTCCAGTCGGGTTCCGAACGAAGCCGTCACGAGCGCGCAGCCCGATCGAGTGCGTACTCCTGGAGCGAGCGGACCTCGAAGCCCCCGCCGAGCGCCTCGAAGGAGCCGACCGCGGCGGTGAGCTGCGCGATCGTCGTGAAGAGCGGCTTGTCGGCCGCGACGGCGGCCGCGCGGATCTCGTAGCCGTCCGCGCGAGCCGACCGGCCACTCGGGGTGTTGATGACCATGTCGACCTCGTCGCGGTTGATCAGGTCGACGATCGAGTCGTCCTCGCCCGCGGCCGTGGTCTCGCTGTACTTGCGCACCGTCCGGGCACTGATGCCGTTCCGGTTCAGCACCTCGGCCGTGCCGTCGGTCGCGAGGATGTCGAACCCGAGCTGCTGGAGGCGCAGCACCGGCAGGATGATCGAACGCTTGTCGCGGTCGGAGACCGAGACGAACACCGTTCCGCTCGACGGCAGGCCGCCGTAGGCCGCCTCCTGGCTCTTCGCGAACGCGCGCGGGAAGTCCTTGTCGATGCCCATCACCTCGCCGGTGGAGCGCATCTCCGGGCCGAGCACGCTGTCGACGATCTGGCCGTCCTTCGTGCGGAAGCGCTTGAAGGGCAGCACGGCCTCCTTGACCGACACCGGGGAGTCGATCGGGACCCGGGATCCGTCGACCGGGGGCAGGAGCCCGGAGTCCTTGAGCTCGGCGACCGTCGCGCCGGTCATGATGAGTGATGCGGCCTTCGCCAGCGGGATGCCGAGCGCCTTCGACACGAACGGCACCGTGCGGGACGCACGCGGGTTCGCCTCGATGACGTAGAGGATGCCGGCGCCGATCGCGAACTGGACGTTCAGCAGACCACGCACGCCGATCCCCTGGGCGATCGCGAGCGTCGCGTTCCGCACCCGGTCGATCTCGGCGCGACCGAGCGAGACGGGCGGCAGGGTGCAGCTCGAGTCGCCCGAGTGGATACCGGCCTCCTCGATGTGCTCCATGACGCCACCGATGTAGAGCTCCTCGCCGTCGAACAGGGCGTCGACGTCGATCTCGATCGCGTCGTCGAGGAAGTGGTCGACGAGCAACGGCTGGGCCGGGCCAACGATGCCCTGGTCCTCGATGCGCACGAAGTAGTCCGTGAGCGAGGCGCTGTCGTAGATGATCTCCATGCCGCGTCCGCCGAGCACGAAGCTCGGGCGGACGAGGACCGGGTAGCCGATCTCCTCGGCGACGCGCAGCGCACCCTCGATCTCCACCGCGGTCCCGTTCTTCGGTGCGACGAGGCCGGCGGCGTCCAGGATCTCCTGGAACTGGCCGCGCTCCTCGGCGAGGTCGATGGCGGTCGGCGTGGTGCCGAGGATCGGGACGCCTGCGGCCTCCAGACCCTTCGCGAGCCCGAGCGCCGTCTGGCCGCCGAGCTGGACGACGACACCGACGAGTTCGCCCGACTCGCTCTCGGCGTGGATGACCTCGAGGACGTCCTCGAGCGTGAGCGGCTCGAAGTAGAGTCGGTCGCTCGTGTCGTAGTCCGTCGAGACGGTCTCGGGGTTGCAGTTGATCATGATGGTCTCGAAGCCGGCGGCCTGCAGCGCGAAGGACGCGTGCACGCAGGAGTAGTCGAACTCGATGCCTTGGCCGATGCGGTTCGGGCCGGACCCGAGGATGACCACCTTGCGGCGGTCGCTCGCGACCACCTCGGTCTCCGTGTCGTAGCTCGAGTAGTGGTACGGGGTGAGCGCCGGGAACTCGCCGGCGCACGTGTCGACCGTCTTGTAGACCGGGCGGACACCGAGGATGTGCCGGACCTCGCGCACCTCCTGCTCGCCGAACCCGCGCAGCTGACCGATCTGCGCGTCCGAGAAGCCGTGGTTCTTCGCGGTACGGAGCACCTCGGTGTCGAGGCGTTCCGCCGCGGCGATCCAGTCGGCGACGTCGTTGATCAGGACGATCTGGTCGATGAACCACGGGTCGATCTTGGTGGCCTCGAAGACCTGCTCGGCGGTGGCACCCTTACGGAGCGCCTGCTGCACGACGACGATGCGGCCGTCGGTCGGGGTCTTCATGACCTCGAGCAGTTCCTCGACGCTGCGGGACTCGTCGCCCCAGTGGAAGCTGGAACCGCGCTTCTCGAGCGACCGCAGCGCCTTCTGCAGGGCGGTGGCGTAGTTGCGTCCGATGGCCATCGCCTCACCCACCGACTTCATGGTGGTCGTGAGCGTCGGGTCGGCGGCGGGGAACTTCTCGAACGCGAAGCGCGGGACCTTCACGACGACGTAGTCGAGCGTGGGCTCGAAGCTCGCGGGCGTGACCTTCGTGATGTCGTTCGGGATCTCGTCGAGGCGGTACCCGATGGCCAGCTTCGCCGCGATCTTCGCGATCGGGAAGCCGGTCGCCTTCGAGGCGAGGGCACTCGAGCGGGAGACGCGCGGGTTCATCTCGATGACGATGATGCGGCCGTCGGCCGGATCGACCGCGAACTGGATGTTGCAGCCGCCGGTGTCGACGCCGACCGCGCGGATGATGTCGATACCGATGTCGCGGAGCTTCTGGTACTCGCGGTCCGTCAGCGTCAGGGCGGGGGCCACCGTGATCGAGTCCCCGGTGTGCACGCCGACCGGGTCGACGTTCTCGATCGAGCAGACGACGACGGTGTTGTCGGCCGTGTCGCGCATGAGCTCGAGCTCGTACTCCTTCCAGCCGAGGATCGACTCCTCGAGGAGCACCTCGGTCGTCGGGCTCTGGTGGAGGCCGTCACCGACGATCCGGCGGAGCTCCGTCTCGGTGTACGCGAAGCCCGAGCCGAGGCCGCCCATGGTGAACGACGGGCGCACGACCAGCGGGTAGCCGAGGTCCTCGGCGTAGCCGACGGCCTCCTCGACCGTGTGGGCGATGTAGGAGCGGGCCACGTCCGCGCCCGCGTCGAGCACGAGCTGCTTGAAGATCTGGCGGTCCTCGCCCTTGTTGATCGCCTCGAAGTTCGCGCCGATGAGCTCGACGTCGTACTTCTCGAGGATGCCGTGCTCGTGCAGCTGGATCGCGGCGTTCAACGCCGTCTGTCCGCCGAGGGTCGGCAGGATCGCGTCGGGCTTCTCCTTCGCGATGATCGTCTCGATGACCTGCCAGGTGATCGGCTCGACGTAGGTCGCGTCGGCGAAGTCGGGGTCGGTCATGATGGTCGCCGGGTTCGAGTTGACGAGGATGACGCGGACGCCCTCCTCGCGCAGCACGCGGCATGCCTGGGTGCCCGAGTAGTCGAACTCGGCGGCCTGCCCGATGACGATCGGCCCGGAGCCGATGACGAGGACGCTGTTGATGTCGTCGCGCTTGGGCACTAGTTGTTCTCCTTGGTGCTGGAAGTGGTGGCGTGGCCGGTCACGAGGTCGCGGAACCGGTCGAACAGGTAGACCGCGTCGTGCGGACCCGAGGCGGACTCGGGGTGGTACTGGACCGAGAACGCGGGGATGTCGATGCAGTTGATACCCTCGACGACCTCGTCGTTCAGGCTGTAGTGGCTGACCTCCGCGAGGCCGAACCCGGCGGGCGTCTCGTGGCGGCCCTCGATCGGCAGGTCGACCGCGAAACCGTGGTTCTGCGAGGTGATCTCCACCCGACCGGTCGCCTTGTCGAGGACCGGCTGGTTGATCCCGCGGTGACCGAACGGCAGCTTGTAGGTCTCGAAGCCGAGCGCGCGGCCGAGCAGCTGGTTGCCGAAGCAGATGCCGAAGTACGGCACGCCCGCGCGGAGCACGTCCTGCAGGAGGGCGACGTGCGCGTCGCTCGCAGCCGGGTCACCGGGGCCGTTGGAGAAGAACAGGGCGGACGGTTCGAGCGCGAGGACCTCGCTCGAGGTCACCGACTGCGGCAGCACCACGACGTCGAAGCCGCGAGCGGCGAGGTGGTTGAGCGTCGACGTCTTGACGCCGAGGTCGAGGACCGCGACGGAACCGACGCGCTCGCCCACCGCCGGCACGGTGTACTGCTCGGTCGTGGAGACCTGGCTCGACAGGTTCAGACCGGCCATCTGCGCGCCGGCCCGGACGAGACTGAGCTGCTCGGCGCCGGACAGTTCGAAGTCCTCGCCGGAGAACACGCCGCCGCGCATGGAACCGGCGGAACGGATGTGCCGGGTCACCGCGCGGGTGTCGATGCCGCTGATGCCCACGACGCCATCCTGGACGAGTTCGTCGTCGAGCGAGCGGTCCGCTCGGAAGTTCGAGACGACGCGCGACGCGTCACGCACCACGTATCCGGCGACCCAGACGCGTGCGGACTCCATGTCCTCGCGGTTGACACCGGTGTTGCCGATGTGCGGCGCGGTCATCAGGACGATCTGTCCGGCGTAGGACGGGTCGGTCAGCGTCTCCTGGTAGCCGGTCATGCCGGTGGCGAAGACGACCTCGCCGAGCGTGCGGCCGGTCGCGCCGTAGGCGTGCCCGACGTAGCGGTTGCCGTCCTCGAGGACGAGCACCGCTGGACTGGGTGGGGTGAAGGAGGTCATGGTCAAGCCCTCTCGTGAGGCGGTGGGGTGGAGTCGTCGGCCGAGGTGATGTCGGCGACGGTGTCTGGGGTGCCGGTCGGCCGGAGTCCGGCGTCCGCGGCGGGGATGAGGCTCGTGACGGTGTCGATGATGCGGGCGCGGTCCGCCTGCTCGAGGACGCGGAAGGTGCTGTCCGCGATCACCGTCGGGACGGGGCGCCAGCTCAGGCGGATGAGCCCGCCCGGCTCGACGACCCGGTCGATCGTGAGGTTGGTCTGGTCGACGCCGACGATGCTCGCCGCCGGGATGAACGTCGGCCGCTCCCCCGGGACGTCGACGACGACTCCGGCGGCACCGAGCTCGAGCGTGACCCGGGATCGGTAGCGCAGTCCCTGCAACGCCAGCCGTTCGAGCGGCTGGTCGTGCTTCGACGTCGCGACGTAGAGGACCTCGACCGTCAGTGACGGGACCGGCCGCGGGTCGGGGAGCTCCGCGAGGGGACCGACCTGGGCGTCGCGCGCGACGCGGCGTCGCCAGGCGAGGGCCATGAGGGCGAGGATGCCGAGGAGGACGAGGGCGACGAGGACGGCCGCGAGGATCCGCCCGTCCATCAGTGCTCGACCTCCGCGGATCGCGCGGCGCGGCGTGCTGCGGTCGCGACCTGCTCCGTCGGGAGCACGGTGCCGTCCAGGACGGTCGCGTAGCCCCGGTGGAAGGTGGCGACGACGCGGCCGGGCAGCTCCAGGCCGAGGTAGGGCGAGTTCACGCCCTTGCCGGCCAGGTCAGCCGTGCCGAACGGACGGGTGGCGGCGGTGTCGTAGAGCACGACCTCCGCCGGAGCGCCGGCCTCGATCGAAGCCCCCTGCCCGGTGATCCGTCCGATCCTCGCCGGCGTCGCCGAGAGCACCCGGGCGACGTCGTTCCAGTCCAGGAGCCCGGTCGCGACCATCGACGCGTGCACGACGGAGAGGGCGGACTCGAGGCCCACCATGCCGTTCGCGGCGGCGTCCCACTCGCAGTCCTTGGCCTCGACCGGGTGCGGTGCGTGGTCCGTCGCGACGATGTCGATCGTGCCGTCTGCGAGGGCCTCGCGCAGCGCCTGGACGTCCTCGGCGCGTCGCAGGGGCGGGTTCACCTTGTACCGGGCGTCGTAGCTCGCCACCAGCTCCTCCGTGAGCAGCAGGTGGTGCGGCGTGACCTCGGCCGTGACGGGGATGCCCCGAGCCTTCGCCCAGCGGATGACGTCGACGGAACCGGCCGTCGAGACGTGGCAGATGTGGAGGCGGGAACCCACGTGCTCGGCGAGGAGCACGTCGCGGGCGATGATCGACTCCTCAGCGACAGCCGGCCACCCGGTGAGCCCGAGTTCGCCGGAGAGGGCGCCCTCGTTCATCTGCGCACCGACGGTGAGCCGGGGCTCCTGTGCGTGCTGGGCGATCACGCCGTCGAAGGCCTTCACGTACTCCAGCGCACGGCGCATGAGCAGCGGGTCGGACACGCAGAGGCCGTCGTCCGAGAAGACCCGGACCTTGGCACGCGAGGAGGCCATGGCGCCGAGTTCGGCGAGTCGTTCCCCGGCGAGTCCGACCGTCACGGCACCGATCGGCTGCACCGTGGCGTAGCCGGCGCGTTCACCGAGCGACTGCTCCTGCTCGACGACCCCGGCCGTGTCCGCCACCGGCGAGGTGTTGGCCATCGCGAACACCGCGGTGAAGCCGCCGGCGGCTGCGGCACGCGTGCCGGTGAGCACCGTCTCGCTCTGCTCGAACCCGGGTTCCCGGAGATGCGTGTGGAGGTCGACGAGCCCGGGGAGAGCGAGGAGGCCGTCTGCATCGACGACGGTCGCGCCGACGGCGCTCAGCCCGGAGCCGCGTTCCGCGATCCGTCCGTCGCGCAGGAGGAGGTCGGTGCGCGTCCCGTCGGCGAGCGTCGCTCCGGTGATCAGGGTGACGTCGTGGTTCGAAGTGGGCTCAGACACGGGTGGATTCCTCTCGATCGCCGGACAGCAGCAGGTACAACGCGGCCATCCGGACCGACACCCCGTTGGCGACCTGTTCGAGGACGGTCGACCGGGGTGAGTCGGCTGCCCCGGACGAGATCTCCAGACCGCGGTTCATCGGCCCGGGGTGCATGACAATGCTAGCCGGATCGAGGCGGGCGAGCCGCTCGTCGTCGAGCCCCCAGCGCCTGGAATACTCCCGGCTGTTCGGGAAAAAGGCGGCGTGCATGCGTTCGGACTGGATCCGGAGCATCATCAGCACGTCGGGACGCTGGGCGATCGCGTCGTCCAGGTCGTAGCGGACGGTTGCCGGCCAGGGGCCGAGGTCCACCGGAAGCAGTGTCGGCGGGGCGACGAGGGTCACCTCGGCGCCGAGCGTGTCGAGCAGCCAGACGTTCGATCGGGCGACCCGGGAATGCAGGATGTCGCCGACGATCGTCACCGCCACCCCGTCGAGCGCGCGACCGCGGGACCGCTCGCCGTGGAGGCGCTTGCGCATCGTGAACGCGTCCAGGAGGGCCTGCGTCGGGTGCTCGTGCGTCCCGTCCCCCGCGTTCAGGATGCCGGCGTCGATCCAGCCGCTGTCGGCGAGGGTCTGCGGCGCACCGGAGGCGGAGTGTCGGATCACGACGGCGTCGGCGTGCATCGCGGCGAGGGTCTGTGCGGTGTCCTTCAGGCTCTCGCCCTTCGAGACGCTCGACCCCTTCGCGCTGAAGGTGATGACGTCGGCGGAGAGTCGCTTCGCGGCAGCCTCGAACGAGATGCGCGTGCGGGTCGAGTCCTCGAAGAAGAGGTTGACGACCGTCTTCCCACGGAGGGTCGGGAGCTTGCGGACCTCACGGAACTGCGTCTCGGCCATGTCCTCCGCGACGTCGAGGATCTCGATCGCCTCGTCGCGGGTGAGGGTCTTCGTCGACAGCAGGTGCCTCATTCGCCGCTCCCCTCGATCGTCACCGAGTCGTCACCGTCGAACTCCGTGAGCCGGACGAAGATGCGTTCCGCCTGCGAGGAGGGCAGGTTCTTCCCCACGAAGTCGGGTCGGATCGGGAGCTCGCGGTGCCCGCGGTCGACGAGCGCGGCGAGCCGCACGACGCGCGGGCGGCCCAGGTCGGTCAGGGCGTCGAGGGCGGCGCGGATCGTGCGTCCCGAGTACAGGACGTCGTCGACGAGGACGACCGTGCGCCCGTCGATCCCCTGTGGCGGCAGCGTCGTGGGTTGCGGTGCACGGGTCGGGTTCTTCGCCAGGTCGTCGCGGTACATCGTGACGTCGAGTGCACCCGAGACGATGGTCGCGCCCGAGATCGAGGAGATCGTGGCGGCGATCCGCTTCGCGAGGATGACTCCGCGCGTCGGGATGCCCAGGATCACGAGGTCGTCTGCTCCGCGGTTGGACTCGAGGATCTCGTGGGAGATCCGAGTCAACGCCCGCGCGATGTCAGCTTCGTGCAGCACGGTACGTGCGCTCATCGCCGACTCCCTTCTCCGCCTCTCTGGACGGTCTTAAAGGTTGTCTTGGTCAACACCCGAGCCTAGCAGTCGGATCAGGCCTCGTAGAGCTCCAACGGGAGGCCGTCGGGATCGAAGAAGAACAGCATCTTCCGCGAAGTGTGGGGGTCGATCCGGACGTCTTCGACGCGGACACCCAGCTCCACCAGACGGGCGTGGCCGGCGTCGACGTCGTCGACCGCGAAGGCGAGGTGCCGCAGTCCGAGCGCTTCGGGTCCGGATGCGCGCGCCGGCGGGTCCGGGAAGGAGAACAGCTCGATGAGGTATTCACCGTTCAGGGCGAGGTCGCCCATCCAGGAGTCGCGCTCGGCCCGGTACACCTCGGTGAGCAGCTCGCAGCCGAGCACCGAGGTGTAGAAGCGCTTCGAGCGCTCGTAGTCGCTGGCGATGATCGCGATGTGGTGCACGCGCTTCAGCGGCAGGGCCGGACCGGTCTCGTCGCTCATCGTCACCGCGGGTTGATCTGCGAGATCTTGCCGAGCAGGCCGTTGATGAAGCCGGCCGAGTCGTCGGTCGACAGCGTCTTGGCCGCCTCGACTGCTTCGTCGATGGCGACGCCGTGCGGCACCTCGTCGTTGAACAGGATCTCCCAGATCGCGATCCGGAGGATGGCCCGGTCGACCGTGGGCATCCGCGCGAGCGTCCAGCCCTGCGCGTACGTCTCGATCTGTTCGTCGATCTCCTCGGCGTGGTCACCGACGCCGTCGACGATCTCCCGCGCGTACAACCAGGAGGCCTGGCGGTCGGGCTCGCTGACAGCGCGAGACGCTTCTGCGGACAGGACTTCAGCGAGGGTCTGCTGACGGACGTCGGCCTGGTACAGCAGATCGAGGGCGCGCTTGCGCGCCTTGGTACGAGCGCTCACTCGTTGACGCGACCGAGGTAGTCACCGGTGCGGGTGTCGACCTTGACCTTGGTGCCGGTCTCGAGGAAGAGCGGGACCTGGATCTCGTAGCCGGTCTCGACGGTCGCCGGCTTCGTGCCACCGGTCGAGCGGTCGCCCTGGAGCCCCGGTTCCGTGTAGGTGACCTCGAGGATGACCGACGCGGGGAGCTCGACGTACAGCGGGTTGCCGTTGTTGAGCGCGACCGTGACGTCCTGGTTCTCGAGGAGGAAGTTTTTGGTGTCGCCGACGACGACGGCGGGGATGGTGATCTGGTCGTAGTCGCTCTTGTCCATGAAGACGAAGGAGTCGCCGTCCGCATACAGGTAGGTGAAGTCGCGGCGGTCGACGTTCTCGACGTCGATCTTCGTGCCGGCGTTGTACGTCTTGTCGACGACCTTGCCGGTCATGATGTTCTTCATCTTGGTGCGGACGAACGCGCCACCCTTGCCCGGCTTGACGTGCTGGAACTCGATCACCGTCCAGAGCTGCCCGTCGATGTTCAGGACGATGCCGTTCTTGATGTCAGCGGTAGAAGCCATGCGCGAGAATGTCCGTTCGTGGAAAGTGTGCGGCCGGATACGACCCAACGAACGAGTGTAACCGCTGCGAGGACCCCTGACCAACGCGCCCGTGGTGGATCAGCGCGCCGCGCACGTCACTCGGCGCTGCGGCGCACCACGAGGTCGAGGGCGAGGCGGTACGAGTCGAAGCCGAAACCGGCGATCACGCCGGTCGCGACACCGGAGATCACGCTCGTGTGACGGAAGGCTTCGCGGGCGTGCGGATTCGAGAGGTGTACCTCGACGAGCAGGAGGCCAGCCTTCGTGACCATGGCCGCAGCGTCGCGGAGCCCGTAGCTGTAGTGGGTGAACGCCGCGGGGTTGAGGATCACGGACGTGCCGGCGTCGACGGCCTCGTGGAGCCAGCCGATCAGCTCGCCCTCGTCGTCCGTCTGACGCAGGTCGATCCGCGTCCCGTCGCCCGCGTCGGCCTCGAGCATGGTGCGCAGCGCTTCGAGGTCGGCCGAGCCGTAGACGTCGGGTTCACGGCTGCCGAGGCGTCCGAGGTTCGGTCCGTTGAGGACGAGCACGGTGGTCATGAGTCGAGGGTATCCGTTCGGGACGAGCGCTCGCGGAGCGCACCGGCGTCGGTCAGGAGCCGATCTCCTGGTATGCGGCGAAGAGCAGCGAGGTCTCGGGCCCCTGGAGCACGGTCGGCTTGGCGAGGTCGTCGAGCACGATGAACCGCAACATCGAACCACGCGTCTTCTTGTCGCGCTGCATCGTCGCGAGCAGCGTGTTCCAGCGGCCAACCGGATAGGCGATCGGCAGGCTGAGCAGCTCCAGGACACGACGGTGGCGGTCGACGACTTCGTCCGACAGTCGGCCGGCGAGGCGGGACAGCTCGGCGACGTACATCATGCCGATCGCCACCGCGGCACCGTGTCGCCACTGGTACCGCTCGGCGTGCTCGATGGCGTGCCCCAGCGTGTGCCCGTAGTTGAGGATCTCGCGGAGGCCCTGCTCGGTGAAGTCCTCGCTGACGACGTCGGCCTTCATCCGGATCGCGAGCTCGATGCAGCGGCGGAAGGCGGGCGTGTCGGGGTCGGTCGCGGCGTCGACGTCGGCCTCGATAAGGTCGAGGATCTCCGGGTAGCGGATGAACCCGGCCTTGGCCACCTCGGCGAATCCAGCGAGGATCTCGTTCTTCGGGAGGGTGTCGAGCGTGTCGAGATCGCAGACGACGGCGGCCGGGGCGTAGAAGGCGCCGACGAGGTTCTTGCCTTCCGCGGTGTTGATGCCCGTCTTGCCGCCCACGGCCGCGTCGACCATGCCGAGGACCGTCGTGGGGACCTGCACGAGCCGGACGCCCCGCAGCCAGGTGGCGGCGACGAAGCCGGCGAGGTCGGTGACCGCGCCACCGCCGAACCCGATGACCGCGTCGGAGCGCGTGAAGTCGGCCTGCCCGAGGACTCCCCAGCAGAACGCGGCGACCTCGACCCGTTTCCCGGCCTCGGCGTCCGGCACCTCGGCGAGCAGCACCTGGTACCGGTCGCTCAGGGTCTCGCGCAGTTTGGCCGCCTTCTCGCCCAGCGTCGCCGGGTGGACGATGAGGACCCGCTGCACGCCGGTCCCGAGGGCGTCGACGAGCACGTCCTCCAGCCCTCTCCCGATCGTGATGGGGTACGGCGAGGATCCCGTCACCTCGATGACGGTCCGCTCGGTCGGGGTGGTCGGTTCGGTGCTCATGCAGGCTCCTTCACCCAGGCGACGAGCTCGTCGACGATGCCTGAGATGGGTCGGTGCGAGGTGTCGAAGGTGACATCCGCGAGTCGTTCGTACACGGGACGCCGTGCGGCGGCGATGCGCGACCACGCGCCGGGGTCGTCGCGGAGGAGCGGACGCTTGTCGAGGTTGGCCCGCGCCAGCACGGCCTCCTCGGTGACCGTCAGCAGCACGACGCGTGCATCGGCGAGTTCACGTTGCGTGTCCTCGTCGAGGACCGCTCCCCCGCCGAGCGACACGATCGCCGGCTGCTCGAGCGCGGCGGCGACCGCCGCCCGCTCCAGGGCACGGAAGTGCGCCTCGCCGTGTTGCTCGAAGATGCGCGCGATCGCGCCGTGCTCGCCGGACACGACGTTGTCGGTGTCGACGAACGGCAGTCCCAGGCGCTTCGCCAACTGCTTGCCGACCCGGCTCTTCCCCGACCCCATCGGTCCGATGAGGACGACGGGGAGTCGGAGATCGACGGCCTGCTCAGGCATCGGCGCTGGAGGCGTGGTCGCCTCGCGTGCGCAGGTTCGACGGGATCGCTGCCAGGTATCCGTCGAGGTTGCGCTTCGTCTCGGGGACGGAGTCGCCACCGAACTTCTCGAGGACCGCTTCGGCGAGGACCAGGGCCACCATCGCCTCGGCCACGACACCGGAGGCCGGGACCGCGCAGACGTCCGAGCGCTGGTGGTGCGCGGTGGCGGCCTCGCTCGTCGCGACGTCGACCGTGCGGAGCGAGTGCGGGACGGTCGCGATCGGCTTCATGCCGGCACGGACGCGGAGGACCGTACCGGTGGTCATGCCACCCTCGGTGCCACCGGCGCGGTCGCTCTGTCGGGCGATGCCGTCGCTCTCCTGGACGAGCTCGTCGTGGGCCGCGGAACCGCGACGCGTCGTCGTGAGGAAGCCGTCGCCGACCTCCACACCCTTGATGGCCTGGATACCCATGAGCGCTGCTGCGAGCCGTGCGTCGAGTCGTCGGTCCCAGTGGACGTAGGAGCCGAGCCCCGGCGGGAGCCCGTAGGCCAAGACCTCCACGATGCCGCCGAGGGTGTCGCCGTCCTTCTTGGCCGCGTCGACCTCGGCGACCATGCGCTCCGAGGTCGCCTTGTCGAAGCAGCGCAACGGATCGGCGTCGAGCGCGTCGACGTCGGCCGGGACCGGCAGCGGGCTGTCTTCGGGAACGCGCACCGGGCCGATCGACAGCGTGTGGCTGACGAGGGTGATGCCCAGCTCGCCGAGGAAGGAGCGCGCGACGGCACCGAGGGCCACGCGCGCAGCGGTCTCGCGTGCGCTGGCGCGTTCGAGCACGGGACGCGCCTCGTCGAAGCCGTACTTCTGCATGCCCGTCAGGTCGGCGTGACCGGGACGCGGACGGGTGAGCGCGGCGCTGCGGCCACGCGACTTGTCGGAGATCTCGGTCGGCTCGGGGCTCATGACCTCGGCCCACTTCGGCCACTCGGTGTTGCCGATGCGGATCGCGATCGGGCTGCCCATGGAGAAGCCGTGGCGGACGCCGCCGGACAGGTTGAGCTCGTCCTCTTCGAACTTCATGCGGGATCCTCGGCCGTAGCCGAGCTTCCGTCGGGCGAGGTCGGCGCGGACGCCGTCCATGGAGATGGGGACGCCGGACGGGAGTCCCTCGAGGACGGCGATGAGTTCCGGGCCGTGAGACTCTCCGGCAGTGAGCCAACGAAGCATGGTCCTATCCTTCCATAGAGCCGGGACGCGACCGTGCGCCTTCGGTCGACGGCCCGGCGGGTGTACAGGTGGGACGGATGCGTCTCGAGCGGTCAGTGCGAGGCGACCGGCGCCCCGGTGTGATCGAGGTGGACCGTGTCGAGCATCGCCCCGAGCACCGTCGTCTCGTCCTCGAGCGGCAGGAGCGGATCGCCGAGGACGAAGATCCGGACCTGGAGGAACGCCTGGTGCACGAGCATCGACAGCCCGCTGAGGACCGACCCGCCGGCCTGCGACCACGCCTCCGCGAGCACACTCGGCCACGGGTCGTACGCGACGTCGAGGAGGAGCGCGCCTGGAGCATGGGACAGGACCGGACCCGGTTCGGTGAGGGCGCCGCCGGGAAGGGTGCTGATCACGAGTGGTGCGTCAGGCGTCTCACCGTCGAGCGGCCCTGAGGCGAACCGCAGCCCCAGCCGGCCGGCGAGGTCCTCGAGTGGTCGCGCCTGAGCTGGTCGTCGGAGCGCCACGTGGACGTGCTCGGCACCGAGGTCCGCCGCCGCCATGATCGCCGAGGAGGCCGTGGCTCCCCCGCCCAGGACGACGGCGGACGCGATCGTGTCGACGCCGGCCGCCACGATCGCACGGACGATGCCGCCGACGTCGGTGTTGAACCCCTCGATCCGACGGGATCCATCCTCGGCTCGGCGGAGACGCAGCGTGTTGACCGCCCCGGTCTCGGTTGCGGCGCGATCGGCCACGTCGGCCAGCTCGAGCGCGCGATGCTTCAGGGGCATGGTCAGCGAGAGCCCCCGCCAGTCAGAGCCGAGGTCGTCGAGGAAGGCCGACAGGCCGGCCGCCTCGAGTTCGTGGCGACCGTAGTCCCAGTCGAGCCCCAGCACCCGGTACGCGGCCTCGTGCAGTGCCGGGGACTTGGAGTGGGCGATGGGCGCGCCGAGCACGGCGAGCCGCGGCTGCCGGCCCTGGCCGTGACCCGGCCCTGTTCCACTCATGTGCGCCACGCTCCCGCTACTGGTACTCGGGGTGCTCGTCCATCCAGGACAGCCACTTGTCGACCGCGGCCTCGTGCTCCTCCTGGGTGGTGGAGAAGATCGTCTCGCCGGAGTCGAGGTTCCAGGTGACGAAGTAGAGCCAGGGTCCGTCGGCCGGGTGCAGCGCGGCGTCGATCGCGAGGTCGCCCGGGTTCGAGATGGGTCGCACGACCATGCCCGGGTGGACGTAGGTGTTGTACGGGTTCGAAGCGTCGGCGCGCTCGGCGTCCGTGGTCGACACCCGGTGGGTGTTGCCCGTCCCGTACGCGACCGTGGCGTCGGACTGCAGCAGACCGCTCTCCCACTGGGCCGGGTCCAGCCGGTTGAGGAAGACCCGCGACACCTTGTAGTAGTCGTCGCGGAGGCCCGCCTCCTTCTGGATGAGCGAGGCCAGGACGATGGTCTTCCAACGGTCCTCGGGCTTCACACCGGCGTCGTCGAGCGCCTGGAACGACCGGTTCACGAGGGTCTGGAGGACCGCGTGCGCATCGCCGCCGTCGGGGAGGCTGTAGGTCGCCGGGAAGAGGAACCCCTCGAGCGAGGTCGCCTCGGCGGGGAGGCCGAAGGACGCGACGTCGGCGGCCGCCGCCTGGAGTTCCTCCAGCGGGATGCCGGTGCCCTCCGCGATCGACGGCAGGGCGTCCTGCTCAGCGGTGCCCTCGGGGATGACGAAGGTGTCCTCCATGCGGTTCGCCTCGTCGGTCAGGGCCGCGAGGGCGGACTCTGCGCTCATCTTGAGCTTCAGCTTGTAGGCGCCCGGGAAGAACTCCGGCTGGGTGGGCTGTGCGAGGAGGAGGTCGTAGAAGGCGTCGAACGACTTCGTGACCCCCGCGTCGTGCAGGCTCGTCGCGATGTCCTCGCCGATGTCGCCCTCGTTGACCATGACGACGGCCTCGCCGCTGCCGGCACCCTCGTAGTCGTTCGGTTCCTCCCAGCCGAGGACCTTGCGGATCTGCGGCTCGTAACTCGTCCACACGACCGCGGCGCACGCGACGAGACCCCCGACGACGACGATCGACACGATGAGCGCGATGAGCCCGCGACGGCCACGTCGGCGCTTCGGCGGTTCCCCGCCGGCCAGCGCACGACGGCGCCCCCGATGGATCGGCTGCGGCCCGCTGTCGTTCGCCGTGTCGTCCTCAGCGAGCAGGTCCTCGAACGCGGGGATGGTCGTGGTCCTGGCCCGGGACGCTGAGGACTCGGTGTCGTCCGGCTCGGGCGCACGTGAGGTCGGCCCGCTCACGGGTGTGTCGCTCTCTGCCGGCTCGCTGACGCCGGAGTCACCCGACGACGCAGCGGTCGAGGGGGCGTCGACCGATGAGGCGTCGACCGACGCGGCGCCGGTCGGGGCCGGTGCGGCCGTGTCGCTCGCGGCGTCTTCATCGACGGGCTCGGGCGGCGTCGAGGCGGCTTCCGCGGCCTCACGCTGCTGACGTGCTTGGCGTCGGGACAATGGCACCGGCTGCTCCCCCGGGGCGTTCCGTTCGGACGTGAAGAGGTCGGCGAGCGGATCGTCTGCTGGGTTGTTCTGAGGTGTCAGATTCGACACAGGCACGTCCTGTTCACGGGTCGACGGGGCTTCCGGGGGGTCGCCCCGAACCGCGTTCGGCGTCGAGGGCGTACTGCAAGAGTATGACGGCCGCCACCTGATCGACAATCGAGCGGGTCTGCTTCTGTCGTTTCCCAGCGGAGCGCAAGGCGCTGTGGGCGGTCACCGTCGTCAGCCGCTCGTCGACGAGACGGGCCGGGACACCGGTGATCGACCTGAGCCGGGCCGCGAACTCCCGGGCGTCCTGCGTGGACGCCGTGTCCTTTCCCGACAGGGCGATCGGGAGACCGACGACGAGCTCCACCGCGCCGAGTTCTTCGGCGATGACTGCGATCGCCCGGATGTCGGCGTCGCCGCCGAGGTCCCGTGGGACCGTCTCCACCGGCGTGGCCAACAGGCCGTCGGGATCGCTTCTCGCGACTCCGACCCTGGCCTTCCCGACGTCGATCCCGAGTCGGACTCCGCGACGGAACCCGTCCGTCATGTCAGGCGATCTCGCGGGCGATCGCCGCGAGGGCGTCGCCGAGCGCGGTGGCGTCGACGCCGCCACCCTGTGCGAGGTCGTCCTTCCCGCCACCGTTGCCGCCGAGGACACCGGCCGCGAGCCGGACGAGGACGCCTGCCTTGAGTCCGGCGTCGCGGGCACCCTGGTTCGTCGCGACGACGATCGCGGGCTTCCCGCCGACGACCGCGCCCAGGGCGACGACCGCCGGGCTCGCGCCGAGCTGCTCGCGGAGCTGCGTGACGAGCGTCCTGACGTCGTTCGGTGACCCGAGCTCGCCCAGGTGCTCGGCGACGAGCGACACCGGGCCGACGCGGTGAGCGGTCAGGGCCAGAGCCGGGAGACGTTCGCTCAGCCCACGGGCTTCGAACGCGGCGATCTTCTTCTCAGCGGCCTTGAGGTTCGCGACAAGTTCGGCGATGCGGTCGGGCAGCTGCTCCTTCGGCGTCTTGAGGCTGCCGGAGAGCTGTGACACGAGCGCCCGCTCGGCGGCGAGGTCGCGGAAGGCCTCGAGTCCGACGAGCGACTCCACCCGACGGTTCGTCGAGCCGACGGACGACTCGCTGACGAGGTTGATCAACCCGATCTCGGCGCTGGAGCTGACGTGCGTGCCCGCACACAGCTCACGCGACCACGGCCCGCCGATGTCGACGACGCGGACGGTCTCGCCGTACTTCTCGCCGAACAGCGCCATGGCGCCGAGCGCCTTCGCGTCGTCGAGCGCCATCTCGCGGGTGCTCACCTGCAGGTTGTCGCGGATGGCGTTGTTGGAGATCTCTTCGATCTCCGACTTCGTCGCCGGTGACAGCGGCTGGTTCCAGGTGAAGTCGAGCCGCAGATACCCGGCCTTGTTCGACGAACCGGACTGGTGGGCACTGTCGCCCAACACCTGTCGCAGGGCGGCGTGGATGATGTGCGTGCCGGAGTGCGCCTGCTGCGCGCCGCGGCGGTAGCTCGCGTCGACGATGGTCGTCGCCGGTGCGTCCACGCCGACCTCGCCCTGGCTCACCTGCACCTTGTGCGCGATGAGTCCCTTGACCGGCTTCTGGACGTCGAGCACCTCGAGCTCGTATCCGGGACCGACGATGACGCCCTGGTCGGCCTCCTGCCCGCCGGACTCGGCGTACAGCGAGGTCTCCGCCAGGATCACTTCGGCGATGTCACCGGCGACGGCGCGCTGCACCGGGTGTCCGCCCACGATGATGCCGAGGATGCGGCTCTCGGTCTCGAGCTCGGTGTAGCCGGTGAACACGGTCTCGCCTTTGGCGCGGATGTCGCTGTAGACCGAGAGGTCGGCGAGGACGCTCTTCTTCGCCTTCGCGTCGGCCTTCGCCCGCTGGCGCTGCGCGGTCATGAGCGAATCGAACGCGTCGCGATCGACGGAGAGGCCGGCCTCCTCCGCGATCTCGAGGGTCAGGTCGATGGGGAACCCATAGGTGTCGTGCAGCAGGAACGCGGAGTCGCCGGCGAGGGCCGTCCGACCCGTGCCCTTGGTCTGCTCGAGCGCGAGGTCGAGGATGGTCGTTCCGCTGGCCAGCGTCCGGAGGAAGGTCTCCTCCTCGGCGTAGGCGCTCTGCGAGATCCGGCCGAAGTCGGTCTCGACCTCGGGGTAGGCCGCCTTCATGGCGTCGCGCGACGCGGAGAACAGCTCGGGGAACGTCGCGGTGTCGACGCCGAGGAGGCGCATCGCACGGACGGTCCGTCGCATGAGGCGGCGGAGGATGTACCCGCGTCCCTCGTTCGACGGGGTGATGCCGTCGCTCATGAGCATGAGCGAGGAACGCACGTGGTCGGCGATGACGCGCATCCGGACGTCGTCGTCGTGGTCGGCACCGTAGCGACGGCCGCTCAACTCGGCGGCGCGATCGAGGACCGGGCGCACCTGGTCGATCTCGTACATGTTCTCGACGCCCTGCTTGAGGAAGGCGACCCGCTCGAGCCCCATGCCGGTGTCGATGTTCTTCTTCGGGAGTTCGCCGACGATGTCGAAGTCGACCTTGCCGCGGACGTTCTCGATCAGGTACTGCATGAAGACGAGGTTCCAGATCTCGACGTACCGGTCGTCGTCGGTCGCCGGGCCGCCGTCGGCTCCGTACGCGGGACCGCGGTCGAAGAAGATCTCCGAGCACGGGCCGGCCGGTCCGGGCTGACCCGTCGACCAGTAGTTCGTGTCCTTGTCGAGCCGCTGGATGCGGTGCTCAGGGAGCCCTGCGACGCGCTTCCAGAGGTCGATCGCTTCGTCGTCGTCCTTGTACACGGTGACCCAGAGGTCCTTCTCGTCGAAGGCGAGGCCGCCGCTCGACTCACTGCCGGTCAGGAGCTCCCACGCGTAGGTGATCGCCCCCTCCTTGAAGTAGTCGCCGAAGGAGAAGTTGCCGTTCATCTGGAAGAAGGTGCCGTGCCGGGGCGTCTTGCCCACCTCTTCGATGTCGTTGGTGCGGATGCACTTCTGGACGCTCGTGGCGCGATCGAACGGCGCGGGGACGACGCCGGTGAGGTACGGCACGAACGGCACCATGCCGGCGACCGTGAAGAGGAGCGAGGGGTCGTCGCTGACGAGGGAGGCGGAGGGGACGACGGTGTGCCCCCGATCGCCGAAGAAGGTGAGCCAGCGGGAGCGGATGTCAGCGGTGTCCATGGTGTCCGTACGTCAGGGGTGTGCGTGTCGATGTTCGTGCGCTGCGGCGATGCCCGTCCGGGCGTGCCGCTACGGCTTGGTGAGGTCTTCTGCGGCGTCCTCGACGCGCGCGACGACGGACTCAGCCGTGTCGCGCAGCTGCGCCTCGCGCTCCTTGTAGGCGTCGCCGACGGTGTCGGTGAACTCCCTGACGCGTGAGTCCAGCTCGGAGAAGAACCGCTTGCCGGACTGTGTCTTGTTGATCTCGTGGGCGACGACGAAGCCGGCGCCGATGCCGACGATCAGCCAGAACACGTTCTTCATGGGGAACTCCTCATCTGCGGTGCGACCACCCGGGCGTCGCCGGGCGTACCAAGCATCCATCGTAGTCGAGCGCGGTGGACCGATGGCGTCGTACAACGACGAAGAGGCACCGGCCGGAGCCGATGCCTCTTCGTGCGGTGCCCGGAGCCGGGCCGCAGTCCTAGCGGGCTGCGTAGTACTCGACGACGAGCTGCACTTCACAGGTCACAGGGACCTCGGCGCGCTTCGGGCGACGCTCGAGACGTGCCTGGAGCTTGTCGAGCTCGACCGAGAGGTACGCGGGCACCTTCGGCAGGACGTCGACGTGACCGCCGGCAGCGGCGACCTGGAAGGGCTCGGTGCCCTCGGAGCGCGGCTTGACGTGGATGAGCTGGCCCGGCTTCACGCGGAAGGACGGGCGGTCGACGAGCTGGCCGTCGACCATGATGTGGCGGTGCACGACCATCTGGCGAGCCTGAGCCGTGGTGCGGGCGAAACCGGAGCGGAGGACGAGCGCGTCGAGACGGGTCTCGAGGATCTCGACGAGGTTCTCACCCGTCAGGCCCTGGGTGCGACGTGCCTCCTGGAAGGCGATCTTGAGCTGGGCCTCGCGGATGCCGTACTGGGCGCGCAGACGCTGCTTCTCGCGCAGACGGACGGCGTAGTCGCTGTCGGCCTTGCGCTTGCTGCGGCCGTGCTCACCGGGAGCGTAGGGACGCTTCTCGAGGTACTTGGCGGCCTTCGGGGTGAGGGCGATGCCGAGTGCCCGCGAGAGGCGGGTCTTGCTGCGGGTACGTGACTTGGTAGACACGGTTTCCTTTCGATGAAGTCTCAAACGATGAATGACCGGCGCGAAGACGCGTCGGTGATCCGGAATCACACCGGACAAAGTCAGAGGGGTCCGCCGGGGCTGTTCGGCTACAGAACACGCCCGTCGAACACGGTGATCGAGCAGCCGCGCAGTCACACCGGTTCTAGGCGGATCCATACTAGCACGACGTGCCCCGGTCGCCGGGCCGCCGCGGCCCGACGTTCACTCGCTTCGGACGATCTTCCGGAGTTTGTCCAACCGTGCCGAGATGTCGCGTTCGTGGCCGTGGTCGGTGGGCTGGTAGTACCGGACGTCGCGGAGCTCGTCGGGAAGGTACTGCTGGGCGACGACGCCGATCGGGTGGTCGTGCGGGTAGCGGTAGCCCTTGCCGTGTCCGAGGCGCTTGGCGCCCGCGTAGTGGGCGTCGCGCATCGGCTTCGGCACACGTCCGAAGGCTCCAGCCCTGACGTCGGCGATGGCCTGGTCGATGGCGACGTAGGCCGCGTTCGACTTGGCGGCGGTGGCCAGGTACACCACGGCCTCGGCCAGCGGGATGCGACCCTCGGGCATGCCGATGAACTGGACGGCGTCGGCGGCCGCCACGGCGATGGGCAGCGCCTGCGGGTCGGCGATGCCGATGTCCTCGGCCGCGGAGATGATGATGCGGCGGGCGATGAAGCGCGGGTCCTCCCCCGCCTCGATCATCCGAGCGAGGTAGTGCAGCGCGGCGTCAACGTCGGATCCGCGGATGCTCTTGATGAACGCGCTGATGACGTCGTAGTGCTCGTCGCCGTTGCGGTCGTATCGGAGCAGGGCGCGGTCGACCGCCTGCGAGACGAGCTCATCGGTGATGACGGGACCGCGGGGCGCCCGCGTCGCGGTGTCGGAGTCCACCCCGTCTTCGTCGTCTTCATCATCCTCATCGCCGACGTCGAGGAGGCCCGCGTCGTCGAGATCGAGCTCGTCGGGGTCGACCGGAGCGCCGAGATCGGAGTCGGCGGCGATCGCGGCCGCCTCCAACGCCGTCAGAGCTCGTCGGGCATCGCCGGAGGACAACTGGATGATCGCGGCGCGGGCCTCCGGCGTCACGGTGAAGCGACCGGCCAGGCCGCGCGGGTCGGTCACGGCGCGGTCGATGAGGATGCCGAGGTCGTCGTCGCTCAGCTGTTCGAGCGTGAGGAGCAGCGAACGCGACAGCAGCGGGGAGATGACGGAGAACGACGGGTTCTCGGTCGTCGCGGCGACCAGGATGACCCAGCCGTTCTCCACGCCGGGGAGCAGGGCGTCCTGCTGCGCCTTCGTGAACCGGTGGATCTCGTCGAGGAAGAGGACGGTCGAGCTGCCGTAGAGGTCGCGGCTCGACATCGCCTCCTCCATGACCTGCCGGACGTCCTTGACGCCCGCCGTCACGGCCGAGAGCTCGACGAACCGGCGGCCGGAACTGTGCGCGATGGCCTGCGCCAGCGTCGTCTTCCCGGTGCCCGGTGGGCCCCAGAGGATGACGGACACGGCCGCCTGCGTCCCCTCGTTGTCGCTCGCCAGGCGGACGAGCGGCGAGCCGGGACGGAGCAGGTGCTGCTGGCCGGCGACCTCCTCGAGGCTGCGGGGCCGCATGCGCACGGCGAGCGGTACCGGTGCGCCGGCGATGCCGGGTCCTCGACTGAACATTCCACCAGGCTAGCCGCAGCCTGCGACACGCGGACCCGCTGCAGAACGGGGTCGCCGCCGTCGTGCGTCGTTTGGTCCGCGCGGAGCGCTCCCCGTAAGGTTCTCCTGGGCAGTCCGCCGCGGGCGTGGTGCCAGATGACAGCGCGATGCCGCCGCTCGGCCGACGGCACCTGGAGGGAACGACGTGGCAACGAGCAAGGGTCCGGACAAAGAGGCACGCGCAGCACGCGCACGACTGCGCGCCTACAACGCCCGGCGCACCGTGCACGAGCACCGCTCGAAGCGCCGCGTCCGCGACAACGTGATCGCCGCTGCGGCGCTCGTCGTCATCCTGGCCGGTGCCACGGCTGCGCAGGTGTTCTTCTTCGCCGGCGGTCCGGGCACCCCGGTCGCGACGCCCACCGCTTCCGCCGAGGCCGGGGCCTGCGGTGTCACCGGGGCCACCGACGGCGCGAACACCGGCGAAGTCCCCGCGAGCACGATCGCCGAGGACCGCGACTGGAGCGGTGAGATGACGATCAACGACGTCGTCATGAACCTCACCCTCGACGGCGCCTGCGCGCCGCAGGGTGTCTCCTCCTTCATCTCCCTCGCCCAGTCCGGCTTCTACGACGGCGTCACCTGCCACCGCCTCACGACGAGCGGCATCTACGTCCTGCAGTGCGGCGACCCCGACGGCACCGGCACCGGCGGCCCCGGGTACAGCTACGGCCCGGTCGAGAACGCACCGACGGACGACGTCTACCCGGCCGGCACCATCGCCATGGCGCGCCAGGGCGGGAACGGCTACAGCAACGGTTCGCAGTTCTTCCTCGTGTACCAGGACTCCACCATCCCGTCCGACGCCGCCGGCGGCTACACCGTGCTCGGCCAGATCACGAGTGGTCTCGACCAGCTCGTCTCGGGCGTCGTGTCCGGCGGCGTCGCGGACGGCAGCGGTGACGGTGCTCCAGCGGTCCCGGCCACCATCACCTCGGTGACGGTCCAGTAGCGCGTGCAGTAACCTGCACCAGACGGAACCGACCGGCGCAAGCGGTCGCCCCGAGCAGGACTCGGGGTAATAGGCTTGTGGATCGATCACGATCGCCACGAACGGCGGTCAACACACAGCAAGGGTGATGCGCGTGACCAGTCCAGAGATCGAACCGTGGGGTCGTGTCGACGACGACGGCACCGTCTACGTCCGTGAGGCCGACGGTGAACGAGCGGTCGGACAGTACCCCGACGGTTCCAAGGAGGAGGCGCTCGCGTACTTCGAGCGCAAGTTCACGGACCTCGCCGGACAGGTGACGCTCCTCGAGCAGCGCGCGAAGCGCGGTGCACCGGCGACGGACGTCGCGAAGGCTGTGAAGTCGATCACCAAGCAGGTCGAGTCCGCCAACGCGGTCGGCAACCTCCAGGCGCTCCTGACCCGCCTCGCGGCGCTCGACGGCACCGTGAGCGAGCTGACCGAGGCGCAGAGCCAGGAGACCAAGGCAGCCCTCGAGGAAGCGGCACGTGCGCGTCTCGCGATCGTCGAGGAAGCTGAGCAGCTCGCGCAGCAGGATCCGGCACGGGTGCAGTGGAAGCAGACCTCGGCGCGTCTCGACGAACTCTTCGCCGAGTGGCAGCGCCAGCAGCACGACGGACCTCGTCTCGCGAAGAACGACGCCAACGACCTCTGGAAGCGGTTCCGGACGGCGCGCGCGACGATCGAGCAGCACCGTCGTGCGTTCTACACGGAGCTGGACTCGGTCCACAAGGAAGCACGCGCGATCAAGCAGAAGCTCGTCGAGCGCGCCGAGGCCCTCATCGCCAAGGGCGCCGAGGGCATCCCCGCCTACCGCAGCCTGCTCGACGAGTGGAAGGCCTCCCCGCGTGCCGGGAAGCGCCAGGACGACGCGCTCTGGGCGAAGTTCAAGGCCGCGGGCGACGCGATCTACGGCGCGAAGGCCGAGATCGACGCGCGCGACAACGAGGAGTTCCAGGGCAACCTTGATCTGAAGCTCGCGGTGTTGGCGGATGCAGAGCCGATCCTCGCCGACACGAACCGGGACTCGGCGCGCAAGGCGCTCACCGACATCCAGCGTCGGTGGGACGAGATCGGCAAGGTCCCGCGCGAGCAGGTCCGCGTCGTCGAAGACCGTCTCCGCAAGATCGAGACCCACGTCAAGCAGCTCGAGGACGAGCACTGGAAGCGCAACAACCCCGAGACGAAGGCGCGGACCGAGGGGCTCGCGAGCCAGCTCGCCGACGCCATCGCCAAGCTCGAGGACGAGGTCGAGGCGGCACGAGCCTCCGGTGACGCCGACCGGCTCACCGCGGCCATCGAGGCGCTGGATGCACGCAAGGCGTGGCTCGGAGCGATCCGCTAGGCGGATCCGCTCCACCAACCGCGTGACGGTCGCGGTTCTCCACAGATCCGTCGACGAT
This sequence comes from Plantibacter sp. VKM Ac-2885, assembly GCF_015351205.1. Taxonomy (NCBI): domain Bacteria; kingdom Bacillati; phylum Actinomycetota; class Actinomycetes; order Micrococcales; family Microbacteriaceae; genus Plantibacter; species Plantibacter sp. VKM Ac-2885. The sequence continues at coordinate 2,321,933 of NZ_JADKSK010000001.1, read as the reverse complement.
CCTCCTGCTGCCGGACGGCTGCAGGAGGATCGTCGTATGTCCACGGCACTCCAGACGTCCTCCCCCACCGAGCCCCGCTGCACGATGGATCCCTCGGCCTCCACGAGCCGCCTCCCCGCCTACCTCCAGCCACCTGAGCTCTCCGTCGCCGAGCTCGCCGCCGCGCGGCTCGACGGCGAGCTCTTCGCCTTCGAAGACGGCTACTGCAGTGTCGACGAACCCGACACCGTCAGGCTGCGCGCGGCGGTCCTCGAACAGCTGCCCGGGCTGACCGGCGCGGTCATCGCCGAGACGAGTGCCGCCTGGCTGCACGGCGCGGCGCTCATCGCACCGAGGGTCCACACGGGCTTCGTGTCGATGGAACGGCGAAGCGCGCGTTGGCCCCGGTTGCGTCTGCGTCAGGTGTCACTCCGCGCGGACGACAGCGAGCGGTGCGGCGCACTGCGGGTCACGACCCCCACGCGCACGGTCGCGGATCTGGCACGGCGCACCGGGGCCGACGCGGAGGAGGCCATGTCGACGATCCGCAACTACTTCCTGCTCGGGCTCACCAGCCCTGAGGAGGTCGTCGCATGGGTCCGCTCCGTCCCGCGGGTCCTCGGCGGCACACGGATCGTCCGTGTCGTGTCGAGTGCCACCGAGGTGATGCTCCCCGGCCTCGAGCCGACTCGGAGTGAACTGGCGTCCTGGTCGCTCCCGCTCAGCCGCCGTTGACCCGGTAGACGTCGTAGACGGTGTCGATCCGCCGGACCGCGTTCAGCACGCGGTCGAGGTGGGTGGTGTCGCCCATCTCGAACACGAAGCGGCTGATGGCCAGGCGGTCGCTCGAGGTGTTCACCGTCGCCGACAGGATGTTGACGTGGTACTCGGACAGCACCCGCGTCACATCCGACAACAGTCCGGCTCGATCGAGCGCCTCGACCTGGATCTGGACGAGGAACACGCTCTTCGACGACGGCGCCCACTCCACGTCGATCATGCGCTCGGGCTCCTGCAGGAGTCCCTGGACGTTGTGGCAGTCCGAACGGTGGACGGAGACGCCGGAGCCTCGCGTGACGAACCCGACGATCTCATCACCCGGGACCGGGGTACAGCACTTCGCGAGCTTGACCAGGATGTCGGGAGCACCGAGCACGAGGACCCCGGAGTCGCTGTTCTGCAGCCGCTCACGGCGGCTCCCGCGGACCGGGACGGTGTACTCGGCGTGCTCGCTGTCGGCGTCCTTCTGCAGGAGCGCGACGACCTTCTCGAGCACGGACTGCGTCGAGACGTGGCCCTCGCCGACGGCTGCGTAGAGCGCCGTGACGTCCTCGTAGCGCAGCTGCGCCGCGACCTCGGCGAACGAGTCCTGGTTCATGAGCTTCTGGAGCGGCAGGTTCTGCTTGCGCATCGCCCGCGCGATCGCGTCACGGCCCTGCTCGATGGCCTCGTCGCGTCGCTCCTTCGTGAACCACTGGCGGATCTTGTTCCGCGCCCGTGGGCTCTTGACGAAGTTCAACCAGTCCTGGCTCGGACCGGAGTCGGGGTTCTTCGAGGTGAAGACCTCCACCACGTCGCCGGTGTTGAGCGAACTCTCCAGCGGCACGAGCCGCCCGTTGACCCGGGCGCCCATCGTCCGGTGGCCGACCTCCGTGTGGACGGCGTAGGCGAAGTCCACCGGCGTCGCGCCGGCGGGCAGGCCGACGACACGCCCCTTCGGGGTGAAGACGTAGACCTCCTTCGCGCCGATCTCGAAGCGCAACGAGTCGAGGAACTCCCCCGGGTCCGCCGTCTCCGCCTGCCAGTCGGAGATGTGCGCGAGCCAGGCCATCGAGCTGTCGGGCTCGGCGGAGGACGCGGTCTTCCCGCTGTTCATCCGCTCTTTGTACTTCCAGTGCGCGGCGACACCGAACTCGGCCCGCTGGTGCATCTCGTTCGTGCGGATCTGGATCTCGACGGGCTTCCCGCCCGGTCCGACGACGGTGGTGTGCAGCGACTGGTACAGGTTGAACTTCGGCGTGGCGATGTAGTCCTTGAAGCGCCCCGGGACGGGCGTCCACCGTGCGTGGATCGACCCGAGGACCGCGTAGCAGTCGCGCAGCGAGTTGACGAGGACACGGATGCCGACGAGGTCGTAGATGTCGTCGAACTCGCGGCCGCGGACGACCATCTTCTGGTAGATCGAGTAGTACTGCTTCGGGCGACCGGCGACCTTGCCGCGGATCTTCTGCGCCTTGAGGTCCTCGTTCACCGCGTCGATGACGTGCTGCACGTACTCCTCGCGCTGCGGTGTCCGCTGCTTGACGAGCGATTCGATCTCGGCGTAGAGCTTCGGGTACAACACGGCGAAGGACAGGTCTTCGAGCTCCCACTTGATCGCCTGGATCCCGAGGCGGTGCGCGAGTGGTGCGTAGATCTCGAGGGTCTCCGTGGCCTTCTTCGCCGCCTTCTCGGCCGGGACGAATCCCCAGGTCCGGGCGTTGTGCAGCCGGTCGGCGAGCTTGATGATGAGGACGCGGATGTCCTTCGACATCGCGACGATCATCTTCCGGACCGTCTCGGCCTGCGCGCTGTCGCCGTACTTGACCTTGTCGAGCTTCGTGACGCCGTCGACGAGCATGGCGACCTCGTCGCCGAAGTCCGCATGGAGTTGGTCGAGCGAGTAGTCCGTGTCTTCGACGGTGTCGTGGAGGAGGGCGGCGACGATCGTCTTCGGTCCGATGCCGAGGTCGGCCAGGATCTGGGAGACGGCGACCGGGTGCGTGATGTACGGCTCGCCGCTCTGGCGCTTCTGGCCGGAGTGGGCCCGCTCGGCGACCGTGTACGCACGTTCGATGAGCGCCAGGTCGGCCTTGGGATGGTGCTGCCGCACCGTCCGCATCAGGGTGTCGACGGCGCCGGCCGGCTGCGCCTTCGAGAAGATCCGTGGGACGAGACGGCGCAGGGAGGCCGTCGAGGATGTCGTGGTGTCCGCCATCTCAGGCCTCCCTGCGCTCGTGCACGCGGTTGTCGGTCGCTGTCAGGGTCAACGCGCCAGCGGCGCGTCTGCTTCCGTGCGTTCGCCCTCGGCGTCATCCGAGGTGTGAGCGCGCTCGCGCGCCTGCAGCACGCGCTTGTCGTGCTTGGCGATGCGGGGCTCGTTGTGCCGGAAGTTCGCGTAGAGCGGTGCGGCGACGAAGATCGTCGAGTACGTGCCGACGAGGATACCGACGAGCAGAGCGAGCGAGATGTCGCGCAGCGTGTCGGCACCGAGGACGAAGGCCCCGAAGAACAGGATCGCCGCGACCGGGAGCGCCGCCACAACGCCGGTGTTGATCGAGCGCACCAGGGTCTGGTTGACCGCGAGGTTGACCGACTCCCCGAACGTCCGGGCCGCGCCGTCGGCGTCGAGCGTCGTGTTCTCGCGGATCTTGTCGAACACCACGACGGTGTCGTACAGCGAGAATCCGAGGATGGTGAGGAATCCGATCATGGCGGCCGGTGTGATCTCCCAACCCGTCGCGGCGTAGACACCAGCCGTGATGATGAGGTCGTGCATGAGGGAGAGCAGCGCGGCCGCGGACATCTTCCAGGTGCGGAAGTACAGCGCCATGAGGATCGCCGCGAGCACGAGGAACACGATGAGGCCGACGATCGCCTGCTTGGAGACGTCCTGACCCCATGACGGGCCGATGAACGAACTCGTGATGTCGGACTGTTCGACGCCGTAGGCCTCGGCCAAGGCAGCCGACACCTGCTGAGTGACCTTGTCGTTCTTCAGCTGGTCGGTCTGCACGCGGACCGAGTTGCCGCCCACGACGGTCACGTGGGTGGTCGCGCCGCTGACGACGGACGCGACCGCGTCTTCAGCCAGCGTCTGATCGGTGCTCTTGACGTCGGCGATCTGGAATTGCGAACCACCGCGGAACTCGATGCCGAAGTTGAATCCGCCCTTGACGACCGGGATCAACACCGAGAGGACGACCGCGACGATGGCGATCGTGTACCAGATCTTGCGCTTGCCGACGAAGTCGTAGGAGCGCTTCCCGGTGTAGAGCTCGTTTCCGAACCGTGCGAACGCACCCATCAGGAGTCCTTCCCATCGGTCGGCAGATCGTCTGCTCTGGTGTCGGAGCCGCCTCCGACGAGGGCCGCCTGCTTGCGCTCGGCGATCGTCTGGCGCTTGGCCGCCTCACGGCTGCTGGACGCGGCCTTGGCGCCGGGCACCGACACGGGCTTCCGGAACTCTGCACGACCGCGGTAGATGGCGCCGAGCGCCGACGGGTCGAGACCGGTGAACGGCTTGCCGCTGTTGAAGAGCTTCGTCTGGCCAAGGAGCTGCATCATCGGGTGCGTGAACAGCAGCACGACGATGACGTCGATGATCGTGGTGACGCCGAGGGTGAGGGCGAAGCCGCGGACGTTGCCGATCGCGAGGACGTACAGCACCACGGCGGACAGGAGGTTGACACCCTTCGCCGCGTAGATGGTGCGCTTGGCGCGCTTCCAGCCGGCTTCGACGGCGGACTCCAGACCGCGGCCGTCGCGGAGTTCGTCCTTGATGCGTTCGAAGTACACGATGAACGAGTCCGCGGTGAAACCGATGGCGACGATGAGGCCCGCTATCCCGGCGAGAGAGAGCCGGAAGCCCTGACGCCAGGACATCAGCAGGATCACCACATACGTGAGCACCGCGGCCGCGACGAGCGAGGCGATGGTCACTGTGCCGAGGAGCCGGTACTGGAACAGCGTGTAGATGACGACCAGGATGAGCCCGATGAGACCGGCGATGAGGCCGCTCTCCAGCTGCGTCGAACCGAGGGTCGCCGAGATGGTGTCCTGGCTCTGCACGACGAAGCTGATCGGCAGGGCGCCGAACTTGAGCTGGTCGGCGAGGGTCTTGGCGGACTCCTCGGTGAAGGAGCCGCTGATCTCCGGCTTGCCGTCAGAGATGACGGCGAGCGACTGCGGTGCTGAGATGACGTTGCCGTCGAGCACGATCGCGAACTGGTTCTGCGGGCTCTGCAGCGAGGTCAGGCGGCCGGTGACGTCGGCGAAGAGCGCGGTGCCCTTCTCGTTGAAGACCGGGTACACCGCCCACTCGCCCGTGCTGGCACCCGACGACGTCGTCTTGATGCCGGCGCTCGCGTCGGACAGGTCTTCTCCGGACACCTCGACCGGGCCGAGGACGTACTTGAAGGTGCCGTCGACGTCGCACGTGATGAGCGGGTCGGCAGCGGGAGCGGCGGTGGCGTCGAGTGAATCCGCGTTCGCGGCGCAGTCGTAGGCCTGGAAGGCGGCGTACAGTGCGGGCGTCACTTGCGACAGGTCGCTCGCGTTCGTCGGCGACGCGGTCGGCGTGCTCTCGAGGCCCGGATCCGGCGTCGGATAGGGGGTCGAGGCACCGTCTTCACCGATGAAGGTGTTGGACGGCTGACCGGGAGTCAGCTGCTGCGAGGTGAGGACCGGACGGAACTCGAGCTTCGCGGAGCTCTCGATGCGGTTCAGCGTCGCTTCGTCGGGGGTACCCGGGATCGAGACGACGACGTTCTGACCCTGCGTCGTGATCTCCGCCTCCGAGACGCCGGACGCGTCGACGCGCTGGCGGATGATCGCCACGGCCTGGTTCAGCTGCTCGTTGGAGACCGTCTGGCCGGACTCCAGCTTCGGCGCGAGGATGATCTGGGTGCCACCCTCGAGGTCGAGGGCCAGCTTGGGCGCCCAAGAGCTGTTCCCCCAGAGGACCCCGGCCGCGTTGATCGCGAACAAACCGATGAGGATTACGCCAAGCCAGGTGAGCGAACGCCACGCTTTCTTGACCGGAGTCGACTTTGCCAAACTCGGAACTCAGCTTTCTCTGCCGGCGGTGGCACGACGGCCACCGCCCGGGAAGGGGTTGGGACTAGTCGTCGCTCTTCTGCGGCTTCGAGGTGTCCTCGACGCGCTGGCCGAATTCGGGCTTGGAGAGGTCGAGCGAGGAGGCGTCGTCGGGGATCGACTCGACGACGGGGGTCTCCTCAGCGGTCTCGGCGACCGTCGGTGCGACGACCGCACCCGCGTAGCGGGGGTCGATGGTGACGATGACGCCGGGGGCGATCTCGACATCGGCCTTGCGGGAGTCGCGGTCCATCGAGATGAGGGTGCCGTAGACGCCGAAGCCGGTGAGCACCTCGGCGCCGGGGACGAGCTTCTGCTCCGTCACCGCGGCTTGCTTCTTCCGCTTGTTGTTGCTCACCATCATGAACACGATCATGACGCCGGCGAGGCCGAACAGGACGAGGGTCATTGCATCCACGATGGGAACCTTCCAGAGGAGATTGAGGGCGGGAGACGTTGGGAACGCACCGCCAAAGGGAAATTATAGGCCATCGAGGGTCGAGCCATGCTGAGAAGGTGTTCTGCCGAAGTGCCGCCAGGCGGCCGGGGTCGCCACGCGGCCCCGTGGCGTGCGCGTGATGAGGCCGATCCGGACGAGGAACGGCTCGACGACGGACTCGATCGTCTCCGCTTCCTCGCCGACCGAGACCGCGAGTGTGCTGAGCCCGACCGGGCCTCCGGCGAAGCGGTCGAGCATGCCTTCCATGACCGATCGGTCGAGTCGGTCGAGACCGAGGGCGTCGACGTCGTAGAGCTCGAGCGCGGCCTGGACGGTCTCCAGGTCGGCGCGGCCACCGTGCACGAGCGCGTAGTCCCTGACCCGGCGGAGAAGTCGGTTCGCGATGCGCGGCGTACCCCGACAGCGTCCGGCGATCTCGGCGACGGCCCGACCGTCGATGTCGAGCCCGAGCATGTCGGCGGTGCGGTGCAGCACCTGCTGCAGTTCCGGCTCGTCGTAGAACTCGAGATGGGCGGTGAACCCGAAGCGGTCGCGGAGCGGGTTCGGCAGCAGACCGGAGCGGGTGGTCGCCCCGACCAGGGTGAACGGTGCCAGCTCGAGGGGAATGCTCGTCGCGCCGGCGCCCTTGCCCACCATGATGTCGATGCGGAAGTCCTCCATGGCGAGGTACAACATCTCCTCGGCAGGGCGGGCCATGCGGTGGATCTCGTCGATGAAGAGGACCTCACCCGGGGTCAGCGACGATAGGACGGCGGCGAGGTCGCCGGCGTGCTGGATGGCCGGACCGCTCGTGAGCCGGAGCGGTTTCCCGGTCTCGTGCGCGACGATCATCGCGAGGGTCGTCTTGCCGAGTCCAGGAGGGCCGGCCAGCAGGATGTGGTCCGGGGTGCGGTTCTGCATCCCGGCGGCCGTGATCAGGAGTTGCAACTGACCGCGGGCCTTGGACTGACCGACGAACTCGGAGAGCGACCGCGGACGGAGCGCCCCCTCGAACGCCAGTTCCGCGTCGGACTCGGCGGCGGGATTGGTGAGGTCTTCTGGAGCGTCCGTCACGAGGTACGGCCTCCGGCGTGCGCCGGGCCGAGTCTGCCGAGGGCCAGGCGGATGAGCGACGGCACGGTCGAGAGGTCGTCCGCACTTGCGGAGGCGGAGGCCTCCACGACCGCCTGCGTCGCCGTCTTCTCCGGCCAACCGAGCCCGATGAGCGCCGTCACGACCTGATCGGCGATCGCGGCCGCGTTCACGGTGGTCGCCGGAGCTTCAGGCGTCGTCCTGGTGACGCGGAGCTTGCCGGCGAGCGAGACGGTGATGAGCTTCGCCGTCTTCGGCCCGATCCCGGAGACCTTTCGGAACGGGGCGTCGTCGTCCGCGGAGATGGCGGCGGCGATCTGCTCCGGCGTCAACGCCTCCAGGACGCCGAGTGCCGACTTCGGGCCGACCCCGGTGACGCTCACCAGGAGCTCGAACACGGACAGCTCCTCAGCGGATCGGAACCCGAACAGGGAGAGCGAGTCCTCCCGCACGATCAGTGTCGTCGAGAGGAGTGCTTCGGTGCCGACCCGGAGTGAGAGCGCATGGGCCGGCGTGACCTGGACGGCGAATCCGACTCCGCCCACCTCGATCACGACGAGGTTGCCGACCGCGCTCAGGACGGTGCCGCGGAGGGAGGAGATCATGCTTCCAGCCTAGGGCTCCGCGCTGCCCGGGCCCGGACGGCCGCCTCGCGCGGAGCGCCGCCGCGTTCCGCAGCAGCCCAGGCACGCTGGGCCGGGGTGAGTGCTCCACTCCCCTGCGGCGGTGCGCCGACGGGTGTCGCAGCAGTCGACACGACTGGTCGCCAGGCGTGGCAGATCGCGAGCGCGAGCGCATCAGCGGCGTCAGCGGGCTTCGGGAGTTCGTCGAGACCGAGGATCCGCGCGACCATGGTCTGCACCTGGAGCTTGTCCGCCCGGCCGTATCCGGTCACCGCGGCCTTGACCTCGCTCGGGGTGTGCAGGCCGACGGGGATCCCGTTCGCGGCCGCAGCGTGCAGGGCGAGCCCACTCGCCTGAGCGGTGCCCATGACGGTCCGGACGTTGTGTTGCGCGAACACCCGCTCGACGGCCATCGCGGTCGGCGAGGTGCGCTCGATCGCCTCGGCGATGCCCTGCGCGATCATGAGGAGTCGCTGCTCGAGCGGGGCGTGCGCGTCCGTCCGGATGACGCCGTACTCGACCATCGTGGCCTGCCGTCCCGGCAGGACGTCGACGACCCCCACCCCGCATCGGGTCAGGCCGGGATCGATGCCGAGGACGCGCAGAGTCATGTTCCGACCCTAAGCGCGGGCGATGCGCCGAGCACTCCGCGAGGGCGGAGTGTCGTACATCCGTTCGAACGAGCTTCGCTCGGCACGCGTGCCGGACTACTCGTCGTCGGCCTCCAGTTCGGCCTGCACCTCGGGGGTGAGGTCGAAGTTGCTGTAGATGTTCTGGACGTCGTCGTTGTCCTCGAGGGCGTCGATCAGCTTGAAGACCTTGCGCGCCGTGTCGGCGTCGATCTCGACCTTGAGGTTCGGGACGAAGGCGACGTCGGCGGAGTCGTAGTCGATACCGGCCTCTTGCAGGGCGGTCCGGGTCGCGACCATGTCGCTCGGCTCGGTGACGACCTCGAAGGTCTCGCCCTCGGTGTTCACCTCTTCTGCGCCCGCATCGAGGACGGCGCCGAGGACGTCGTCCTCGGTGGTCCCCTCGGCCTGGACGACGATGAGGCCCTTGCGCTGGAAGTTGTAGGCGACGGAGCCCGGGTCGGCCATGGTGCCGCCGTTGCGGGACATCAGCGTCCGGACATCGGCTGCTGCACGGTTCTTGTTGTCGGTGAGGCACTCGACGAGCAGGGCGACGCCGTTCGGACCGTAGCCCTCGTACATGATCGTGGTGTAGTCGACGACCTCACCGGTGAGGCCGGCACCGCGCTTGACGGCGCGGTCGATGTTGTCGTTCGGGACCGAGGTCTTCTTCGCCTTCTGGATGGCGTCCTGCAGCGTCGGGTTGCCCGCGAGGTCTGCGCCGCCCATCTTGGCCGCGACCTCGATGTTCTTGATGAGCTTGGCGAACGACTTCGCGCGACGGCCGTCGATGACCGCCTTCTTGTGCTTGGTCGTCGCCCACTTGGAGTGTCCGGACATGTGCTCCCTAACTGCGTGAAAAGAACCTGACCAGTCTAGGCCAGCGGCCCGGAACTCGCGATCACGCCGGGACGGGTGGCGGGAGCAGGCAACGGTGCCTCAGCGGGATCGCTCGACCTTGTCGAGGAAGTAGGCGTGGAACCGGGTGTCGCCCGTGACCTCGGGGTGGAATGACGTGCCGAGGAGGTTCCCCTGCTCGACGGCGACCATCCGACCGTCGGGCAGTGAGGCGAGTGGTGTCACCGCCGGTCCGGCGGCCTCGACCACCGGCGCGCGGATGAACACCGCGTGCACGGGCGGGTCGCCGAGGACCGGGATCGAGAGGTCCGTCTCGAAGGAGTCGAGCTGCGACCCGAAGGCGTTGCGCCGGACGGAGACGTCGAGCCCGCCGAGACTCTGCTGGCCGGCGATCCCGTCGAGGATCCGGTCGGCCAGGAGGATGAGTCCGGCGCAGGTGCCGTACACGGGCAACCCGGCGGTGATCGCTTCGCGTAACGGTCCGGCGAGGTCGAAGGAGCGAGCGAGCTTGTCCATCACGCTCGACTCCCCGCCGGGGAGGACCAGTCCGTCGATGCCGGTCAGTTCCGAGGGACGCCTGATGAGGCTGACGTCCGCCCCGAGGCCGGTGAGGACGGCCGCATGCTCGCGGAAGTCCCCTTGCAGGGCGAGGACGCCGACGCGCGCCGACCCGGTCACGACGTCACCTGGTTCAGGGCGGACGCGGGGCTACCAGCCACGCTCAGCGAGGCGGTGCGGTGCCGCGAGGTCGGCGACGTTGATGCCGACCATCGCCTCACCGAGACCACGGGACACCTCGGCGATGACCTGAGGGTCGTCGAAGAAGGTCGTCGCCTTGACGACGGCCGCCGCCCGCTGAGCCGGGTTGCCGGACTTGAAGATGCCGGATCCGACGAACACGCCGTCGGCACCCAGCTGCATCATCATCGCGGCGTCGGCCGGCGTCGCCACTCCCCCGGCGGTGAACAACACGACCGGGAGCTTGCCGGTCTCGGCGATCTCCACGACGAGGTCGTACGGGGCCTGGAGCTCCTTCGCCGCGACGTACAGCTCGTCCTTCGACATCGACGACAGGTGCGCGATCTCGGAGCGGATCTTGCGGATGTGCTTCGTCGCCTCGGACACGTCGCCGGTGCCGGCCTCGCCCTTCGAGCGGATCATCGCGGCACCCTCGTTGATACGCCGCAGCGCCTCTCCCAGGTTGGTGGCACCGCACACGAACGGGACGTCGAAGCCCCACTTGTCGATGTGGTTCACGTAGTCGGCCGGGCTCAGGACCTCGGACTCGTCGATGTAGTCGACGTCGAGCGCCTGGAGGACCTGGGCTTCGACGAAGTGTCCGATGCGAGCCTTCGCCATGACGGGGATGGACACCTCGGCGATGATGGATTCGATGAGGTCAGGATCGCTCATCCGAGCCACGCCGCCCTGGGACCGGATGTCCGCCGGGACGCGCTCGAGGGCCATCACGGCGACGGCCCCGGCGTCCTCCGCGATACGGGCCTGCTCGGCGGTGACGACGTCCATGATGACGCCGCCCTTGAGCATCTCCGCGAGTCCGCGCTTCACGCGGTTCGAGCCGTGCTGTCCAGTGGTCGTGCTGCTCTCGGTCATGATGGCGAGCGTACCGGCGGGTGGCCTGACGGTGCTCCGTCCACAGGCCGGAAATTGGACTTGGGTGGACCGGTCCAGATGGACCGGCCCCGACGGATCAGGCCGAGGTCGGCCAGGCGTCCGCGATCGCCTGTCGGACATCGCCGAGCAGCTGCGGGAGCGCTTTGGTCTGGGCGATGATCGGGAAGAAGTTGGCGTCCGTCGCCCAGCGCGGCACGATGTGCTGGTGCAGGTGCGCCGCGATCCCGGCGCCGGCCACGGCACCCTGGTTCATCCCGAGGTTGAAGCCGTCGTTCCTCGAGACGGACCGGACGACCCGCATCGCCGTCTGCGTCAGGGCGCCGATCTCGGCGACCTCCTCCGTCGTCGCGTCGTCGTACATCGCGACGTGGCGGTACGGGCAGACGAGCAGGTGCCCGGAGTTGTACGGGAAGAGGTTCAGCAGCACGAAGGCGTGCTCGCCCCGATGCACGATGAGCGCTGACTCGTCGTCGAGCGTCGGCGCGATGCAGAACGGACAACCGTCGTCGGATGGCTGGCCCTGCTTGATATACACCATCCGGTGGGGCGTCCAGAGACGCTGGAATGCGTCCGGGACGCCCACCAGGTGGGAGGTGTCGATCGACTCGAACGACTCCGGTTCGGTGCCCGGGGTCATGCCGGCAGCTCCGCTGCGGTGTTCACCTGCAGTTTCGCGGCGATGGCGGCGCGGATCCGGCGCACGGCGTCGGCGACGGGGACACCGTTCTCCTGGGTGCCGTCGCGGAATCGGAAGCTCACCGCGCCGTTGGCCTGGTCCTCCTCGCCGACGATCAGCTGCAGCGGGGTCTTCGCCTTGGTGTGGTTGCGGATCTTCTTCTGCATCCGATCGTCGGAGGCGTCGAGTTCTGCCCGGACCCCGGACGAGCGCAGCTCGGCGACGACTCCGCCGAGGAACTCCTCGTACTGCTCGGAGACGGGGATCCCGACGACCTGCACAGGGGCGAGCCACACCGGGAAGGCACCCGCGTAGTGCTCGAGCAGGATCGCGAAGAAGCGCTCGATCGAGCCGAGGAGTGCGCGGTGGATCATCGCCGGACGCTTGCGCGTGCCGTCAGCAGCCGTGTACTCCAGCTCGAACAACTCGGGCAGGTTGAAGTCGAGCTGCACGGTGGACAGCTGCCACGTCCGACCGATCGCGTCGCGCGCCTGCACCGAGATCTTCGGACCGTAGAAGGCTGCGCCGGCGGGGTCGAGCACGAGCTCGAGACCGGACTCGACCGCCACCTGGCGGAGGGTCTCGGTCGCTTCGTCCCAGACCTCGTCCGTGCCGACGTACTTGTCGGGGTCCTTCGTCGAGAGCTCCAGGTAGAAGTCGTCGAGACCGTAGCCGCGGAGGGTCTCCAGGACGAACTGCAGCTGGCGGCCGACCTCGTCCTTGACCTGGTCGTCGGTGACGTAGATGTGGGCGTCGTCCTGCGTGAGGCCACGGACGCGCGTGAGCCCGGAGAGGGTGCCGCTCTTCTCGTACCGGTAGACCGTGCCGAACTCGGCGAGACGCAGCGGCAGTTCGCGGTAGCTGCGCCCTCGAGCCCGATAGATCAGGTTGTGCATCGGGCAGTTCATGGGCTTCAGGTAGTAGTCCTGGCCCTGACGGGTGACGTGGCCGTCGGCGTCGACCTCCTGGTCGAGGTGCATCGCCGGGAACATGCCGTCCTTGTACCAGGCCAGGTGCTGGCTGACCTCGAACAGGTGCCCCTTCGTGATGTGCGGGGTGTTCACCAGCTCGTAGCCGGAAGCGAGCAGGCGCTCGCGCATGTAGTTCTCGATCTCGTTGCGGATGATGCCGCCCTTGGGGTGGAACACCGCGAGACCCGAGCCGATCTCCTCGGGGAAGCTGAAGAGGTCGAGCTCGGCACCGAGCTTGCGGTGGTCGCGCTTGGCCGCTTCCTCGATCCGCGTCTGATAGGCGCGCAGCTCGTCCTTGGTCGCCCAAGCGGTGCCGTAGATCCGCTGCAGCTGCGGGTTCTTCTCGCTCCCCCGCCAGTACGCCGCGGCGAGACGCGTCAAGGCCCAGCCGTTACCGATCATGCGCGTGTTCGGCAGGTGTGGACCGCGGCAGAGGTCCTTCCAGACCGTCTCCCCCGTCTTCGGGTCGACGTTGTCGTAGATGGTCAGCTCCGCGCCGCCCACCTCGACGTTCTCGTCGTCGGCTGCCGATCCGCCCTTGAGGCCGATCAGCTCGAGCTTGTAGGGCTCCCCCGCGAGTTCCGCGCGAGCCTCGTCCTCGGTGACGACGCGTCGCACGAAGCGCTGGCCCTGGCGGATGATGCGGTCCATCGTCTTCTGCAGCACCTTGAGCGCCTCAGGCGTGAACGGTGCGGCGACATCGAAGTCGTAGTAGAAGCCGTCGGTGACCGGCGGGCCGATGCCGAGGTTCGCGTGCGGGTCGACCTGCTGCACGGCCTGCGCGAGCACATGGGCTGCGGAGTGCCGGAGGATGTTGAGGCCGTCGGGCGAGTCGAGGTGCACCGGCTCGACGGTGTCCGTCTCCGTCACCGTGGCGGCGAGGTCCTTCAGTTCGCCGTTGACGCGCATGGCGACCACGGATCGGTCGGTGAACAGTGCGAACCCGTCACTCACGGATGATCTCTCTTTCTCAGGTGAAACCTTGGCCGTGCAAGCCTATCGTCGTCCACGACGAGGAGACGCTGCCGTCGGTCGGCGGCCATGGTTCGTGCTCGGTCGCATCGCTAGAGTGAAGGCCTACGACGTGACGGGGGTGGCGCTGATGACGGCTGTGCAGAGGGGCGGGGCTGCGACGGCGCTGTTCGCCGCGCTGCCCGTGGTCGCACTCGTGCACATCATCGCCCTCGCATCCGGTCAGGAATGGCTGTCGCTCCTCACCAAACCGTTCATCATGCTGGTCCTCGCGCTGGCGCTCGTGTGGTCGGTCCGACGGCTTTCGGTCGCTGCGGTCACGGCGCTCGTCGCGATCCTCTGCAGCTGGCTGGGCGACGTCGCCCTCATGGTTCCGGGCGAACTCGCGTTCGGCGTGGGGATCCTGTTCTTCATGCTCGCGCAGGCCGGTTACGTCGTGCTCTTCGTGCGGCATCTGCGCACCAGGAACCGCCCGCCGGTCTGGGCGCTCGTGTACCTGGCGTGGCTCGTCGCCGGCATCGCGCTCCTCAGTCAGCAGGACATGGGGGCGCTGTATCCGGCGGTCGTCCTCTATGCCGTCGTGATCGGGGCCATGGCGGCGTCTTCCACGATGACGACGCCGACGATCGCCGTCGGCGGTGCGCTGTTCCTGGTCTCCGACTCGTTGATCGGGCTCGACCGCTTCGTGCCTGCAGTGACGATCTGGGCGGCTGACGAGATCATCATGGCGACGTACGCCGCTGGCCAAGGCCTCATCGTGTGGGGCGTCGCGGAGGTCCTGCGTCGCCGGGAGCGGGCGCCTCTCTCCGTCTGAGCGGACGTTAGGGGTGTGCAACGGGTGGTCTGCGCAAGAGTTGGTCTGTGGAACGACGAAGGGCCCGAGCTGTTCGCTCGGGCCCTTCGTGTTCCTGTGGGCGATACTGGGATCGAACCAGTGACCTCTTCCGTGTCAGGGAAGCGCGCTACCGCTGCGCCAATCGCCCAGGTGAGTGGTGTTGCCAGCGAGGTGGCGACGGGATTCGAACCCGTGTGGACGGCTTTGCAGGCCGCTGCCTAGCCTCTCGGCCACGCCACCACGTGTGATGAAACACACTGTCGAGCGGAACGCTTGCACGTTCTCACTGACACTCGAGCGGATGACGAGATTCGAACTCGCGACCCTCACCTTGGCAAGGTGATGCGCTACCACTGCGCCACATCCGCATTGCATCCCGTTTCCGGGTGCTTGGAAACTCTAGCCGATGTTGACGGCGCTCGTTGACACCTCTGCGCGGGCGAGTCGGCCCAACCCTTGATGTTCCGCGGAAAATCGGGCTGAAATTCCATCTTCCTCGGCGCGTCGGCCAGGCGGTGGGACGGTACGTGGGTGGAGCCACTCACCGGCGCGCCTGCTGGCTCCAGTCGTCGTTCGCATCGGCGAGGTGCGGGTAGATCTGGAGCATCCGAATCGGCTCCACCTCCCAGACGTCGTCGTCCCAGGTGCGCCGACCGTCGCCGTCAGGGTGGTACTCCGGGTAATCGCGGAGTCGTTCCTTGGCGTTCGAAACCGCGATGGCCCGCCGTGTGTGTTCCGAGAGTGGGCCGATCGCCCCGGCGTCCGCGAGCCACTGGACAACGGAGTCCATCACCGCCGGCATCGCCCCCATGCCTCTCGAGTCGTCCATCAGGGAGGAGTGCGTCCGACCGGGCATGATGAGCCAACCGTTGGTGTCGGGCGTGTCACCGCGGCTGGCGACCTGTCGTCCCCACGCTCTGGCCTCGACGATCTCACGGAGGAGGTACTGCTCGCACTGGGCGAACGCCACCCGGTCCGACCGGCTGAGCGCCGGGTACGGGACGGCGGCGTGGCCCGGGTCCGTGGGATGCCGTCGCGGTTTCGCGTTGCTCGACCGCCACCAATCGCCGATGCGGCTCATGCCACACGTCCGTCGCGCGATGGCGACGAGCGCCGCTGCGGCCCGGTGGTCTCCGCCATGACTCGCTGAAGCATGGTCCCCCTGTGTTGCCTGCATGTGCTCGAACGACGAAAGCCCCCGGGGGTCCGGGGGCTTTCTGTGGTGGGCGATACTGGGATCGAACCAGTGACCTCTTCCGTGTCAGGGAAGCGCGCTACCGCTGCGCCAATCGCCCGGGTGGCGTGTGAGACACGACGCCGGGATGTTGCTGGTGGAACTGTGTTGCTGAGGTGAGGTGGCGACGGGATTCGAACCCGTGTGGACGGCTTTGCAGGCCGCTGCCTAGCCTCTCGGCCACGCCACCATGTGTGACCGAACACACTGTCAAGTAGGGCTCCTGCCGGAACAACACTACTGACACTCGAGCGGATGACGAGATTCGAACTCGCGACCCTCACCTTGGCAAGGTGATGCGCTACCACTGCGCCACATCCGCATTGCCCGCATCACTGCGTGCTCGAACGACTCTAGCCGAAACCGGGACCGATGTTCAAACCGGCGCGCGTACTGGGTCGACAGCGTTGCGGATGTGCGTTCGTCCCCCGCCATCGGCTAGTATCGTGACTCGCGGCTGTTCGGCACCTCTCCGGTGCGGACGACCTGCGGGCGATTGGCGCAGTTGGTAGCGCGCTTCCTTCACACGGAAGAGGTCATCGGTTCGAGTCCGGTATCGCCCACATCATTCACCATCGCCCCGGGTGCTCCACCTCCACGGCGGCGACTCACTCCGCGAGATCAGGACGTTCCGCCCCGGCAGACCCGGTCCGGCGGGCATCGCTCGGGAAGAAGTGTCGTTCGACGGGTTCGCCGTCGGCGTGCGCCAGCGCTGCAGCGCGGATGTCGCGGTCGCGGCCGGTCAGACGCTGCGTCTCCTGTCGTCGGAACTCGCCCCACGACGGCACCATGAAGGTCTCCAACTGCACGTCGGACTCCTCGCCACTCCGGTACAGGGCCCATCTCGAGGCGCCGGTGCGGCGACGAGAGGACTCGACACGATCCATCGCTGTCTGGAACGCGGCGAGCGAGTCAGGATGGACCGTGTAGGAGATCTGTACGAGGACCGGCCCGTCGGTCGGCTGTGGTTCGAACACCAACGTGGGTGTCGGCCAGGACATCGAGATGCTGCGGTCGACGGTTCCGGTTCCGGGGAGCAGGGGCAGCACCCGAACACTGGCCGCCACCAGCAGGAGCAGGACGGCCGAAGCGCTGTACGCGAGCGGCGTGCCGAGTCCTTGCGCCGCCACGCCCCAGCCGATCGAGCCGATGGCCATCGCGCCCATGAAGACGAGGATGTAGATCGAGGCTCCGCGGGACCGCACCCACTGCGGCAGGGTGAGCTGCAGCGCGGCGTTCAGCACCGTGAGGGTGCCGATCCAGGCCAGCCCCGCGAACACGAGCAGCAGCAGGGTCGGCGCGAAGGGCAGAAACGCCGCTGCGAGCGACCCGGCGGCGAAGAGCACCGCACTCCCGGCGATGACGGTGTTGTCGGAGAACCGACGCCGAGCGAGCGGCAGGGCGAAGATGCCCAGCACGGCACCGACACCGAGAGCACCGAGTAGGAGACCGTATCCGCTCGAGTCGAGGTGGAGGCGCGTCGCCGTGAGGGGCAGCAGCGCCCAGAGGGCACTGGCAGGCAGCGCGAAGAGTGCTGAACGCAGCAGGATCCGGCGGACGAGGTGCGCGGACACGACGTACCGGACCCCCGCTCGCAACGCTGCCCCGAACGGCTCGCGGTCGTCGAGACCGGTCTGAGAGGGTCTCTTCCACCAGACGAGGGCGATCACGGCCACGACGAAGCTCAGCGCGTTGACACCGAACACGACGGGAGCACCGAAGGCCGACAGGACGACACCGGCCAGGGCCGGACCGACCGCACGGGCTCCGTTCACGGTGACACCGCCGAGCGCCGACGACGCCGCGATCAGGTTGCGGGGCACGAGCTCCGGCTGGATCGCCTGCCATGCGGGTGAGGTCAGGGTGGAGGTGATGCCGAGCAGGAAGGTGAAGGCCAGGATCGTCCACGGCGTCAGCGCACCGACCGCCGCCACGACGGTGAGCGCGGCTGCGAGGACCGCACTCGCCGCCGATCCCCAGATGAGCAGCCGTCGCCGGTCGAGTGAGTCCGCGAGGACGCCTGCTGGCAGGGCGACCAGGATGGCGGGCGCGAGGCTCGCGGTCTGCACGAGGGCGATGACCGCTGCGCCGGCGGCGGCCTCGACCAAGACCCACTGGGCTCCCACGGTCTGCATCCAGGTGCCGATGTTGCTCCCCAGCTGGGCGAACCAGAGCACCCTGAAAGCGGTGATGGCCATGGGCGCCCATGCCGACGGTTGCGACGATGGGACTGCTGAGGGTGAAGACATGGTCGAACGATAGGACGCCGTCGCGGCCCGGGCATCGTCGGTTTGTCGCAATCATCGAGCGGTGTCATCACCGTCGAGGGCCGGCCGGCGGCGACGCCCTATGGAGGATCATCGCCGGATCGTCAAGCTCTCCGTGCACCGAATCGTGCTGGCTACCGTGGACGCATGGCCATCACGGAACTGATCCTCGTCCGCCACGGTGAAAGCGCCGGGAACCTCGCCGCGTTGGAAGCCGATCGTGCCGGATCCCACCGCATCGCCGTCCCCGATCGTGACGCCGACGTACCACTCTCGGCCCTCGGCGTCGAGCAGGCAGCCGCGGTGGGCGCTCGACTCGCCACCCTCGCTCCCGCCGACCGCCCCGACATCGTGTTCAGCTCGCCCTATCGGCGAGCGCATGAGACGGCCGTGGTCGCGCTCCGGACCGCCGCGTTCGACGCCGATGAGCTTCGGCCGGTCGTCGACGAACGGCTGCGCGACCGCGAACTCGGGATCCTCGACACCTTCACCTCGGTGGGCGTCGATGCGGAGTTCCCGGAGGAGGCCGCTCGACGACGGTCCCTCGGCAAGTTCTACTACCGACCGCCGGGAGGTGAGGCCTGGACGGATGTGGCCCTCCGCCTCCGCTCGTTCATCGGCGACCTGGACCGGCACACCGACCGCACGCGGGCCCTGGTGGTCTGTCACGACGCCGTCATCTCGCTCTTCCGCTACATCTGCGAGGGGTGGGATGAGCGTCGCGTCCTGGAGGAGGCCGCTCTCCGCCCGACGCCGAACGCCTCCTTCACCCACCTCGTCCACGACGGACGGGCCTGGAGAGCGCGGGCGGCGAATGCGACCGCACACCTCGAGCAGGCGCAGGTCGCGGTCACCGAGCACTCGGGGGCGACCGATGTCCGAAGCTGACCCCACCATGCTCACGCCTGAGGTCCTCGCCGACTGGCCGCTTCCCGATCCGGGATCGTCGAAGGACGATCGTGGGTCGACGCTCGTCGTCGGCGGCGCGCGGATGACGCCCGGGGCGGTCGCCTTGGCGGGGCTGGCCGTCCTCAGGGTCGGCGCGGGTCGGATCACGCTCGCGGTCGGGGCGTCGGCATCGTCCCCACTCGCGATCGCCTTCCCCGAGGCCGGCGTCATCGGGTTGGCCGAAACCAGCGGCGGAGCCGTCCGGGGTGACGAGGTCGGCCGCCTCGAGGACGTCCTGGACGTCGACTGTCTGCTGCTCGGTCCGGGCCTCGACGACGCGGACGAAGCCGTGGCGCTCCTCCACGGCGTGCGCCCGCTCCTGGGCGCCGACACCGTCGTGGTCCTCGACGCCTTCGCGCTCGGTGCCCTGTCACACGCTCCCGACTTCTCGAAGGGGCTGGAGGGGCGCCTCGTATTCACCCCGAACGTGGCCGAGGCCGCGATCCTCCTCGACGCGGACGAGGCCGACCCGGACACGGCGGCGCTCGAGCTGGCGCGACGATACGGAGCCGTGGTCACCTGTCAGGGCAGGGTCTCCGACGGTGAGCGGGACTTCATCGCGCCCGGCGGGAGTCCGGCCCTCGGGACGGCGGGGAGCGGTGACGTCCTGGCCGGTGCGATCGCCGGGCTCGCGGCACGCGGACTCTCCCCGCTCGCGGCGAGCTGCTGGGGTACCGTGCTGCACGCCGCCTCCGGTGATCGGGTCGCCGATCGGATCGGTCCGCTCGGAGCCCTCGCCCGCGAATTCCCAGACGAGTTCCCGACGCTGCTCCGCGAACTCGAACACACCGCCGGCGAGGCTGGCTGATCGTCCGTCCTCCCGCCGCTCGGTAACCCCGCATCTGTGTGTCGCATTGCCACGCGGGACCCGAACCGCTCGGCGACCGTCAGTGTCCGGACCACCAGTCGAGGTACGCGCTCGCGGTGTCCGGCAGCGCCGGGCGGAGGCTGCGACCGGCGGGCAGGCGCGTCCGCGAGGGGTCCAGCCAGGCCGCGGCCAACTCGGCGTGCAGCGTCGACGGGTCGTACCGGACCATCGTCTCCGGGCGCAGTTGCTCCATCTCCGCTGCATAGCGCGAGTCGACGACGAGCGGCCGGCGGCCTGCCTCGACCCAGTCGAGCATCGAGCGTGACGCGGAGACATGACCGTGAGCGGCGAGCGGGATGCCAGGAAGCGAGATCTGCGCGGCGAACGCCGCATCGTCGAGATACCCGGTGACTTCGAACGAGACACCGACGGCGCGCGCTTCCGTTTCGAGGGCGAGCACGTCCGCTTCATGCCCGGCCGAGGGGCCACCGATGGCTCGGACGACGGCGTCGGCGACCTGGTGACCGGCGGCACGGAGATCCTCCGCCGCACGCGAAGCCGCCTGGATAGCCGACGAATGACCTTTACCTGGGTAGATGAATCCGGCGATGAGGACGGTGAGTGGGCGGGCCGTTCCCGTCAGCGATGCATCGTCGGCCGTGACCGCCGCCGTCCCGATCCGGGAGCCGAGCGGAATGGCGTGCAGAACGGTCGCGGCACTGACGCCGAGGAACTCTTCAGCGAGCGCCTGCTCGTGCCGGCTGTTGACGGCCGTCGCGTGGGCGGCTGCGATGAACCGGGCGTAGGCGGCGATGCGGCGGTCCAGCATCCTGCCGTCCGAGGTCTGCGGGATGTCGTGGAGGGTGACCGTCAACTCGGTGACGTCTGCGAGGCGCTCGACGGCGTCCGCCGCCTCCTCGGGCGACCGGCCGAAGAGGCGGTCGGTGACGTGGACGTGTGCACGGTCCACGCCGTCGAGCAGGTGCACGGCGTCGGACGGGGTCGGGGCGTACACCCGTTCCGCGCGAGGGTCCGTGGCGACCACGGCGTCGGCGACGTCGATCGCGTACTGGACGACGCCGTGGTGCTGTGGGCCGACCATGAGGAGACGGGGTGGGGCTGCGATCACCTGCGTCATGGTGGTGCAGCGGAGGGCCCGCGTCAAGGGTCGCGGGCACTCTCGTCATCGGACCTATGTTCGGAGGACGGCGCCCGTATCGTGCCGACCCGTCCGCGCCTCTCGCGCCCGCATCCGTACAGGGGATCCCGCCATGCAGTCGACCGTGATGTCGCACGCCACCGATCGAGCTGCCGACCCGGCATCTCGTCCGATCCGCGTCGTCTCGATCCCGGCCGCGCACCCCTACGTCGGCCGCATCACCGCCTCGCCCGACATCGACGTGCTGAGCGATCCGCCGGTCGACGGAGCGCCGTCGGGCGTCTGGTGGCCGCCCGCCGCCCTCGATCCGGACTGGATCCACGTCCACGCCGTCGATGCCGACGTGCTGCACATCCACTTCGGCACGGAGTCGTTCCCACCCGGACACGTGACCGCGTGCCTCGAGGCCGCGCACGAGGTCGGCTGGTCGGTCGTCTACACGGTGCACGACCTCGAGCACCCGCAGCTCGACAACCAGGCCGCCTACGACCGGCAGCTCGACGAGCTCGTCCGTGGAGCAGACGCCCTGATCACCCTGACCCCCGGCGCCGCCGCCGGCATCCGGGAACGTTGGGGCCGCGACGCCGTCGTCATCCCGCACCCGTCGCTCCTGTCGGATGACGTCACGGTTCCGCTCGTCTTGCCGTCGGCGGAGACGCGGGTCGGCGTCCACCTGAAGGACCTGCGCCCCAATGTCGACGCGGTCGGTGCCGTCACCACCCTCATCGACGCGGTCGAACGCCTCCGCCGCCGTGGAGCGGACGTCGTCGCGGAGGTGCGGATGCACCACGCGGTCCGGGATCCGGAAGCACGCGAGGCCGTCCGACGGCTTGTCGGCAGCTCGGAAGCGGCGCTGCTCATCGAGCACGAGCGTCTCGACGACCTCGGACTCGCCATCGCACTCAGCCGCCTGGACGTCTGTCTCCTCCCCTACCGGCACGGCACGCACTCGGGTTGGCTCGAACTCTGCTGGGATCTCGGCGTGTCCGTCGCCGTCCCGTCCGGGATCGGAGCGTACCTCGAGCAGCATCCCGACGACACGGTCTCCGCGTACGACCTCGGGGACGGAGCGTCACTCGAGCGTGCCGTCGGCGAGCTCCTCGAAGCGGATGGCGCGTCCCGAGCCGGTTCGGCCGGTCGGGGCGCGACCGTCGCTGATCGCCGTGCCCGTCGCGTCGTCGACGACGCCGTCGGTGCAGCAGCGCACGCCGAGCTGTACCGCCGCGTCATCGCCGAGCGCGCCTCGTGACGGCCGGTCCACGACTGCGCGTCGTCGTCATCGCCCCGCTGCGCTTCCCCATCCGTCGCCCACATGCAGGCGGGCTCGAATCCGCCGTGTGGTCGGAGGTCACCGCACTGCGCGCACGAGGCCACGAGGTGACGTTCATCGGCGTCCGCGGGTCCGACTTCGTCGAGCGCGGCAGCGTCTTCGAACTGCCGGAATTGCGGTGGCCGCGCTGGTCCTCCCCCGACGACGAGCGGTATCCCCCGGGCCACATGACCCGATCCGTCCCGGCATTGCGTCGCGCGCTCGAAGCGATCGCCGCTCGGCCAGGGCGATACGACGTCGTGTCCAACCACTGCCTGGACGCGCTCCCGGTGGAACTGGCACCTGCGCTGGGCGTCCCCATGATCACCACCCTGCACACCCCGGTCGACGAGGCCGTCGCCGCTGCCGCGAACCGGGCCGGTGCCGACGGCAGCCGGTTCCTGGCAGTGAGTGAGTTCACGAAGCGCACCTGGGCGACGGCCGGTGTCGAGTCCGACGTGCTCCTGAACGGCATCGATCCGGATGCCTGGCGGGCCGGCCGAGGCGGTGACGACCTCGTGTGGTTCGGACGGGTTGTCGCGGAGAAGGCCCCGCACCTCGCGGTCGACGTCGCCCGTCGACTGGGGCGACGGCTCGTCATCGCCGGTCGCGTGGGCGATCCGGTGTACGCCGAGCGCGTGCTGTCGCCGCTGCTGGGACGTGACGTCCGACATGTCGGGCCGCTCGACCCGACGCGGCTCGCCACGCTCGTGGGGCGGAGCGCGGCAGCGGTCTCGACGCCGGCATGGGCCGAGCCGTTCGGTCTCGTCGCACCGGAGGCGCTGATGACCGGGACCCCGGTGGTCAGCTTCGCCGTCGGCGGCGTGCCCGAGATCGCCCAGGCGAGCGTCGGTATGCAGGTCGTCGCACCAGGAGACCTGGCGGCCATGGCGGACCGCGTGGACGGGTTGATCCGGCAGTCGGAGCTCGACCGGGGGTTCCGCGCCTCGATCCGGGCATCCGCCCTCGCCCGGTTCTCGCTCGACGCCAGGGTGGGCCGGCTCGAGGAGCACTTCGCAGCGCTCCTCGGCGACTCGCCCGTGCTCGGTTCCGGTCGCGTCGACGAGTTCAGCTCGTGAGGCCCCGCATCGGTTGGTACGTGCATCACCACGGACGGGGGCACGTCACGCGTCTGCTCGCCGTCGCACCCCACCTCGACGCCGACATCGTCTGCTTCAGCTCGTTCCCCGAGCCGGTGGGACTCCCCTCGAACTGTTCCTGGGTGGTGCTCGACCGGGACGACGACGTGCCGGACGGCGCGTCTCGCCCGGACGACTGCGATCCGACCGCGGAGGGGCTGCTGCACTGGGCGCCACTCGGCCATGCCGGTCACCGTGCTCGTCTTGCGACCATCGCCGCCGCTCTCGCGCAGCAGCAGATGGACGCGATGGTGGTGGACGTCTCCGTCGAGGTGGTGCTCCTCGCACGCCTGCTCGGTGTCCCCACCGTCGTCATGGCACAGCCGGGCCACCGCGACGACGAGCCGCACGCGCTTGCCTTCCGTGCGGCGTCGACGATCATCGCCCCATGGCCTCACGGTGTGCTGCACCTGGACCACCTGCGTCCCGTGCAGGACAAGGTGGTGTACACCGGCGGCATCAGTCGCTTCGAGGGACGCGAGCGGCCGGCTGCGGACGCCGGACGCAGCGGGGTGCTCCTCCTCGCCGGCGCCGGGGGTTCCGCGGTGTCGCTGGACGCCGTGGAGGAAGCCGCCCGCGCCAGCGGTCGCGAGTGGACATCGCTCGGCACCGGTGCCGGGTCCGTCTGGTCCGACGACCCGTGGGACGCGCTCTGCCGGGCGGAGGTGGTGGTGTCGTGGGCCGGTCAGAACGCGATCGCCGATCTCGCCGCGGCCGGCGTCACGGCCGTCGTGGTCCCGCAGGAACGCCCGTTCGACGAGCAGGTGTCCACCGCCCGAGCACTCGAAGCCAACGAGCTGGCGGTCGTGCGGGCATCCTGGCCCGATGCTGCGGACTGGCCGGCCGTCCTCGACCGGGCTGCGAAGCTCGACCCCGACTGGTCGCGCTGGCAGGTGGCGGGCGCCGCCCGACGGGCAGCTGAGGCGATCGAGGCGGTCGGGGTCGGCGATCCCGCAGGGGGTGGACGATGAAGACGTCGGTCGTGACCCTGTGCTCGCGCCCCAGGCTCGGACACCTCGAGCGGCAGCTCGAGGCCGTCGGGGCGTCCAGGTCGACGTCGGGTGACGTGGTGGAGCGTCTCGTCGTGTGGATCGGCGACGACGCACCACCGATCCTCGACGCGGAGCTGACGGTCCACCTCCCACCGGGGCCCGACGGGCTCCGTCTCGCGGCAGGTCGGAACCTCGGCGCCGCGCTGGCCGTCGAGCGCGGCGCCGACCTCATCGTGTTCCTCGACGCGGACTGCGTCCCCGGACCCGCGCTGCTCGACCGGTACCGCGAAGCGTCAGCTCGCCATCCGGGGGCCATCCTCTGCGGACCGGTGACCTATCTGCAGCCCGGCGTGGACGTCACCGACCACCACACGTTGGCGGCGGCGACGGCACCACATGCCGCGAGACCGAACCCGGAGGACGGCGCGGAGCGTGTCGCCTCCGAGGACGAGTACCCGCTGTTCTGGTCGTTGTCGTTCGCGACGACTCGCTCGACATGGTCCCGCACCGGAGGCTTCGACGAGGGGTACGAGGGGTACGGCGGTGAGGACACCGATTTCGCGTTCGCGCTGAGCGCCGCGGGGACGCCCCTCGTGTGGGTCGGCGGCGCCCACGCCTATCACCAGCACCACGAGACACAGCGCCCGCCATGGCAGCACTTCGACGACATCCTCCGGAACGGCGCACGGTTCGCCGACCGCTGGGGAACCTGGCCGATGACCGGTTGGCTGGAGGCGTTCGCTCAGGCCGGCGCGGTCCGGCGGGTGGGTGACGACTGGGTCCGCGTTCAGCCGACCGGCCCGAACAGCCCGTCGACCGCGGCCACCAGCGCGGTCGCGACGGGCTCCGGCGCGTAACGGTCGACGGGGCAGTGCCGTCTCGTCGGCCACTGCCAGGGGCGTCACTCGTCAGCGACGAAGCGCTCCCGGTGAACCGCCACGCAGCCGGGTGCTGCGCTGGAACCACCGGACGGCGGGCAGGTCCTCCGGCCAGTGCACACGCAGGGTGGTCCAGCCCCGACGCATCCGGAGGGCGAGCGAACCGGCATCGGTGAACGGGCGCATCGAGATCCCCATCCCGAGCGACCGGTCGTAGCGCACGCGTCGGTGGAGACCCAGGTGTGTCGACACGTCCAGATCGTCGTGCAGTTCCGCATCCTCGCGGTGCACCGTCTCGGCGATCTGCTCCCACGTCTCGCGTCGGATCGCACAGTTGGACCCGAAGATCGGGACCTGGGCGAGGGCGGCCCCGACGAAGAGCCGGTACGCCCCGAGGTAGAGGCCGGCGAGCGGTGCTCGGAGCGGGCGGGGACCGTCGATGAAGACGGCGGGGCCGGTGAGCGCCTCCAGCTCCGGGTCCGTCGCGAACGCCTCGGTGATCCGGGTCAACCAGTCCGGCGGCGGCACGCAGTCCGCGTCGAGTCTCGCGACGACCGTCGCCGTCGCGTGGTCGAAGCCGGCTGCGTTCGCAGCGGGGATGCCGGGCATCGGCTCATCGATGAGGACCGCGCCGTACCGCTCGGCGATGGCCGCGACCTCGGCGCGATCGCGGCTGCCGTTGTCGACGACGATGATCGATGCGGGTCCGGTGTGCTGCGCGCGCAGTGAGCGCAGACAGCGGCGCAGGAGCGCGGCATCGTCCTTCACCGGAACGACCACGTCCACGGTCATGGGCGGGTGGGCCGCGGTCTCGAGCGTCTCGACCGTCATGCGTCCCGCCCATCCGCCAGCAGCTGTGCCTCCGCGAACACCCGCGGGTGGGCGAGGATCCGGAAGTGTCCGCCGGTGTCGAGTTCCACGTTCTTGGCGCCGTCGAGTCGGCTGCCGCCCGGGATGTGCGGATCGAAGCGCCCGTAGACGGAGACGATCCTCGGATTGACGGTCGCCTCTCGGGAGAGCGCGAGGATCGTCGGGTCGTCGGGGGTGAAGATGCGCAGGCTCGGGAGGAGCATGAGCCTCGCGTACCGCGATCCGGCGAACGGCGCCGCGACGGCGAGCATCCCGGAGATCCGGGCTCCGCCGCCGCCGAGCGACATGACGTACTTGCCGACGAGCCCGCCCTTGCTGTGCGCGAGGAGGACGACGTCGCCGAGCCCATTCGCCTCGAGGTAGTCGGCGACGAGTCGTGCCGCCACCGGGACCGAGCGGTCGTTGCGTCCGAGCGGGTCGATCACGTGTACCGGGTGTCCGTCGTCGTGGAGTCGGCGGATGAGCGGCTCGAGGAACCGCCAGGTCTCGTAGACGCCCGGGAGGACGACGATCGGTGACCGGTCGCCGGACAGGAAGTCGTGCGGGTCGGTCCGGCTGACGAAGGCCCGGACCTGCCAGACGAGTGCGTAGGCGTAGTCGCGCGCCCACCAACCGAGCGTCCGCAGCGCCGAACGGATCACCGGCGATCACCGTTCGCGCGGCTCAACCGTCTCCCCGCAGGACCTCGGGGCATCGCTCTGTTCCCATGTCCTCACCGTAACCGGACCACCCGGCCTGACCCTGGACCTTGACAGCGGCCGGACCGGGCCCGGGCGGATCGGGACCGTCGATGCCCGGCGTGGCTCACCACGGGTGCGGTGCGCTGATAATCTGGCAGCTGCGGTGGCCTCGGGGTGTTCGTGTGCCCGGACGATCGAGGAGTGCAGTGGGAGAGATCGACGGAGAGTTCGGCCGCGTCCGGGACGCGCTGGAGCGTCCTGCGATCCGGCTGCTGAGCCGGCCGACGGCACCCGCGGTGGTCGCGATCTTCCGCACCACGTTCGGCCGCGACGTCCAGTTCGTCGCAGCGGACCGCTTCCATCTGCAGGTCGAGGAGTACCTCGGCGAACTCGCGGCACGCGGTGCGCGGATCCCGGCCGGCGGTGATGAACGCGGCGGCGGACGGACGCTCTGCCGGGAGTGGGTCCACGACCAGTGGCTCGTCCGGACGAGCACCGACGACGGCGAGGAACAGTACTCGCTCACCTCGCACGCGCTCGAAGCGGTCTCGCTCGTCGACGGACTCGCACACGACCGCGCCCTCATCAGTGAGTCGCGCCTGACCATGATCCTCGACTCCGTGCGCCGATGGGCGCTCCAGGCCGACCCGGATCGTGACGAGCATCTGCGTCGTATCGACGCGCAGCTCGCCGAGCTCCAGGCGGAACGCGAACGGGTCGCAGCCGGCGGCACCGTCGTCGCGGCGAGCGATGACCGGATGCAGGACGGCTACGCGAACATCGCCGACCTCATCCGTCAGCTCCCGAGCGACTTCCGCCGGGTCGAGGAGTCGGTCATCGCGATGCACCGGCGGATCGTCGAGGACTTCCGGAACGACACCCGTCCGATCGGCGAGATCCTCGACGACTACCTCCGGCGCACCGACGAGCTGATGACGGCGACGGCCGAGGGTCGGGCCTTCGAGGGCGCTTTCGAGCTCCTCCGCAACGACGATCTGCTGCAGGACCTCAAGCGCGACCTCTCCACGATCCTCGACCACCCCTTCTCGTCCAGGCTCGGGCCCGCGGAGCTCCGTGGCTTCCGGGGTGCCGTCGGGATCATCCGACAGGGGATCGACGACGTCCTCGCGCAGCGTCGGCGGCTCACCGCGACGCTCCGCGACCACATCGTGCATCACGACGTCGTGCAGGACCGCGAGCTCGACACGACCCTGCGTGCACTGAACCAGCGCCTCGGCATCTGGATGCGGACCGCGGGGCCACGCGCCTCCGTCGACCTGCCGCTCCTCCCCGAGACCATCGACATCGAGCACCTGCGCGAGCGGTTCTACGATCCGGACGTCGAGGTCGCTCCGCCGCCGATCGTGACGTCCGTCGAACGGACCGACGGCGCGGCGATGTCGCTCGACACCCTCCGGTCGCAGGGCGGTCCGCTCCTCGACGAGCTCCGGGCCGGACTCCTCGATGCGGTGACCTCCGGTGCCGAGGACGCCCATGTGGCGTTCTCCGGGCTCGATCCGGAACTCCGACGACCGGTGGAGCTGTTCGGCCTCGTCCACCTCATGACCCAGCTGGGCACGTACGACGAGCAGGCACCGCGCCGTCGCTACGAAACGGTCCGTCCGGACGGGACGACCACCGCGTTCGAACTCCCGGCCTTCCCACTGTGTGCGGCCGGTGTCGCAGCGCTGACGCGAGCCACGACGACCACGACGACTGCTCCGGCCGACCAGGCCCGGCGCGGAACGGAATGACATGACCTCCGAGACGGATCCCACCGTGACGGCGACGACCGACCCGATGTCGGACGACCTGACGACGGACGGCCTCGACGCCTTCGCACCCGCCGAGGCGCCGGTCGCCGGCCCGGATGACGACTCCTTCGCCCTCTTCGAAGGGGACGAGGGACGTCTCGATGCCGCTCAACGTCGTGCGCTGGTCGCTCTGCTGAAGCACCGCTACGTCAGCCCCGCGCTCCAGCCTGCCGAGTGGCGGACGGTCCTCGAGTCCGAGTCGCTTCTCCGGTCCCGTCTCAACGAGCTGTTCCTGGAGCTCGAGGTGGACCGCTCGGCCGAGGTCGCCTTCAAGCGTCAGGCGGGCTCGGAGAGCGGGCGGCGTCCCTTCCCGACCCTGCTGCACGACACCAGCTACAGCCGCGAGGAGACGATCCTGCTCGTCTACCTGCGGACGCGCCTCCGGACCGAACTGGCCAACGGCGCACGAGCCGCGATCGTCGAACACGACGAGCTGCTCGGCTTCGTCGCGAGCTTCCGCCCCGAGCACGCCACCGACCGCGCCCGTGACGACGGACGCGTCGAACGCGCGATCGACAAGCTGCTGACCGCGCGGGTCCTGCTGCGGACCAAGGACGCCCGCCGCCACCGGATCGCGTCGGTGGTGGAGACGCTCCTCCCCCTCGAACGCCTCCAGGAGCTCCTGGAGTGGCTCGAAACGCAGACCACAGCGGTCGATCCGGCCTCCGAGCAGCCGCGAACCGATGCCGACGCGGACTCGGACGACGAGCCCGACGGCACCCCAGCCGAGTCGCAGGACTCCCCCAACGACCAGACCCAGCCACAAGCAGCAGAGGACGACCGATGAGCCGCTCCACGGACACCGACACCCTGCTGGACCTCGTCGAGCAGTGGCGCATCGAACGGATGCAGGTCATCAACTGGGGTGGGTTCGACGGGTACCGATCGGTCGACTTCGCCTCCCGCGCGACACTCATCTCCGGCGCTTCCGGCACCGGGAAGAGCTCGCTCATGGACGCGTACCTCGCGGTCATGATGCCGTCGGACGTGCCGTTCAACGGAGCATCCAACGACGCGGCGGTCGGACGCGCGCGGAACCCGGACCAGCGCAACCTGCTCACCTATCTCCGCGGCAAGGTCGACTCGGCCCGGGACCCGCAGACCGGGGCGATGCGCGACATCAACCTGCGCGGTACGGACCAGCTCACCTGGGGTGCCGTGGCGGTGACGTTCCTCAACGACGACGACCGTCGCTTCACCGTCGTGCGCGCCTACCTCGTCCCCCGACGCGCGCTGCGCACCGGTGACCTGTCGATGACCATGGCGACCGTCGACGGGCCGTTCGAGCTCACGGATCTCGAGGCGTTCGTGCCGAAGCGGTTCGATGCCGGTGAGCTCCAGGGTCGCATCCCCGGATTCGTCGTCCGCGACACGTACGCGGAGCTGTCCTACACGCTGCACACCCGTCTCGGCATCGGTGCCGGTGGCGACGGTGGTCGGGCGATGCGTCTGCTGGCCCGGATCCAGGCGGGCCAGCACCTGCCGACGGTCGACGGCCTGTACAAGTCGATGGTGCTGGAGCGTCCGAGCACGTACGACGCGGCCGACCGGGCGCTGTCGCACTTCGAAGCGCTCGACGAGGCGTACCTCGCGATGGAGACCGAGAGCCGCAAGGCTCGAGTGCTCGAGCGGCTCGGTGAGCTGCGTCGCGAGTACGAGGACGGGCACCGGGCGGCGGCCGACCTCGAGCGCCTCGGCTTCACCGAGGACGGTACGACACCGTTCACCGTCTGGCGCAGTCGCGCGCACGAGGCATTACTCGATGAAGCGGTCTCCCGGAACCGGCGGGAGAAGCTCGAGGCCGGAGCCACGTTGGAGGCGGCGCGGGCACGAGCCGCTGCGGCGGGTGTCCGCGTCCGTGAACTCGAGCGGCAGGTGTCGGAGCAGGGCGGGAGCGCGCTGCGGCGTGCCGAGGAACGCCGTGAGGCCGCGGAGGCGACGCACGCCGAGGTGGCACGAGCCAGGTCGCTGTTCGACGAGCGCACCGAGGTCCTCGACGATCCGATCGAGGACGAAGCCTCGTTCCGGCGTGCGCTCGGCCGCAGCGAGGACTTCCTCGCCGACGACGACACCGCGCTCGACGCCATCGAGACCGATCGCGCCCAGCTGCATCGCGAAGCGTTCCCTCTCGAGGAGCGCAACACCGAGCTCCGCCGTGAGCTGCAATCGCTTCGCGGCCGTGACGGCGCGGTCCCCGATCGACTCCACCGGGCGAGGCTCGCCCTCGCCGAGGCGGCCGGACTCGATCCCGAACAGCTGCCGTTCGTGGCCGAGCTCATCGACGTCGCTCCCGCATATGCCGCCTGGCGTCCCGCGATCGAGGTCACCCTGCACGGTCTTGCGAGGACCGTCCTCGTCGACGAGGAACACCTCGATGCGTTCGGCCGCGCGATCGACGCGGTCCGGATCCCGGTCCGCCTGCAGTTCGAAGGTGTCCCGCTGCATGAGCCGTCCTCCCCGGAAGCGGGTGACCCCGCGTTCATCTCCGGCCGCGTAACATACCGCACCTCCCCGTTCAGCACGTGGATCGAGCAGCGCGTCACCTCGGACCGGATCGACGCGCGGTGCGTGGAGTCTCCTTCGGAGCTCTCGGGCGGCGGTCGCCGCGTGACCGTGAACGGCCAGCTGCGTGACGGCCGCCGCGGCTCCCACGGCGACACGGGCGGCGCACCGATCCTCGGCTTCACCAATGAGGCGCGGATCGCGTCGATCGAGGCGGAGACGGCCGAGATCCGCGGGCGACTCGAGCTCATCGCCGGTCGACAGGCCGGCATCCAGCAGCGGCTGTCGCGTCGTGAGGCCGAGCGGGCCGCCCACCGGTACCGACTCGACACCGAGTGGGCCAGGATCGACGTCGCCGGTGCTGCGGCGCATCGTGACGCCGCCGCGGCCGAGCTGGAGCGTCTGCTCGACGCCAGTGACGTCCTGCAGGAGCTCCAGGGCTCGGTGGCGGCCGCCCAACGTGAACTCGACGCCGCCAACGCCGAGCGGTTCCCGGCCGAGGATCGTGTCAGACGCCTCGACGAAGAGCACGGGGTGCTCGTCGATCAGCAGGACGCGGCGACGACGACCATCGACCGCTTCGAGCGCTCCGAGGTGGAGGAGGTCTCCCCCGCCGACGTCGACCGGATCGAAGCCGCCCTCGCAGCGGTGGGCGGTGTGCCGTCACTCAGCGGGTTCGGCGACGCGATGAAGCGGCTCCGCGCCCGGCTCGGTGACGAGTTGTCGTCGGCCGTCCGCCAGGCGGAGCAGGCCGCGCTCGCACAGGTGCACGTGTTCGAGCAGTACCAGTCGATCTGGCACGACCCCAACCTCGGCACGACGCTCGAGTCCTACGGCGACTACCGAGCGATCCTCGACGGCATCCTCGGCACCGGTCTCCCCGAGCGCCGTCAGGAGTGGCGCCGCCGGTTGTCCCAGTGGAGCGGCGAGGACCTGGTTCCCCTCAGCAGCGCGTTCGACAGCGCCGTCGAGGAGATCGAGGACCGCCTGGTCCCGGTCAACGACATCCTGCGCGACCTGCCGTTCGGACCGGCGCACGATCGTCTGAAGATCGTCCTCCGCCGGGTGCATCGCGAGGAGGCCTCCGCCTTCCGACGTGAGCTGCGCGCCCTGTCGAGCGAGGTCACCGCGAACCTCGGCGATGACGAGTTGGAGGCCCGGTTCCAGCGGCTCCGCCGGTTCATGGAGTCGATGCGCGACACGGGTGCCGGGTCCCAGTCGACCCGCGACCAGGTGCTCGACGTGCGCCGTCACGTCGAGATCACCGCCGTGCGGTACGACACGTCTGGTCAGGATGTCAGCGTCTACTCCTCGCTCGGCGACAAGAGCGGTGGCGAGACCCAGGAGCTCGTCGCGTTCATCGTCGGTGCCGCCCTCCGCTACCAGCTCGGTGACGAGGACCGCCCGCGTCCGAGGTTCGCGCCGGTGCTGCTCGACGAGGGCTTCATCAAGGCGGACTCGGAGTTCGCCGGTCGCGCGGTGGTCGCCTGGCTGCGGCTCGGCTTCCAGCTCGTGATCGGGGCCCCACTCGACAAGGTGACGGCGCTCGAGCCCTACATGGACCGGCTCCTGTCGATCCGGAAGGATCCGGAGACCCGACACGCCTGGGTCGCCGAGATCGAGCGGTCGGCTCCGGTCGAGCCGCTCGAACGCGTCGGATAGGCAGGAGACCCGCCGACCCGCCACCATGCGCGGTGACCGATCTCTCCGGCTGCGGTGCTGAGCTAGGTTGCTGGGATGAGCGACGACGACGGTGATGGAGCTTCCGGTCAGCCGGTGCGCGCAACGGGATCGACTGAGGCGCGACCGTCGCACCAGTCGGCTCCGCGCCCGAGCGCGGTGCTCCTCGACTTCCACAACACCTTGGCGGTCGTCCGCTCGGTGGACGAGTGGATCGACGAAGCGAGCGACCTGGTCGCGGGTGGGCCTGCACCGGGGACGATCCCACGCGAGCGGATCCGAAACGTCTGGGGTGATGCCAGACGGTTGTTCCCGACTCTGGACTGGGACCTCGACCCCACCGCGCATCGGCACGCCTTCGTCTCGACTCTGAGCCACGACGACGCGATACCGATCGATGTCGCGGACGCGCTGTACGCGGTGATGCCGAACCAATGGATGTTGAACGCAGGCGCATCCGACTTCATCGCCCGAGCATCCGCGGTGGGGACGCGTCTCGGAATCGTCTCGAACATCGCGTTGGACATCCGCCCGGCGCTCGGGCGATGGGGCATCGCCGACGCGATCGACGCGGTGATCCTGTCCTACGAGGTCGGATGTGTGAAGCCCGATCCGCGGATCTTCCGGTTGGCCGCGGACGCGCTCGGCGTCGATCCGGCGGACTGCCTCATGATCGGCGACTCAGCGCACGACGATGTCGGCGGTGCCGCCTTGGGGATGCCGTGCCTGATCGTGCCCCCGGACGGGACGTGGCGAGCGTTCGCCCTGGCGAGCCCGTAGCGGACCATCGGTGTGACGTCGTGAAGCCGGAGGGCCACCGTTGCTGCACTGGGCCGGCGTCCGATGAGGCTTGACAACCTCCGAAATCGAACATATGTTCGAAATATGTCCGATCGCCCCGCTGCCCCGCCGATCCGCATCGGCGAGGCCGAGTGGATCGTGATGCGAGAGATACCCGACCGGCCGGCCGGTCTCGTGAAGTACTTCGCTCCGAGCGGCGCACCGGCCTACTTCCGCTGCGTCACCTGGGCTCCGCGTTCAGAGGACCGCCGATTGATCGGTCGGTTTGCGACGCTCGCCGAGGCGGAGCGTGCCGTGCCGGGTGGACGCCGGTCCGCTGCACCGGCCACCCCGAGCTCCGCGGACGCCTGGGAGCACGGGCAGGTGCCGTGGGACGCCGCGCCGCGACGGAGCGACCGGTACGCCTGAGCGACCGGTCGCAGGTCGGTCAGCGCCACCCGTACCGCGAACGGAGCCCAGTGGCGACCCGGGCGAAGCGATCACGCGGGACCTGAGCCGCCTCCCGCCGCATCCCGTCGGGGTGCACGCGGAAGACGCGGTCGAGGTTCGCCCAACTCGGACGGCCGGCACTGTCCCATCCGCCGGTGCCGAGCGGCACGAACTCACCGTCCTGCGAATGATCCTTGCTCGTCAGCTGCACCGCCAGCACCCAGCCTCCGGTCGAGCGCGCCACGATGAGCACCGGACGGTCCTTGCCACGTCCGTCGCGCTCCTCGTACGGCACCCAGGTCCAGACGATCTCGCCGGGATCAGGATCGCCGTCGATGGACGGGGCGTAGTCGATGGACACGGTGCCCACCGCCCGCGGATCGACCTCGACCGTCGCCGTCCGGCCTGAGCGTCCAGGTGAAGCGGCGGTGGTGGTCGGTGGCGTCGCGAGGCCGGCGGTCCGCACCGCACTGGAGGCGGCGCGGGTGGAGGGGCCCAGGAGCGCGTTCGCGACGCGGCGGATGATCGAGGTGAAGGTTGACACGCCGTCACCCTACCGTCCGCGGCTGCCACCCCAGGGAACGACGGACGGGCGCCGTCCTGGTGGACGACGCCCGTTCGGCGAATCGGTTGCGGTCGAGGTCAGTCGACGAGGGCGTACCCCTCTTCGCCGTGCACGGAGGTGTCGACGCCGGCGATCTCGTCCTCGTTCTTGACGCGGAAGCCGATCGTCTTCTCGATCGCGAAGCCGATGACGAAGGCCACGATGAAGGAGTAGATGAGGACGGCGAAGGCGGCGATGGCCTGGACCGCGAGCTGCTCGATGCCGCCGCCGACGAAGAGGCCGGTCTCGGTCGCGAAGAAGCCGAGGTACAGGGTGCCGATGAGGCCACCGACGAGGTGGATGCCCACGACGTCGAGCGAGTCGTCGAAGCCGAGCTTGAACTTCAGCTCGACGGCGATGGCGCAGACGGCGCCGGCCACGATGCCGAGGAGCAGCGCCCAACCCGGAGTCAGGTTCGCGCACGCCGGGGTGATGGCGACGAGACCCGCGACGGCACCGGAGGCGGCGCCCACCGAGGTCGCCTTGCCGTCCTTGAACTTCTCGACGACGATCCAGCCGATGATGGCGGCCGCGGTGGCCCCGACGGTGTTGACGACGATGAGTCCGACGTTCGCGAGCTCGTTCAGCCACTCGGCGCCGGCGTTGAAGCCGAACCAGCCGAACCACAGGATGGCGGCTCCGAGGAGGGTGAGCGGCACGTTGTGCGGCTTCGTGATGCCCTTCTGGAAACCGATGCGCTTTCCGAGGACCAGGGCGAGGGCGAGGGCTGCGGCTCCGGCGTTGATGTGCACCGCGGTTCCACCCGCGTAGTCGATGACGCCGATGCCTGCATCCTCACCGAAGAGCGTGGTGCCGAGGTTCATGATCCAGCCGCCGCCCCAGACCCATGCGGCGATCGGGAAGTACGCGATGGTCGCGAAAAGGCCGGCGAAGATCATCCAGGAGCCGAACTTCGCGCGGTCGGCGATGGCGCCGGAGATCAGCGCGATCGTGATGATCGCGAAGGTGGCGCCATAGGTCGCTCCCACGAGGTCGGTGTTCGCGGTCTCGCCGCTCGCGAGTGCGGTCATCCCGAAGTCGGAGAACGGGTTGCCCGCGAACTCCAGCGGGCTGCCGACGGCCGACATGTTGAAGCCGTAGAGGATCCACAGCACGCTGATGAGGCCCAGTGCGCCGAAGCTCATCATCATCATGCTGACGACGCTCTTCGCCTTCACGAGGCCGCCGTAGAAGAATGCGACGCCGGGGGTCATGAACAGCACCAGAGCGGTTGCCGTGACTCCCCAAGCGATACTGCCTGTATCCATTGGATCTTCCTCACACATCGTGGTCTTGCAACGGGTGCCCGAGATGGTGAGGACTGGCTGAGCTCGGCCTCGCCGTCCGACTCGGTACAGCGACCAGTCTGGGGAACGGAGGTTTCCGCACGACTGTCAGCGTGTTTCCGACGTGTTACGCGAGTGCCGCTCAGGTAAACAGCGTGTTTCGTGACCAGGTGGGGCCGATCAGTCCATCGAGGTGAGGGCGATCATGCGCGACATCGCGCGCAGGTACTTCTTGCGGTATCCACCGTTGAGCATGTCGCCACCGAACACCTCGTCGAGGGCCGTGCCGGTCGTGACCACGGGGATCTGTGCGTCGTACACCCGGTCGATGAACGCGACGAGCCGGAGCGCCTGGCCCTGGTCGGTCAACTCGTGGACGTCGCGGAGCGCGATCAGGTCGACGCCGTCGAGCAGTCCGATGAATCGTGAGGGGTGGACGGCGGCGAGGTGGGTGATGAGACCGTCGAAGGTGTCGACCGTGACGTCACGGTCGGCGGCCGCCGCCTCCGCGGTGCGGGCGTCGAACCGCTCCTCGGGGCTCACCACGGCGTGTCCCTCGATGCTGCGGCGGCGGTAGTCGGTGCCGTCGATGCGGAGGGTCTCGAAGTTGGCGCTCATGGCCTGGATCTCGCGGAGGAAGTCGGCTGCGGCGAAGCGGCCCTCCCCCAGGGCGTTCGGCGGCGTGTTGGAGGTCGCCGCGATCCTCGTCCCGGTCGCGACGAGTTCCCCGAGCAGTCGGGTCATGACCATCGTGTCGCCCGGGTCGTCGAGCTCGAACTCGTCGATGCAGATGAGCGTCGCGCCCGTCAGCTGCGCGACCGCCGCCGCGTAGCCGAGCGCACCGACGAGGGCCGTGTACTCGATGAAGGTGCCGAAGTACTTCTTCCGACCGGGAGCGTCGTGCCAGAGCGCGGCCAGGAGGTGGGTCTTGCCGACGCCGAAGCCACCGTCCAGGTAGATGCCCGGCTTGGCCGCCGGCGCCTTGGACTTCCGCCGGCCGAAGAAGCCGCCGCCGCCACCGGCCTGAGGCGCGAAGAAGCCGCGGAGCTTCTCGACCGCGGCCGCCTGGCCCGGGAAGTCGGGATCCGGACGGTACGAGTCGAAGCTCGCCTGCTCGAACTGCCGGGGCGGCGTCAGGCTCGCGACGATCTCGGCGCCACTGACCGTGGGGACACGGTCGGTGAGGCTGCGGAATCCGGTCGGGACGGAAGGCGTGGTCACGGCAAACCTCTGGCTCTGCATGGGTGCTGGGTTACGGCGTCTGACGCATCGGTGCGGTTCGGTGGTGCGGACGGCGTACTGTCGAAGGGACAGGCTTCCAGCCTAGATGCACGACACCCGAGCCCCACCGCAGCCAGCTGCACGACCGGAGGTACCCATGACCGTCGACGCCGATTCGACCTCGACCAAGTTCACCGCCTACGCCCACCCCGAGCGCCTCGTCACGGCGGAGTGGCTTGAAGCGCACCTGGGTGAACCCGGTCTCGTCGTCGTCGAGTCCGATGAGGACGTCCTCCTCTACGAGACCGGCCACATCCCCGGCTCGGTGAAGGTCGACTGGCACACCGACCTCAACGACCCGGTCGAGCGCGACTACATCGACGGAGCCGCGTTCGCCGCGCTGCTCGGGTCCAAGGGGATCTCGCGAGACGACACCGTCGTCATCTACGGCGACAAGAACAACTGGTGGGCCGCCTACGCCCTGTGGGTCTTCAGCCTCTTCGGACACGAGGACGTCCGGCTGCTCGACGGTGGACGCGACAAGTGGATCGCGGACGGCCGGGCGATCACCCGCGAAGCCACGGAGCGCGACGCCGTCGAGTACCCCGTGGTGGAGCGCGACGACACGGCCCTCCGCGCCTACAAGGACGACGTGCTCGCCCACCTCGGCAAGCCGCTCATCGACGTCCGCTCCCCCGAGGAGTACAGCGGTGAACGCACCACGGCGCCCGCCTACCCCGAAGAGGGTGCGCTCCGCGCCGGTCACATCCCGAGTGCACAGAGCGTCCCGTGGGGTAAGGCGGTCGCCGAGGACGGCACCTTCCGGCCGGCCGAGGAGCTGGACGCGATCTACCGCGACGGCGCGGGCCTCGCCGAGGGCGACGAGGTGATCGCCTACTGCCGCATCGGCGAGCGGTCGAGCCACACGTGGTTCGTCCTGCAGCACCTGCTCGGGTTCGACAACGTCCGCAACTACGACGGGTCCTGGACGGAATGGGGCAGCGCCGTGCGCGTGCCGATCGTGCAGGGCGCCGAGCCAGGCGACGCACCGACGCGCTGAGCTCGTCCACCCACCGCCCTCCCGCACGGCTTCACTGTGCGGGAGGGCGGTCCGCTGTTCCCGGCTGCGATACTGGAGTGACCATGACCGATTCCCTCCTCGCCCCGAACCTCGCCGAGATCCGAGATGAGTTCCTCGCCATCGAGGAACGCTCACGGCTGCAGCTGCTCCTCGAATTCAGCGACGAGCTGCCGGACCTCCCGGAGCGCTACCGCGACCACCCCGATCTCATGGAGCGGGTGCTCGAGTGCCAGGCACCCGTGTTCTTCTTCGTCGAGGTCGACGAGGACGGCATCGTGCACCTCTTCGCCACGGCTCCCGAGGAAGCGCCCACCACTCGCGGGTTCGCGAGCATCCTCGTCCAGGGGCTCGCCGGACTCACCGTCGACGAGGTCCTCGCCGTCCCCGACGACTTCCCACAGATGATCGGACTCTCCCGGGCGGTGTCGCCACTGCGACTGCGTGGGATGTCGGCGCTGCTCGGCCGGACGAAGCGCCGCCTCCGCGAACTCGCCTGAGTCGTCGGCCCGTCGGTCAGTGCCCGGGCGGTAGCGGCACGAGCTCGTCGAGCCAGTCCGAGACCGCGGCGGTCCAACGCTCCGGGTCGTAGTTCCAGAGCTTCGTGTGACGTGCGACGGTGAACGGGACGAACGTCACGATGTCCGGTCGTGCGAGGGCGAGCGCCCGCGACGGCCCTGCCGGCACGTAACCGTCGTCGTCACTGTGCATCAGCAGGATCGGCAAGGCGAGGTCGGCGGCGTTGGCGACGTAGTCGAGCCGACCGAGATCGATGCTCGTCGCCTGCCCGGTCAGGAGGCGTCCCCACCGGCGGCTGATGGCGAGCAGGGCGACCCGACCGACCACGCTCGGGATCCGGTTCTCGCGGGCCTGGTGCTGCAGGACGTCCACCCAGTCGATGACCGGCGAATCGAGCGCCACGGCGCGGAGGAGTTCGGGGTGCGTCGTCCGCCGTGACGCCTGGAGCACGATCGCTCCGCCCATGGACCAGCCCATGAGTACGACGTCGGCGGCGCCCTGTTCACGAACCCAACCGATGGCGGCGTCCACGTCGCGCCACTCCTCGTCGCCGAGCGCGTAGCGGAAGTCCAGTGCGGGCGGAGCGTCGCCGTCGTTGCGGTAGGAGACGAGCAGGCATGAGTACCCGGCGTTGCGGAAGCTCGGCACCGCTCGGAGCGCTTCGGATCGCGTGGTCCCCCGGCCGTGCACCAGGACGGCCCAGCGGGTGGACGGCCCGTCCTCCGGGTGGATCGCCCACGCCGGCGCCGGCCCGAGCGGGGTCGGGACGAGCACGTCCTCGTGGGCGAGGCCCAGTTCCTCCGGGCGGCGGAAGAACCACCCGCTGAACTCGGCCTCCTGGCCGACGCGGAGTGCGTCGACGTCGCCGCCGAGGAGCGTCCGGACCACGGTGTGCTGCCGCACCTCGAGGATGTCGCCCAGCTGCACGTAGGCGGCCCGTCTCGTCACCCAGCTGCCGTAGCGGCCGGGGACGATCGTGTCCGGGGACGCGACGAGTTCGACCGTCCCGCCGGCACGGTCCAACCCGACGATGCGAGCCTCACTCGGGCGGTCCCGAGCCGGGACCACCACCTTGCGGGCGATGGTCGCGACGACGGCGAGTCCGAGGGCGCCGACAGCGGCAGCGGCTCCACCGGCGATGACGATCGCATCCGTCGCCGAACCCCGCCGTCGGATGCCGGTGCTCGCCGCTCCTCGACCGCCTGCCTGCGACCCGGGTCCGCGTCTCCGCCCGGCGTGCCTCTGCCCATTCATCGGGATGTAACTCTAGTCTTCACTCGTGGTAGAGAGTCCGACGACGGCAAAGGTTCCCGAAGAGTTCGCCCGAGCGATGGACGCTGTTCGCGCTGCAGCCGTCCGGCCCGATCTGAGAGTCACGGAGATCCCCGCGCCGAGCAATCTCGCGCCGTTCGCCATCGCCCTCGCGGCCGACGTTTCGCCGAGTCGCCACGATGCCGACTCCGACCTCGGTACGGGGCGGTTCGTCCTCCTCTACGACCCGGACGGCTCTGACGCCTGGGGTGGACGCTTCCGCGTCGTCTGCTTCGCCCAGGCCCCCCTGGAGACCGAGATCGGACTCGACCCGTTCCTTGCCGAGGTCGCCTGGTCCTGGCTCGTGGACGCCCTCGACACCCGCGGCGCCTCCTACCAGGCAGCGTCCGGTACCGCGACGAAGATCATCTCGAGTGGTTTCGGGGAGCTCGCCCGGCAGGGCGACGGCGCACAGATCGAGCTTCGAGCGTCGTGGACACCGCTGGAGAGCGACGTCGCGGCGCACGTGGAAGGATGGGGAGAGCTGCTGTGCATGCTCGCCGGCTTGCCTCCGACCACCGAAGGGGTCTCCCTGTTGTCCGTCAAACGAGCTCACCGTGAGTGACGCGGCGCCCGAATCAGCACCGCTCCTCCCGCCGCCCGCGCCCACCGCACCACGGGTCGTCACCGACACCCGCGAGGCCTACCTCGCCTCCCTCGAGGTGCTCGCGGCGGGTCACGGACCGTTCGCGCTCGACGCCGAACGGGCGTCGGGCTACCGCTACTCGCAGCGGGCCTACTTGATCCAGGTCTACCGTCGCGGTGCCGGGGTCTTCCTCTACGACCCGCCCGCCATCGGCTCCATGGCCGAACTCGGTGCCCTGATCCAGGGCGAGCGGTCGATCCTGCACGCGGCCAGCCAGGACCTCGCATGTCTCCGCGAAGTGGGCATCGACCCGAGCGAGCTCTTCGACACCGAGCTGGGTGCCCGTCTGCTGGGGCTGCCGCGTGTCGGGCTCGGCGCCGTGGTCGAAGAACTGTTGGGCATCCATCTGGCGAAGGAGCACTCCGCCGCCGACTGGTCGACCCGCCCGCTCCCCGCCTCCTGGCTCGAGTACGCGGCGCTCGACGTCGAGCTGCTCGTCGACGCCGCAGAGGAACTGGCAGCCCGCATCGAGGATGCCGGGAAGAGCGACATCGCGCGGCAGGAGTTCCAGGCCACGCTCGCCCGGGAGGCCAAGGCACCCCGCGCCGAGCCCTGGCGCCGCCTCTCCGGACTCCATGCCGTGCGCGGACAACGCAACCTCGCCGTCGCTCGCGAGCTCTGGGTCGCGCGTGACGAACTCGCGCAGCGCCGCGACACCGCCCCCGGGCGGCTCATCCCCGACGCCTCGATCACCGCGGCCGCGAAGGCCAACCCCAGCTCGAAGCGCGACCTCGCAGCGCTCTCGGACTTCCGTGGGCGCGCGAGCCGCACCGAACTGGACCTCTGGTGGAACGCGATCCACACCGGCCAGACCACCGAGGACCTCCCCGGTGCCCGACCAGCGAGCGACACGCTGCCACCCCCGCGCAGCTGGTCCGACAAGAATCCGGACGCGCACGCCAGGTACACCGCGGCACGGACGAAGATCCTCGCGACGGCGGAGTTCCTGACGATGCCGGTCGAGAACCTGCTCACGCCGGAGACGCTGCGCCGACTGGCCTGGACGCCGCCCGAACCACTCACCGTCGAGACGGTCGCTGCAGCACTCGCCGAGCACGAGGCACGCCCCTGGCAGATCGACGCGACCGCCCGGGCGATCACCGACGCCTTTGTCGAGTCGGCCCAATCCCCGGTGGAGCCTGACCCGGACGCTTCGTAGGAAGCGCTGCACCCGGGTGTCCACCCGTGTCTGCCGCCTAGGATCGGGGCGTACCCCGAGAATGAGGAGGCAACGTGGCCGAACAAGCCGACGTCGTATTCGTTGATGGAGTCCGGACACCGTTCGGACGAGCCGGCGAAAAGGGCATGTACTGGAACACCCGGGCTGACGACCTGATCGTCAAGGCGATCATCGGACTGCTCGAACGTCATCCCGGTCTGCCGCTCGACCGCATCGACGAGGTCGCCATCGCGGCGACGACCCAGCAGGGCGACCAGGGGCTCACGCTCGGCAGGACCGCCGCGCTGCTCGCCGGCCTACCGAAATCCGTACCCGGATTCGCGATCGACCGCATGTGCGCCGGAGCGATGACCTCCGTCACGACGCTCGGCAGCGGCATCGCATTCGGTGCCTACGACCTCGTCCTCGCCGGTGGCGTCGAGCACATGGGACGTCACCCCATGGGGCTGGACGCCGACCCGAACCCACGGTTCCTCGCCGAGCGCCTCGTCAGCGAGGACGCGCTGAACATGGGCAAGACGGCCGAGCGCATCCACGACCGGTTCCCGCAGCTCACGAAGGAACGCTCCGACCGCTTCGGCATGCGTAGTCAGCAAAAAGTCGCGGCCGCCTACGAAGCCGGACGGATCCAGCCCGACCTCGTCCCGGTCGCGCTCCGGAGCGACAGCGGATGGGGACTCGCCACCGGCGACGAAGGGCTCCGTCCCGAGACCACGATGGAGGGGCTCGCCGGACTGAATACGCCGTTCCGGCCCCACGGCCGTGTCACCGCAGGCAACGCCTCGCCGCTGACCGACGGCGCCACGGTGAGTCTGCTCGCCAGTGCCTCGACGGCGAAGGAACTCGGCCTCACGCCGAAGATGCGCCTCGTCAGCTTCGCGTTCGCGGGCGTCGAGCCCGAGATCATGGGCATCGGTCCCGTGCCGTCCACGGAGAAGGCTCTGCGGAAGGCCGGTCTGTCGATCGAGGACATCGGTCTGTTCGAACTGAACGAGGCCTTCGCCGTGCAGGTGCTCTCCTTCCTCGACCACTTCGGCATCGACGACGAGGACCCGCGGGTGAACCCGTGGGGAGGCGCGATCGCGGTCGGGCACCCGCTCGCGGCATCCGGCGTCCGACTCATGATCCAGCTCGCGGCGCAGTTCGCCGAGCACCCCGAGGTGCGCTACGGCCTCACGGCGATGTGCGTCGGCCTCGGCCAGGGCGGCACCGTGATCTGGGAGAACCCGTACTTCACCGGCAAGAAGGGACGCAAGTAGATGACCGACTACACGACCATCGACTTCTCGGAGCTCGTCGCGATCAGCGGCGACGACGAGGTCGTGACGCGCTCCTTCGTCAAGGACGTCACCGTGGCGAGCGGACGCACGATCGCGCTCATCACCCTCGACAACGGACGCGACCACACGAGGCCGAACACGCTCGGCCCGGTCACGCTGCTCGAGCTCGACGGCGTCCTCGAGGCGCAACGGACCCGTGCCGCATCCGGCGAGATCGACGGTGTCGCCATCACGGGCAAGCCGTTCATCCTGGCGGCCGGCGCCGACCTGAGCAAGGTCGGCGACATCCCCTCCCGTGAGGTCGCGACCAAGCTCGCGCAGCTCGGCCACCATGTCTTCGGCAAGCTCGAGGACCTCGGCGTTCCGACCTTCGTCTTCATCAACGGACTCGCGCTCGGTGGCGGACTCGAGATCGGCCTCAACGCGAACTACCGGACCGTCGACGCCTCGGCGCCCGCGATCGCGCTCCCCGAGGTGTTCCTCGGACTCATCCCGGGCTGGGGCGGCGCCTACCTGCTCCCGAACCTGATCGGCATCGAGAACGCACTCAACGTCGTCATCTCGAACCCGCTCAAGAACAACCGGATGCTCAAGGCGCAGGACGCGCTCGCCTACGGCATCGCGGACGTCATGTTC
Source organism: Plantibacter sp. VKM Ac-2885 (assembly GCF_015351205.1). Taxonomy (NCBI): domain Bacteria; kingdom Bacillati; phylum Actinomycetota; class Actinomycetes; order Micrococcales; family Microbacteriaceae; genus Plantibacter; species Plantibacter sp. VKM Ac-2885. The sequence continues at coordinate 2,278,097 of NZ_JADKSK010000001.1, read as the reverse complement.
CCGTCCGCCAACTTCCTCGAGGACTCGTTGCGCTGGGCCGACGGGGTGCTCGGTGGCACGGTGACCGTGCAGCGCAAGAACGTGCCGGGCAAAGTGGAGCGGACGATCAAGTGGCCGCTCGCCATCAGCACCGCCCGCAAGATGCTCGAGAGCAAGATCGGCACGGTCGCGAAGTCGCCCTACGCGGCCCTCGACCTGCTCGAGGCCGCCCGCAGCGGCACGAAGGCACAGGGGTTCGAGCGAGAGGACCGGGCGCTGTCCGAGCTCATCGTCGGCGACCAGTTCCAGGCGAGCATGTACGCGTTCGCCCTCGTGCAGAAGCGCGCCAAGCGCCCGGCAGGAGCGCCCGACAAGCAGCTCGCCCGGCGGGTCACGAAGGTCGGCATCATCGGTGCCGGGCTCATGGCGAGCCAGTTCGCACTGCTCTTCCTCCGGCGACTCCAGGTGCCGGTGGTCATCACCGACCTCGACCAGGGCCACGTCGACGCCGGCGTCGCCCGGATCCACGGCGAGATCGACACGCTCCGCGGGAAGGGCCGCATCTCCCCCGACGAGTCGAACCGCCTGAAGGCGCTCCTGTCCGGAACCACGGACAAGGCCGACTTCGCGGACTGCGACTGGGTCATCGAGGCCGTCTTCGAAGAGGTCGGCGTCAAGCAGAGCGTGTTCGCCGAGGTGGAGCAGTACGTCTCGGAGCAGACGGTCCTCGCGACGAACACCTCCTCGCTCTCCGTCGAGGAGATCGGGGCGAAGCTCGCGCACCCCGAGCGGCTCGTCGGCTTCCACTTCTTCAACCCGGTCGCCGTCATGCCGTTGCTTGAGGTCGTCCGCACACCCCAGACGGACGACGAGACGCTCGCGACGGCCTTCGCCACCGCGGCGAAGCTGAAGAAGAGCGCCATCCTCACCGCCGACGCTCCCGGCTTCATCGTCAACCGACTCCTGGCGAAGGTCATGGGTGAGGCGGCGCACGCCCTGGACGCCGGCACCCCGCTGCTGACGGTCGAACGTGCCTTCGCGCCCATCGGCCTGCCGATGACGCCCTTCCAGCTCATCGACCTCGTCGGTTGGAAGGTCGCCGCGCACGTGCAGGACACGATGGTCGGGAAGTTCCCCGACCGGTTCTTCGCGTCGGAGAACCTCCACCGGCTCGCCGGCCTGGACTCGGTCGTCGAGAAGGACAAGGGCGGCAAGGTGACCGGCTTCACGAAGCAGGCTCAGAAGGTACTCGTCACGGGCGACAGCCCGCTCAGCGAGGACGAGATCCTGCGACGGGTCGAGGACGGCCTCGCTTCGGAGATCAAGCTCATGTTGGACGAGGGCGTCGTCTCAGCCGCCCAGGACATCGACCTCGGGCTCATCCTCGGTGCGGGTTGGCCGTTCCAGGACGGCGGAGCGACGCCGTACCTGGACCGCGTCGGTGCGAGCGAGCGTGCCTTCGGCGAGACCTTCCACCACCCGCCCATCCGGGGCGTCCAGGCGTAGTCCGCGCGGTGTCGCGAGAGCGGGGTGTCCTCCACCATCGGTGGACGGCACCCCGCTCTCGTGGTCGAGCCTCGAGCGACGCCAGCCCTCAGCGCATGCCGGAGCTCAGCGGTTGACGGTGCTCATGTCCGGATACCGGTCACCGGCAGGGAGACGGAGTGCGTCGAGTCGAGCGAGCGCGTCGGCCGACAGGGAGAGCTCGTCGGCGCCGAGGTTCTCCTCGAGGTACGGGATCCGCTTCGTGCCGGGGATCGGTGCGATGTCGTCACCCTGGGCCAGCAACCAGGCGAGCGCCACCTGGGCCGGTGTCGCATCGAGCGACGCGGCGATCCGGTCGACCTCCTCGACGATCGCGATGTTCGCAGCGAGGTTGTCCCCCGTGAAGCGCGGGTTGGCGCGACGGAAGTCGGTCTCGTCGAGCACGTCGAGCGATCGGATCGTGCCGGTGAGGAACCCACGACCGAGCGGCGAGTACGGGACGAAACCGATGCCCAACTCACGGACGGTCGGCAGGATCTCCGCCTCGGGGTCGCGGCTCCAGAGCGAGTACTCCGTCTGCAGAGCCGTGATCGGGTGCACGGCGTGCGCACGCCGGATCGTGTCCGGAGCCGCCTCCGACAGACCGATGTACCGGATCTTGCCCTCGGTGACGAGCTCCGAGAGGGCACCCACCGTCTCCTCGATGGGCACGCCCGGATCCACGCGGTGGAGGTAGTAGAGGTCCACGACGTCGGTCCCGAGCCGGCGCAGCGATCCCTCGATCGACAGGCGCACGTTCGTGGCGCTGCCATCGGCGCCGAACTGTCCGTCACTGGAATTGCGGATCGTCCCGAACTTGGTCGCGAGGGTCACCTCGTCCCGGCGTGACCCGAGTGCAGCTCCGAGCAGTTCCTCGTTGAGGTAGGGACCGTACATCTCAGCGGTGTCGAAGAAGGTGACGCCGAGGTCCAGGGCACGGTGGATCGTCGCGGTCGACGCCGCATCGTCGAGGGCGGCACCGGTGTAGAACGCCGACATCCCCATGCAGCCGAGGCCGATCCGGGCGATGTCTGGTCCCGCTGTGCCGAGTGTGATGTGCTTCATCGTGTTGCCACCTGTTCTGTGTAGAGTTCGATCTTGCGATCGATGACCTCCAGCGACTGCTGCATCTCCTCGAGGCGGGCCAGGAACGAGATCCGATGCCGCAGCAGCAGCTCGAGCCTCGCCTCGGCGGTGTCGTCACCGCGCTGAGCCAACACCGTGTACTCGCGGAGCGTCGCGATCGGCATGCCCGTCGACCGGAGCCTCGTCAGGAACACGACCCAGGACACGTCGCCCTCGCTGTAGCGGCGGTGCGTCGATGAGCTGCGGCCGATCGGACGTGGCATGAGCCCTGCGCGCTCGTAGTACCGGAGCGTGTGGACGCTCAGTCCGGTCTGTTCGGCGACGTCGGAGATGGCGTAGCCCTCGTGGAGAGTGGTCATGTCCACACGATACGACTTCGAGTGCACTCGAAGTCAAGCGCGCCACAGCCCGCGGTCAGGCGCCGTGCGGCCTCGTCGTGCTCCGCTCCGAAGACGTGTCCTGCTCGACGCGGTCGTCAGGCAGTGGGCGGGCCACGGGGATCCGGCTGCCGAGGACCTGTGCCACGACATCGCGGGCGATCTGCTGCGCCGTGAGGCCCGCATCCTCGAGGATCTGCTCGCGGGACGCGTGGTCGATGAACTCGTCCGGCACGCCGAGCTCGTCGACGGCCGTGTCGACGCCGGCCTCGCGGAGGGTCTGCCTGATGCGGGTGCCGATGCCTCCGACGCGGATGCCGTCCTCGAGGGTGATCACGAGCCGGTGTGCCGCGGCGAGCTCGACGAGCGATTCGGCGACGGGGACCACCCAGCGGGGGTCGACGACGGTCGCGCCGATGCCCTGCCGGGCGAGTCGGTCCGCCACGTCGATCGCGATGGGCGCCATCGGGCCGACGGCGACGATGAGGACGTCCGGCTGCTCGGTCGTCCGGAGGACGTCGACACCGTCGTGGAGACGCTCGACGGCCGGGAGCTCGGCGGGGGCGCTGCCCTTCGGGAACCGGATGACGGTCGGGGCGTCGTTGATCGACACGGCTTCGCGCAGTTCCTCGCGCAGCCGCTCGCCATCACGCGGTGCCGCGATCCGGATACCCGGGACGACCTGCAGGATCGCGAGGTCCCAGATGCCGTGGTGGCTCGGTCCGTCGGGGCCGGTCACTCCGGCGCGGTCGAGGACGACCGTGACCCCCGCACGGTGCAGCGCGACGTCCATGAGCAGTTGGTCGAAGGCACGGTTCACGAACGTCGCGTACACGGCCACCACCGGGTGCAGTCCACCGAAGGCGAGCCCGGCCGCCGAGGTGAAGGCGTGCTGCTCGGCGATACCGACGTCGTGCACGCGCTCGGGGAAGCGTTCGGCGAAGGCGTGGAGCCCGACCGGTCGCAGCATGGCGGCCGTGATGGCCACGACGCGGTCGTCGGCCTCGGCCACCGCGAGCATCTCCTCGCTGAACACGGCCGTCCAGGACGGGCGGGCGGCCGCCCCGACGGGCTCCCCGGTCTCGGGGTCGATCACCCCGACGGCATGGAACTGATCGGCGTCGTCGTCCCGTGCCGGCTGGAACCCACGACCCTTCTCGGTGATCGCGTGGACGATCACCGGTGCGCCGTAGTGCTTCGCCTGGGTCAGGGCCTCCTCCATCGCGTGGATGTCGTGTCCGTCGACCGGCCCGATGTACTTGATGTCGAGGTTGGAGTAGAGCGCCTCGTTGTTCGTGAGGCGGGACAGGAACCCGTGGGCACCTCCGCGGACGCCCCGATAGAGCGCGCGTCCCGGACCGCCGAGGAGGTTGAAGGCCCGCTGGCTGCGCTCGCGCAGGTCGCGATAGCTCCGGCGGGTCCGCACACCGCTCAGGAACCGCGCCATACCGCCGATGGTCGGCGCGTAGGACCGGCCGTTGTCGTTGACGATGATGACGAGCCGGCGGGTGTTGTCATCGCTGATGTTGTTGAGCGCCTCCCACGTCATGCCGCCCGTCAGCGCGCCGTCGCCGACGACCGCCACCACATGGCGCTCGTCCTGCCCGGTCATCTGGAAGGCGCGGGAGATACCGTCCGCCCAGCTGAGCGAGCTCGACGCGTGCGAGCTCTCGACGATGTCGTGCTCGGATTCGGAACGCTGCGGGTAGCCGGCGAGGCCGCCCCGGGTCCGGAGCCCGGAGAACTCCTGACGGCCGGTCAGGAGTTTGTGGACGTAGGACTGGTGACCGGTGTCGAACACCATCGGGTCCGTTGGGGAGTCGAACACCCGGTGCATCGCGATCGTGAGCTCGACGACGCCGAGGTTCGGACCGAGGTGTCCGCCCGTCTTCGAGACGTTCGCGATGAGGAAGGCGCGGATGTCGCCGGCGAGTTCGACGAGTTCCGCCTCGGAGAGGCCGTCGAGGTCCCGGGGTCCGTTCACCTGATCGAGCACTGTCACGCTGTCGTCCCTCCACCGTGGGCCGTCCGATCGCTCGGAGCCCGTCTTTCGAGTGTACGCGTCGTGGGCGGAGTGGGCGGCGAACGCAGCAGGCCGGCCCCGACGGTTGCTGTCGGGACCGGCCTGGTGGTAGAGCCTCGTCGTCAGACGAGGCTGCGGAGCACGTACTGCAGGATGCCGCCGTTGCGGTAGTAGTCGGCTTCACCTGGCGTGTCGATGCGGACGACCGCGTCGAACTCGACCGGCTCCTTGCCGGGAGCCGAGTGCTCGCTCGGGACGGCGGTCACGCGGACCGTCTTCGGCGTCGTGCCGTTGTTGAGCTCCTCGAGACCGGCGATCGACACGATCTCCGTGCCGTCGAGTCCGAGGGAGGCCCAGCTCTCGCCTTCCGGGAACTGCAGCGGGACGACGCCCATGCCGATGAGGTTCGAGCGGTGGATGCGCTCGAAGCTCTCGGTGATGACCGCCTTGACACCGAGGAGGCTCGTGCCCTTGGCCGCCCAGTCGCGGGAGGAACCGGAGCCGTACTCCTTGCCACCGAAGATGACGAGGGGCGTGCCCTCGGCCTGGTAGTTCTGCGACGCGTCGTAGATGAACGACTGCGGTGCATCGGCCTGCGTGAAGTCGCGGGTGTAGCCGCCCTCAACGCCGTCGAGCAGCTGGTTCTTCAGTCGGATGTTCGCGAACGTGCCGCGGATCATGACCTCGTGGTTGCCGCGGCGCGAGCCGTAGGAGTTGTAGTCCTTCCGACCGACGCCGTGCTCGTCGAGGTACCGGCCTGCGGGCGAGTCGGCCTTGATGTTGCCGGCCGGGCTGATGTGGTCGGTCGTGACCGAGTCGCCGAGCTTCGCGAGGACGCGGGCACCGACGATGTCGGAGACGGGGGTCGTCTCCATGGTCATGCCGTCGAAGTACGGGGGCTTCCGCACGTACGTCGACTGCTCGTCCCACTCGAAGGTCGAGCCCTCGGGGGTCTGGAGCGAACGCCAGCGCTCGTCGCCGTCGAAGACGCCGCTGTACTCGTGGTCGAACATCTCCTTGTTGATGGAGGTGTCGATCGTGTCCTGGACCTCTGCCGCGTCGGGCCAGATGTCCTTCAGGAAGATGTCGTTGCCGTCGGCGTCGACACCCAGCGCGTCGACCTCGAAGTCGAAGTTCATCGACCCTGCGAGGGCGTACGCGATGACGAGCGGCGGGCTCGCCAGGTAGTTCATCTTGACGTCTGGGTTGATCCGGCCCTCGAAGTTGCGGTTGCCCGAGAGGACGGCGGTGACGGCGAGGTCGTTGTCCTGGACGGCGGTCGAGATCTCGTCGAGCAGCGGACCGGAGTTGCCGATGCAGGTCGTGCAGCCGTAGCCGACCGTGTAGAAGCCGAGGTCTTCGAGGTACTCGGTGAGACCGGCCTTCGCGTAGTAGTCGGTGACGACCTTGGAACCCGGAGCGAGCGTGGTCTTGACCCACGGCTTCGCCTTCAGGCCCTTCTTGCTGGCGTTCCGGGCCAGGAGGCCTGCGGCCAGCATGACCGACGGGTTCGAGGTGTTGGTGCACGAGGTGATCGCGGCGATCGCGACGGCACCGTGGTCGAGGGTGAAGTCGACCCCGTTCTCCTCGAGGGTGACCTGGGTGGGCTTCGAGAGGGACGCCGGAGCGTGGCTGCGGTGCGTGTGGTGGTGGTGGTTGTTCTCGTCCTCGTCCTGCGGCGTGGTGCCGGCCGGGTCGGAGGCGGGGAAGGAACCGGCGCCGACGAGGTCGACGATGTCGTGCTCGACCGTGGCGTAGTCGACGAGGTCGCGCTCGAACTGAGCCTTCGCGTCCGTCAGCTCGATGCGGTCCTGCGGACGCTTCGGGCCGGCGATCGACGGGACGACGGTGGCGAGGTCGAGTTCGAGGTACTCGCTGAAGACCGGCTCCTGGTCGGCGTCGTGCCACAGCTTCTGGGTCTTGGCGTAGGCCTCGACCAGCGCGATCTGCTCGTCGCTGCGACCGGTGAGGCGCAGGTAGTCGAGCGTGACGTCGTCGATCGGGAACATGGCGGCCGTCGAGCCGAACTCGGGGCTCATGTTGCCGATGGTGGCGCGGTTCGCGAGCGGCACCTCGGCGACGCCTGCTCCGTAGAACTCGACGAACTTGCCGACGACGCCGTGCTTGCGGAGCATCTGGGTGATGGTGAGGACGACGTCCGTCGCGGTGACGCCCGTCGGGATGGAGCCGTTCAGCTTGAAGCCGACGACCTTCGGGATGAGCATCGACACGGGCTGGCCGAGCATGGCAGCCTCAGCCTCGATACCGCCGACGCCCCAGCCGAGCACGCCCAGGCCGTTGACCATGGTCGTGTGCGAGTCGGTGCCGACACAGGTGTCGGGGTAGGCGCGCAGGACGCCGCCGACCTCGCGCGTCATGGTGACGCGGGCGAGGTACTCGATGTTGACCTGGTGCACGATGCCGGTTCCCGGCGGGACGACCTTGAAGTCGTCGAACGCCGTCTGGCCCCAGCGGAGGAACTGGTACCGCTCGCCGTTCCGCTCGTACTCGAGCTCGACGTTGCGCTCGAGCGCGTTCTCACTGCCGAAGAGATCGGCGATGACCGAGTGGTCGATGACCATCTCGGCCGGGGCGAGCGGGTTGATCTTGTCGGCGGAGCCGCCGAGTGCCTCGACCGCTTCGCGCATGGTGGCGAGGTCGACGATGCACGGCACGCCGGTGAAGTCCTGCATGACGACGCGAGCCGGGGTGAACTGGATCTCGGTGTCGGGGTCCGCGGTCGGAACCCAGTCGCCGATCGCGCGGATGTGCGCCTCGGTGATGTTGGCACCGTCCTCGGTGCGCAGCAGGTTCTCGAGGAGCACCTTGAGGCTGAACGGCAGCTTCTCGTGACCCTCCACCGTGTCGATGCGATAGATCTCGTAGTCGGTCGTCCCGACAGTCAGGGTGTCTTTCGCCCCGAAGCTGTTCACGGTGGACATATCGTCTTCTCCTTCGTTGGCGGCGGCGAGTGCTCACTCACGTGCGTTCCGACCAATCTTGCTGCTGGCGGGTGCTCCGCGGCTAGCAAGGCTTGCCTAACTACAGGCTGGGGCGCGTCGTGTCATCTCGGCATCGCTCATCTATCTTGATGTCGAGACAATTCTAGCATCGAGGATCGGGTCCTCCCGACATGACGAGAGCCCGGCCCGAGACACGCTGACGCGTCGGGCCGGGCTCTCGGCGGATCACTCGGTGGATGCCTGCGGAGCCTTCGGGAACACGGCGCGGACGACGAGCCAGCTGAGGACGAGCAGTGGCGCGTAGAGCGGGATGCCCATGAGGAGCCGGAGTGTGCCGAGGAGTTCGACGTTCCCACTGAAGTAGAGGGGCAGCTGCACGAGGAGTCGTGCGGCGAACATGGCAACCCACACCAGCGTCAGCCACCGCATGGCGCGTCGTTGTCCGGGGTGGGAGCGCCAGCTCGTGCCGCTGCCCATGAGGTAGCCGGCCACGAGTCCGACGACGGGCCATCCGACGAGCACCGAGACGAGGAGGGCCACGGCATAGGCGCCGTTGGTCCAGAACCCGACGACGTAGAAGTCCTCAGCGCGCCCGGACAGCAGAGCCAGAGCCGCTGAGAGTGCGATGCCGAGGAGGCCGCCGACGGCCTGCGTGACCGGCTGCCGTTGCACGAGGCGTGCCACGGAGAAGAGGACCCCGAGGGCGACCGGAGCGATGATCGACGGGAGCAGGTCGAGGGTCAGCGTGTAGACGACGAGGAACAGGAGTCCGGGCAGGATCGCCTCGACGATGCCGCGCACGCCGCCCATGGCGAGCAGCAGTGCCTTGCCGGTGGGGGCATCGCCCTCGGCCATCGCGCCCAGACCGGACTTGCGTGCGGCGGCACCGAACGCCGCGGACATCGATTCACCGAGCCGCTGCCGATCCGCATCACCCGTGGCATCAGGGGAACCCGACGCGTCACGGCGCTCGACCGGGTCGACTCCGCGGGGCTCCGGTTCTCGTGCGTCCGTCATCGACTACGCGCTCGTGGCCGTCGGCATACGCAGCGGGATGAGGTCGCGTGGCGGCATGGGCGAGTTGCCCCGGACGACGACGAGGCTGCGGAAGAGGTCGTCCACGAGCGCGGCGGCGTCCGGCTTCGACGCACCCTCCCCCGCGACGACGCCACGGAGGAACCAGCGCGGACCATCGACGCCGATGAAGCGTGCCAGGTGGGTCGCATCGGTGCCTGCGGCGCCACCGGTCGGCACCTCGGCGACGAGCTCCGGGCCGAACTCGCCCTCGCGCTCGGTCACGGTGCCACCCTGCTGGGCGATCTGCTCGGCGATCTGCGAGCGGGTCTCGTTCCACAGACCGGTCGACCGCGGGGCGGCGAACGGCTGGACCTGCAGGGTGGAACCGGCGTAGTCGAGGCCGACCGCGACGACGCGCTTCGTCGCCTCCTCCACCTCGAGGCGGAGGTTCAGCCCTTCCCGAGGCAGCACCTTGACGCCACCGAGGTCGATGTAGGGACGGACGGGGTTCGCCTCGCTCTCGTCGAACGGGCCGGCGGTCTCACGGTCCTCAGGTGCGGACTTCGCGTCGTCGGGCAGCTCCGCGTCGAGGTCGAGGTCTGGGAGGTCTTCGAGTTCGCTCATGCGAGGGTTCCTGTCTGCGCGGCACCGTCGGTGCTGATGGTTGGGTCGGTGGCGGCCGGTGTCGTGGAGAGCGAGCCGACGCCGGTCGAACCGAAGCCTCCGGCTCCTCGTGCACTGCCTGGCAATCGCTCCACCGGGATGAAGTTGGCGCGGGACACCGGCATCACGATGAGCTGGGCGATGCGGTCGCCCGGCTCGACGGTGAAGGAGGCGTGACGGTCGGTGTTGAGGAGCGTGACCTTGATCTCGCCGCGATACCCGGCGTCGACCGTACCCGGCGAGTTGACGACGGTGATGCCGTGTTTCGCCGCGAGACCGCTTCGTGGGACGACGAACGCGGCATGGCCGTCGGGCAGGGCGATCGAGACGCCGGTGCCGACGAGGGCGCGCTCACCCGGTTCGAGCACGACGTGCTCGGCGGACACGAGATCCGCACCCGCATCGCCGGGGTGTGCATAGCCGGGCAGATCCGGCGCGATAATGAGTACGTCAACGCTTTCGGTCACGAATCGAGGGTAGTGCAGTTCTCTGAGACAAGGCAGACATGCAGCCGTACCGTGAAACCCTCTGGCCCAGCCCCTGGGTCATCATCGCCCTCGCCCTCGTGGTGCCGGCGACCATGCTCGTCCTCGCGCCCGTTTCGCTCGCGGCGGGGATCGTCGGGGCGGTGGTGCTGTACGGCGGGTGCCTTGCGCTGGCGTTCGGGACGGCGCCGAGGATCCAGGTCTCCGAGTCGAGCCTGTCGGTCGGGAAGGCGTCGATCCCGCTCGGGTTCATCGGTGAGGTCGTGGTGTACACCGGGACCGACGCGACCGCTCAGCTCCGCACCAAGCTCGATGCACGCGCCTGGCTCATGATCCGCGGGTGGGTGCACAGCCTCGTGAAGGTGGAGATCGTCGACCCCGCCGACCCGACGCCGTACTGGCTGCTGTCGTCCCGTCGGCCGCAGGCCCTGGCGGATGCGATCGCCGCGGCACGCACGCACGCCTGAGGCGGCCACCGCTCGAAGCCGCAACGACAGAACCCCTCCGGATCGTGATCCGGAGGGGTGCTGTGTGCCGCTCGCGCGGCGGTGCTGTCAGGCTGCGCACTCCGCGCAGATCGGGCCGAACTTGCCCTCGTGGTCGAGCTGCGAGCGGTGCTTCACGAGGAAGCACTCCATGCAGGTGAACTCGTCCGCCTGAGGCGGGAGCACGACGACGTCGAGGTCGAGGTCGGAGAGGTCGGATCCACCCAGGTTGTAGTCACCCGGGTTGTCAGCGTCTTCGGAGTCGACGACTCCGGACAGCTTGTCTGGAACGCGCTCCTTCAGGGCCTCGATCGACTCGGAATCGTCGTCGGTCTTGCGGGGAGCGTCGTAATCAGTTGCCATGCCTATCCACTTCTCGATGCCGTCGGAACAAAATCGGCGGGCACAGTTTGCATCAGTTCCGCATGAATTGCAAACCGTGTTCGGGAGGGTGTGCGGAACCTTCCCGTGCAACTGACGGCACGCCCGGCGTATTCCCCGAATACGCCCGTGATCCGTGAGAACGTGGGTCAATCACGTGGCACGCTGAGAGGCATTCATCATGCAGGAATTGAAGGTAGTCGGAGCGGAGCTCGGCGCTCTGATCGTTGCAGATCGGAACGAGGAGGAATACCGCCTCATCGTCGACGATTCGTTCCACGTCCACCTGCGGCGGGCGAAGCCGGCCGGTGCGCCCATCGGTGGGAACACCAAGATCTCCCCGAGGGAAGTGCAGGCACACATCCGCAGCGGGCTCTCCGCCGAGGACGTCGCAGCGGTCACCGGCGCCTCACTGGAGTACGTGCAGCGGTTCGAGGGTCCGGTGATGGCGGAGCGCGAGCACATCGTCGGCACCGCCCTGGGCGTCGCCGTCCTGCCGACGACGGACACGTCGGCCGACGACATCGAGGCCACCTTCGGGAACGTCATCCGGGCTCGACTCGAGAAGCTCGGCGCGACCGACGAACGGTGGACGAGCTGGAAGGAACCCGAGGGCGGCTGGATCGTCAAGCTGTCCTTCACGGCCGACCAGGTCGACCACGACGCCCGATGGGCGTTCGAGCCGAAGAAGCTCGCCCTCACGCCCATCGGCAGTGAGGCCACGACCCTCTCGCGTCAGGGCGACCTGCCGGCCGCATTGATCCCCCGGTTGCGTGCGGTCGACACCGACGACTCCCCCGACACCTCACGCTTCGACAGCGGCGCGTTCTCCCTGGACCGGGTGTCGACGCCGCAGCAGACCGAGACCGACCGTCCCGCCGAGACGCGTCCGATCGAGCCGTTGCCGTTCGCCGCCGACACTGGCTTCGGCCGCGCACCGTCCTCGAAGGCTGCGACGCAGGCCGCGATCAACCGTGAGGCGTCGAGCCCAGAGCAGCACAACCAGACCGCCGACCTGTTGGAGGCGCTCCGCAAGCGCCGTGGAGAGCGGGAGGCCGCCCCCAGCGAACCCGAACCTGTCGAGCGCCCCAGTGCGCCGCACGCCGTCCCGGACCAGCAGACCCCGCTGGCGGTGTTCGACACCGGTGAGTTCGAGGCCGCCCAGCAGCGACGCGCGGGCGATGCCGAGTCCTCCGATGGCGGCACGCCGTCCGGCGCGAAGGCACGCCGAGGTCGGGCGTCGATGCCGTCCTGGGACGAGATCGTGTTCGGAGCGAAGTCCGACGACGACCCGGTCTGATCGGTCCGGGCCTCAGGGCTCGTAACGACCGAGGCCGAGCAGCGGTATCCGGCGTTCGTCGTCGGTGAGCGATCCGTGCTGTCCGATCATGCCCCTCGCGCTCTGATCGGCGGGACGTGAATCGTAGTAGGCGATGCGCTTCCGGGCGGCGACGATGACGTCGCCGATCCGTGGCAGCACCTCAGGGTCGACCTCGCCATACCAGCCGTGGTCGATCGCCTGCTCGCGTGTCGCGATCCAGGCGCGGCCTCCCTCCTCGGCTCGCCAGGCCTCAGCCAGGCGCTCCCGATCCGCTGGGCCTGCATCGGTGTCGAGATAGAGGTGAAGGCATCGCGGCTCGCCGCCGATGTGGCGGACACCGGCGACCAGCTCGGGGACCTGGTCGAAGAGCACGTGCTGGTGCTGTGCAACGTCGATCACCCCGTGGTCGGCGGTGATGAGCGCGCCGGTCGACGCGGGCAAACGTGACGACCACCGCTTGAGATCGCCGTCGAGCTCCTCGAGGAGCGCCGTCCAGCGGCCCGACTCCCACCCGTACTCGTGCGCTGCCTGATCGAGCTCGGGGACGTACACGTAGCTGAGTGTGGGGCCGGCGGTCGTGGACGCGATCTCTCGGGCCGCGTCGAGGCGGTCCGCCATCGAGCGTCCGGCCCGGTAGTCCGCCCCTCGGAGCACGGCTCGGGTGAAGCCCGAATTGCGGTATCGCTCCTGACCGATCACCGTCGTGGTGACGCCCTCGGCTCTCGCTCGCTCGAACACGGTCGGGAGGCGCTGCCAGGTCTCGGGCACCATGCCGGCGTCCCAGCCGCTGAGTTGGTTCACGACCCGGTCCCCCGCCACGTCCCGTGCTCGGTAGCTGACGAGGCCGTGCCGGCCCGGCAACGAGCCGGTGGTCAGCGTCGCGATCCCGGCCGCGGTCGTCGACGGGAACGCCGACGTCGTGGTGGAGCGCGGACCGAGGCGCGGCGCGAGGAACCGAGCGTGGGCGGCTGCTCCACGGAGGTTCGCGGCGCCGAGGCCGTCGACGAGGACGACGACGGCATGGTCGGCCCGGGGCAGCGATCCACCGCCCACCGTCAGGGATGCGAGGCAATCCGGGAGGACACCGGCAAGGCTGCGTGACTCCGGATCGACCGTCGGTAGCATGGTGGTCATCGGGCTCAGTCTCGCACACCGCGCTGACGACCACGCCCCGCCATCCTCGCCGAGCACCGGCTCGACTCCCCTCAGCAGAGACACGGAATGACCCGCCAACAGCAGACCCCGCCGACGGAGACCAGTGGCGAGCGCATCGAGGACATCGATGTCTCGTCGGAGATGCAGACCTCCTTCCTGGAGTACGCCTATTCGGTCATCTACGCCCGCGCCCTCCCCGACGCGCGGGACGGCCTGAAGCCGGTGCAGCGCCGCATCCTCTATCAGATGACCGAGATGGGCCTGCGCCCCGATCGTGGCCACGTGAAGTCGGCCCGCGTCGTCGGCGAAGTGATGGGGAAGCTGCACCCGCACGGCGACACGGCGATCTACGACGCACTCGTCCGCCTCGCACAGCCCTTCACGCTCCGCGTCCCGCTCATCGACGGGCATGGGAACTTCGGCTCACTCGACGACGGGCCCGCCGCGCCGCGGTACACGGAGGCCCGGCTGGACGCCGCCGCACTCGCGCTGACGGCCGACCTCGACGAGGACGTCGTCGACTTCGTCCCGAACTACGACAACCAGTTCATGCAGCCCGAGGTCCTCCCGGCCGCGTTCCCGAACCTCCTCGTGAACGGTGCCAGCGGCATCGCGGTCGGCATGGCCACCAACATGGCGCCGCACAACCTCGTCGAGGTGATCGGTGCGGCACGGCACCTCATCGCGCATCCTCAGGCCACCCTCGAGGACCTGATGGAGTTCGTCCCGGGTCCCGACCTCCCCTCGGGCGGCACGATCGTCGGTCTGGACGGCATCAAGGACGCCTACGCCACCGGTCGCGGCTCCTTCAAGACCCGCGCGAAGGTCTCCGTCGAGCCGGTCACCGCGCGGAAGACCGGTCTGGTCATCACCGAACTGCCCTACCTGGTCGGTCCGGAGAAGATCATCGAGAAGATCAAGGACGGTGTCAGCTCCAAGAAGCTCAACGGCATCTCCGACGTCACCGACCTGACGGACCGCATCCACGGGCTCCGCCTCGTGATCGGGATCAAGACCGGCTTCTCCCCCGAGGCCGTCCTGGAGCAGCTCTACCGCTACACGCCGCTCGAGGACTCCTTCAGCATCAACAACGTCGCGCTCGTCGACGGCGGCCCGCAGACGCTCGGCCTCCGGGAACTGCTGCAGGTGTACGTCGACCACCGCATCAGCGTGGTCACCCGCCGGAGCCGGTTCCGGTTGGCGAGACGCAAGGAACGCCTCCACCTCGTGGAGGGGCTCCTCATCGCCATCCTCGACATCGACGAGGTCATCCAGGTCATCCGCGCGAGCGACGACTCCGAACAGGCCCGCGCGAGGCTCATCGAGGTCTTCGACCTCTCGCAGCTGCAGGCCGAGTACATCCTCGAACTCCGTCTCCGACGACTCACCAAGTTCTCGCGGATCGAGCTCGAGGCCGAGCGCGACAAGCTGCTGGCCGAGATCGCCGAACTCGAGCGGTTGCTCGGGAGCCAACGACTCATCCGGGCCGCGGTCTCCGCAGAGCTCGCCGCTGCGGCCGAGCAGTTCGGCACGCCGCGCCGGACCATGCTGACGAATGCCAAGCCGAGCGTCGCGACGACCGGCCGAGGGAAGAGCGCCCCGGTGCTCGAGCTCGCCGACACCCCGTGCCGCGTCTACCTCAGCGCGACCGGACGGGTGCTCCGCGTCGACCTCGAGCAGGACGCACCCGCACCACGACCCGGTCGGCGGAGCAAGCACGATGCGATCCTGAGTGTCGTCGAGACCACGAGCCGCACCGAACTCGGTGCGGTCACGAGCCTCGGTCGTGTCATCCGGTTCACCCCGCTCGACCTTCCCGCGGTGCCGGCGGCCTCCATCCAGCTCGCGGCCGGCGTCCGGATGGGCGAATACCTGTCGCTCCCGAACCGTGACGAGCGCGTGCTGGCGATCGTCTCGCTGACCTCGGAGCAGCCGATCGTGCTGGGAACCGAGACCGGCGTCGTCAAGCGGGTCATCCCCGGCGACCTGCCGAACAAGCCGGACTTCGAGGTCATCACGCTCAAGCCGCGCGACCACGTCGTCGGGGCCACCCAGGTCGGCGACGACGCGGAACTCGTCTTCGTCGCCTCCGATGCACAACTGCTCCGTTTCGCCGCGACGTCCGTCCGTCCGCAGGGGCGGGCAGCGGGTGGCATGGCCGGCATCAACCTGGCGGCCGGTGCGAAGGTCATCTCGTTCACTGCTGTCCTGCCCACCGACGACGTCGTCGTCGTGACCGTCGCGACCAATTCGCTGACGCTCGCCGGAACGGACACCGGGAGCGCGAAGGTCTCGGAGTTCTCCGAGTTCCCCGCCAAGGGTCGTGCGACCGGCGGTGTCCGGTCGCAGCGCTTCCTGAAGGGCGAGGACCAGCTGGCCGTCGCGTGGGTCGGCGCCGCTCCGGCGCACGCCGTCGGGACGGACGGGACACCGCGGACGCTCCCGGAGGTCGGCGCGAAGCGGGATGCCTCAGGGGTGCCGCTCGACGCCCCCGTCGGGTTCATCGGCGGCGCGATCACCGCACCGGCAGCACCGGTGACGGACGAGGCGGCAGCGAGCGACGAATCGTCCTGATCGGAGCTGGACACTGACGAAGGCCCGGATCGAGCGCACTGCTCGATCCGGGCCTTCGTCGTCGGTCCTGCTTCTCGGTGGACGACCGACGATCAGACGTCGATGCTCTCCCGTGACAGCCGGTCGGAGCTGTCGACGATGAACTCCTTGCGGGGGGCGACGTCGTTGCCCATGAGGAGTTCGAAGATCCGTCCGGCCGACTCCGCATCCTCCACTCGGACACGGCGCAGCGTCCGGTGACGGCGGTCCATGGTGGTCGTGGCCAGCTGGTCGGCGTCCATCTCCCCCAGGCCCTTGTAGCGCTGGATCGGTTCCTGGTGCTTCTTGCCGGTGCGCTTGAGGTCGCTGAGCACCGCGTGCAGTTCGGCTTCGGAGTAGGTGTAGATCGTCTCGTTCGGCTTGGAGCCGGGGTTGATGACGATGACGCGGTGGAGCGGCGGTACCGCGGCGAACACGCGACCCGCTTCGATCAGCGGCCGCATGTACCGGAAGAAGAGCGTGAGCAGGAGCGTCCGGATGTGGGCGCCGTCGACGTCGGCGTCGCTCATGAGGATGATCTTGCCGTAGCGGGCGGCGTCGAGATCGAACGATCGTCCGGAGCCCGCGCCGATGACCTGGATGATGGACGCGCACTCCGCGTTCGACAGCATGTCGGAGACGGAGGCCTTCTGCACGTTGAGGATCTTGCCTCGGATCGGGAGCAGCGCCTGGTAGGAGCTGTCTCGGGCGAGCTTCGCCGTGCCCAGTGCCGAGTCGCCCTCGACGATGAAGAGTTCGCTGGACTCGAGGTTGCCCGAGCGGCAGTCGACCAGCTTGGCCGGGAGCGACGAGTTCTCGAGCGCGTTCTTGCGGCGTTGCGTCTCCTTGTGGGTCCGCGCGGAGATCCGGGACTTCATCTCCGACACGATCTTCTCGAGCACGAGCGCGGTCTGCGCCTTGTCGTCGCGCTTGGTCGAGGCGAACCGCTCCTTGAGCTCCTTCGTGACGACGTTGGCGACGATGGCGCGGACGGCCGGCGTGCCGAGGATCTCCTTCGTCTGGCCCTCGAACTGCGGCTCCGCGAGGCGCACCGTCAGCACCGCTGTGAGGCCGGCGAGGACGTCGTCCTTCTCGAGCTTGTCCGTGCCGACCTTGAGTCGACGGGCGTTCTGCTCGACCTGGGCGCGGAGGAACTTCAGGAGGCCCTGATCGAATCCGAGTTGGTGCGTGCCGCCCTTCGGCGTGGCGATGATGTTGACGAAGCTGCGCATGACCGTCTCGTACCCGGTACCCCACCGCAGCGCGATGTCGACCTCTGCCTCGCGCTCCACCTCGGTGGCGACCATGGTGCCCGACGGCGACAGCACCGGGACGGTCTCGGTGAACGTGCCGCTGCCGGTGAGGCGCCAGGTGTCGGTGAGTGCGGTGTCGCCCGCGAGATAGTCGACGAACTCGGAGATGCCGCCCTCGTAGCGGAACATCGCCTCGGTCGGCTCCTCGACGGTCTCGTCGCGGATGTGGATGCCGAGCCCCTTGATGAGGAAAGCGGTCTGGCGCGCGCGGCCGAGGAGCTCCTCGGCCTGGAACTGGGCGCCCTTCGTGAAGATCTGGCGGTCGGCCCAGTAGCGGATTCGGGTGCCGGTCACGCCGCGCTTCGTCTTGCCGATGACGCGGAGCTCGCTCTGCTTCTCGAACGGCGTGAAGGGTGCGTCCGGGGTCGGCTCCCCCGTGTCGGCGAAGATCCCCGGCTCACCGCGGTGGAAGGACATGGCGTAGGTCTTGCCGCCGCGATCGACCTCGACGTCGAGTCGCTCGGACAGGGCGTTGACGACGGATGCGCCGACGCCGTGCAGCCCGCCGGACGCGGCGTACGAGCCGCCGCCGAACTTCCCGCCGGCGTGGAGCTTGGTGAAGACGACCTCGACACCGGAGAGGCCGGTCTTCGGCTCGATGTCCACCGGGATGCCACGCGCGTGGTCGCGCACCTCGACGCTCTGATCGGCGTGGAGGACGATCTCGATCTGATCGCCGTACCCGCCGAGGGCCTCGTCGACGGAGTTGTCGATGATCTCCCAGAGGCAGTGCATGAGGCCGCGCGAGTCGGTGGAACCGATGTACATGCCCGGTCGCTTGCGCACCGCCTCGAGGCCTTCGAGGACGGAGAGATGCCTGGCGGAGTAGTCGCTGCTCACGCTTCCCAGCGTAGTCGTCGCCGCCGACACGCCGAGGGAGACACTCGGCGTGCGATCGTCCGGACCCGCTCGACGGCGCGTTGTCGCGGGCCGTCGACCCATCCGGCTGCGCGGTTGATCCGAATCATCTACGCGCACAGCGAAAAGAACACGGAATGGGACCCCGTTGTGACAATCGCGTGCTTTCATGAGTACTACGAGTTTCGTAGCCGCCCGAGTCAGGAGGAGCACATGTCACAGACTGCCACCGAGAGCACGCCGAGTGACCTCGACGCCCAGCAACTGACTGCCGCCGATCGTTGCGATCTGTGCGGAGCACAGGCCTACATCCGCGTTCAGATGAACAGCGGTGAGCTGCTGTTCTGCGCGCACCACGGCAAGAAGTACCAGGAGAAGCTGACGCAGGTCGCGACCGACTGGCACGACGAGTCCGCGCGACTCTTCACCGAGCAGCGCGCCTAGTCCACCGGCATCACGACGAAGGGCCACGGATCCGAGATCCGGGGCCCTTCGTCATGTCATCGAGGAAGCGCGGAGTCGAGAACGCGCGTACTCAGGCGAGCGCCGAGACGATCTGCGCTCTGGCGTTGGCGGCGATCTCGTCGAGTGCGTGGAGTTCCGGTGATTCGTCGAGCATCGAGGTGCCCCCGGCGACCGTGATCGCCAGACGGAGCAGCCGATCGGCCTGTTCCGGGTTCTTGGCGAGGACCGGACCGTGCAGGTGGGTTCCGACGAACGGTCCGACCAGCGCACCCTCCGTGCCGTCGCCGTTGCCTCGTCCGTGCTGCACGGTGCCGATCGACTCGACGCCCGTCCCGGCTCGGAAGTCCCGCCCGTGGTTCTCGTACCCGACGAGTACCGGGGCGTCGAGCTCGAGGCCGCCGCTCGGCACGACGACGAGGTCGTCACTCGCCCGCGTGCGCCGCAACGGGGCGTCGCCCTCGATGATGGCGAGGCCCTCGACCCAGTTCCCCGGCACCAGCTCGAGCCGGCGCGTGAGGAGCTTCCACCCGTTGGCGACAGCGAGGACGGGCACGCCGGCCTCCACCCAGGCGATGAACGCGTCGCGGAACGGCCGGAGCGCCTCGAGCACCTGTGGCGCCGACGGGTCGTCGCACGACCCGAGGACGACGGCGTGGACCGTGCTCGGGAGCTCGGCGACCGATTCCACCGGGACGAGCTCGACGGCGAGGCCACGCGCGCGTGCCCGGCGAGCGAGGACCGCGCCGTTCTCGGCGTCGCCGTTCACATTGCAGCTCGCGGGCAGGAGGACGGCGATGGTGATCGTCGGCTCGGTCGTCATGCGTCGTCCTGATCGTTCGAGGCGAGGCCGAGGTGCGCGCGGGTACGGCGCATCGAGTCGGCGGTGAAGATCACGGTCTTCCGACCGTGCGCGGGCGCAGGGAGTGCGAGGAACGCGTCCAACGCCGTGCCGAGGTCCGGTTCGATCCGGTCGATCTCGACGCCGTCGTAGCCCAGCTGCAGCGCGGCCTCCCAGGCCTTGGACCCCGACACGAGCGCCACACGACCGAGCCTGGACGTGTCGACCGGCCAGAGGTACGAGGGATCGCGGACGTCGCTCCCGACGGCGACCAGGATCTGCTCCGTGTCGGCCGCGAGGCTGTCGACGTTGAGCTGGAAGCTCGCGGGGTTCTGAACGAGGACGAACTCGACCTCGACACCGCGGACGGTCGTCACCTCACCGCGGCCGAACACCGGCGTGAGCGCGCGGAACGACTCAGCCGCGGTGGTGAGCTGGAACTCGGGGCCGAGGATCGCGGCGGCGCCGGAGAGGGCTGCAGCCGCATCCACGGCGTAGTGCACGCCGCGAGCCGGCAGACGGAACCGGACGGTCTCGCCGCGGTGGGTGATGGACACCAGGTCGCCGTCGAGGGCCTCGACGACGGTTCCGGACCCGGGATCGACCCGATCGGACGAGGTCGCGCTGTACCCGAGGCCGCGTGCGCTGGCGCCGAGCACGGCCGTCGAGACGCCGTACCGCCACCGCGTCGCGTCGCTGCCTGGCGCGACGGCGTCGACGAGCGCGTCATCGCCGTTCAGGACGAGCGACGTGCTCGATCGGGCAGCGATCGCGTCGAGCATGCGCGCCACCATGGCAGCGTCGTGGAAGCGGTCGATCTGGTCGACGGACACGTTGGTCAGGATGACGTGGGCGGGCGCGAGTCGCGGCGCGATGAGCGCGCCGTGTCCTTCATCCATCTCGAGCACCCCGAGCTCGGCGTCGATCCGGCCGCGGAGGTCGGCTCGTTCGAGGAGAGCCGAGGTGAGGCCCTGGGAGATGTTCGCCGTGGACGGGTTCGTGAAGACCGACACGCCGTGGGCACGCAGGATGCCGACGAGCATCTTGGTCGTCGTCGACTTCCCGCTCGAGCCGCTCACGATCACGAGACCACGCGGGAAGGCGTTCAACGTGTCGGGGAGGAACCCGGGCGCGATGCGGTTGACCACGAGGCCGGGAACGGCCGATCCCCCGCCCGGCTTGCGCAGCCTGGCGAGGAATCGGACGGCACGACCGGCGAGGATGGCCGGGGCGTAGCGCATGCTCCTACTCGAGGTAGTCGCGGAGCGACTGGGATCGGCTCGGGTGACGCAGCTTCGCCATGGTCTTCGACTCGATCTGCCGGATGCGCTCACGGGTGACCCCGAAGGTGTCGCCGATCTGGTCGAGCGTCTTCGGCATGCCGTCGCCGAGGCCGAAGCGCATCCGGATGACGCCCGCTTCCCGCTCGGAGAGCGAGTCGAGGAGCGACTCCAGCTGCTTCTGCAGCATCGTGAAGCTGACGGCGTCGGCCGGCACGACCGCCTCGGTGTCCTCGATGAGGTCGCCGAACTCGCTGTCGCCGTCTTCGCCGAGGGGCGTGTGCAGCGAGATGGGCTCGCGGCCGTACTTCTGGACCTCGATGACCTTCTCAGGCGTCATGTCGAGTTCGCGGCTGAGCTCCTCGGGCGTGGGCTCGCGGCCCAGGTCCTGGAGCATCTGCCGCTGGACGCGGGCGAGCTTGTTGATGACCTCGACCATGTGCACCGGGATGCGGATGGTGCGCGCCTGATCGGCCATGGCGCGCGTGATGGCCTGACGGATCCACCAGGTCGCGTAGGTGGAGAACTTGAAGCCCTTGGTGTAGTCGAACTTCTCGACCGCACGGATGAGGCCCAGGTTGCCCTCCTGGATGAGGTCGAGGAACTGCATGCCGCGGCCCGTGTACCGCTTGGCGAGGCTCACGACGAGTCGGAGGTTCGCCCCGAGGAGGTGGCTCTTGGCACGGGCGCCGTCCTTCGCGACCCACTGGAGCTCACGGCCGACCCGCGAGCGCTTCTCGAGGTCGGAGAGCTGGGCGAGCTTGTCCTCGGCGAAGAGGCCCGCCTCGATGCGCATCGCGAGTTCGACCTCTTCGGCCGCGTTGAGGAGCGCGACCTTACCGATCTGCTTGAGGTAGTCCTTGACCGGGTCGGCGGTGGCGCCGGTGATCGCGGCCGAGTACACCGGGATCTCGTCGTCGTCGCTGTTGGAGAGCACGAGTGCGTCGGTGGGGAGGGTGATCTCCGGCACGGACTTGTCGTCCTCCTCCTCGACCGCCTCGGTGGCGTCGCCTGCGGGCGCGTCGACCACGGCGTCGTCGGCGACGACCTCGACGACGACGTCCTCGTCGTCCGTGCCCTCATCGGGCTCCGTGCTGGACTTCGTGCCCGCCTTGGCGCGGGTGGCCTTCTTGGGAGCAGCCTTCGCTCGGGTCGTGGTGGCCTTGGTGGTCCGAGCCTTCGCTGCGGGAGCCTCCGTGGCCTCGTCTGCTGGCGCTGCTTCGTCTGCGCGAGCCGTCTTGGTGGCCATAGCTGCACCTTCCTGTTCGGACCCGGCATGGACAGTCATCGCCGGATCGTCCGTGATTTCGGACATTACGAGGACCCATGTCAAGTCTTGGTGCAGTGCAACCCGAAAAGGGCCGCCGACATTCCGAGAGGTGAACGGGTCCGTGTTCCATTATAGCGCGCGGCGGAAGACCTCAGAGCCACAGGCCGTTTGTCAAGGGTGGGATCGGTGGACGAAGCGAACGCTCAGCGACGGCGACCGAGCCTGGCACGGACAGCGATCCACAGCGGACCGACGGCGATGCCCTCGTCCTCGGCGAAGCGTCTCCGCGTGCGGGACCGGGCGACGAGCAGCATCGCGACCCCGAATCCGACCACCAGGTACTGCACGGAGAAGGCGATCCGGAAGCTGTCCATGGAGTAGTCGGCACGGGATCCCCCGCTGACCGCGTCGATGATGAGACCGATGAGGAACATCATGACGAAGCTGGCGAGGAACCCTCCGACGTTCACGATGCCGTTCGCCCCGCCGAGCGCGCGGATGGGGTTGAAGGTGCGGGCGAAGTCGAACCCGATGAGTGAACCAGGGCCGCCGACTCCGACCACGACGAACAGGACGATCACGAGCCACATCGGTGGGACGCCCGGCCAGAGGAGGAGTGCGGCCCAGGCGACGCCCATGACCGTGACGATCCCGAGCACGAGGTTGCTCCGCCGGTAGGGGAACCGGGCGGTGAGCACCCCGAGGACGGGTCCGGCGATCATGCCCGAGACCACGATCACGATGAGCAACGATGCGGCGAGGGGCTGCGGGTAGCCGAGGGCGTAGACCATGAACGGGAAGCCCCAGAGGAGCGTGAGGACGGTACCGGAGGACTGGGTGACGAAGTGCGACCAGAACCCGAGACGCGTCCCTGGCCGACGCAGACTGATGACGACCTCGCGGACGACGTGGCCCCAGGTCTCGGGGCGTGGTGCCTCGTCGGAACCGGACGGCCGGTCGCGGACGACGATCAGCACCCCGACGAGCGCCAGGAGGACGAGTCCGGCCGCACTGAGGAACGCCGGCGACCAGCCGAAGGCGTGCAGGACGAAGGAGAACGGCACCGCCGAGAGGATCTGTCCGATCTGCCCGATGTTGCCGACCCACTGCGAGACGATCGGCACCCGACGGGTGGGGAACCAGGAGTTCACGAGCCGCAAGACGGAGGTGAACACCGCGGCGTCGCCGAGGCCGACCAGCATCCGGCCGACGATCGCGCCGCCGAGTTCGGTCGTGAGACCCAGCCAGACCTGGCCCGTCATGACGACCGTCAGCCCCGCGATGATCAGGACGCGCGGTCCGAGGCGGTCGATGAGCACCCCGACCGGGACCTGCATGGCGGCGTACACGATCAGCTGCGCGACCGCGAGGGTCGAGAGAGCGGCCGCGTCGATCTGGAACCGCTCAGTGGCGTCCACTGCTGCCACGCCGAGCGTCGACCGCTGCATGACGGTGATGAGGTAGGCGAACACCCCGACGCCGAACACCCACCAGACGCGTCGAGATCCCACCGATCCAGCTTAGGTGGTCGAGCGGTCCTCGTCGCCGTGGCGCCGGCTCGCGAGGAACTTCTCGAGCTCCGCGGCGATCTCGTCGGCCGTCGGAAGCGCCCCGTCGATGTCGGTGAGCGGTGATTTCGGCGAGTTGTCGGCCATGTAGGCGTCGTACCGCTCCTCGAGCGTCGTGACCAGCTGGCCCAGCTCGTGGTTGGTCCCGACCTGCTCGTCGATCTTGACGAGGAAGTCGCGGCTGTCCTCGCGGAGGCGGTCCGTGGGGAAGATGAGCCCGGTCGCCGCGCTGAGGCTCTCGATCGCCGTGATCGCCGCGGCCGGGAACTCCGTGTCGGCGAGGTAATGCGGAACGAGGAGCACGAAGGCCGCGATGCTGTCGCCGCGCTCGTAGAGGCGGTACTCGAGGAGGTGGAGCACGTTGGACGGCACCTGGGTGCGGGGGCGCCAGACCGAGAGCGACTCGATGAGGTCGAACCGGTTGCCGCTGACGGTGACGCCGATCGGCCTGGTGTGCGGGACCGGCATCGGGATGGCGTGCACCCACGTCGTGTCGCTGACCCGGAAGCGGTCGACGAGCTCGAGCACGGCCGCGACGAAACGGTCCCAGAGGAAGTCGGGCTCGAAACCGGTGAGCAGCAGGAACGGCGACCCGAGCTCGTCGTGGGCGAGCGACAGGGTCAGCCGGGGTGGCCGGTACTCCGTCAGGTGGTCCTGGTCGAACGAGATGATCGGCCGGCGGGCCCGGTAGTCGAGCAGGACGTCGGCGTCGAACTCGGCGATGACCGTCGTGTCGAGGACGTCGTCGAGGTAGGCGTTCAACTGCCCGACCGCGCCGCCGGCGTCGGAGAACCCGGTGAGCCCCGCGACGAGGTGGAGGCCGGCGGGGATGTCGATCTCCGGGTGCACCTCGTAGAGGTCGTCAGGCGTAGGCATGCTTCAACTCTAAACGGGGGTGTCGCAGCGCCCTTCCCCTCCGAGCGTCGGCGGTACCGCCGAGAGCGAACACCGGCGGCCCCGCCTCGGACCGGAACGGCACGTGCCTACGATGGAGGCATGACGATCCCTGTGCTCTCCGTGTTGTCCGCCGCCGTCGAGGGAGTCGAGGCCGAACTGCTCGTCCTCGCGGTGAGGAAGGGCGACGACGGACCGGAGCTCCTGGCGCCCGACGTCTACGCCCCGCTCGCGGACGAGCTGCGCGCCTCCGGTGTCACGGGGTCCGAAGACCAGGTGCGACGCCTCCCGGACCGGTTCGGCGTGGCCTCGGCTCTCGTGCTGGTCGGCCTCGGTCCGGATGCGGACGACGCGGCCTTCCGACGAGCCGCGGGTGCAGTGACCAGGACGATCGACGGCCAGGCCTCGATCGCGTTCGCGTTGACGGAGGAGACGGCCGCCGCCGCCGAAGCCGTTCTCGAGGGGGCGGCCATCGGCGCCTACCGTTACACCGCGTCGCGCGGTGTCGGATCCGCGCCGGCACCGACACCGCTCGGGCAGATCACCGTCGTCGTCCCGTCGACCGTGGACGCACCGGATGCCGGGCTCGCTGAGCACGCCACCGCGGTCGCCGAGGCCATCGCGCTCGTGAAGGACCTGGTCAACACGCCGCCGAACGAGCTCTACCCGGTGACCTTCGCCGACGCGGCCCGCGCAGCGGTCGACGGCCTCGACGTCGAAGTCGAGGAATGGGACGAGACCCGCTTGGCCGAGGACGGCTTCGGCGGCATCCTCGGCGTCGGGCAGGGCTCCTCGCGGCCTCCGCGACTCGTCAAACTGAGCTACCACCCGGATGCCGCCAGGAGCCACCTGGCCCTCGTCGGGAAGGGCATCACCTTCGACAGCGGCGGCCTCTCCCTGAAGCCGCCGGTCTCGATGGTCGGTATGAAGTACGACATGACCGGCGCGGCGACCGTGCTCGCCGTCCTGGCCGCGGCCGCGCGTCTCGGGGTGCCCACCAGGCTGACCGCATGGCTCTGCCTCGCCGAGAACCTCCCGTCGGGCACGGCGATCCGGCCGAACGACGTCCTCACCATCCGGGGCGGACGTACGGTCGAGGTCACCAACACCGACGCCGAGGGCCGCCTGGTCCTCGCCGACGGACTCGTCGCCGCAGGCGAGGAGGGCCCGGACGCCATCATCGACGTGGCGACCCTCACGGGAGCCGCCGTGGTCGCGCTCGGCAACCGCTACACGGGCGTGATGGGCGACGCGTCGTTCGTCACCGACCTCATCGCGACCGGTTCCGGTGCGGACGAACTGTTCTGGCCGATGCCGTTCCCCGCGGAGCTGCGCAAGGTCCTCGACTCCGACGTCGCCGACCTCGCCAACGCGAAGCCCGGGACCACCGCGGGCGGCATGCTCGTCGCAGGCACGTTCCTGCAGGAGTTCATCGCCGACCGCACCGACGAGGAGGGCGTCACCACCCGCATCCCGTGGGCCCACCTGGACATCGCCGGGAGCGCGATGAACGGCGACGCCCCCTACGGCTTCACCGCCAAGGGCCCGACCGGCGTCGCGGTCCGTACCCTCCTCGCAATGGCCGAGGAGATTAGCCACCCGTAGTAAGGTCGGTGGGGGCGGTTCGACCCGCCTCGACGCCGCCGAACACACCACGACGGTTTCCGATCGACCACGAAGCACACACAAGGAGCAACGGAGTGTCCGAGCAGAATTTTGACCTGGTAGTCCTGGGAGGCGGAAGCGGCGGATACGCTGCGGCGTTGCGCGCTTCGCAGCTCGGCCTCACCGTCGGCATGATCGAGAAGGACAAGGTCGGCGGCACCTGCCTCCACCGCGGTTGCATCCCGACGAAGGCGCTGCTGCACTCCGCCGAGGTCGCGGACGCATCGCGCGAGTCGGAGAAGTACGGCGTCAAGTCCACCTTCGAAGGCATCGACATCGAGGGCGTCACGAAGTACCGCGAGGGCATCGTCGCGAAGAAGTACAAGGGACTCCAGGGCCTCGTCAAGGCCCGCGGCATCACCACCATCGAGGGTGAGGGCCGTCTGGTCTCCCCGACGAGCGTGCAGGTCGGCGACGACCTCATCACCGGCAAGAACGTGATCCTCGCGACGGGCTCGTACAGCCGCTCGCTCCCCGGTCTTGAGATCGGTGGCCGTGTCATCACGAGCGAGCAGGCGCTGCAGCTCGACTTCGTGCCGAAGAAGGTCGCCGTCCTCGGCGGCGGCGTGATCGGCGTCGAGTTCGCGAGCGTCTGGAAGTCGTTCGGGACCGAGGTCACGATCATCGAGGCGCTCCCCCACCTCGTCCCCAACGAGGACGAGTCGATCAGCAAGGCCCTCGAGCGCGCGTTCCGCAAGCGCGGCATCGAGTACTCGCTCGGCGTGCGGTTCCAGGGCGTCACCCAGGACGACTCGGGCGTGCACATCACGCTCGAGGACGGCAAGACGATCGACGCCGAGCTGTTGCTCGTCGCCGTCGGCCGTGGCCCGTCGACCGCCGGACTCGGCTTCGAGGAGGTCGGTGTCACCATCGACCGCGGCTTCGTCATCACCAACGACCGTCTCGAGACGAACATCCCCGGCCTCTACGCCGTGGGCGACATCGTCCCCGGCCTGCAGCTCGCGCACCGCGGCTTCCAGCAGGGCATCTTCGTGGCCGAGGAGATCGCCGGTCTCAAGCCGGTCATCATCGAGGACGTCAACATCCCGAAGGTCACCTACAGCGACCCCGAGATCGCGTCCGTCGGTCTCAGTGAGGCCAAGGCGGCCGAGCAGTACGGTGCCGACAACATCACGAGCTACGACTTCAACCTGGCCGGCAACGGCAAGAGCGAGATCATCGGCACGAGCGGCAACGTCAAGGTCATCCGCGTCAACGACGGCCCCGTCATCGGTGTGCACATGATCGGCGCCCGCGTCGGTGAGCTCATCGCCGAAGGCCAGCTCGCCGTCAACTGGGAGGCCTACCCCGAGGACATCGCGCCGCTGATCCACGCGCACCCCACGCAGAACGAGGCGCTCGGCGAAGCATTCCTCGCGCTCGCAGGCAAGCCCCTGCACGCGCTGTGACGCATTCCGAACACCCCAATAAGCTAGTGAACACACAACAGGTTTCAAAGGAGACAAGGTCATGAGCGAATCCGTCAGCCTCCCGGCACTCGGCGAGAGTGTCACCGAGGGTACGGTCACCCGCTGGCTGAAGAATGTCGGCGACACCGTGGAGGTCGACGAGCCACTGCTCGAAGTGTCGACCGACAAGGTCGACACCGAGATCCCTTCGCCCGTCGCGGGTGTCATCGAAGCGATCCTCGTCCAGGAGGACGAGACCGTCGAGGTCGGCACCGCTCTCGTGACCATCGGCGATGGTTCGGGTGCGGCTGCGGCCGAGGAGCCCGCGCCCGCCGCGGAACCGGCTGCTGCCGAGCCCGCTCCGGCTGAGCCCGCTCCCGCGGCCGAGCCCGAGCCGGCACCTGCTGCCGCGCCGGCTCCCGCTGCTGCTCCGGCTCCCGCCGCTGCGCCTGCTGCTGCACCGGCACCTGCTGCTGCACCGGCACCTGCTGCTGCTCCGGCTCCTGCTGCTGCTCCGGCGCCCGCCGCTGCTCCGGCTCCCGCCGCTGCACCTGCTGCTGCTCCGGCACCAGCTGCTGCGCCTGCTGCTGCGGCTCCGGCCGCCGCTTCGACGCCTGCCGCCGGCGGGGTCGTCAACTCCGGCTACGTCACGCCACTGGTGCGTCGTCTCGCCAACCAGCACGGGGTCGACCTCAGCACGGTCACCGGCACCGGTGTCGGCGGACGTATCCGCAAGGAAGACGTCCTGCAGGCTCAGAGCGCCGGTGGCGCCACGGAGTCGCCCGCTGCTCCGACCGTCCAGGTCTCCGAGCTGCGTGGCACGAGCAAGGCCATGTCGCGTCTGCGCAAGGTCGTCGCTGAGCGCGCGGTCGCTTCGATGCAGGGCACCGCCCAGCTGACGAGCGTCGTCGAGGTCGACGTCACGAAGGTCGCGGCACTCCGCACGGCCGTCAAGGACGAGTTCCTCGCCAAGACCGGCAACAAGCTGTCGTTCCTGCCGTTCTTCGCCCTTGCTGCCAGCGAGGCGCTCCAGACGTACCCGATCATCAACGCCACCGTCGATGGCGACCAGATCGTGTACCCGGAGACGGAGAACCTCGCGATCGCCGTGGACACCGAGCGTGGTCTGCTGACGCCGGTCATCCGCAACTCGGGTTCCAAGTCGATCGCCGAGCTCGGTGCCGAGATCGCCGATCTCGCGCAGCGCACTCGCGACAACAAGCTGCAGCCCGACGAGCTGTCGGGCGGCACGTTCACGCTGACCAACACCGGTTCGCGCGGCGCCCTGTTCGACACCCCGATCGTGTTCCTGCCGCAGTCGGCGATCCTCGGTACGGGCATCGTCACGAAGAAGCCGGTCGTCGTGACGGTCGACGGTGCAGACGCCATCGCGATCCGTTCGACGGTCTACCTCGCGCTGAGCTACGACCACCGCATCATCGACGGCGCGGACGCTGCACGCTTCCTCGTCCAGGTGAAGAACCGCCTCGAAGCAGGCGACTTCCGCGGCTCGCTCGGGATCTGATCCCGAACCGATCGCGCTGTGTGCATCGCCTCATCCGGCGGTGAACACCTCCCGCAGACGCCAGCCCGTCTCGCCCCTCACCACGAGGAGCGTGACGGGCTGTCGTCGTCCTGCGGCGGCCTCGTCCGTCTCGGACGGCTCGGCCGTGCCGCGCAGGACCGCCGCGTCGCCCTGACGGTCGACGAGGTCCAGACTCGCCGCGTCGATCGATCCGATCCCGACACCGAGGTGCTCGTCGTCCTCGAATGGGGACCCGCGTTCGACGGAGTCCCAGACGCACCCCTCCTCCCCCGTCGTGCGGCACTGATCACGTCGACGGACGAGCTCGCGGGCCGCGGCCGCCGGATCGTCACCGGTGACCACGTCGACGGCGTCAGCTTCGTCCGCCGGTGGCGTCGGCGTCTCCACCGGCGGCGCGATCGTCGTTACCGCCGCGGACGCCGGGCCGACTGAACCGGCCGGCGTCGGTGCGATCGCGGTGCTCGGGTCTTCGGACGGCAGGAACACCATCGCCGCCGACACCAGTGCCGCTGCCGCGCCCGCCGCTCCGATCACGAGTCGACGACGTCTCGGGCTGGAGTCGACGGACGGCGTCGAGCGGGTCGCGGCCGTGACCCGTGTGCCTCGACCGGGTCGCCAGGCCAGACGACGCAGCGACGACCCGGGATGTCGTGACCGACGCCTCGATTCGACGGCGGCTCGTCGGGTCGGCGGGAGCGGAGCCGTCCGCTGCGCGCGATCGGCGGAAGCACGGATGGCATCGGCAGGTGATGCGGACGGCGGGTCGACGCGGTCGAGCAGGACCGGGAGCGGTCGTGCCAGGGCGTGGATCCGCTGTTGCAGTCGGTTGGCGATCTCGTGGTCGGCGAGTTCAGGCACGACGTCGGCCCAGGCCGCGGTCGAGGGGGCCTCGTCGGGGTCGGTCGCCTGCAGGACACCGTCCATGAGCCCCGCGAACGCCGTCCAATCGGCGGCGAACGCCGGAGCGGTGCGGCCGAGCCCACCATCGATCGTCTGGTGGTCGACGGGAGCTGCGCCCGACCAGCCGGAGAGGACCGGTCGGCCGTCGTCGGCGAAGCGCACGGCCGAAGCGCTGATCGACCCGTGGCTGATCCCGGAGAGGTGCGCCGCGCGGATGGCGTCGACCAGTGGTGCCAGGATCGTGACGGCCTCACCGGGAGCGATCGACTCCCGGCGGCGCAGCAGTTCTCCCAACGTGCCGCCGGCGAGCCGCTCGACCAGCAGAGACGGGAGGCCGGTGCGATCCTCGGCGACGTCGACGAGTCTCACGATGTGCGGGTGGTCGAGTCGGGACAGGATGGCCGCGCGACGCCAGAGGTCGCGTTCGGCGGCGTCCGCCCTCGCTCGGAGCAGCACGGCGTCGCCCGCCGGGGCGGCCTGGTCGGTGCGCCCTCCGTGCGCGGATCCGGCGTGGGCGAGCACCGTCGAGTAGGCCGTCCACTCCCGGCCCTCGCCCAAGCGCCGGACGAGACGACGGCCGGCAACTCGGGTTGTGGCGGCGGACGGGTCTGGCAGTGTTTCCATAGCTCGATCCTCCGACGCGGAGCCCAGTCCGACGGCGTCGGCGCACGCGGCTGTGGACAAGGTGCCCGCGCCGCCGGCCTGTGGAGCAGAACGCAGCATCAGGACCCTCCGTCACCGGCTATCCTGGGAGCATGGCTCAGAAGGACGCGCCCCCGGCGGCGCAGAAGGAACCAGGGCGGATCAAGCAGCTCTGGCAGGTGTTCCAGCTCACCCGTCGCCACGACAAGGCGGCGCAGTGGTTGATGCTCGGCGGCTTCATCCTGCCGGTGCTCATCGGTGTCGCGGTCGCGCTGCTGTTCTCGGCGGGCAACATCTTCGCGCTCGTCATGTGGATCATCGCGGGCGTGCTCGCCGGCATCCTCGCGGCTCTGTTCATCCTCACCCGGCGCGCGGACAAGGTCGTCTACACGCAGATCGAGGGTCGGCCGGGCGCGGTGGGCCAGGTGCTCCGCGCTGCCCCGCGCTCGTGGCAGACCAGCGAGATGCCCGTCGCCGTGAACCCGAAGACCCAGGACGCGATCTACCGGGCCGTGGGCCGTGGTGGCGTCGCACTGATCGCCGAAGGACCCCGATCGCGGACCTCACGCCTGCTCGAGGACGAGAAGCGCAAGGTCACCCGCATCCTCCCGAACGTGCCGATCACGGTCTTCCACGTCGGCCCGGACGCCGACTCGGTGCAGCTCCGTCAGCTCTCCGGCGCCCTCCGGAAGGTCAAGAAGTCCTTGACCAACCCCGAGGTGCTCGCGGTCAGCAACCGTCTGTCCTCGTTCGGGACGCAGCTCCCCATCCCGAAGGGCGTCGACCCGATGCGGGTCCGCCCGCAGCGCGCGCGCTGACCCGCCGACACCGCTCGGAACACCTCGCGGTACGGAAACGACGGCCGCCCTCCTGACGGAGGGCGGCCGTTCGCGTTTCCGGCTGCGTTCAGCGCACCCGCAGGAGCACCGTGCCGGCGACCTTGTCGTGGAAGCCGCGCTGGTCCGAATCCCAGACGAGCGCTGGAACGACCACGCAGAGGAGCACGGTTCGCACGGCCGGCCGCCAGAGCCCGACCCACCCGCCGGTCAACGGCATGAGACGCATCCCGCAGAGGCGATGGCCGAGACTGCCGCCGATGGTCGGGATGAACACGAACTGCATGATGGCGAAGATCACGAGCGTCGCGGTGGCGTCGTAGGCGAAGAACGCGACGGAGAGGACGACCGCCATGGCCCAGTCGATGACGAGCGCGGTGATCCGCCGACCGACCCGCGCGACCGACCTGACGCCGCTCTCCGGGAGTCCCAGGCGTTCACCGGGGAAGGCGCTGGGAGGAAGCTCTCCGAAGGTCCGTGGATTCTGCGGGGTGTGGGGCACTGTGCCATTCTATTCGGGCGGGGATTCTCGTAACATCCACGAAACATGGGTGTCATGGCGGGGTAACCCCCTCCCCGTAGTCTCACAGATGGCTGCGCTGTGCAGCCTCCCTGTACCAACCCCATTTGGAGCCATTCACATGTTCAGTGATTCTTCCGAAGTGCTCAAGTTCATCAAGGACACCGATGTCAAGTTCCTCGACATCCGCTTCACGGACCTTCCCGGCGTGCAGCAGCACTTCAACATCCCGGCCAGCACCGTCGACGAGGAGTTCTTCACCGTCGGCCAGCTCTTCGATGGTTCGTCCATCCGTGGCTTCGCCAACATCCACGAGTCGGACATGCAGCTCATCCCGGATGTCTCCACCGCTTACATCGACGCCTTCCGTGCCGAGCGCACGCTCATCATGGTGTTCGACATCTACAACCCCCGCAACGGCGAGATCTACTCCAAGGACCCGCGTCAGGTCGCCAAGAAGGCTGAGAAGTACCTCGCCTCGACCGGCATCGCCGACACCGCGTTCTTCGCGCCCGAGGCCGAGTTCTACATCTTCGACGACGTCCGATACGAGGTGAACCAGCACTCGAGCTTCTACTCGGTGGACTCCGAAGAGGGAGCCTGGAACACCGGCCGCGCAGAAGAGGGCGGCAACCTCGGCAACAAGACGCCCTACAA
Source organism: Plantibacter sp. VKM Ac-2885 (assembly GCF_015351205.1). Taxonomy (NCBI): domain Bacteria; kingdom Bacillati; phylum Actinomycetota; class Actinomycetes; order Micrococcales; family Microbacteriaceae; genus Plantibacter; species Plantibacter sp. VKM Ac-2885. Next base: position 2,245,385 of record NZ_JADKSK010000001.1, on the reverse strand, counting down.
GGGTGGCTACTTCCCCGTCAGCCCCGTCGACAAGCAGGCCGACCTCCGCGACGACATCAGCCTCAAGCTGATCGACGCCGGCCTCATCCTCGAGCGCGCGCACCACGAGGTGGGCACCGGCGGCCAGGCCGAGATCAACTACCGCTTCGACACCATGGTCGCCGCGGCGGACGACATCCTCAAGTTCAAGTACATCGTGAAGAACACGGCTGAGCTGTGGGGCAAGACCGCGACGTTCATGCCGAAGCCGCTCTTCGGCGACAACGGCTCGGGCATGCACACGCACCAGTCGCTGTGGAGCGACGGCAAGCCGCTCTTCTACGACGAGAACGGCTACGGCGGCCTGTCCGACCTCGCCCGCTGGTACATCGGTGGCCTGCTGAAGCACGCCCCGGCCGTCCTGGCGTTCACGAACCCGACGGTGAACTCCTACCACCGCCTGGTCCCCGGCTTCGAGGCCCCCGTCAACCTGGTCTACTCGGCCGGTAACCGCTCGGCGTCGATCCGTATCCCGATCACGGGCACGAACCCGAAGGCCAAGCGCATCGAGTTCCGCGCGCCCGACGCCTCCGGCAACCCGTACCTCGCGTTCGCCGCTCAGCTGATGGCCGGCCTCGACGGCATCAAGAACCGCATCGAGCCGCACGAGCCCGTCGACAAGGACCTCTACGAGCTTCCCCCCGAGGAGGCCAAGAACATCCCGCAGGTGCCCGCATCGCTCGGCGCTGCCCTCGAGGCGCTCGAGGCGGACCACGAGTTCCTCCTCGCCGGCAACGTCTTCACGCCGGAGCTCATCGAGACCTGGATCCAGTACAAGCGCGAGAACGAGATCAAGCCGCTGGCCCAGCGCCCGCACCCGTTCGAGTTCGAGCTGTACTACGGCGTCTGACGACACCTGCTGTACCGCGAACCGCCCGTCATCCTCTCGGATGGCGGGCGGTTCCGTGTGGTCGAGGCGATCGGCTCAGATGCCGTAGAAGCCGTGCTCGAAGACCGTCCGGGCACGCCGGGTGGCCGCGAGGTAGTCCTGTTCCAGGAGACTCGCCGACCCGGTCGGGTACTCCAGGAGTCGCGCCACACCTTCGAGCTGTTGGCGGTCGCTCGGCAGCACGTCCTGCGTCTTGTTCAACCACAGCGTCATGGCCGAGCGGATCCGCGACGCGAGGATCCAGGCCTCACGGAGTCGTTCGGCGGACTCCCGATCGACGAGATCCGCCTCCACCGCCGCGTCGAGCGCTCGGAGCGTCGAGGTGGTTCGCAACGTCGGCACCGCCGCCCCGTGCTCGAGCTGGAGGAGCTGCACGAACCACTCGACGTCGCTGAGCGAGCCGCGCCCGAGCTTCAGGTGTCTCGTCGGGTCGGCGCCCTGCGGCAACCGCTCGTTCTCGACGCGTGCCTTGATCCGCTTGACCTCGCGGACGGACTGCTCGCTGATCGCGGCTGGATAGCGGACCGTGTCCGCCACCTCGGTGAACGCCTCGATGAGCTCGGTGTCGCCCACGACGCCGGCGGCGCGGAGCAGCGCCTGCGCCTCCCAGGTGAGGGACCAGCGCGCGTAGTAGTTCCGGTAGGAGTCGAGGGAGCGCACGAGCGGACCGTTCTTCCCCTCGGGACGGAGATCGAGGTCGAGGTCGAGCGGGAGCCGGGCGTCCTCGCTCAGGCGCTTGAGCTCTGCGGCGATCGCTCCGGCCTGGCGCTGTGCATCCTGGGTGTCGACCCCGTCCTTCGGCCGGAACACGTAGAGGACGTCGAGGTCCGAACCGAGTCCGAGCTCTGCGCCGCCGTAGCGGCCCATGGCGATGACGGCGAACTCGATGTCCGCGCCGAGGCCGCCGATGCGTCTGACGGCGCCGAGGAGCCCTGCGAGCGTCGCCGTCGACACGTCCGTCAGTCCGGCGGCGAGGCCCTGGACGTCCAGCATGCCGACGGTCGACGACATCGCCAGCCGGAGCACTTCACGTCGCCGTACCGCGCGGATGGCGGCGGCTGCGGTGTCCGGTGAGTCGTGTCGTCTGAGGATGGCGGCGATCTCCTCGCCGAGCGCGGTCGACGATCGCGGGAGGAGGTCCTCGTCTCCGGCGAGCCAAGCGGCCGACTCGGGGATGCGGTCCATGAGCTCGCCGATGAACCGGGACCCCGAGAGGACCCGCGTGAGCCGCTCGGCCGCCCCTGAGGAGTCGCGGAGCATCCGCAGGAACCAGTGCGACTCGCCGAGGGACTCGCTGAGCCGCCGGAACGCGAGCAATCCGTAGTCGGGATCGGCGCCGTCCGCGAACCAGCCGAGCATGACGGGGAGCAGATGCCGCTGGATGTTGGCGCGCCGCGACACGCCGGCGGTGAGCGCCCCGATGTGGGCGAGCGCGCCGCGCGGGTCGACGAAGCCGATCGCCGCGAGTCGCGCCTCCGCCTGACCGCTCGTCAGACTCAGACCGCTCTCGGGCAAGGCCGCGACCGCCGAGAGCAGCGGCCGGTAGAACAACCGCTCGTGCAGCTGCCGGACACCGTGCTTCGTGGCCTCCCATCGCGTGACGAGGGCCTGAGCGGTCGTCGCGAGCGTGCTCGATCGGGCCAGGGATCGGAGGGACGGCTCGTCGCGCGGCATCATGTGCGTGCGCTGCAGTCGCGTCAGCTGCAGACGGTGTTCGAGCACGCGCAGCAGACGGTAGTCGTGCGCGAACTCCTGCGCCTCGGCGCGACCGATGTACCCGGCGGTCGCGAGGCCGTCGAGGGCGGCGAGGGTTCCGCGTTGATGCACGGAGTCGTCGAGCTGTCCGTGGACGAGCTGCAGCAGTTGGACCGTGAACTCGATGTCGCGGAGCCCGCCCGGGCCGAGCTTGAGTTGGTAGTGGACGTCCTCCGCGGGGATGTGTTCGGTGACTCGTTCGCGCATGCGCTGCACCGATTCGACGAAGCCCTCGCGGGACGCACTCCCCCACACCTTCGGCTGCACCGCCTCGATGTAGCGGGCACCGAGGTCGGGATCGCCGGCGAGGGCCCGTGCCTTGAGGAGCGCCTGGAATTCCCAACTCTTCGCCCAGCGGTCGTAGTAGACGAGATGCGACTCGAGCGTGCGGACGAGGGCGCCTGCCTTGCCCTCCGGACGGAGGTTCGGATCGACCTCCCACAGGCTCGGCTCGAGACCCGCCTGTCCGAGACCGCGCATGGTGAGGACCGCGAGCCGGGTGGCGATCTCGACGGCACGCCCGTTGTCGAGCCCGTCCTCGCCGTCGCCCGAACCCTCACCGACGAAGATGACGTCGACGTCGGAGACGTAGTTCAGCTCCCGTGCGCCCGCCTTGCCCATGCCGATGATGGCGAAGCGGGTGGCCGCGACCTCCTCGCGCGGGTACACGCCGGGACCCCTCGGCCCGCTCGTCTGCGTGCGTGCGACGGCGATGGAGGCCTCCAACGCACCGGCAGCGAGGTCGGAGAGGGCGCTGGCGACCCGGTCGAGCACGACGATCGGATCCGGGGCGCAGAGGTCGAAGAGGGCGACCTCGGCCAGCAGTCGGCGGTAGACCACGCGGATCGCGTCCCAGGCCGGCTCCTCGACGATCGCGGCGAAGCCGTCCTCGGCACCGACGCTCGCGAGCAGCTCGTCGCGCGCCTCCTGCAGCGTCGGGACGCGGGTGACCGGCAACTCGAACACCGACAGCTGGTCGGGGTGGCGGAGGAAGAAGTCGATGAAGCCCTGCGAGGCGCCGAACAGTCGGAACAGTCGCTCGGCCGAGGCCTGGTCCGCCATGAGCGCTGACAGCTCGTCGGGAGACTTCCGACCGACCATCAGCACACCGACCAGCGCGGCGTCGGGGTCGGCCGCGACGGCGAAGGACGGCGACAGCGACGCCGGGTCGAGCTGGACGAGCTCGCCGAGCTCGTCCAGCCGGTCCCTGGCCTCACCCAGACCGGTGAACCCGAGTCGGGCGAGCGTGCTCAGGGAGATGTTCTCGCGGACCATGCGACCGACCGGTCCCCTCGTCTAGAGCATCTCCAGGTTGCTGGCCAACTCGAAGGGGGTCACCTGGGCCCGGTACTCGTGCCATTCCTGTCGCTTGTTCAGCAGGACGTAGTTGAACACCTGCTCCCCGAGCGTCTCCGCCACGAGTTCGGAACCCTCCATGAGGCTGACCGCGCGATCGAGGCTGGCGGGCAGAGCGTTGTATCCCAGCGCCCGACGCTCGGTGTCGGAGAGCGTCCAGACGTTGTCCTCGGCCTCCGGCGGGAGCTCGTAGCCCTCCTCGATGCCCTTCAGCCCAGCGGCGAGCATGAGCGAGAAGGCGAGGTACGGGTTGGCGGCGGAGTCGATGGCGCGGTACTCGACCCGAGCGCTCTGGCCTTTGTTGGGCTTGTAGAGCGGCACGCGCACGAGTGCCGAGCGGTTGTTGTGGCCCCAGCAGACGAAGCTCGGAGCCTCGGACAGCTTGTTCGGTCCGACGCCACCCCAGAGTCGCTTGTAGGAGTTCACGAACTGGTTCGTCACCGCGGTGATCTCCGGAGCGTGCGTCAGGAGTCCGGCGATGAACTGCCGGCCCGTCTTCGAGAGCTGGTACTGCGCACCCGCCTCGTAGAAGGCGTTCGAGTCACCCTCGAACAACGACATGTGCGTGTGCATGCCGCTGCCGGGCTGGTGGACGAGCGGCTTCGGCATGAACGTCGCGTAGACGCCCTGCTCGATCGCCACCTCCTTCACGACGGTGCGGAAGGTCATGATGTTGTCGGCCGTCGTCAGGGCGTCGGCGTACCGCAGGTCGATCTCGTTCTGGCCGGGGCCCGCCTCGTGGTGGCTGAACTCGACGGAGATCCCGAGGTCTTCGAGCATCCGGACGGAACGTCGACGGAAGTCGTGAGCGGTGCCACCGGGGACGTTGTCGAAGTAGCCCGCCGAGTCGACCGGCTCCGGTCCGTCGACGCCGTACTGCGAGGACTTCAGCAGGTAGAACTCGATCTCGGGGTGCGTGTAGAACGTGAACCCCATGTCGGCTGCCTTCGCCAGGGTGCGCTTCAAGACGTTCCGCGGGTCGGCGACGGCGGGCTGGCCGTCGGGCGTCGTGATGTCGCAGAACATGCGCGCCGTCGGGTCGATCTCGCCGCGCCACGGCAGGATCTGGAAGGTCGTCGGATCGGGGTGGGCCAGGAGGTCCGACTCGTAGGAGCGGCTGAGCCCCTCGATCGCCGATCCGTCGAAGCCGAGGCCCTCGGAGAACGCGCCTTCCACTTCGGCCGGGGCGATCGCGACGGACTTGAGGGTCCCGACGACATCGGTGAACCACAGCCGGACGAACTTGACGCCCCGCTCCTCGATCGTGCGGAGAACGAAGTCGCGCTGCTTATCCATCTGCCCCTCTTCCTTCGGCCGGCGGCCCGTGTCTAGGCTACTGGCTCCGTCCCCGTTCCCGCTCATCAGCGCGCGCCGGGCGTGGGCGATCCACGGCTCACCACCAGGCGAGGACGAACAGTGCGGTCCAGCCGGCCGTCGCCACCCACAGCAGTGAGATTGCGGCGATCCGCAGCCGCGATCCGCGGTGGGCCCCTTGCCAGACGGGCACCAACCCGAGGCAACTCACGAGGAGGGCGATGGAGAGCCACGGCAAGGCGGCGGGCACCCCGACGAGCGCGATCGCCGGACTCGAGGCGGCCGCACGGACGAGCACGACGGCTCCGCCGATCGCCCACGTCGCTCCGAACACCGGAGCGATCCCCAGCAGGAGGCCGTCCTGGACCGGCTGGCGCCGAAGCGCCTGGGTGATCAGCCGGTAGCCCCACGCCACGGACCATCCGATGGCCAGGAGCCCGAACAGGATGGGCAGCACCAGCAGCAACCACCTGCCGCCGGCGTCCGACGAGGTCTGCTGGCCCCACCGTGGGCTCGCCGCGACATCGGCTCGATCGACGACGGTGACGGCCGCGTCGTCGGTGTCGCAGAGTGCCGCCCGATAGCTCGCCGGATCGCTGAGCCACGCACGCATCGCGACCCGTGCGCACGCACTGCTGACCGATGGGACGGCTCCCGACCCGGGGAAGACCGCCACGAGGGCGTTCGCCGTGCCATCGGCGACGGGGACGGCGAGGGCGGCGGCCTGTTCCGGGGCGCCGAGCACGAGGACCGACGTCCCGATCGCTCCCGGCGGCGGCGTCGCACTCACGGCGAACGAGGAGCAGGCAGCGGCCGCGACGTCCTCCAGCAGCGTCGGCGTGGTGACCTCCGCGTCCGAGCGTTCGATCGCCCCAGGCCAGCCGGTCGTCGAACACCCGAGCACGCGGTCGAGGATGCCACCGGAGTCGGCCAGCTGGGCGGTCGCATCGTTCGCCACGGGATCCAGCACCGTGCTGTCGCCGTCCGCGACCGAGCTCAGGAGCACCGGGAGTGCCGCCTGGGCGGTGGGTTCGGACAACGCGTGTGAGGCGATCGCCAAGAGCGCGTCGCCACCGAGGGTGATCGGGCGCGGTCCGGAGGTGCGGTGCGGTGCGGCGACGAGGGCATCGGTGGCGGCGGTGAGGATCCCGGCCGAACGTAAGACCTCGGTCGGCGCGGTGTCCGGGGTCGCGGACTCCGGTTCCTCGGCGGCGGCGGCCTGTGGTGCCGCCGGCGGGGACGGAACGGGACCCTGCGGCTCGACGCCGCGCGCACGGACGACGGCCAGGGCGGCCGCCACACCGCCCGCGGAGACGATCCCGGGTGCACCCAGGTCGGGGCCGTCGAGGACGACGCCGTCGACGCCACCCGGATCGACGTCGGGGGCCGCGAGGGCCACTCCGGCCGACGAGCCCACGGCCAGGATGGTCCATCGCGCGTAGCCGAGCTGCTGCCGGAGGTCGCGGAGGTCCGCCGCCGCAGGCGCGACGCCGAAGTCGCTCGGCACGACGCCGTCCTCCTGCCAGGCCTCGGCGCAGGAGGCGAAAGCGCCGCCGACCGCGGCGACGCGAGTTGCACGGTCCCCGTCAGCGCCGAGCGAGGCGCGGATGGCGGCGGTCGCCGGCGCACAGTCGAGCGACGGCGTGGCGTCGCGACCGCCCCGTCGTTCGACGAACACCACGTCGCGGTCGGCGGCAAGCCCGCCCTCGACCGCGAGCTGCTGGATGTCGAGCGTCGAGAGTGCCGACCCGCCGGCGAGGTAGACGAGCGGCGGTCGCCCGGTCTCGAGGGCGGCCGGTACGAGCACGTACGGCAGGGTCGCCTCCGCCGAGTCCGGCACCGCGCGCGACAGTGGCACCGTCAACACGCCGCAGCGGGAACCACCGGGGACCGCGGTGACGCACTCGGCCGCGCTGACCTCGGCGGTGACCATCGGCGCTGCACCGGCGGGCGACGCCGGCATGAGGAGGAGTCCGAGGGTGAGGGCCGCGACGGCACCTCGTCCGACGGCGATCGGTCGCCTCCGCGGACGGTCGATCCTGTGCATGTTCCCCCCGCTCGAGCTTCATCGCTCGGCCCATCCTGGCGGATCACACCACGCCTGCGGAAGAGGGCTGACCCGCAATCCGCTCGCGATGCGACCCGGGTGGCTCAGTCCTCGGCAGCCTCGTCGGCGTCCCACTTCGCGCTGTTGGCGCGCAGTCGCTCGAGCGCGTGCGAGGCCTCCGCAGCCGTCTCGAATGGACCGACGCGGTCGACGACACTCGACTCGAAGCCGAACTCGACCTGACCGGTCTTCGTGTTGTACCAGTACTGCTCGGATGGTTCCTTCGCCACGGCGCGTCTCCCCTGCTCGGTTAGGCTTGATCCTATGCCTTTCGACACCGCAGGTCACCTGATCCCCGGTCGCGTCGGCCGCCCCCGATCGGTGCCGGAGACGATCGTCCGCCCCGAGTACGTCGGCCGCGCCGCACCGGCCACCGACACCCGGGGCGATCTGTATTCGGCTGAGGAGATCGAACGCATCCGGGTCGCCGGGACCATCGCCGCCGATGCGATCCAAGCCGTCGGCGCGGCGGTCCGTCCCGGGGTGACCACCGACGAGCTGGACGCCATCGGACACGCGTTCGTCATCGGTGCGGGCGCCTATCCGTCGACGCTCGGGTACCGCGGCTACCCCAAGTCGATCTGCAGTTCGGTCAACGAGGTCGTCTGCCACGGCATCCCCGACGACACCGCCTTGCGCGAGGGCGACCTCGTGAACATCGACATCACCGCCTACCTCGACGGCGTGCACGGCGACAGCAACGTGACCTTCCTCGTCGGCGACGTCGCCGACGACACCCGTCTCCTCGTCGAGCGCACCCGGGAAGCCCTCAACCGCGGTATCAAGGCCGTCGCCCCCGGCCGGCAGATCAACGTCATCGGTCGTGCGATCGAGTCCTACGCGAAGCGGTTCGGGTACGGCGTCGTCCGCGACTTCACGGGCCACGGTGTCGGCCGGTCCTTCCACTCGGGGCTGATCGTCCCCCACTACGACGCCGCGCCGCTGTACGACACGGTGATGGAGCCGGGCATGGTGTTCACGATCGAGCCGATGCTCACGATCGGATCCCAGGACTGGGAGCAGTGGGACGACGACTGGACGGTCACGACCCGCGACCGGTCGTTGACCGCGCAGTTCGAGCACACGCTCGTCGTCACCGAACGCGGGGCCGAGGTCTTGACCCTTCCGAGCACGATCGACACCGCCGCAGCGCCCGCGGCGCTCTAGGCTGGACGCATGACGAACGCAGCTCCCCGGTCCGCCGTCGGCATCGATATCGGAGGGACCGGCATCAAAGGTGCGGTCGTCGATCTCACGACGGGTGCCCTCCTCACCGATCGGGTGAAGATCCCCACGCCGAAGGGTGGCGAGCCGAAGGACATCGTCGTGACGGTGCGGGAGGTGCTCGAGCAGCTGTCCCCGGCCTCCGACGGACTCCCGCTCGGCGTCTGCTTCCCCGCGATCGTCCGCAACGGCCGGACGATGTCCGCGGCGAACGTCTCCGACGCCTGGATCGGCCTCGAAGCCGAGCAGCTGTTCGAGCAGGGCCTCGGGCGGGAGATCACCTTCGTGAACGACGCCGACGCGGCCGGGTACGCCGAGACCGAGTTCGGGGCAGCCAAGGGCGCAAGCGGTCTCACGATCCTGACGACCCTCGGCACCGGCATCGGCACGGCGCTCATCTACAACCGCACGTTGATCCCGAACGCCGAACTCGGGCACCTGGAGATCGACGGCAAAGACGCCGAGACGCGGGCGTCCTACGCGGTCAAGGAGCGCGAGGACCTGAGCTGGGAGAAGTGGGCCAAGCGCCTCCAGAAGTACTACGAGCGCCTCGAGTTCCTCTTCTCGCCCGATCAGTTCGTGGTGGGCGGCGGCGTGTCCAAGCACGCGGACCACTTCCTGCCGCTCCTGAAGCTCGACACCCCGATCATCCCCGCCGTGCACCGGAACAACGCGGGCATCCTCGGCGCAGCCGCGCTCGCCGCCGGCCCCGCCGAACGCATCGCCTGAGCACTGCGCCACGCGCTGCGGCGGTTCCGTCGCAGCGCTTGGCGTGGGAGTGGGGTGTGAACGGGTCGACCGGTACGCCGGGTTCTGTCCCACGCTCTCGCGTCTGGACGGCCATCTCTCTCGGGACGACGTTGCCGCCGCCCTCTAGCGGTCTACCCGGGAACTTGGCGAGCAGCCTCAGCGTTCCCTGTTGACCTTGCTCCGGACGAGGTTTACCGAGCCGACCGGGTCACCCCGGTCGCTGGTGGGCTCTTACCCCACCGTTTCACCCTGACCGTGGTCGCCCACGGCGGTCTGTTCTCTGTGGCACTGTCTCGCGGGTCACCCCGGGTGGGTGTTACCCACCGCCCTGCTCTGTGGAGCCCGGACGTTCCTCGGCACCGACACCCGGAGGTCTCGGTGACGCGACCGTCTAGCCGGCCCGTTCACGGAGACGAGTCTACCGGCCCGCGACAACGGCCGTGGACCGCCGGTGTCGTGCAGCCAGCGTCCGGCTCAGATGAGGCCGGACTCGTCCGTTCGGACGACGATCGCGGCGCACTCCGGGCACTGCACGACCACTTCGGACGGTGCGGCGCGGACGGCCTGGAGGTCGTTGCCGGTGAGCGACATCTTGCATGCGCCGCAGGTGCCGGCGCGGAACAGTGCTGCACCGATACCGCCGCGGGCGCGGCGCTGGTCGTAGAGGGCCAGGAGGTCGGCGGGGATGCCGGGTGCGAGAGACTCGCGGTCGGCGGTGAGTCGTGTCCGTTCGGCCTCGAGTTCGACGAGTTCGGCGTCGCGCTTGGCGACGACCTCGTCGAGGAGTTCCTGGAGTCCGGCGCGCTCGGCGTCGACCTGGGCGACGGCGTCCTCCGCGGCCTCCACCCGCTCCATGACGTTGAGCTGGATCTCCTCGAGGTTGTTCTGGCGGTTCTGCAACGAGGCGATCTCGCTCTGCAGCGCTTCGACGTCCTTGACGGAGGTCGACGACTGGAGGCGGTCGGCGTCGCGCTTCATGCGGGCCGCGACGACGGCGACGTCGGACTCGATGCGCCCGAGCTCGGTCTGTGCGTCGTCGCGGACGCCGACCCGCTCCAGCCGACGGAGGCGGACGGTCTCGATCTCGGCCTGGAGCTGCGCGATGCGCGCGGCCTCGGGGAGGTTCGCCGCGCGGTGGGCGGTGCGCTGCACGCCGGTGTCGATGCTCTGCAGGGTGAGCAACGTCTTCTGGTCTGCTGGGCTGGCTTTCACGTCTGTTCCAAACTCTCGACTCATCACCCTACCGGCCGCGCCGACTACTGGGTGACGACGAAGTCCCACGGGTCGGTACGCAGCTCGCTGACCCGGACGTCGAGTCCCGGGAGCTCTCGTCGGAGCGCGTCGGCGGCCCCCTCCAGCCACAGCCATTCGCTCGCCCAGTGGGAGACGTCGACGAGGGCCGGCCCGCCACCGAGGAGTGCCTGCTCCCGGGCCTCGGACGCCGGGTGATGGCGGAGGTCGGCCGTGATGTACACGTCGGCCGCGCGGACCGCGGGGTGGGACAGGAGCGAGTCACCCGCTCCCCCGCAGAGCGCGATCCTCCGGACGGCCTGGTCATACTCCCCGGAGGCACGGACCCCGGTGGCGGTCGCCGGCAGGATCTCGGCGAGGGCACGTGCGATCGCGCCGAGCGTCGTCTCCTCCGGGAGGTCGCCGACCCGACCCAACCCGGTCAGGCCGTCGGCGGCCGGGACGATCGGAGCCGGGTCGTGGAGGCCGAGACGTTGCGCGAGGACGTCCGAGGTCCCGTCGACGACGACGTCGGCGTTGGTGTGTGCGGCGATGAGTCCGGCGCCGCCACGGATCAGGCGCGTGATGAGCGACCCCTTGTACCGGTCACCCGCCACGGTCGTGACACCGCGCATCAGCAGCGGGTGGTGGACCAGCAGCAGACCGTCGGGGTGCTCGAGCACCTCGTCGACGGTCACGCCGACCGCGTCGACCGCGAGGAGCACGTGCCCGACCGGCTGGTCCGGGTCGCCGACGAGGAGCCCCGGGGCGTCCCAGTCCTCGGCTCCGGACAGTGGCCAGAGGCGCTCGACGACCGTGTTGACCTCACGCAGGGTTCTCATCACCCGGCAATCCTAACCAGGCACCCTCGAGCACGCTCAGGGGCGCAGGACGAGCATGATCGCGAGGGCGATCATGACGACCGCGATCGCGACGTCGAGGATGCGCCAGGCCACGGGCTTCGCGAAGACGCCGCGGAGCAACCGAGCGCCGTACCCCAGAGCGGTGAACCACAGGATGCTCCCGAGGACCGCGCCGGCGGCGAACCACCACCGCCCCACCTCCCCGTGCGTGTTCGCGATCGAGCCGAGGAGGAGGACGGTGTCGAGGTACACGTGCGGGTTCAGCCAGGTGAGGCCGACCACGGTGAGCACCGCCGCCCTGAGCGAGAGGCTGCTGCCACCACGGTCGGCGGCGAGACCGGACGGGGCGAGTGCACGGCGTGCGGCCAGCAGGCCGTAGCCGAGCAGGAAGGCCGCGCCGGCCCAACGGAGGACGACGAGGACCACGGGGAACCGCTCCACGACGAAGCCGATGCCGCTGACACCGGCGATGATGAGCACCGCGTCGGAGAGAGCGCACACGAGGACGACCGGCAGGACGTGCTCGCGCCGGATGCCCTGCCGGAGGACGAAGGCGTTCTGGGCGCCGATGGCCACGATGAGTGAGAGGCCGAGGCCGAGGCCCGCGATCACGGCTTGCAGTGCGGAGGTCATCCTCCGACCGTAGGAGGCTCAGGATGATGAATCCAGTTCAATATTCTGATGAATCGTAAGATCCTCTTATGATGGATGTCCATTTCGAGCAACTGCGGGCCTTCGTCGCCGCCGTCGACCACGGCACCTTCGAGTCGGCCGCACGGGAGCTGATGGTGACGCCGTCGGCGATCAGCCAACGCATCAAGGCCCTCGAGCGGAGCGTCGGCCGGGTCCTCCTGCTCCGGACCAAACCGATCACCATCACGGCGTCAGGTGAGATCGTGCTCCGCCTCGGCCGCGCGGTGCACCTGCTCGGTCACGACGCGGCGCTCGAGTTGCACGCCGACGACGCGCTCACGCCGGCCAGCCCGGCGGTGATCCCGATCGTCGTGAACGCCGACTCCCTCGCCACCTGGCTGCTGCCGGTGCTGGCGGACGTCGCCGCCCGGGAGTCGATCGTCTTCGACCTCGCTCGTGAGGACCAGGACCATTCGACCGACCTCCTCCGTGCCGGCAGCGTCATGGCCGCGGTCACCTCGAACGCCGAGCCCGTCCAGGGGTGCACGGTGCGCCCCCTCGGCCGGATGCGATACCGACCGATGGCGTCACCCACGTTCGCGGCGCGCTGGTTCGAGGATGGTGCGACCGCTCCGGCGCTCACGGCTGCGCCGGTCGTCGTGTTCGACCGGAAGGACGATCTCCAGGACGCCTACCTCCGACGACGGGGCGTCGACCCCGCGGACCCGCCGCGACACCATGTCCCGGCTTCGGCGGACTTCGCGACCGCCGTCGGCCTCGGTCTCGGCTGGGGCATGCTCCCGGACGCGCAGTCCGAGGCGCCGCTGCGCCGGGGCGAACTCGTCGTGCTCGACGAGACCGGCGGCGTCGACGTCCCGCTGTTCTGGCAGCAGTGGCGACTCCACTCCCGGCTGCTCGAGCTCGTCACGACGGCGGTGGTCGACGCGGCTCGATCCACGCTGCACTGAACGACTGCCGAGAGGTACCGGCGAAGGTGCATCGCGCACGCACGACGGTGCAAGGATGGAGCAATGGATATCGCGTACACAGCAGTTGCCCATGCCACCGGAGGCGGACGAGACGGACACGTCCGCAGTGAGGACGACCTCCTCGACTTCGACACCCGTCCCCCGAAGGAACTCGGCGGCAGCGGCGAGGGCACCAACCCCGAGCAGTTGTTCGCCGCCGGCTTCGCCGCGTGCTTCCTCAGCGCCCTCCACGCCGTCGGGCGCACCGCGAAGCTCGACACGAAGGACGCCGAGGTGTCGGCCAGCGTCGGCATCGGATCGAACGGTGAGGGCGGCTTCGGCCTGGCCGTCGAGCTCGACGTCTACGTGCCGAACGTGACGCACGATGAAGCCCAGCAGCTGGCCGACCAGGCGCACCAGGTGTGCCCGTACTCGAACGCCACGCGCGGCAACATCGACGTGACGGTGTCGATCGTCGACTGACGAAGCTCCCGCCCGCAAGGGCTGTCGATCGTCGTGTCCGCCGGTTACGCTGGCGGGCACGACGATCGAGAGGAAGCATCATGTCTGATTTCGGGGCGGTCGAAGGCATCCGTGACGAGGGCGCGGCGGCCATGTTGCCCGGGCTCCCGGACGCCGTGGTCGAGGACGAGGCGCTGGACGACGACGCGCCCGCCGAGGACGCAGCAGACGAATCCGGTACGGGCCTCGCCGGCTCAGGGACCTGACGCGGGGATCGAGCTCAGCGCAACATCGACGCGGCGATGACGCCGACGATGCCGAGTTGCAGCGCGAGCACGATGCCGATCGTGATGAAGAGCGTGCTCCAGAGGACGATGTTCCCCAGGAGGACGCCCACGAAGGCCCCGAACCGTCCGCGCGGTCGAGCCGTCGGCCGCGCCACTTGAAGCCGTTCGGTCTGCGCGACCCGGGGCGTGGACAGGGTGAAGAGATTCGGGCTGGTGTCCAGGTGCGTGGTCATGCCACCAGTGTCCGCCGACACCCGGGGGCGGCACATCGGACGCCGGGGCGATCATCGCCCCCGCGGCGTCATCCTCTGAGCTGATCCTCCTCCGCCCGCGGGACGGTCGACCGTCCGCCGAACGGCGTGCCGGTCACACCTGCGTGAGTCGGATCCCCCAGGACAGCGACCACCGCTCGTCGGGCTCCAACCACCGGAGTCCGGTCCCGCTGTTCAGCGCATCGGCGGGAGCCGTCATGGGCTCGATGGCGATGGCCTGCGTCGGTCCGTCTGCCCCCGGGAAGTTCTTCGGCGTGTAGACCTGGACGAACCGGAAGTCGTCGTCCGCCCAGAGTTCGACGGTGTCGCCGTCCGGTGCAGTGAGCCGGTGTCGGACGGCACCGTCGACCTGCCGGACCGAACCCAGGCCGACGTCGATCGAGAGATCGCCCACTCGAGCGCCCGAGCGCAGATCGTACGGGGTCCCGTCGACGGGACGGGAGACGACCGGGATGCGCTGCTCGTCCGTCTCGAACCAGGTGTCGGCCGCCAGCGTCACGGTGAGGTCGGCGGTCGGCACGTCGCCGAGCGCCAGGTAGGGGTGAGCGCCGACGGCGACCGGCGCGGGGCGACTCGACCGGTTCACGATGGTGTGGGTCACCCGGAGGCCGTCGTCGTCCAACGTGTAGGCGACCGAGGTGTCGAGGCGGAACGGGTAGCCGTGCTGCGGGAACACCGAGGCGAGCAGGGTCACCGCGTGATCGGTGTGATCCTCCGCCCGGTACCCCGTGTTGCGCAGGAGACCATGGGAGGCGTTCCCGGTCGCCGCCTCGGTGACGTCGAGCTGCTGCGGTTCACCGTCGAGCGTCCACCGGGCATCCCGGACGCGGTTGGGCCACGGCACGAGCACCATCCCGCACCCCATCGGGGCGACGACGTCCTCACCGAAGGACTGCACGAGGGTGCGTCCGCCGACCGTCAGTTCGCGCAGTCCGGCGGCGAGTTCGGTGACCGTCGCTCGGACCTCGCCCTGCGGACCGGCGTGGTGGAGACGGTACTGGGTTCCAGAGGCAGCGGGCATGCCGCCAAGCCTACGACGGACGTCCGCCAGGCGGGGTGGAGCCGTGTGACGCCGTCCACCGGTGGACGGCCTCGGCGATCCGGATCAGCCCGAGTTCGAGCTCGGCGAAGCCGGAGCTCAGGGGCGCGACCCCGATGCGGAGACCGTCCGGGTGCCGGAAGTCGGGGATCACACCCGCATTCCAGAGCAGCGGGGTGATCTCGCGGAACGACGGGTGACCGAGCGTCACATGACCACCGCGACGCGCCGCGTCACGAGGGGTCATCACCCTGACGCCGGAGCCTGCGAGGTGCTCGTCGGCCCAGGAGATCGCGAACGTGGTGAGCGCGACTGACTTCGCCCGGATGGCGGCGACCCCGGCGGACTCGATGAGCGTCAGCGAGTCCTCGAGCGGCAGCATGCCCACGATCGGCGGCGTCCCGCTGAGGAACCGGCGCATCCCGATGGCCGGCTGATAGGCGTCGGCCATGGCGAAGACGTCGGCGGCGCCCATCCACCCCTGGATGGGCTGGAGGAGCCGGTCCTGATGGCGCGCCGCGACGTAGGCGAACGCCGGAGCACCGGGCCCGCCACCGAGGTACTTGTAGGAGCAGCCCACCGCGAGGTCCACGCCCCACTCGTCGAGCTCGATCGGGACCGCACCGGCGGAGTGGCACAGGTCCCAGAGGACGAGTGCTCCAGCATGATGCGCGATCGCGGTCAGCTCCTCGACGTCGAGCAGCGCTCCGGACCGGTAGTCGACCTGGCTGAGCACGACGAGTGCGGTCCGCTCGTGGACCACCTCGCGCAGCTGGTGCGCGGCGACACCGTGGACCGGGTCGGCGTCGATCCATCGGACACGCAGATCCCGTTCAGCGGCGATCCCCTCGATCACGAAGCGGTCCGTCGGGAAGTTCCCCGCATCGATCACGAGCTCGTCGCGCGGAGCGGCCCCTCCGGCGGACGCCGTCGCGTCGACCGCCGCGCGGATCAGCTTGTAGAGCAGCACGGTCGTCGAATCGGCGACGACCGTCTGGCCGGGTGCTGCACCGAGCACGACCGATCCCAGGCGGTCGCCGAGCGTCAGCGGGAGCTCGAACCAGCGGTCGTCCCACGACCGGATGAGCCGCGTCGCCCACTCTTCCGCGATGAACGACTGCAGCCGCTCCGCCGTGGCCCGCAACGGCCGCCCCAGGGAGTTCCCGTCGAGGTAGGCGACGACGCCCTCGGCCGGGACGAACGCCGCGCGGTGTTCCGCGAGCGGGTCGGCCTCGTCGAGGACGCGTGCGTCCTGGCGGGCGGACGTGGTGGGGGCTGGGGCGTCGACCATCCTGCGACGGTAACCGCCACCGGTGCGCGCCGCAAGGAAGTGGACCGGACCCGGCTTGCTAGCGTTGCCGCATGCCCACCCTCCTGCACCTCGACTCCTCCGCCGATCTCGACACCTCCCGATCCCGCCGGCTCTCGCAGGCCGTCGTGGACGCCTGGTCGACCGCCGACCCCACCGGCATCGTCGTCCGTCGCGACCTGCACCTGGATCCGGTCCCCCACCTCGCCGACGCGAGTCTCCACTGGGCGCCGGCCGACCGCCGCCCCGGTGCGAACCCGCCCGCCGAGGCCGAGACGCTCCAGCGCGTCCTGCTCGACGAGCTGCTCGGCGCCGACATCGTCGTGATCGGCGCGCCGCTCTACAACTTCTCGATCCCGTCGTCACTCAAAGCATGGATCGACCACATCCACGTTCCTGGTGTCACCTCCGCGGACACGGGAGCGCTCACCGGCCGGCCGGTCGTCATCGCCACCAGCCGTGGGATCGCCTACGACGCGGGCAGCCCGACCGAGGGTTGGGATCACGAGGTGCCGGCGCTGCGGACGTTGTTCGGCGGAGCGCTCGGCATGGACGTCCACGTCATCACGACGAGTCTGACCCTCGCCGACCGTGATCCGGCGCTCGCAGCGCAGCTCGAACGGAGCGAGCAGGAGTTCGCCGAGGCCCTCCGGCTGGCGTCCGAGACGGGACTGCGGCTGGCCGTCTCGACGGCCTGAACGCCGAGACGACGGGCGGACGACGGATCCGACCCGTCTGATCCGGGCAGTGCTCCGAACTCCTGTCGAGCCACGATCAGGGAGAAGCACATGCCATCGAAGCACCAGACCGGCACCACGCGGAGCGGACGACGTCTCGTCTGGTTCGCGGCAGCACTGTCCGGAATCGTCGCAGCAGCGGTGTTCCTCGCGATCGCCGAGCTGGCGGCGCTGTTGTTCGCCCGAGGCAGCAGTCCTCTCCTCACCGTCGGATCGTTCGTCATCGACATCGTCCCGCGGTGGGCGAAGGAGTTCGCGATCGAGACCTTCGGTGGCAACGACAAGATCTTCCTCCTCGTGAGCCTCGGGGTCGCCGTCGTGATCGCCGCGGCGATCGCCGGGGTCCTGCAGCAGATCCGTCCACCGCTCGGTGTCGTGGTCCTCATCGCGGCCGGCGTCTTCGCCGGCGCGACGACCGTCACCCGTGCCGGTGCCACCCCGCTCGCCGTCGTCCCCGTGATCCTCGGTCTGGCGGCCGGTGTCGTGATCCTCATCCTCCTGAGTCGTCGCCTGCCGAAGCGGGCCGCGAACGGCTCGGACGACGAGCGCGCGGCGTTCGACCGCCGAGGCTTCTTCCGCGTGGCCGGCATCGCGGCGGCCGGTGCCGTCGTCGTCGGCGTGGGCGCACGCCTCGTGAACGTCACCACTTCGTCGATCACGGCCGTCCGCGACGCCCTCAAGCTCCCGGCACCGAAGTCGACCGTCACGATCCCCGACGGAGCCGAGGCGGACGTCGACGGCCTCAGCCCGCTCTTCACGCCGAACGACAAGTTCTACCGCGTCGACACCGCGCTGACCGTGCCGACGGTCGACCCGGCGACGTGGACGCTCACGATCGACGGCATGGTCGGCGAGCAGGTGCAGATCACATTCGAGGAGCTCCTCGCCATGGGTCTCGACGAATACGTCATCACCATGACCTGCGTCTCGAACGAGGTGGGCGGCAACCTCCTGGGCAACGCGAAATGGCTCGGTATCCCGGTGCGTGACGTCCTCAAGCGGGCGATGCCCGACTCGAAGGCCGACATGGTCCTGTCCACGAGCGTCGACGGCTTCACGGCGAGCACGCCGATCGAGTCGCTCACCGACCCGAACCTCGACGCGATCCTCGCCGTGGCGATGAACGGCGAGCCCCTGCCGCTCGAGCACGGCTTCCCCGTTCGCATGGTCGTCCCGGGCCTCTACGGCTACGTGTCGGCGACCAAGTGGCTGACGAAGCTGACGGTCACGACCTTCGACAAGGACGAGGCCTACTGGACCCCGCGCGGCTACGACGCGAAGGCGCCGATCAAACTCTCCTCGCGGATCGACACGCCCCGGATCGACAAGCAGCTGCCGGCCGGACCGGCGAAGATCGCTGGTGTCGCCTGGGCGCAGACGGTCGGTATCGCCAAGGTCGAGGTCAGCATCGACAACGGCGACTGGCAGAGCGTCAACCTCACGACCGCCATCAACGACGACACCTGGGTGCAGTGGTGGATGGACTGGGAGGCGACCGCCGGTACGCACTACGTCGCCGTCCGTGCGACCGACAAGGCCGGGAACCTCCAGATCGAGGAGCAGGCGCCGATCGCTCCCAACGGATCCTCCGGTTGGCAGCGCACGCTCGTCCGCGTCGGCTGACGATACGCGGCTGACCGGTGCCGGTCAGCCGCGGGTGTCGACCGGCTGCAGCTGGGCGATCTTCGGTTCGCGGCCGTCGCCGGAGGAACGTCCGGTCAGGCGGCGCCCGATCCAGGGCAGCACGTGCTCGCGGTAGTAGGCCGCGGTGCGACGTTGACGCGGACCGGGCGGCGCCGCAGCGACGTCGTCGATCCCCCACTCCTCCGGGACCGGCACGTCGAGCGCCGTCAGCACGTTGCTCGCCACCCGGGCATGGCCGAGGGCGTTGAGATGCAGGCGGTCCACCGACCAGTACCGGAGGTCGGCGAGCGTCCGATCAGCCCAGTTGTCGACGAAGGTCACCCCGTCACGCGGATACCGCACCCGCACGGCCTGGGCCAGCTGCTCGCCGCGGCGGGCGAGGAGCGAACCCATCGGGATGTGAGCGGAAGGGTTCGCCCCGCTCAACAGCAGCACGTGGGCTCCACCGGCGCGCAGGCGTTCGACCGCACCGTCCAAGCGGTCGGCGACGCCGTCGATCGACACCCGCGGGCGCATGATGTCGTTGCCGCCGCCGTTGAAGCTGACGAGGTCCGGACCCATCGCGATCGCACGGTCGAGTTGTTCGTCGAGGATCGGCAGGAGCTTCCGCCCGCGGATGGCGAGGTTCGCGTAGCTGACGGTCTCCGTGGACGCCCGGGCGAGGCCGAGGGCCACGAAGTCGGCCCATCCGCGGAGGGTGCCGTCCTCCCGGAGATCCCCGTAGCCCTCACTGAAGCTGTCGCCGATGGCCACGTACCGTCTGAACCCGTGCTGCGTCATACCTGCACTGTACGCGCGACCGGAAGCCGTCTCCGACCGGTCCGCTCAGGCCGGACGGTACTCCCCGTCCGCGGCCGGTCGCCAGCCGAGGGCTGGCCCGAGCGCGCCGGCGATGTCGGTGAGTAGTTGCGTGTAGTCGTCCGGTTCGAGCGTGAACGGGAGGGCGAAGGCGACCTCGTCGACCTCCTGGAATCCGGCGTGCTCGTGCAGCCGCTCCGCGATCTCCGCACTGCTGCCGACGAGGTCCTCCGCGAAGAGCATCCGCCGCGGCCCATGGGCGACGCCGACGCGGTGCCGTCTCGAGTCGACGTACTCGTGGTACCGGGCGCGTTGGGACGCGGTCGCGGAGTCCGTCGGGATGACCACGAGCCCCTGTGACACGCGGGCCCGCTCACCCGCCGGGTGGAGTTCTCGGAACCGACGCACCTGGGCGGCCTGGTTCGCGGCGAAGTCCGTCGTGCCGTCCTCGGCGGCGATGACGCTGCTCGTGAGCAGGTTGAAGGAGTGCTCGCCGGCCCAACCGGCCGACCGCAGGCTGCCGGCTCCGTACCAGAGCCGCTCCGCCAGACCGTCGGCATGCGGCTCGACCCGCGAGGAGTAGTCCTCCTGGCCCTCACGACCGGCGCTGTCACTGACGACGTCACCGCGGATGAAGGAGCGGAGGCGGAGGACGCGGTCGTAGCCGAGGTCCTCCTGGTCGAGCGTCGACGGATAGATCGCGTGCTTGAACGCGTCGAACCGCATCGGCTCCCCGGTGCTGAAGCCGGGAAGCAGTCTGCCTCCCGAGAGGACGTCGACCGTGCCCAGATCCTCCGCGAGCCGGAAGGGGTTCTCCGCGCCGAGCGGTGTGACCGCGGTGCCGAGTGCGATGCGCTTCGTGCGCTGCGTCGCGGCGGCGAGGACGGCGACCGGTGAGGAGATGCCGAACTGCAGGTGCCGGTGCCGCAGCCAGGCACTGTCGAACCCCAGGCGTTCACCGAGCTCGATGAGCTGCAGGGTCGCCTCGTGCCCCGCCGCCGGCTCCTCGGGGTCGAACAGGCCCATCGTGAGGAAGCCGAGTCTGCGGAGCGGTGCTGAGGATCGGGCCATGCATCGACTCTACGACGCCGCCGGAGCCGGACGTGCCCGCGCCGCGGGTGTCAGCTCGGCGACCCGGCCAGCACGGTGAACATGGCGCCGAGGCTCCCGAGGATGAACAGCATCGTTCCGAGCTGCATGGTCAGCGACTTGTTCCGCGACGCTGTCGGGACGTCCACCTCGAGGATCGGACACCCGGACCAGCCCAGCAGGCCGATGCTCAGACCCACGATGACCGAGCAGCACCACCACACCACGCGGAGTCCCTCGGCGAGGACGGCCGGCCGCCAGCCAGAGCTGAGGAGGAGTCCGAGGACGATCGCGGTGCTCCCGACCGCGACGCCGAACCAGACGGTTCCGGTGCGCATGATGCGCTGGACGTTGTTCTCGGGTGACATGAGGTCCTGTGACACGTGGTGCGGCTTTCTCGAGGTTCCGATTCCTGACGCGGGCCGCGGCCGGCGATCATGGTCGCTCGCAGCCCCGAACAGGAGCTTAGACCTGCTCGAGACAGGTGCTTCCCGTTCGACGGGGGCTTGCGCCGAGGGGGGTCGCGACACAGACGAGGCCGGTCGAGGATGCGTGACGGATCACGCAGACGGTGCCCGGGCCGCCCACCGTGCCAGGGTCGCGAGCAGGGCACGGTGCTCCGCCGAGGCGTAGGACCGCTCGTCGTGTCCGAGTGCGTCGACGGCGACGCGGGAGGTCCCCACCTCGCGGACCCACACCGCGGGGAACCGCTCGCCGTCGACGTCGTGCTCGGCGACGGTGGTGCTCCGACCGACGGGTTGCAGCCGCAGGTACTGTTCGTCGTCCACCGGGATGTCGCCGAGCGGTCCGCCTGCTGGGGACGCCATGCCGCGGACGACGATCGGGCCCATCGGCGGATGCCAGGACACACCGGGCAGCCAGAGCGCCCCGATCGTCGGCGCCCAGTCCGGGTAGTCGCGGAGTGAGGCGAGCGCCGCGTGCATGGCGAGTACGCCGACACCCCGACCGAGCGCCTCCGCGAAACCGTCGATCGCGGCCACCGGCGCTCGGCCCTGGTCCTCGGAGCGCCACGGGTCGCCGGCGTTGACCACCAGGAGCTCCACGCCCTCGAGTCGCGTCATCGCACGATCGACGTCCTCGTCGATCTCGACCGCGAAGCCGGCCGTCTCCAGGACCTCCGCGATGAGCGGGCTCGTGCGCGCGTACGGGTGCCACGGATCCGCGTACCGACCGCTCCCCGACGCGATGAGTGCTTTCACGGTTCCCCCTCGTCCGATCCGTCGGCGCCGGTCGATTGTGTCCGCGGCCGACGCCTCTCCAGGGTACGGGGCCTCCCCCGACGGCGGGGTCGCCGGTCAATTGTGTCCGCGCATGTCGTCGTCACCTGCGCCCGCCCCGGTCCCGACCGTAGAGTGCCTGTCACCGACGCCGGGGCGTCGACGACGGCCGAGCTGACGGAGAGGACGAGGCGATGCACGAGCGGGACCGAGGGGGCTTCAGCACCCGACAGCTGCACGCCGGTGGCGCACCCGATGCGCCGCTCCAACCCCGGGCTCTGCCGATCTACGCGAGTGCCGGGTTCGTGTTCACGGACTTCGACGAGGCGGAGCGGCGGTTCGGACCGGACCCTGGTGGATACAGCTACAGCCGGGTCGGCAATCCGACGATCGACGCCGTCGAGCGCCGTCTCGCCGCGTTGGAGGGTGGTGTGGACGCGCTGCTCCTCGGCTCCGGACAGGCGGCCGTCGGCGTCGCCCTGCTCTCCCTGCTCGAGGCCGGCGACCACCTGCTCACCGCGCCGAGCCTGTACGAGGGCTCGCGCAGCCTCTTCACGGAGAACTTCGGTCGGCTGGGGATCACCACGAGCGAGGTCGCCGATCCGCTCGACGCCGACGCCTGGGCGCGTGCCATCCGACCCGAGACGCGCGCGATCTTCGTCGAATCCATCCCGAACCCACGCAACGACCTCACGGATCTCCGTCTCGTCGCCGACGTGGCCCATGCGCACGGGGTCCCGCTCGTCGTCGACAACACCTTCGCCACGCCCTACCTCCTGCGTCCCATCGAGCACGGCGCCGACATCGTCGTCCACTCGGCCAGCAAGTTCCTGGCGGGCCACGGCACCGTGCTGGGCGGGGTCGTCGTCGACGGCGGCACGTTCGACTGGGCCGCTCGCGCAGACCGCTACCGACACCTCACCTCGCCGCTCGCCGCGCTCGGCGGGCTCAGCCACGTCGAGGCGGACGGGCGTGCAGCGCTGGCCGCCTACGCACGGACATCGGTCGCGCTGCGTCTCGGCCCGACGCCGTCGCCGTTCAACGCGTTCCTCATCGCACAGGGCATCGAGACGCTGTCACTCCGCGTCCAACGGCAGAGCGAGAACGCCCTCGCCCTCGCGACCTGGCTGGCGGGCCGGACCGAAGTGGCCTCGGTCGACTACTCGGGACTCAGCGACAGTCCGTTCCGAGGCCTGGCGGACCGGTATCTGCCGGATGGACAGGGATCGGTGTTCTCGTTCACCCTGCACGGCGGACGGGACGCAGCGCGGACGGTCATCGACCACGTCGGCCTGTTCACGCGGATGACGAACCTCGGCGACGTCCGGTCGCTGATCCTCCACCCGGCCTCGACCACGCACGCCCAGCGTTCGGCCGAGCAGCTCGCGGCGAGCGGCATCAGCCAAGGACTCGTGCGGATCTCCGTCGGCATCGAAGACGTCGCCGACCTCATCGCGGATCTCGCCTCGGCGTTCGACGCGCTCCCGGTCCGGGAACCGTCGACGAGCACCGGCGCGAGCGTCACGGCGGACGAGGCGGTCGCCGCGTGAGCGCCCGGCAACGCTTCGGCTGGTTCCTGTCACGTGGGTTCGGTCCGCACGGTTGGGGGCATCCGTACCTCGACTGGGACTACCGCTGGCAGGAACCCGCCCTCTACCAGCAGGCCGTGCGCGAGCTCGAGCAGGCGGGCCTGGACCTCCTGATCATCGAGGACGCCCTGTCACTGGGGAACCCCGAGACGCTCGACCTCCGCATCCGCGGCGCATACGGCGGGCCGAAGCACGACCCGCTGAGTCTCGCCCCGTTCCTCTTCGCGGTGACGGAGCGCATCGGCATCGTCCCGACCGTGAACCCGTTGCAGCTGCCGCCGTACCAGGCGGCACGGCAGTTCGCGACCCTGCAGCACCTCAGTCGCGGACGGTTCGGGGTGAACGTGGTGACCGACGTCGGCAGCAGCCGTCACTTCGGTGAGCCGGTCGTGCCGCACGACATCGCCTACGAGCGGGCGGAGGAGTGGCTCGACGGCGTGCGCGCGCTCTGGCGGAGCTGGCGACCCGGCGCGTACGTGGGCGACACCGCCTCCGGGCGCTTCGCCGACGGCCGCCACCTCGACCGCGTCGAACATCGCGGCGCACACTACGACTTCGACGGGCCGCTCAACGCCCTCCCGTTCGACGAGGATTCCGGTGGGGAGCCCGTCATCGTGTCACCGGGCTCCTCGCCGCGAGGGCTCGCCTTCACCGGACGACAGTCGGACGTCCAGCTCGCCCTCGCACCCCTCGACGTCGCGAGCCTCCGTGCGTACCGGAAGCGGGTCCTCGACGCCTCGGCTGCCGTCGGTCGGGACACCCCTCCCGCGATCCTGTTCGTGTTCAAGCCCGTCATCGTGTCGAGCAGTGCCGAGGCCGATCGACTCGTCGCGGCCTCGGAACAGCCGGACGATGAGACGCTGCGCTCCGTCGCACTCGCGTGGTCGAGCGACCTGGAGACGGACCTCACCGCGCTCGACCTCGACCGACCGGTGGACCCGGCCGTCTTCAGCGACCACGTGTCGCGCGGCAGCCTCGACGCGTTACGCGGACCGTACGAGTCCTTCGCGGCGGCGACGCTCCGGGAGCTGCTCGTGCCCAAGGCACGACTCGGGCGGATCACCGACGGTAGCGGTGTCGTCGGCACGGCAGCGGAGGTGGCCGACCACATCGAACGCGCCGGCAGCGAGGCGGACAACGACGGGTTCATCTTCTCGGGCGACCTCCATCCGGTGACCGTGCACCGCATGCTCGACGAACTCGTACCGATCCTCCGGCGCCGCGGGATCCTCCGTCGGCCGGAGAGCGACGCACCGCACGGACTCCGGAGCTCGTTGCGGGCACCCTGACCGGTCCCGCCGTCAGCGGCTCGTCTGCAGCGCCGCTCGTGGTTCGGGCAGGTCCAACTCCCCGCGGGCGACGAGCGAACGGACGGACTCGAGGACCGCATCCGTCGAGGTGTAGGCGGGTTCGTATCCGAGCAGCGACCGTGCCTTGTCGATCGACGCGCAGTGGCTCCGTACCAGGTGCTCCCAGGTGGTGTCGGCGTGCTCCGTCGGTGTCTCGGCTCGGAAGCGCTCCCAGGTCCCCGACTCGAGCTCGGCCGAGCGTCCGAACCAGCCGGCCACGACGTCGGCGTAGCCGCGGACGGTGACCGCGGCGGCGGAGGTCACGTTGAGGTCCTCGCCGGCGACACGATCCCGCTTCACGACGGCGAGCTCGAAGGCCTGCGCGACGTCGTCGGCGTGCACGTGGTGCAGCAGCTCGGCACCGAGTCCGGGGATGCGCAGCGGTGAACCGTGTGCGAGGGTCCGCCAGACCCCGGGGTCGAGGTTGCCCAACGGGTTGATGGGCGCCCACCCCGGTCCGACGATGTGTCCGGGATGCAGGGAGGTCGTCACCAGTCCTCCGTCGGCGGTCTCCTGCTGGAGCAGCCGGGCGATCTGGTCCTTCTGGACGCCGTAGTCGCCGAACGGCGCCGTCCCGGAGCCCTCGACGATGGGGACGGACGCGCTGGGACCGTAGCGCCAGATCGATCCGCAGTGGAGCAGCTGACCCGTGTTGCCGCGCAGTCCCTCGACGAGCGCCGTCGCCGAGGCGACCGTGAAGCAGACCAGATCGATGACGACGTCCGGGCCGAGGTCCGCGATGCGTCGCGCGAAGACACCGTCCCGGTCCTCGGCTTCCCGATCGGCCCGGATCCGCTCGACCTGGTCCCACTCGGGCGCGTCCGTGTACGGCGAACGATCGCCGCGGCTCACGCTCACGACCTCGTGGCCGGCCCGGACGAGTCGCGGGACGAGGAAGGTGCCGATGTGGCCGGTCCCGCCGATGACGACGATGCGCATGGTGTTCCTCCGTTCGCGCGCGACGACGGCGTCGACGGGTGCGCTCTCCGGGAACGCTAATGGACCGGACCGTCCGACGCACGCCCTTGCGGGCGGCGACGTCGTGACCCGCTAGTCGTCGGAGGGACGTCGCCGTTGCTGTTTGGTGGCGCTCCGCTGCTGTTTCGCGGCGAGGTGGCGTCGCGCCGATCCGCGGGTCGGACGCGTGGGTCGGCGCGTCGGCGCCGGCGGCGCGAGTGCCGACCTGATGCGTGTCGCGAGCGCTTCGAGTGCGAGTTCGCGGTTCCGGAGCTGCGATCGCTCGCGGGAGACCGTCACGGTGATGGCACCGCCGACCAGCCGGGCGCCGAGCCGCTCGAGCAGTCGGTCTCGTTGCTCGTCGGTGAGGACGGTCGACTCGGCCACACTCCACGTCAATTGGACACGGCTGTCGGAGGTGTTGACGTGCTGTCCGCCCGGGCCGGACGACCGGGAGAAACGCCACTGCAGCTCGGCTGCTGGGATCGTCAGTCCGGGCGACACCTCGAGGTCCATGGGGCAAGCGTCTCACGAACCCGCGGCACGGCTCGCGTCCACCGCTGGTTCCGAGCCGGTGCCTCCTATCCTTGACGCTGTGAACGATGCACCAGCCGAACGCGGACGTCGACGCGCAGCCGTCGTCGTCAATCCCTCCAAGGTCGACATCAAGGTCCTCCGCTCGGCCGTCGCCGCCGCTGAATCGACGCACGGACTGGCACCCTCCACCTGGCACGAGACGAGCGCCGACGACGACGGCCGGGGTGCGTCCGCGGCCGCGATCGCCTCGGCACCCTCGGTCATCCTGGTCGCGGGAGGCGATGGGACACTGCGGGTCGCCGCCGAGGCCATCGCATCCACCGGCATCCCCCTCGGGCTGGTCCCGGCCGGAACGGGGAACCTCTTCGCCCGAGCGCTCGGCCTGCCGTTGGGCGACCTCAAACGGTCTGTCGAGATCGCCTGCTCAGGGCGTGACCAGGTGGTCGACGTCGGGCAGGTCAGTCTCGGGCGCAGCGACGGCACGAACCGGGACGAGGTCTTCCTCGTCATGGCCGGCATCGGCCTCGACGCGCACATGGCCGGCCACACCAACGAGCGGCTGAAGCGACGGATCGGCTGGCTCGCCTACTCCGATCCGATCGCGCGGAGCATCATCGGGAACCGGCAGTTCGACCTGCACTATCGACTCGACGACCGCCCCGAGGCGGCTGCGCGAGCGCACACGATCATCGTCGGCAACTCCGGCACGCTCACCGGTGGGGTCCTGCTGCTCCCCGAAGCAGTCGTGGACGACGGCCTGCTCGATGCCGTCATGCTGCGGCCTGGCAAGGGTCCGGGCTGGGGGAACATCGGCTATCGCCTGACGTTCAACCGGATGCTGCACCGCACGCGGTTCGGCCGGCTGGTCGGACGATTCTCGCCGAAGGCGCGCGCGATCAGCTACGCACAGGCACGGACGATGCACCTCCGGCTCGAAGAACCGCAGGAGATCCAACTGGACGGCGACTCGCACGGTTCGGTGATCTCGGTGTCGCTGACGAACCTGCACCACGCCCTGATCGTGCGGGTTCCGAGCGGCCCGGCTGCGCGCCCCAGCGGGCGCTGACCACCGGCTACGATGCCGCGTCGGTGGGAGCGGCCTCGGAGTCGATCGACGCGGCGAGCCGATCGATCCGCTCAAGGGCGCGGTCGAACACGGCGACGAGTTCCCACAGGCGCGGCTCGTCGGCGCGGACCTCCTGGAGGGAGCCGTGTGCGCTGCGGACCGAACCGAGATCGAAGCTGACGTTGGTCCGCGCTCCCGTGATCGCGGCGCGGAGTGCGCCGATCGCCACCGCCACGTCGGCGATCAACGCCGGGTTGCCGTGCTCGGTCAGCCACGCGAGATCGTCGATCGCGTCGACGGCATGCTCGCCCAGCCGCGCCGAGGCCGCGGCCGCCTCGATGGACGCAGCACGGATCGCCTCGTCGCGTTCGACGCCGGCCGGTAGACGGAAGGCACTGCCGAACGCTCGCGAGGCGTGGGCGTCCTCGTCGGCCAGACGAAGCGCCAGCTCGGAGCGTGCCTCAGCGCGAGCGCGGAGTGCGGCGATCGCCGCCTCGGCCTCGGCCGCGTCCCGCCCGCTCGCGTCCTCGGTGGCATGCGTGGCTCGGGTGTAGCCGGCGACCATCGCGGTGAGGCCGGCGGCGATCGCGAGCATGAGTCCGGATGCGGCCCCGCCGCCGGGGTTCCCGGTCGCCGTGCCGAGCGCCTGCATCCACGTCGACACGCTCGAGTGCTCCGTCGACACCTCGTCGGTGTCCGCTGATCCCGTCATGGCGACCATTCTCCCGCGTCCGCGTCCGCGTCCGCGTTCGCGTCAGCTCGAGGCGCGGACGATGAGTTCGGTCGGGAACTCGGCCCGGTCCCCCGGGTCCGTCCCGGGCTCCGCTTCGAGGACGAGCTGGACCGCACGCGCGGCCATCGCGCGCATCGGCTGTCGCACGGTCGTCATCGGCGGCGGCATCAACCTGGACTGCGGGAGGTCGTCGAAGCCGACGACCCGGATGTCGTCGGGGATGCGGAGCTGCAGCTCCTCAGCGGCGCGGTAGACGCCGTAGGCCATCTCGTCGTTGCAGCTGAAGACGCCGATGGGGAGCCCGCCCTGCCTGAGGAGCTTGCGCACGGAGACGAAGGCGCTCTCCGAGGACCACGGCGACGAGATCTCCTCGACCGTCGCCCCGTCGGCGTGCCGTTCGACCGCCGCTCGGAAACCGGCCTCCCTCGCACGGCCGAACCGGTACTTCGGCCGGCCGGTGATGATGAGGAACCGACGTGTCCCCCGCCGGGCGAGATGCCGACCAGCGTCGAAGCCGCCCTGCCAGTCGGTGGACCCGACGCTCGGCAGACTCCGCGCTGGCTCCGCACGCGGATCGAGGAGCGCGACGGGGATGTTGGCCGAGGCGAGGATGTCGAGCTGCGAGACGTTGGGACGGATGAGGCACACGACGACACCGGCCGATCCCCGCGCACGTGCCCGACTGGGCCAGTCGTCGACCATCGACTCGCTCTCCGGCGTGAGCACCAGGTCGTAGTTCGCCGCAGCGGCCGCTCGCCGCACACTCGTCACGACCGTGTTCGCCCAGGGGTCGTCCCACTGACTCATCGCCAGGTCGAGCAGGCGCGGGACCGAGCGAGGTCGGCCGCGACGTTGTGCTGCGCGGTCGTAGCCGAGGTCGTTCGCTGCGGCGAGGATGCGGTCCCGGGTGTCCGGGGATGCATGGCGCTTCCCGGCGAGCACCCGGGAGACGAGCGAGACCGAGCACCCCGACCTCGCGGCGACGTCCGCGAGCGTCACGCTGAGATCGTCCCGCTCCGGCGTCGTCGTCATGACTCCATCGTCCCGCATCCCGGGGTGCTGCGCGTGCCCGCCCCGGTGGTCAGGCGCCCTCAACGGTCAGCACTCGGAGCTCGGTGCATCGCGGGGTCTCGTGATCCGGCTGCGCGACGAGCGCGAACCGCCGGACACCCCACCCGGCGCTGGTGGGCGTCAGCGGGTACTCCGCCCACTCCAGGTCGTCGTCTCGCCCGCCCTCCTGCGGAGCGACCGGGGTGCCGTCGATCTCCAGGGTGAAACCGTGGCCCGCCTGGTCGTGCAGCCAGGTCACTCTGACGACCCGGCCGAGGAGATGCGGGTCGACGAGCGTCACGGACAGACGATCGGCCGTGCTCCGCCAGCGGACACCACCCACCGCGCCGCTGGCGCTGGCCACCCCCTCGAACCCGTGATCCGCCTCGGGCTGCTGCTCGCCCAGAGCGACCCGGTCGACCGTCCGCCCGTCGATGCTCGCGGCGCGTCGGTCCCGCTCGACCAAGGCGGTGCGGCGCCGAGCGACGGCGTCCTCGTCCGCCGTCGACGCCACGGGGAACGTGACGGTGTACCGCGCGTCGTGCAGACCTGCGAACGGTTCCAACGGGATCGGTCCTCGGTCGGAGTCGATCCGGAGTCGCCCGTCGGCGTCCCGGTAGGGCACAGCCGACCGCGGGACGATCGGTGCCGAGGCGAGCGGGGTGAGCGGGCCGACCGCCGTGTGCGGGGCATGGGCGCGGCCGGCCAGCACCACGTCGGTCGGCAGCGACTCGCCACGGGCTGCCAGGACGGACGGACCCCAGAGGAGCGACGTCCAGTCCGAGCCGTCCGGGTACGGTTCCGCACGACCGCCCATGGGGAGCTCGAACGACACGGTGTCGCGGTCGCTCCACTCACGATCCAGGACGAGATGGGCGCGTTCGAGTCCGGCGGTCACCGGAGCGCCGTTGAGGAACACCTCGGGTGTCGGATCACTCCACCCGGGGACCCGGACGCGGAGCCGGAACCGCCGCGGGCCGGTGAGCCGGAGGGTGAGTCCGACCACGCCGTCGGACGGGAAGGCCGTCCGTTGCTCCAGCTCGAGACCGAGTTCCGGGATCCGCACGACGGAGGGCGCGAAGAGCTCGACCGACACCGTGTCGTCGTCGAACCGGTACAGCGACTCACCGTGTTTCGCATGGCTCTCCAGACCGGTCCCGACGCAGCACCAGAAGCTGTGCTCCGGCGAGGAGTAGACGCGGTAGTGGTCGGGTCGCATCGAGGTGAAGTAGACGAGGCCGCCGTGCTCGGGGTGCTGCGATGACAGGAGGTGGTTGAAGAGGATCCGTTCGAGCGCGTCGGCGATCGCCGGGTCGGATTCGTCGGCGCTGAGCCATCGGCCCAGCTTGATGAGGTTGTAGCTGTTGCAGGTCTCCGGGCCCTCCCGGTCCTCGGTCATCGGGGTGAAGTCGTCGATGGCGTGGAAGTGCTCCCGGACACTGTTGCCGCCGATCGCGACCGTGCGCCGCGTCAGGATCGTCTCCCAGGCGAAGCGAGCCGCACGGGCGAGGACCGGATCAGCACTCCGAGCGGCGAGGGCGGCGAACCCGACGAACTGCGGGATGCGGGTGTTGGCGTGCAGGCCGGTCAGTTCGTCGGAACGACGCGACAGCGGTTCGCTGAGGGCGGTCGACGTGAAGCGGGCTGCCATCGTGAGATGGCGGGGATCGCCCGTGAGGTCGAAGAGGTCGACGTACGCCTCGTTCATCCCGCCGATCTCCGTCTCGAGCATGAGCTGGAAGTGCTCGTCGTCGATCCCGGCAGCGAGCTCCTCCCACCACGCGGCGAGGCGCAGGACGACGTCGCGTGCCATGTGGTTCCCGGTCAATCGGGCTGCGTCGATGAGACCGGCGTACAGCTTGTGCAGGTTGTACCAGGGCACCCAACGGCCGGCGCGGAAGGTCGACTCGGTGATCCCCGCTGCGACCTCGGACCAGAGTTCGGCACTTCGAGGGACGCCGCCGACGTACCCGGACCCCAGGTGGTCCTGTGCGCGGGCCAGTTCGGCGACCGTGTACGCGAGCCGGGAGCGCAGGACGTCGTCCCCGGTGGAGGCGACCATCAGGGAGCAGGCCGAGAGGTAGTGCCCGGCGGTGTGGCCGTCGAGTCCGCGCACCTCCCAGTCGTCGTACGATGCCGCCCGAGGCTCCAGGCCCGCCTCACGGAGGAACGGGGCGAGCAGGCGATCGGGCTCGAGGGCTCGCAGGTACGCGCGGTCGGCCTCCTGCGCCTGGAACAGGGGCCCACCCGTGAGGGTGACCTGGGAGATCGGGACGAACGGCATGGTCAGGCCTTCCTCGCGTCGACGCGCCGCCAGTCCACGCGGAGCTCGCGCGGCCCGACCAGCTCCCGCCGGCTGCCGGTCACCTCGATCGTGCGGGTGAGTGGACGCTCGAGTGCCGACGGCCCGGCGGACAGGACGTAGGTCCCCGGTTCGACCACCCGGCGGCCGTCGACGGCGGTGAAGGACAAGCGGTCGGCCGACACCGAGAACCGCACCGTGGCCGACGTCCCGGCAGTGACCGTGAGACGTGCGAAGGCGAGCAGCTCGACCGAGGGACGCACGACGGAGGCCACCGGATCCGTGCCGTAGAGCTGGATCACCTCGACGGCGTCGTCGACACCCACGTTCTCGACCGTGACGTCGACGAGGACCTCACCGTCGACGGCGAGTTCCGCCGCGCTCACGAGCGAGCGGTAGCGGACGTCCCCGGCGGTGAGGCCGTGACCGAACGGGAAGAGCGGTGTGGGGTCGAGCACGCTGATCCCGCGGGACGCCAGACCGAGTGGCGGCTGCAGGTAGGTGCCCGGCATGGCCGGTGAGCGAGGGATCTGCACCGGGAGCCGTCCGCTCGGCTGCACGCGGCCGGACAGCAGCCCCGCGACGGCTGCCGCGCCCTCCTGACCGGGGAAGAAGGCCTGGACCAGTGCGTCGGCGCGGTCGTAGTCCCCCAGCGCGTAGGGCCGCCCGGACAGCACGGTCAGGACGACCGGCGTCCCGGTCGCGAGGACGGCGAGCACGAGATCGTTCTGACCCCCGGGGAGGCGCAGGTCCTCGGCGTCGCAGCCTTCTCCCGAGGTGCCATCGCCGAACAGGCCCGCGATGTCGCCCACGGCCAGCACGACGACGTCGGCCGAACGGGCGGCCTCGACGGCGGCCGGAACGTCCTCCCGACCGGTCTCGGTGATGCTGCATCCCGGTTCGACGACGATGTCCGCCGCGGGGAACTCGGTACGAACCGCGTCCAGGATCGTCGGGATGGTGATGCCGAGATCGTGCCCGGGGTGCTTCGACAGCACGTGGTTGGGGAACGCGTAGCATCCCACGAGACTGCGGAACTGGTCGGCCGCCGGCCCGATCACGGCGATGCGCGCTGGGGGCCGGAGCGGGAGCA
Organism: Plantibacter sp. VKM Ac-2885; assembly: GCF_015351205.1. Lineage (NCBI taxonomy): Bacteria > Bacillati > Actinomycetota > Actinomycetes > Micrococcales > Microbacteriaceae > Plantibacter > Plantibacter sp. VKM Ac-2885. The sequence continues at coordinate 2,212,706 of NZ_JADKSK010000001.1, read as the reverse complement.
CTGCGCGGTTCCTGAGGAGGACGACCGACTCCTCGGCCAGACGCGTCGCGATGGCGCGGTTTCGGGGGCCATCGAGATCGGTCGATGCGGCGTGCTCCGGCACGAGCGGACCCCCGTCGAGCAGGCCGAGCTCGATCTTCTGCCGCAGGTGCCGGAGCACGGCCCGGTCGACGAGCCGCTCGTCGAGCGCCCCGTCCTGGACCAGCCCGACGAGACCGGCGCCGTAGCCGGCGGTCTCCGGGAGCTCGACGTCGATCCCGGCGGTGAGGGCGAGCGCGCCGGCTTCCGTCGCCTCGCTCGCGACGTGGTGCATCGTCGCGAGGAACGGGATCGCCCAGTAGTCGGCGACGACGGTGCCGTCGAAACCCCAGTCGTCGCGCAGGATACCGGTGAGCAACTCGACACTGGCGCCCGCGGGGACGCCGTCGAGATCGGTGTAGGCGTTCATCACGCTTCGCGCTCCCCCGAGCCGGATCGCCGTCTCGAACGGCGGAAGCACGATATCGGCGAGCTCGCGGCGCCCCATGCTCACCGGGGCGTGGTTCTTCGCGCCTCGGGACGCGGCATAGCCGGCGAAGTGCTTGAGCGTCGCCACCACCCCGGACCGCTCGAGACCACGCACGTACGCGGCGCCGAGCTGACCCACGAGGTAGGGGTCCTCCCCCAGCGTCTCCTCGACCCGGCCCCAGCGGTAGTCGCGCACGACGTCGAGGACCGGCGCGAGTCCCTGATGGACCCCGACCGAGCGGAGGTCGTCTCCGATCGCCTCCGCCATCCGCTCCACGAGCTCCTCGTCGAACGAGGCGGCCCAGGCGAGCGGCGTCGGGAAGGCGGTCGCACCGTACGCGGCGAACCCCGTCAGACACTCCTCGTGCGCGATCGCGGGGATACCGAACCGGTTGCCGGCCACGACCTGTCGTTGCCGTTCCCGCAGGCGATCGACGCCCTCGGCCACCGTCACCGGTTCGGTCCCGAAGATGCGCGTCAACTGCCCGAGGCCACCGGTGAAGTCGCCGGTGGACGCCGATGCCGGCGCAGCCGGGTCGTCGGAGCCGTCCACGCTCGGCGCGAAGTCGCCCGCCGCGTCGGTGAACCAGACCGAACCGAGTTGCCCGACCTTCTCCTCGAGGGTCATCTCACCGAGGAGTGCTCGCGCCCGCTCGTCGGGTGACGCCCGTCGGTCGTTCCAGACGCCGCGGACGCTGCCCGACGTGGTCGGCGTGACGCCGTCGTGTTGCAGGGTCATCCCTTGAACGCTCCGTCCATGATCCCGGTCACCATGCGCTTGCCGACGAAGATGAACGCGATGAGCAGCGGGATGGTGGCCAGGAAGGACCCGGCCATCGCCAGGCCGAGGTCGATCGACCGCTGCGACTGCAGGGCCTTGATCGCGATCTGGACCGTGTACATCTCGGGCGACTTCAGGACGATGAACGGCCAGAGGAAGTCGTTCCAGGATCCGACGAAGCCGAGCAGTCCCAGGACGAACGCCGCCGGTCGGATGACCGGGAAGACGATCCGCCAGAAGATCTGCCAGGTGTTGGCACCGTCGAGCCTCGCCGCCTGGAGCAGCTCGTCGCTCACGGAACTCGAGATGTGCTGACGCATCCAGAAGATGCCGAACGCGCTCGCGAGGCCGGGGACGATGAGTGCCTGCAAAGTGTCCACCCAGTCGAGCGCGGAGATGATCAAGTACTGCGGGATCACGCTCAGCTGCGTCGGCACGGTCATGGTGAGGACCACGAGGATGAACAGCGCGTTGCGGCCGCGGAACTCCAGTTTCGCGAAGGCGAATCCGGCCAGGGCGCAGAGCAGGGCCGATCCGACGCCGATCGACAGCGCGACGATGAGGCTGTTGATCATCGATTGGATGAACGGCACGGTCTCGAGCACGAGCCCCACGAGGTGGAACAGATTGTCGCCCGGGTACAGCCGCGGTGGCAGGGTGGTCGCCGTCGCCGAGTCCGTGGTCGCGACGACGAACATGAAGTACAGCGGGAACATGCTCACGATGACGGCGCACACGAGGAGGACGTAGGTGTACCAGGGGATGCGGCCGATCCGGCCGCCGTTCCGTTTCCGGCCGGCGGAGGTCGCGCTCGCCATCAGCTGGGTGGAGTTGAGCGTCTCGGACATCAGCGTCCTCCTCGGGTGCGGGTGGACAGGAAGAAGTTCAGCAGGGCGACGAGGACGACGATCACGAACAGCGCGACGCCGATCGCCGAGCCGTATCCGAACTCGAACTGGCCGAAGCCCTGCTCGTAGAGGAACAGCGTGAGCGTCTGGCACTGTCGTGCCGCACCGCAGGTGAGGCCGGTGGCCGGGTTCACCAGCAGTGGTTCGGTGAACACCTGGAGCCCACCGATCGTCGAGGTGACGATCGTGAACACGATGATGGGACGCAACGACGGGATGGTGATGTAGACGAACTGCTTCCAGCCACCGGCACCGTCGACGGCGGCCGCCTCGTACACGTCGCGAGGGATCGCCTGCAGTGCCGCCAGGTAGAGCAGCGTCGTGTAGCCCGTCCACCGCCAGACGACCATGAGCGCGACGAGGAACCACGAGCCGACCTTGTCGTTGAGGAAGTCGACGTGGTCACCGCCGAAGAAGCTGATGAGGTAGTTGAAGAGCCCGTAGTCACGGTCGAACAGCTGGGCGAACACGATCGTGGTCGCGGCGACCGAGGTGATGTACGGCACGAGCATCGCCATCCGGAACCCGGTGGCGAAGCGCAGGCGGACGTGGTTCAGCAGATGGGCGAGGCCCAGGGCGATGACCAGCTGCGGCACCGTGGAGATGATGAAGATCGCGAAGGTGTTGAGCATCGCGTTCCAGAACCGCGGGTCGGCCGCGAGCCTGGTGAAGTTGTCGAAGCCGATGAAGGTCTGCTGACCGATCGGGTTCCAGTCGAAGAGGGACACCACGAAGGTGAACAGGAGCGGGATCAGGCCGAAGACGGCGAAGATCAGGAAGAACGGGGCGATGTAGACGTAGGGGGCGAAGCGTTCCGGCAGGGTGTTGCGGATCCGCGTCCCGATACCGGGTGGCGACTGTTTCGGCAGCAGCCGAGGTGGGGCGATGTGCGTGGTCACGATGATCCTTCAGGGGCGTTCCGGCGTGCTGCTCGGCCGGAACGCCCCGGGTCGGAGCGGACGGGTGGACGGGGTCGTCGGGTCAGCCGCCGAGGGCGTCCTTCACGGCCTTCATCGCGACGTCCCAGGCCTTGTCCGGTGGGGTGTTGCCGGCTTCGACGTCCGTCACGGTGTTGATCATCGCCGAACCGATCGTCGCCGTCTCCGGACCGTTGAAGAACGGCTTGAACTCCTGCAGGGACTTACCGAGCACGGCACCGATCTTCGAGTCGCCGAAGAACGGGTCGGTGTAGTCGGCGATCGCCGTGGACTCGTACGCGGAGACCGTGCTGGGCAGGGCGCCGGTGTCGGTGAAGTTCTGCAGCTGCGACTCGGGTGACTGCATCTCCTTGATGTAGGCCCACGCCGCCTCCGGGTTCGCCGCTCGCTTCGGGATGGCGAGGTAGCTGCCACCCCAGTTGCCGGCGACCTTGGGCACCGTCGTCACGCGCCACTGGCCCGAGGTGTCGGGCGCGTCCGTCTTGATGCTCTTCAGCATCCAGGAGGGAGCTGCCATCGCGGCGAAGGCGCCGTTGGTCTTGCCCGTGCTCCAGCCGGTGGAGAAGGCGGGGACGTTCGCGGTGATGCCGGCCTCGATCGCCTTGATCGAGATGTCGAACGCCTCCCTCACCTGCGGATTCGTGTCGTACACGAGCTCACCCTCGGGCGTGTAGTACTTCTCGTCGACCTGGTTCACGGTCTGGAAGAAGACCGAGGTGCCGGCGTTGTCGAGGAACGGCTTCCCGGTGGCGGCGACGTACTGCTGGCCGACGGAGATGAAGTCGTCCCAGGTGGGCCAGAGCGCCGCGACCTCGTCCGGGTCGGACGGCAGGCCGGCGGCCTCGAAGAGGTCGGCGCGGTACGCCATCGACATCCCGCCCACGTCGGTCGGTACCCCGATGACGGCGTCGTTCTGGGCCACGGCCTGGTCCCAGACCCACGGCAGGTAGTCCCCGGAGATGTCGTCGGCACCCATCGTGCTCAGGTCGACGAAGTTGTCGGGGTTCGCGACGAAGTTGGGCATGTCGTCCCCCTGGATGAGCACCAGGTCGGGGACCTTACCGCCGGCCAACGCCGCGGTGAGCGCCTGGGCGGTCTCCTGCGTGCTGCCGACCTCGGTGAGCTTGACGGTGATGTCGGGGTGCGCTTCCTTGTACTTCTCGACATCGGCCTTCTGGTTGATGCCCGTGAAGGACCAGAACTGGAAGGTCTTGTCATCGCCGCCGCCGGACCCGGAACAACCGGTGACCAGGGCGCCGACCATGACGGCGACGGTTGCTGCTGCTGCAAGACGGAATTTCACTGGAAATCCCCCTCCTATGCGGGATCGTGTTCCGCGGTGTCGCGCTACGTTGCGGTCACCGGCCGGAGATCGCTCTCCGGCTCGCGCCGATGTCGACTGGATCGGGGAGCATCCGGACCGTTCGGGCGTGGTGATCACCATAGGCAGCGGGGTTCCGGGGCACCAGGGCAATATTGCGCAACTCGGAGACCGCTCTCTCGGATTCTGCGATGCTCGTTGCCAGACCACCGGCAGGTGGACGATCGCAAAGGAGCGAGGATGCGCAAACCGACCCTGGTCGACGTCGCCCGAGAGGCCGGCGTCTCCCGAGCGACCGCGTCGCGGGTCCTCGCCGGTGCCTCGACGGTCGACGCCTCGATGGTCGTCGCGGTGCGCGAAGCGGCCGTGAGACTGGCCTACCGCACGAACGTCGCAGCCCGGTCGCTCGCCGGAGGCAGGACGGGCGCCGTCGCGATCGTCCTCGCGGCGGGCGAGCTCGAACCGTTCTCCGGATCGTTCGTCGCGGCACCGCTGAAGGGCGCCACCGCCGCGCTCCTGTCGGCAGCCCAGCAGCCCGCGCTCTTCCTCGCCGACCCGCGCCAACTCGACGCGCTCGTCGCCTACCTGGCGGCGCACTACGTGGACGGGGCGGTGGTGATCCTGCAGCACGAGATCAGTACCATCACCCAGGCGCTGGCCTCGGTGGACCTCCCCATCGTCTTCGTCGGCCGCCCGATGGGTGAGCACACGGAGGACGTCACCTTCGTCGACTCCGACAACTACGCCGGCGGTCGGCTCGCGGCCGAACACCTGATCGCGCTCGGCCGCACGCGGATCGGCGTCATCTCGGGCCCTGCCGACATGGCCGCGTCCAGCGACCGTGTCCGAGGCTGGCGGGACGTCCTCACCGAACGCGGCCTCGACACCCGTGCGGTCGCCCGAGGCGACTTCACCATGCCGAGCGGGTCGTCGGCCATGGCACGGTTGCTCTCCCGGTACCCGGACCTCGACGCCGTCTTCGCGGGCTCCGACCTCATGGCGGTCGGCGCGATGCGCGTCCTCGAGGCCAGTGGCCGGACGGTCCCGGACGACATCGCGCTCGTCGGATTCGACGACACGGTCGTCGCGGCAACCGCGGAGCCACCGCTGACCTCGGTCCGTCAGCCGTTGGAGCAGATGGGCAGGGTCGCCGCGGAACTCGTCATGGAGCTCATCGCCGGCCGGACGACCGCTCCGCGCTGGCTCGACACCACGCTCGTCGTCCGGGACTCAGCCTGACCTTCGGCCTGCCCGGCCGTCACACACGCCTCACCGACCGGTTCGGAGGAACCATGTCCGACCTCGCAGCGACGCTCGAACACCGCGTCGTCCATCTGCAGTGCGACGGCGTCTCCGTCGTCCTCGTCCAGCACGGGACCCGTCTCCCGACGATCGCGCACTGGGGTGCCGCCGTCGAGGCCGACGACCTCGACTGGCTGGCCGCGGCCACGGCCACCGTGCGGGGCGACCTCGTCGACGGCTCGGACGCGCCGTACGAACCGAGCCTGTTGCCCGAGCACGCGTCGGGCTGGCCTGGTCTCCCCGGTCTCCGCGCGCATCGCGCCGGGACGGCCTGGTCGTCGCGCTTCGACGTTGCCTCGGTCGAGGTCGACGGGGCGGCCCTCACGGCCGGCAAGGTGCGGCAGTACGGCGCCGCGCTGGTCGAGGTGACCGCGCTCGACGACCAGACCGGCAGCGCTCTCCTCGTGGCGATCGAACTGACACCGAGTGGCCTGCTGCGCACGCGCGTGACGGTCACGAACCGGGGCGACGACCTCCTGGAGATCGAGGGTGTCGTGCCGGCCCTCCCGATCCCGACGTCGGCTCGGGAGATCGTCGACTTCACCGGTCGGTGGGGCAACGAGAAGCTGCCGCAGCGGCTTCCGGTCACGACCGGGACGCACCTCCGCGAGTCGCGGCACGGTCGTCCCGGTCTCGACGCCACCGGGGTCACCGCGATCGGAACACCGGGGTTCGACAGCCGGACCGGTGACGTCTGGCTGTGCCACGTCGGCTGGAGCGGCAACCACACGATCGGCGTCGAGCGCACCGACGGACACCTCGCGTTCCGTGGCGGCGAGCTGCTCCTGCCCGGCGAGGTCCGACTCGGCCCTGGCGAGGACCACCGGACCCCATGGGTGTACGGGGCCTACGGCGTCGGCCTCGATGCCGCCTCGTCGCGATACCACCGGTGGCTGCGCTCGACCTCGCGGGCGGCTCGGCGTCCGCGCCCCGTCACCCTGAACGTCTGGGAGGCGGTCCTGTTCGATCACGACCTCGACGTCCTCACCGAGTTGGCGACCCGGGCCGCGGCCATCGGCGTCGAGCGCTACGTGCTCGACGACGGATGGTTCCGCGGACGTCACGACGACACCCGCGGCCTCGGCGACTGGACACCGGACCCCGAGCGTTGGCCGGACGGTCTCGCGCCGCTCGCCGACCGGGTGCGATCACTCGGCATGGAGCTCGGGCTGTGGTTCGAACCCGAGATGATCAACGAGGACTCCGACCTGGCACGGGAGCACCCGGACTGGATCCTGCGGGCGAGGGACGAGCTCCCCTCGCCCGTCCGGCACCAGCAGGTGCTCGATCTCGGCAATCCGGCGGCCTTCGACCACATCCTGCAGGCCATCGACACACTGGTCCGCGAGCTCGGGATCGCGTACCTGAAATGGGACCACAACCGCGACCTCGTCGATGCCGGGCATCCGTCGACCGGGCGGGCGGCCGTGCACGACCAGACCGAAGCCCTCTACCGGCTGCTCGACGAGCTCCGATCGCGGCACCCGCACCTCGAGATCGAGAGCTGCGCCTCGGGTGGAGGCCGCGTCGACCTCGGTGTCCTCGAGCGGTCCGATCGCGTCCACACCTCCGACAACCACGACCCGATCGAGCGGGCCCGGATGCTCCGGTGGACGGGGCTCCTCGTCCCGCCCGAGATGCTCGGGTCGCACGTGGCCTCGGCCAGATCAGCCACGACCGGACGCACGCACACGCTCCACACCCGGTGCGCGGTCGCCCTCCTCGGGCATTTCGGCGTGGAGTGGGATCTGCGCGAGCTCGACGATGCGGATCGGACGACCCTCGCCAGATGGATCGCCGTGTTCACGCGTCATCGCGGACTCATCGCCACCGGCCGCGTCGTCGGCGACGGCGAGTGGGACGACGACGCTCCGACCCTGCGCGGGGTCGTCGCGGAGGACGGCACCACCGCGCTGTACACCCTTGTGACTCCCCCGCGGTCGGCCGACTCCCGTCGTCGGGTCCGCCTTACCGGACTCCGCCCGGACGGTCACTACCGCCTCGCCGTCGCGCAGGACGACTCCCTCGGCCCGCGCTGGGTGATCCCCCAGTGGCTCCGGGATGCGCCGCCACTCGACGCCGACCCGGCCACGCTCGTGGCGGCGCCCGTGCTGAGCGGTGGCCAGCTGGCCGTGATCGGCCTCGACCTCCCCACCTTCCAGCCCGACCGCGCGATCACGATCCTCGTGACCGCCGTCTGACCCTCGACCCGCTGCACAGAACAGGACCACATCACCCATGGATTCCACTGCGACCGTCACCGTCGACCTCGACCGGCCAGGACCCACGATCAGCCGACACGTCTACGGCCACTTCGCGGAACACCTCGGGCGCGGGATCTACGACGGTTTCTGGGTCGGCGAGGACTCGCCCGTGCCGAACGTCGGCGGCATCCGGCTCGACGTCGTGGAGGCGCTCCGCGAACTGCGCATCCCGAACCTCCGTTGGCCGGGCGGCTGCTTCGCGGACCGCTATCACTGGACGAGCGGCATCGGACCTCGTGAGGACCGCCCGAAGCTCGTCAACACGCAGTGGGGCGGGACGAGCGAGACCAACGCGTTCGGCACCCACGAGTTCATGGAGCTGTGCGAGCTCCTCGGTGCCGACGCCTACGTCTCGGGCAACCTCGGTTCGGGCACGGTGCAGGAGATGGCCGACTGGATCGAGTACCTGACCGGTGCCGGGGAGACCCCGATGGCCGAGTTGCGTCGCGCGAACGGCCGGGAGGAGCCCTGGGACGTCCCGTTCTGGGGCTTGGGCAACGAGCCCTGGGGATGCGGTGGTAACCTGCGCGCCGGCGCGTACGCGGACCTGGCACGCCAATTCGGTACCTTCTGCGAGAGCGGCGGGAAGGTCCCGCTCTACCGGGTCGCCGCCGGCGCCGACGGGTTCGACGTGGCCTGGACCAAGACGCTGATGGAGGTCGTCGCCGACGTGGCCACCCACCCGTTCTCGGCGACCCCCTGGGAAGCCGTCTCGGTGCATTACTACACGATCGGCGGCAGCTGGAAGGCGAAGGGCAGCGCGACCGGGTTCGACGCTGCGGAGTACTGGAGCACGATCACCGCAGCACAGGGCGTCGAGCAGCTGCTGTCGTCGCACGCCGCCGTCATGGACGTGTACGACCCGGAGGAACGGTTCGGCATGGTGCTCGACGAGTGGGGCACCTGGTGGGACGTCGAGCCGGGCACGCACCCCGGGCACCTGTTCCAGCAGAACACCATCCGCGACGCCATGGTGGCCGCCTGGCACTTCGACGTGTTCCACCGCTTCGCGGGCCGGCTGCGCATGGCCAACATCGCGCAGACGGTCAACGTCCTGCAGGCGATGCTCCTGACCGATCCCGACGGCGGCGAGATGGTCCAGACGCCCACCTTCCACGTCTTCGAGATGAACAGCCCGCACCAGGACGCCACGTCCCTCCCGACGCACGTGGTCGGGCCGGTCCGCGACGCCGACGCCGCACACGCGGGTGGCATCCCGACCGTCTCCGCCTCGGCGAGCGTCAAGGACGGCGTCCTCCATTGCTCGCTGACGAACGTCGACCTCGACGCGCCACTCGTCATCGAGGTCGACGTCCGTGGCGGGTCCGTGGTCGAGCCGCACGGCCGGCTGCTCACCGCTGCGCGGCCCGACGCCCACAACCGTCCCGGTGAGACCGACGCCGTGTCACCGCGACCGCTCACGGGTCTCGACGTCACACCGACGGGTCTTCGCGTCACGCTCCCACCGCACTCGTTCGCCACGATCACGGCTCAGGTCGTCGCGCCATGAGCGAGGTGGAGATCGCGGTCACCGAGGTGCGTGCAGCACGTCGGGCGCGGGCGGACCGCCCGCCGATGGGCTGGAACAGCTGGGACTGCTTCGGAGGGTCCGTCACAGAGGCCGAGGTAGTTGCCAACGCCGCGTTCCTGGCCGAGCACCTGCTGCCCGTCGGCTGGGACACGGTGGTCGTCGACATCCAGTGGTACGAACCGGCGCCCGGCGTCGGCGACTACGAGCGCGTCTCCCAGCCGACGCTCGACGCCTGGGGCCGACCGCAACCCGCTCCGAACCGGTTCCCGTCTGCGGCGTCGGGCGGCTTCCGCGCGCTCGCCGACCGCGTCCACGCGCTCGGGCTCCGCTTCGGGGTGCACCTCATGCGTGGCGTGCCGCGTCTGGCCGTCGACCTCGACCTACCGATCCTCGGTTCGACCGCCCGCTGCGGGGAGATCGCCGATCCGTCCAACGTCTGCTCGTGGAACCCCGACAACGTCGGCGTCGACATGACCGCCCCGGGCGCCCAGGCCTACTACGACTCGGTCATGGCACAGCTCGCGGACTGGGGTGTCGACCTCATCAAGCTCGACGACGTGCTCTACCCACCGATCCAGACCGCCGAGATCGAGGCCATCTCGCGGGCGATCGACGCGACTGGTCGACCGATGGTGCTCAGCCTGTCCCCGGGGAAGCGACTCTCGACCGAGCACCTCGACACTCTTCGATCGACGGCGCAGCTGTGGCGGATCTCCGACGATCTTTGGGACGACTGGTCGGCGGTGCTCGAACAGTTCCAGCGCCTCGCCCGCTGGGCGCCCCTCCAGCGTCCGGGGGCGTGGGCCGATGCGGACATGCTCCCGCTGGGGCGGATCGGCATCCGCGCCCACGTCGGTTCGGACCGGCTGAGTCGCCTCACCCCGGCCGAGCAGCAGACGCTCATCACCCTCTGGTGCATCGGCCGGTCGCCGCTCTTCTTCGGCGGCCACCTCCCGGACACCCCGGCGCACACGCTCGCGCTCCTGACCAACCCGGACGTGCTCGCACTGCTCGGCAGCGACGGGACCCGGGAGATCATCCGCGACGGCGACCTCGTCGTCTGGGCGGCTGAGCTCGGCGAGACCCGGTGGCGCGCGGTGTTCTGGCTCGGTGATGCGGACACCGGGCTGCGGGTGCACCTGGCCGATCTCGGTTGCGCCGATCGATCGTCCGTCACCGAGCTGTGGAGTGGTCGGCCGTTGCCGGTCGTCGACGGCGCCGTCGACACGTCCCTGCCCGCGCACGGTGCCGTGCTGCTCCGACTCGACCACTGATGGATCGCCGACAGCAGCGCGCCGAGCGTCATCGAATCGAACTCGACGGACCGGGCACCCGGTTCGTCGATCGGTTCCTCATCGGGAACGGGACGTTGGGCGCGGCGCTCGACGGTGTGCCCGGACGGGAGGGCATCGACCTCTCGCTGGACACGTTGTGGTCGGGAGGTCCGCGACGTCCGGGCGACGAGCCGGCGGGCCGCTCGCTTCCCAGTCCGCTGGAGTCCGTGCGCCGGGCGATCGCCGACGGCGATCCCGTGGCGGCCGATGCCCGCTCGGCTGCACTGCGCGGGACCGCGTTCACCGAGTCCTTCCAGCCGCTCGGGCGCCTCACCATCGACTACGCGTCGCCCGACAGCGGTTCGCGCTCGACACGGACCTCCGATCTCGCGCGCGGCGTCGTCGAGACGACGTCCACGAGCGGTGGCGAGGCGGTCACGCTCCACGCGTTCGTGTCGGCGGTGGACGACGTGCTGGTCGTCGAGCTGCTGGGTGACGGTGTCCGTGAACCGCTGGTCGGGTTCGCGACGCCCCACCCGTCGACGACGGAGGAGCGCACGGTCGGCGACACCCGGTGGTGGTCGGCGACCGGCCGTGCGCCGGCGAGCGTGCGACCCTCATATCTCGGCGGTGACGATGACGAGGCCATCCGGTACCCGACCGACGTCCCGGACGCCGAGGGTCTCGTAGACGCCGGCATGGCCTGGGCGCTGGTGGTCGCGGTGCAGCCGATCCCGGGCGGGTTCCGCCTCGTCGCCGGTGCACGTTCCGGGCACCGCGGGTGGCGAGAACGACCGTCGGGCGACCCGTCCACGCTGCTGGAGCACACCCAGGGGACGGTCTCGCGTGCGTTGCAGCGATCCGGCGAAGCGCTGCTCGATCGGCACGTCGCCGACCATCGGTCGCTCTTCGACCGCGTCGAACTGGACCTCTCGGCATCGGCGTCCGCATCGGCCGACCTCGCGGAGCGCTACTTCGACCTCGGACGGGCGCTCCTCATCGGCAGCTCCCGACCGGGGAGTGAGCCGGCGAACCTCCAGGGGGTCTGGAACGATCAGGTCAGACCGCCCTGGAGCGCGAACTTCACCACCAACATCAACCTCCAGATGAACTACTGGCCGGCGGAGAGCACCGGCCTGGGTGACCTCGTCGAGCCACTCACCCGGTTCATCGGTGAACTGGTGGACGCCGGACAGCGCACCGGCGGCGAGTCCTACGGCCTCGACGGGGCGGCAGCCCACCACAACAGCGACCTCTGGCGGCACACGGACGCCGTGCCGCTCGACGCGCACTGGGCGAACTGGCCGAGCGCGCTCCCCTGGCTCGTCGCGCACCTCCACCGTCGTCTGGACGACGGCGGTGCTGATCACGCCGAGCGCGTCGCCGTCCTGCAGACCGTCGAGCCGGTGGTCTCCTTCGTCCTGGGAATGGTCGTCACAGATGCCGCCGGATCGCTGGTCGTGAGTCCGTCGACCTCACCGGAGAACCGGTTCGTGGTCGACGCGGATCACACGGCGGCGGTGACGGCCGGCGCGGCGATGGATCAGGAGCTGGCGCACGAGTGCCTCCGCGAGTACGTCGCCCTCGCGGAGCGGGTCGGCGACGGCATCGCGGACGTCGGGCTCCTGGCTCGAGCACGCGACACCGTGGCCACCCTCCGACTGCCGCAGGTCGGCCGCGACGGAACACTCCTGGAGTGGGCCGAGGAGCGGGAGCCGACCGAGCCCGGCCACCGGCACCTCTCCCACCTGTACGGCCTGTATCCAGGGACACGGATCACCGAATCGGACACGCCCGAGCACTTCGAGGCAGCCCGACGCGCACTGCGACGGAGACTCGCGAACGGCGGTGGCGGAACCGGGTGGAGCATGGCCTGGGTCCTCTGCCTGGCTGCACGACTCCGTGATCCAGGGCTCGCGTCCCAGGCGCTCGACACGCTGCTCGGTCCGCTGTCATCGGCCTCGCTGCTCGACCTGCACCCGATGGGCGACCTCGACGACGTGTTCCAGATCGACGGCAACCTGGGTGGGACGGCGGGTGTCGTCGAGCTGCTCGTCCAGGGGCACGGCGGTGTCCTGTCGCTGCTGCCGACCCTCCCGGCCGAGTGGTCGGCCGGCAGCTTCCGGGGGTTCCGGGTCCGTGGTGGACACCGCGTCGCGGCGGCGTGGAGTGATCACCGTATCTCCAGCGCACAGCTGCGACTCGCCACAGTGGACGTGATCGTCGAGCTGCCGGCAGATGAATCGACGATCACCGCCATCGGCCCACACGGATCGTGCCGGCCCCAGTTCGTCGACGGCGCAGCAGGAGGACGGCGGCGCATCCTGCTGACGACGCCCGGTGTCCACGAGCTGGTGTTCGCCGCTCCAGGTGTCGGAGATCGGCCCTGACGTGCCCGCCGGGCTTCAGGTCACTCGGCCTGGGCACAGTGTGGTCCGGAGGGCCACGACGGCCCGGTGCCAGGGTCTAACCCACCCTCCCAGACCGTCGGGCTCAGTGCGAGGATCGCAGGTACGCACCGTGCCGACGCCGCGGGGAGCCCTTGCGTCGACGGTGAGGCGGCGAAAGGCTGGACTGACTCGACCAACGTAGCCACGCGCAGTTGGGCCACTCCGAGTGGTCCGCGTCAGGACTGAGAGATCTCGGCGCTCTGTTGCACTTTGCCCGCCACTCGAAGCTATCGCCCGTTCTGCGGGTTGGCAAGCAACAATCGAGCTGTGAACGCCCTCAGGCCTCCGCGCTTCATCGGCTAGAAAGCCTCCTCCCTTCGGAATGCCGCATCTTGCTCGGCGCCGGTGCCACGTGTGCTCGAACTCAGAACTACCCCATCGCCGTAGAACAGCCAGGTCACTTTGGTTCCGTGATGCGCGCGAGTTCCTCGGGGCAATGGTCGGTCTCGTCAACTGACCGACAATCTGTCGTACATCGAGAAGGGCATACTAGCTGGGTAGCGCCTGGATCAGCAGACGAAGGACGCGAACTGGCAGCGCAAGCATCACCCAGAGCAACTTTGTTGCTCTGCAAATAGATTATGCTGGTCTGAGTGGGGGCACCCGCTCAAGTCAAAATAGCCAATAGTTCTTCCCGTAGCCAGATATGGCTCTCGACGGTACGTTCGAACTCGGGGTCGGGTCGGCTTCGTGGGGACGGAAGCGGACTCGACGGCACTAAGTGGAAACTTGTTCGACTCCACCCTCGCTGTTCGCAACTTGAATCTAAGGATGGTTACTCTCGATGAGTGGATTCCGTACGCTCGATGTTTCGGACTGGAGACAGTTTGGGTCCGTCAACATCAATTTTCATCCGCGCTTGACGATCCTTACCGGGGCCAACGCTAGCGGGAAGAGCACGATTCTTGGCATTCTGGCACGACATCTCAACTGGAGTCGTGTTTATTCGTCCTCGCCGGACCGGAGGTCACGACGTGCCGGAGGTTGGCATAACCTCGGTCCACGCAGGATGCGCCGGTTCCTTGAATCCGGGGGTAGTTGGGATGATATTGGCCGTCTCTACTACGAAAATGGAACGTCTACGGTTATAAACGTTCCAATCCACGAGGGATTGGAGCGCTCGGCTTATGACCTCGATATGCCAAACCAGCAACATGTAAGCGGAGTATACCTTAGTTCGCATCGAACATATAGCGAGCGGTACGTTAATGTACCCACCATACCGACTGCTTTCATGGGCTCAGGGCAAATACTTGAAGACTTCACTGGTCAACTACACGCGCAGTGGTCGGGCCAATTTACGGGCAGGTCGTCTCAGCTAGCCCTGAAAGAGTCCCTATTGGCGGCGGCGATGTTTGGTGCGAGCGGAAACGATTCGGTCGACGGAAATGAGGAAGCCACCGCCGTTTGGTTCGGCTTTCAGGACATACTTCGCAACGTCATTCCGTCGAGCATTGGCTTCAATCGACTCAGGGTTCGTATGCCTGATCTGATTCTCGAGACTGAAACTGGCGACTTCATTCTGGACGAAGCTTCTGGTGGCATATCGGCGATCGTGGAGATTGCTTGGCAGCTATTTCTGAAATCCCGTCAGACACCGGTATTCACGGCTCTCTTAGATGAACCTGAAAATCATCTGCATCCAAGTCTGCAACGTGAGGTCCTACCTAGCCTTCTATTTGCATTCCCCGACGCGCAGTTTATTGTCGCGACTCACAGCCCGTTCGTTGTTACGGCTACGCCAAACTCGAGTGTGTATGCACTCGAGTATAACGAGTCCAAGCTCGTCGTTTCAAGATGGTTAGACTACGCGACTAAGTCGGCAACGGCGGACGAAATCTTAAAGAGAGTTTTGGGTCTGCCCAGCACATATCCGGTATGGGCGGAGGATCGATTCGCTCAGATTTTGGAGCGACACCTGCATGGATCCCTTAGTGCAGAAGCGATTGCAAGCTTGAGGCGGGAGCTCGAGAATGCGGGACTCGAGTCGGTCTTCCCGGAAGCGACGCTAGCCCTCCTCGATGGCGAACAGCGAGGACTCGCGGAATGAGGACGCTTCAAAAGCAACCGGAGCCTCAGGTCTTGATCCAAAAGGGCGCTGCGTGGACTCGCAATTATGTCGAGGCCGCCGCCCCGGATCGAACCACGAAGGAACGCTGGCGACACAGCCAGATCAAAGACGCACTACGGGTCGAGACTGGGGATCGATGCGCTTACTGCGAAGCCTACGTGCGAGACGTCTCATACGATCATGTCGAGCACATCAGGCCCAAGACACTGTTCCCGGAATTGGCGCATGTTTGGACAAATCTGACGGCTGCTTGCGCTGTCTGTAACGTCTCAAAAGACGATTACTATGACAGTGATTTCCCCGTGCTGAATCCGTACACTGATAGTCCTGAGACGCGACTACGTCCAATCGGGCCTCTTATCGACTGGACCACAGGGGACGCTCAGGCAGAAATTTCTATCTCTAAGCTTGGCTTGAACCGAATCGAGCTGGTTCATTCACGGACTCGGCGCCTTCTAGCGGTCCGGCAGCTCCTGGAGCGTTGGAGGACTAGTTCGCAGCCCCTTCGAGACGTCGTTGCTGATGCGATCCTCGAAGATGCCAGAGAGGGCGAGTTTCCTCAATCTGTGCGTGGCTTCCTTGCCGACCAGGGGTTCCCGTTGGGCTGAACCGGGCAACTTTCCAAACCTTTCACCAATTGGACCGGAAGTTCGACGGCCACCCGGACCCCGAAGGCGTTGCACTAACGGATTGCTTCGCAAGCAGGGTATAGAGATTCGACCATTGCTCCGGTTTCAACAGTCAACGGCTCGGTGCTGCAACACGTGCACCGGGCAGCAAGCAGGTTCCTGAGTAGTTTGATCAGCACCGCGCAGACTCAAGCGGTTACCCCGCGCAGACAGGTTACGCGTTAGGTTGTGCGGCCGGTCCGAGCAGGGGCTCGGTAGAGCGTCCAGGAAGCCTTCAGTCGGCCTGTGCCTCGGCCTTCGCCGCTGCGATGGCGGCGTGCACCTCGGACATGTCGAGACCGCGCACCTGCGAGATGAGGTCCTCGAGTGCCGGCGCGGGGAGGGCACCGGCCTGCGAGAAGACGAGCACGCCGTCGCGGAACGCCATGAGCGTGGGGATCGACGTGATCTGCATCCCGCTCGCGAGCTCCTGGTTCGCCTCAGTGTCGACCTTGGTGAACACGACGTCCTGGTGCTGCTCGCTCGACTGCTCGAAGACGGGGCCGAAAGCCTTGCACGGGCCGCACCACTCGGCCCAGAAGTCGACCAGGACGATGCCTTCGGCCGACACGGTGTCCTCGAAGTTCGAGATGGTCAGTTCCTGCGTGGTCATCATGTGCCCTTCGGATCGGTGGTCGGACGCTTCGCATCCGACTGACGAGCCTACCCGCGGACGACGGGCCGTCCTCCCCTTGTGCCGCGCCGCGGTCAGTGCCCGGGCGGCTGCTCCGGGAGGAGCAGGAGCCGGCGCTGTATCCGCGACATGATCAGGAGCACCCCGCCGAGGACCGCGAACAGGACGCCGCCACCGACGACGATGCCGCCGATGAACCCTCCGAGGAAGCCGTAGCCGTCGCCGCTGCTATTGACGAGGATGACCACGCCGACGGCCAAGGCGAGCACACCGATCCCGAGGACGACCCAGGACATGACGAGATAGGTGCGGAACGCGCGCGCTCCATGGAACGTCGGCCGGATGCCGTACTGGGTTCCGACGTACTGGGCCCAGCGTGAGCCGGTCCACCACCTCGTCGCCCGAGACGACACGGAGTACCAACCGGCACCGGGACCGTCCTGCTCACCGGGTAACGGACGGACCACGTCCGTGACCACCGGGGTGCCGACCGGCTGCGGGATCCGCCGCACGGCGGTCGTCTGGGCGGCGATACCGAACCAGAGCAGCGTCAGGAGGAGCATCGGGAATCCGTTGAACGACAGGTGGGTGGACAGCGCGCCGAGGCTGAACTGCGCGATCGCCAGCACGAGGAAGACCGATCCGAACACCCAGGCCAAGCTCGGCTGCTCGGTGGTCGCCCAATCGGTCCCGGGCTTCCCGTTCTTGACCCTGAGCCCCGTCCAATGCGAGCCGTCCCACCATCGGAGCTGATCCGGCCCCGTCGGATACCAGCCCAGCTGCGGTCCGGACGGCAGCTGCGACGGCGACACCATGGGAGTCGGCGCCTGCTGCTTCACCCGTGGCGCGGCGTCCGCCTCCTGAGCAGTCCACTGCGTTCCATCCCACCAGCGCAGCTTGCCCGGCGTCCCCGCCTCGTACCATCCCGGTGCAGCGGTCATCGCTGCTCCTTCCCCCGAAGATCACGCTCATGACGTCCATGCAGCGACCCCAGTGTCCCGTCTGCGGGTCATCGCGGCAAGCCGCCGTTGTCGAACATCGTGCGAGCCAGGTAGGTTGACGGCGACGCGACGAAGGGACCACCGTGGCCAGACGCAAGACGCCGGAGCAGATCGCCGACGAGGAACGTCGCTACGAGCTCGCGAGATCGGCAAGCACGTTCGAGGAGTTCTCCGTCCTCGCGAACGACCCCAATCAGGCGATCCGCGCCGCTGCGGCGCACAACCCGGCAGCCGACCCAGCGGCGTTGGAGCTCTTCCTCAAGGATCGATTCTGGGGTGCGCGCATCGAGATCGCGCTGCACCCGAACGCGACCGAGGAGCTCTTGCTCCGCCTCCTCGAAGCCGATCCGCGCAAGCGTGGCGTCGTCCACCACGAGGCGGAACGCCGTCTGGCCGCGAAGGGCGTCCACTTCGACGACGACGGCCTCCCGCTGATCGGCGACGCCGGCACGAGCGCTCGTTGAGCCCGTACAGCCAGGTCGACTGGGACGCGAGCCCCGAGCATCCGTCGTCCGTCGCCGAACCGTATCTGATGGGCACCGGCGTCGTCACCGACGAGGACACCGGGAGTCGACCGCTCTCGCCACCGCACCGTCATCCGGACGCCATGCTCGCCTGGTGCTACCGCGGCACCGTGTGGGTGCACCTCCCGAACGCGTTGTGGCGCCTCGCACCGGGTCAGGGCGTGTGGATCCCAGCACACACGCCGCACACCGCGCACCACGAGCGCGACTCCACCGGGTGCTACACCTACCTCCCCGCCAGCTCGCTGATCGCGCCCGTCGAGACCGTCACCCAGGTCCTGGTCCCGCGTGCGGTGCAGGAGATGTTGCTCCACCTCGGGATCAACGACATGCCGACCGACCTCCGGGTCCGTGCGCAGGCGGTCCTCATCGAGATGCTGCAGCAGCCCGCGCCGGAGACGGCGGACGGCTGGGGCGAGATCCCGATGCCGTCTGACGATCGTGTCCGTCCGCTCGTCCGTGCGATCCTCGCCGACCCGGGTGACCTCCGGGGCGCGCGCGAGCTGTTGGACGTGCACGGCCTCCACGAGCGCACCGTGCTGCGGATCTTCCAGCACGACACCGGGATGAGTTTCGCCCGGTGGCGGACGGGTGTCCGGATGACGCTGGCGGCGCGGCTGATCATCGACGGCATGCCGATCGGGGCGGCCGCGCACCGGTGCGGGTACGCGTCCTCGAGCGCCTTCTCCGCGAGCTTCCGAGCCCGGTTCGGCATGACCCCGCGGGAGTACGTGGAACGGGTGCAGGCGGACCCCGCCCATCAGCTCTACTGGCGCTGATCCACCCGGGCACGCATCGTCGTGTCGGATCGGCGACAGAACTCGTCGGATACTCGACACTGTCGCGCGCGGAAGCGCCCTACGATCGTTCTGTTAGGACATGCTTACCTAACTTCTGGATCGCCAGCGGTGATCCCACTCCCCCCTCTTCAAAGGAGCCCCATGCCGCACGCTTTCGCGCGCCCGAACGTCCGCCGAGGATCCACCCTCCTCGCCGCCGTCATCGCCACCGCTCTCGCCCTCGCCGGATGTTCGGCCGCCACCGGCGACACCGGATCGACGACGGCATCGACCGACGGCGTCGTCATCGAACACGCCCACGGTGAGACCGTCATCCCGGAGAAGCCGGAACGGATCGTGGCTCTCGGGTGGATGACGCCCGACATCGTCGCCGCCCTCGGCACCAACCCCGTCGGCATCGAAGAGGTCTGGGGAGCCGGTGAGAGCGGCTACCAGCCCTGGTTCGAGGACTACGTCTCCGAGGCGTACGGCGAGATGCCCGAGATCATCCCCTTCACGGACGACGGCCCGAACTACGAGGCGATCAAGTCGTTGAAGCCCGACCTGATCCTCAGCCTCTACTCCGGTGTCACCGACATCGAATACGAGCGGCTCACCGAGATCGCCCCGACCGTCCCGTACATCGAGGGACCCTGGAACCCGGGCACCTGGGAGGGCATGACCCGCACCGTCGGGAAGGCGATGTCGGAGGAGGCCAAGGCCGAGGAGCTCATCGGCGAGACCGAGGACCTCATCACCTCCCTCGCCGACGCGCACCCCGAGTTCGACGACAAGAGCTTCGTCTGGGGCCTCACCCTGAACGAGGGCGGGACGGACCTCGGCGTCTACCTCGAGTACGACCCGCGGGTCCGCATCACCGAAGCACTCGGCTTCACCTCGACGTCGGCGATGGACAGCTTCCTCGCGAGCGCCGAGGGCGACAACTGGTACACCGGCGTCAGCCTCGAGCAGCTCTACGACGTGGACGCCGACCTGTTCG
This sequence comes from Plantibacter sp. VKM Ac-2885, assembly GCF_015351205.1. Lineage (NCBI taxonomy): Bacteria > Bacillati > Actinomycetota > Actinomycetes > Micrococcales > Microbacteriaceae > Plantibacter > Plantibacter sp. VKM Ac-2885. The sequence goes on along the minus strand of NZ_JADKSK010000001.1, from coordinate 2,192,753 downwards.
CCGCGTGGGGCGGAAGCGCCGAGGAAGGGACGTACACGGTCGAGAACGCCGTGGTGTCGCGCTGGGCGCCGATCGCCGCCGGGTCCTACGTGATCTACGCCGACGCCGCCAAGGCCTCGGCCATCAGCGCGCCGACCGTCCTGTCCCTGCAGTACGTCCTGCCCGGCTACGTCGACGACCTCGCAGCGGCGCTGCAGGGCGAGCCGACCATCGACGGCAAGTGACGTCGGAGATGTCCCGGTCCGCCGCCCCGTCAGCAGCGCCGGCTGCGGGCGGGGCGGCGGACGTCCCGACGCCCGGTGGGGCCGGACGCGCGGACGTCTCGCCCCACCGCACCGGGACCCTCGCCGCCGGGCTCCTCGTCGCCACCGTGGTGCTGATCGCCGCAGCCGTCGCCTCACTCGCCATCGGCAATCGGGCCATCGATCCACTGACCGTCATCCGTGCGCTCGTCGCCTACGACGACGCGAACCCCCTGCACCTCATGGTCATGGAGCTGCGCGTCCCACGGACGCTGCTCGGCATCCTGGTCGGTGCGGCGCTCGCCGTCTGCGGCGGGCTCATCCAGGCCTTCACCCGCAACCCGCTCGCCGACCCGGGCATCCTCGGTGTGAACGCCGGTGCGTCGTTCGCCGTGACCTTCGCGGTCGGTGTCCTGGGACTGACGACTCCCGGCACCTACGTCCCGTTCGCCCTGGCGGGTGCGTTCATCCTCACAGTGATCGTCTACACGCTCGGATCCGTCGGGGCCTCGGGCGCGACCCCGATGAAACTGACCCTCGCGGGGGTCGCCCTCGGTGCTGCCTGCACCGGTTTCACCACTGCGATCGTGCTGCGGGACGAAGGCACCCTCCAGGTCATGCGCTTCTGGAGCGTGGGATCCATCGGAGGCCGCACCCTCGACCAGCTCACGTGGGCTGCTCCGCTGATCGTCGCGGGCCTCGTGATCGGTCTGCTCTGCGCCCGGTCGCTGAATGCCCTGACCCTGGGAGACGAGCTGGCCCAGGCGCTCGGTGCGCGAGTGCGCAGCACCCGGGTGTGGGTCGTCGTCGCCGTCACCCTCCTGGCCGGCACGGGCGTCGCAGCCGCCGGTCCGATCGCCTTCGTGGGCCTCATGATCCCCCATGTCGTCCGGTGGTTCACGGGCCCCGACCAGCGCTGGGTGCTGACGTACTCGATGGTGATCGGCCCCGCGTTCCTGCTGCTCGCAGACGTCCTCGGCCGGATCGTGTTGCCGTCCGGAGAGCTCCGGGTGGGGATCGTCACGGCGCTCCTCGGCGCTCCCATCCTGATCATGCTGGTGCGTCGGAAGCGGGTGAGCGGACTGTGAGCGTCATCGACCACGGCCGACGGCTGATCCGCGTGGAGACCGCGCACATCGCGACGCTCGTACCCGTGCGGTCCGTCCTCGTGTGCCTCGCTCTCATCGTGGTGATCATCGGAGCAGGGCTGTTCGCGACGACGATCGGAGCGTACGAGATCGGCTTCGACGCGGTCTTCCGGGCGATCGTCGACCCCGCGTCCGACCCGGACGTCCGCCAGGTCGTGACCGAGTGGCGACTGCCGCGGGTGCTGTTCGCGGTGCTCTGCGGAGCGGCGCTCGCGCTCGCCGGGGGCATCTTCCAGTCGCTCACCCGCAACCCGCTCGGCTCACCGGACATCATCGGGTTCGGTGTCGGCGCGCAGTTCGGTGTCACGCTGACGATGCTCGTACTCGGGCTCAACACCTACCTGTTCAAAGCCGCCGGGGCACTCGTCGGCGGTCTGCTGACCGCCCTGCTCGTCGCCGTCCTCGCGAACCGCCACACCATGTCGTCCTTCCGGCTGATCATCGTCGGCATCGGCGTCTCGGCCGGGCTCGGTTCCCTCACCTCCTGGATCCTCATCTCCGTCAGCGTCGAGCAGGCGATGATGGCGGCCACCTGGGGTGCCGGATCCCTCGCCTCGCTCGGCTTCGACCAGCTGCTCCCCGCCGCCACGGCCTTCGTCGTGTTCGCCCTGCTGGCGCGGCCACTCCGACGTTCGCTCCCCGTGCTCGAGATGGGCGACGACGCCGCCATGGCCCTCGGGGTGCGTCCTGGGCGAACCCGGCTGATCGCCATGGTGGTCGGTGTGGCCCTCGTGGCGCTCGTCACCGCCGCCGCCGGCCCGATCTCGTTCATCGCCTTGGCCGCCCCGCAGATCGCTCAACGGCTCACCCGCTCGAACACCCCGATGGGCCTCGCGCCGGTGATGCTCACCGGAGCCGCCCTGGTCGTCGTCTCCGACGCCGTCGCCCAGCTGCTCGCGGTCCCGGTCGGCGTGGTGACGCTCTCGGTCGGTGGCATCTATCTGACCTGCCTGCTGGCCGCCCAGTTCGTGCGCCGCACGTGAAAGGAACTCCCATGACCACGTCGCTCCTCGCCCGTGACCTCACCCTGGGCTACGGCGATGCTCCGATCGTCTCCGAGCTGTCGCTCGAGGTGCCGGACGACTCGTTCACGATCATCATCGGACCGAACGCCTGCGGCAAGTCGACCCTGCTCCGCGGACTCGCACGGCTCCTGCGCCCGACCGCCGGTGCCGTCCTCCTCGACGGGGCGGACATCCGCGCGTCGAAGCCGAAGGACACCGCTCGCCGACTCGGGCTCCTCCCCCAATCCGCCATCGCCCCCGACGGGATCACCGTCGCCGACCTCGTCGGGCGTGGGCGGTTCCCGCACCAGAGCGCGATGCGGACGTGGAGCAGCGCCGACGAAGCGGCGGTCTCGGAGGCGATGGCCGCGACTGGGGTCACGGAGCTGTCCCGCCGGCTGGTCGACGAGCTCTCGGGCGGCCAACGGCAACGCGTCTGGGTCGCGATGGCACTCGCCCAGCAGACCAAGCACCTGCTGCTCGACGAGCCGACGACGTTCCTCGACATCGCGCACCAGATCGAGCTGATGGAGCTGTTCACGGATCTGCACCGCAGCGGCACCACCCTCGTCGCGGTCCTCCACGACCTCAACCACGCCGCCCGCTATGCGACGCATCTCGTCGCGATGCGCGACGGCGCGATCGTCGCCCAGGGCGATCCGCAGGAGATCATCACCGCCGACCTCGTGGAGGCCGTGTACGACCTGCCGTGCCAGGTCATCACCGACCCCGTATCCGGTACCCCGCTGGTGCTCCCGCTCGGACGGCGGAGCCGGTGAGCGTGACGACGACGAGTACGCCGCGGCGGCTCTTCGGCATCGCGCTGGGAGCGGACGGTCGCGGCGCCATGCTCGTCGCCGCGACCGGCCTCCTCATCGTGCACGCCCTGTCGGAGGCGGCGATCCCCGTGATCATCGGGGCGACCGTCGACCGAGCGGTGGTGCCGTCCGATCCGGTCGCCCTCGGGGTCTGGATCGGTGTCCTGGTCGGAACCTTCCTCGTCCTGACGGTGAGCTACCAGTCGGCCTCGCGGCTCATGGTGTCGATCTACGGGCACGGCGAACAGGCGCTCCGGCACCTCACGCTGTCCCGGATGCTTCGGCCGCAGCTCTCACGACAGAACCTTTCGGCGGGTGAGGCCCTGACGGTCGTCACGTCCGACACCTACCGGGTGGCCGGCGTCGCCTGGTCGGTCGCGCAGCAGTCCGCCACCATCGCGGCGATCATCGGAGCCGCCCTGGCGATGTCGGTGATCTCGCCCGTGGCGACGATCGTGGTGTTCGTGTCGACCATCGGGATGATGCTCGTCATGCGCGTCGTGTCACGCCCGCTGGAGCGCCGCGGGTTCGCCGAGCAACGGGCGGCGACCGAGGCCGGAGCGGTGGCCGCCGACTTCATGAGCGGGTTCCGAGTGCTCGTGGGCATCGGCGGGCGTGCTGAGGCCGTGCGCCGGTATGACGCCGCCAGTGATGTCTCACGACGCGCTGCGACGGCCGCCGGGCGGTCCCTCGCCCTCTTCGACGCCGTGAGCGGCACGCTGGCGGCGTTCGTCATGGCCGCCCTCGTCGGTTTGTCCGCCTGGTTCGCTGCGGACGGGCGGATCAGCATCGGCGAGCTCGTGACGGTGCTCGGCCTCGCGCAGTTCATCAGCGGATACCTCGCACAGGCGGGATCATTCCCGTCCAACTGGATCCACAAGCTCGCCTCCGCCAAGCGCTTGGCCGTGGTCGTCGACGCCGAAGACCTGATCGAAGCGGGCGGTCGGCTGGACGAGACGTCCGATTCCGGCCCTGCGACGGACGTCGTGCTGTCCTTCCGCCCCGAACACCAGGACCGACCGGTGGACGTCCGTGCTGGTGAACTGCTCGGCGTCCGGCCGCCCGACAGCGACACGGCGCGCGCCCTCTCCCGTCTGCTCGGCATGCGGACCCCCGCCGAGCGCGGCAGCGTCTCGCTCGCCGTCGACGGCAGACTCGTCGACCAGCTGGACCTCGACCCGGTGGCGTACCGCCGTCGTGTGGTCGCGCCACCGCACGGCCAGCGCATCATGAGCGGCACCCTGGCGGAGGCGGTCCGCGGTCATGACGTGACCGGCGACCCGGACGCGATGTTCGTGGGCATGGCGGCGCTCGACGATGCGGTCGTGCAGCTCGGCGGCTGGTCGTCACCGGTCGGTGAGGCGGGCAGACGGCTCTCCGGCGGGCAGCGCCAGCGCGTCGGCATCGCCCGGGCGCTCCATGCCGGTGCGGACGTGCTCGTCCTCGACGAACCGACGTCGGCCGTCGACGTCCTCACGGAGACCCGCATCGCCCGAGCGCTCGCGTCGCACGACGGCACCGTCGTCGTCATCACCACCTCGCCGGTCCTGTTGAACGCCTGCGACCGCGTCGTCGAGCTGACTCCCGGTTCGGAGACCCGCCATGACTGATCCCGCCACGGAGCCCACCACCGCCGCGATGCTGCCCGTCGCCAACGGCTCCCGCGTCCGAACCGTCGTCGGTGCCCTCCTCCGACGACACCGCGGACGGACCGCCGCCGTGGTGGCCCTCTTCCTCGCAGCCGCCGCACTGGGCGTCGTGATGCCCGCGTGTCTCGGGCGGATCGTGGACGCCGTCGCTTCCGATGCCGGGCTGAGCGTCGTCTCAGGCTGGGTGGCCGGAGCCGCCGTCGGCGCTGTCGGGGCCGTCGCGGTGACGCTGTGGGCGACTCGCGTGCTCACGGGGCTGGTGCAGGACCTGCTCGCCGAACTGCGCGAGGACGTGTTCGCCTCGGCCATGCGGCTCCCGGTGAGCACCGTCGACGACGGTGAGCGTGCCGATCTCCTGTCCCGGGTCACCGGCGACGTCGACGCGGTCGCGGAGGCCGGCGGGAACGTCGCCCCGACACTGCTCTCCGCCGGGTTCGCGATCGGGGTGTCGGCCGTCGCCCTGGCAGCCGTCGACCCGTGGCTCGCGCTCGCCGGTCTCGCCTCGGCGCCGTGCTACGTCCTCGGGACCCGTGCGTTCCTCCGGCGATCCCGCGTGGTGTTCCGCACGGTCCGGATCCGCGAGGCATCACGCAGTCAGGCCGTGCTGGACGCGGTCGACGGCGCGGAGACGCTCGCCGCGTTCACCGGGACGGACCACGCGCTCGAACGCGTCCGGGAACGCGCGGCCGCCTCCATCGACGCGCAGATCGAGGGTGTGCGCGTCGCGAACCGTTTGTTCCGATGGATCAACTCGGGTGAGCTCCTCGGGCTGTCGGCGATCCTGGCGACCGGCTTCCTCCTCAACCTGCAGGGCACGATCACCGTCGGGCTCGTGACCACCGCCGCGCTCCTGTTCCACCGGCTGTTCGATCCGGTCGGCCGGCTCATCTTCGGGCTCGACGACATCCAGCGGGCCACGGTCGGGCTGGCTCGGCTGGTCGGGGTCATCGACCTCGCAGCAGCGTCGTCCGCGATGCCGGAGTCGCCCTCGCCCGTCGGCGGTGCCGCAGGCGGCGTCGCCGCAGCGCCGGCGATCCGAGTGCGCGACCTGACGTTCCGGTATCCGACCACGGACCGTGGGATCGCGGAGGTCACCATCGACGTACCGCCCCGGACGACCACGGCGCTCGTCGGCACGTCCGGCTCGGGCAAGAGCACCCTGGCGCGGGTCGTCGCCGGGCACCATCCGCCGACGTCCGGGCGGGTGCTCGTCGACGACACACCGTACTACCTGTCGCAGGAGCTCCACCACTTCCGTGGCTCGATCGCCGACAACCTCCGGCTCGGGGCTCCGGACGCCAGCCGGGACGAGATGGTCTCGGCGCTCCGTGCCGTCGGAGCCGAGTGGGCGGTCACCGCGTTGCAGGACGACCCGGCGGCGGACCCGACCGACTCGAGGGAGTCGCCCGTGCCACTGGACGAGGGACGCATCCAGCAACTCGCGGTCGCTCGGGCGTTCCTGGCGGACCCGGCGATCGTGATCATCGATGAGGCGACGGCCGACGTCGGCTTGCACCATCGCGACGCCGTCGAAGCGGCGATCGCCGTCCTCCGGACGGACCGGACCGCGCTGCTGATCGCGCACCGGTTGGAGCAGGCCGCCACCGCCGACCGGATCGCGGTCTTCGCGGACGGTCGGATCGTCCAACACGGCACGCACGCGGAACTCCTCGCCTCCCCCGGCCCCTACCGCGAGTCCTGGCTCGCGCACAGGCCGCATCCGACCCAGCACACCGAACCGAACCGAGAGGCCGAGACGCCATGAAGATCCACCGCGGAATCGTGACCGCAGCGACACCCCTGAGTCCGAACCTGGTCCGCATCGCCCTCGGCGGTCCGGGCGTCGAGGACTTCGTCAGCACCGGCACGGGTGATGAGTACGTCCGCGTCTTCTTCCCCCACGGTGCCGACCCGACGGACGTCTCGCTCCCGGTGCCCGCAGGCGACTGGTGGGAGACGCCGGAGGGCTCCCCGCAGGCACCGATGCGGACCTACACGATCAGCGCCGTGCGGCAGGATCCCGTCGAGATCGACATCGACTTCGTCGTGCACGAGGCCGGGGTCGCGGGGCCGTGGGCGGCTCGCGCCCAGCCCGGGCACGTGCTGGGCCTGAACTCGCCTACCGGTCTGTACGCACCGCCCGCCGACATCGGTTGGCAGGTGCTCGTCGCGGACCTCACCGGCCTTCCCGCAGTCAGGCGCATCGTCGCACAGACACCGCGCGGACTGCGGACCCGAGTGGTGCTCGAGGTGCCGAGCGAGCGGGATCGGATCGCGGTCGAGACGAACGACGACGTGACGGTGACCTGGGTGATGGGCGGCAACGGACACGGCCCGAGCGCATTGGGTCGTCTCGTCCGGAGTGTCGTGGACGACCGCCTCCCGCTCGATCAGGGCTACATCTGGGTGGCGGGTGAGACGGTCGCCCTCCGCGACGTGCGCAAGTATCTGCGCAAGGAGCTCGGGCTACCCGCCACCTGCTTCAAGGTGGTCGGGTACTGGACGCCGATCACCGCGTGGGACGAGAAGTTCGCCGCCCTGCCGGCGTCCGTCCAACAGGAGCTCGACGCGATCTGGAGCACCGAGGAGGACGCCGAGCCGGAGGACGTGCAGATCCGGTTCGAGGACCAGCTCGACCGCCTCGGCCTCTGACCGCGGTGGGGCGTGTGCCCACGGCCATCATCACCCCAACAGGCCGACCGGCGAGATCCAGACCGTGGACTCCCCCGGAACCGCGCCGGCTTGGAGCGCGCCCAGGACGACGGCATCGTGCTCCGCCTCGAGCGGGAAGGGCTCGGTCCCGAAGTTCGTCACGACCTGCCAACCGTTCGGCCGCACGAATCGGATGACGTCCGTCCGCCCCGTCTCGGCCCACTCGAGGTGCTCCCCGGTCTGGAGCAGCCTCCGCAGTCGGAGTGCCTCGCGGTAGAGCGAGAGCGTCGAGGTCGGATCCGCAGCCTCCACGTCGACCGCGTACTCGGCGAACCAGGCCGGTTGCGGCAGGTGCGCGACCGCGCGTCCGAAGCCGAAGGCCGGGCCGTCCGCCGACCACGGCAGCGGCACGCGGCAACCGTCGCGACCCAGCCCGTCGTACTCGCCGCCGCGGAAGAACGCGGGGTCCTGGCGCTGCTCCGCCGTGATCGCGGCGACCTCCTGCAGACCGAGCTCCTCGCCCTGGTAGAGGTAGGTGCTCCCGGGAAGCCCGAGGAGCAGGAGCGTCGCCGCTCTGGCGCGTCTGAGCCCCTGGTCGCGATCGATGTCGGCCTCGGGACCACCCGCCGCGACCCATTCGGTGCCTTGCTTCACCGGTCGCCCGGCCAGGGGTGGGAGTCCGTACCGCGTGGCGTGACGGGTCACATCGTGGTTGGACAGCACCCACGTCGTCGACGAACCCGTCTCCCCCGCCTGCGCCAGGTTGTCGGTGATGACCGTGCGGAACTCGGCGGCATCGAAGTCCGCCTCGAGCAGGTCGAAGTTGAAGGCCTGGCCGAGCCCCTCCGCCGAGGCGTACTTCGCCCGGCGCTCGGGCGAACTCACCCACGCTTCGGCGACGGCTGTGCGCGGCGGTTCGTACTCCTCGAACACCCGCCGCCACTCGGCGTACACCTCGTGCACGTCGTCGCGGTCGAGGAGCGGATGGTTGCCGTCCTGCGGCATGAGTTCCAGTTCAGCACGACTCGGCAGCGGTTCGGTGAGGTCCTTCGTGAGCATGTGCGCGACGTCGATCCGGAAGCCGTCCACGCCCCGGTCCGACCAGAACCGCAACGTCTTCAGGAAGTCGGCGCGAACCTCGGGGTGGTCCCAGTTGAGGTCCGGCTGCTCGGTGGCGAAGTTGTGGAAGTACCACTGGCCGTCCTCGACCCGCTCCCAGGCGGGGCCACCGAAGACCGACTCCCAGTCGGTGGGCGGTTCCTCCCCCGATGCGCCCTTCCCCTCGCGGAAGACGTATCGGTCGCGTGCCGCCGACCCGCGCCCGGCGGCGAGTGCCTCCTGGAACCACTCGTGCAGATCCGAGGTGTGGTTCGGCACGATGTCGACGATGACCCGGATACCGCGCTCGTGCAGTGCGGCGATCAGTTCATCGAAGTCCTCCAGCGTGCCGAGCCGCGGGTCGACGTCGCGGTAGTCCGCGACGTCGTACCCGCCGTCGGCCAGCGCCGAGGGGTAGAACGGACTGAGCCAGATCGCGTCGATCCCGAGCTCGGCGAGGTAGTCGACCCGGGAGCGGATGCCCGGCAGGTCGCCGAGACCGTCCCCGTCCGCGTCGGCGAAGCTCCGCGGGTAGATCTGGTACACGGCGGCCTGACGCCACCAGGTGGCGTCGGCGGACTCAGTGTCGGTGTCGGTGTCGACGAGTAGTGCGTCGGTCATGACGGCGTGGTCCTCGATTTCTCTGATGGTGGGTGGATCCGGTGTCGGTCCGTCGGTCGGACGGGTCACCCCTTGACGGCACCCTGGGTGACGCCCGACATCACCCAACGCTGCGCGAACAGGTAGGCGATGATCGCGGGGGCCATCGCCATCAGGTACGAGGCGAAGGCGACGTTGTAGTTGCTGCTGAACTGGGTCTGGAAGAGGTTCTGCCGCACCGGAAGGGTCTGGAGTCCCGCGTCCGAGATGATCAGCGACGGCATCATGAAGTCATTCCAGGCGTAGAGGAACGCGAAGATGCCGACCGTGGCGCTCATGGGAGCCAGGAGCGGGAAGATCAGCCTCCAGAACGTCTGCCAGGTGCTCGCACCGTCGATGCGCGCACTCTCCTCGAGTTCGATCGGGATCGATCGCAGGAACGCCGTGAACAGCAGCACGCTGAAACTCAGCTGGAACATCGTGGCGAGGATGATCACCCCGAACGGGTTGTCGAGTCCGACGCGACCGGTCAGCTGGATCTGTGGGAGGGCGACGACCGGGAACGGGATGAACATCGCGGCGAGCAGGTAGAAGAACGAGAAGCGGAACAGTCGGCGATCCCAGTTGCGCACGATGGCGTACGCGGCGAAGGAGGCCAGGATGATCGTCGCGACGACGGTCCCTGCGGTGACGAGCAGCGACATCGCGAAGCCGACCGGGAATTTCGTCAGCGTCCACGCCTGGACGAAGCCGTCGATGCTGAACGGCGCCGGGAGCGAGAAGGCGTTGCCGTCGACCGACTGGGTGTCGGTCTTGAACGCCATCGAGATCGTCACGTAGAGCGGCAGCAGGACGGTCACGGCGCAGAGCAGCAGGATGATCGTCGTCGACCAGCTCACCCGCTCTCCCCTGGTCCGCTGCTTCGGGGTGGCGTTCGCCGTGGTGATGGACTGGGTGCTGAGCACGGTTGGCGTGGCCATCAGAGTGCGTTCCTTCCGCGCGTCGCCGAGAGTTGCACGAGGGCGATGATGATCGTGATGATGAAGAACAGGGTGGCCGTGGCCATCTGGTAGGCATAGTCACCCGTCTGGAACCCGCGGATGATCGTCATCGAGATGCTCCGCGTGGAGGTGCCCGGGCCACCGTTGGTCAGGCCGACGATGATGTCGTAGGCGTTCAGGTAGTTCTTGAAGCCGAGGATCACGTTGATCACGACGTATCCCATCACCAGCGGCAGGGTGATCCGCAGCAGCTGCTGGCGCTTGTTCGCGCCGTCGAGCGACGCCGCCTCGTAGACGTCGCCGGGGACTGCGAGGAGACCCGCGATGTAGATGAGCAGCGTGCCGGGGATCGACTGCCAGGCCGTCACGATCACGATGCCGAGCCAGGCGAGGTCCGGGTTGGAGAGGATGCTCGTCTCGAGGAACGGGATCCCGAGCGCCGAGCCGGCGGCCGGTACCGAGTTCATGAAGAGGAACTGGAACACGTAGGCGATGATGATGCCCGAGATGACCATCGGGATGACGAAGATCCCGCGAAGTCCCATCTTGAAGCGGATCTTCGCGGTCAGGCCGACCGCGAGTAGGAACGCGATGACGTTCACCGCGATGACCGTCACGAGCGAGAACCCGAAGGTGAAGAGGAAGCTCGTGAGGATGGCCGGATCGCTGAACGCGGCGATGTAGTTCGTGAAGCCGATGAACTCCCAGTCGCCGATCCCGATGGAGTCGGTGAAGCTGAAGAAGATGCCGACGACGCCGGGGAGCGTGATCGCGAGCGTGAACAGGATGACGGCTGGGAACAGGAAGAAGTAGTAGATCGGTTCGACCCGTTTGGTGCTGCGTCGGACCTTCGGGTTGCCCCCGGTCACGATCGATGTGGTGGCGCTCATTCGGAACCCTCCTTGCTCGCGACGGGCGGCTGTCGGAACGCGAGTCGTGCCCAGTCCGCGTCCATGGTGCGGAGCATCGACGCCGCGTCGGTGCCGAGGACCAGCGACTGCGCGTAGTTCTCGGTCGGGATGGCGCGGGGGTTGAGCACGCCCGGCCCCTGGTAGAACGCGCCGGCGTCGTAGTACGGGATCATGCCCGCGACGCGCGGGTCGTCGGGAGCCTTGCCGTCGTCCGTCGGGACGAACCCGAGCTGCGACTCGTTGTACGCCTGGATGATCTCCGGCTGGAAGAGGTACTCGAGGAAGTCACGGGCACCCTCCGGGTTCTTCGCCTCCTCGGGGATGATGGTGACGAGGTCGAGGTTCACCCGGACCTTGAGGTCCTTCGGGTCTTCGGTCATCGGCAGCGGGAAGGTCCCGAGGTCGAGATCGGGTGCGGTGAGTGCGATCTGGCTGAACGCCCACGGGCCCTGCAGGTACATGGCGCCCTTGCCCTCGGCGAAGGCGACATTGCCGGCGTCGTAGGTGCGACTCGGCGCATCAGCCTGCGTGTACTCCTTGGCGAGCAGCTGCATCTTCTCGATGGGCTCCAGCAAGTCCTTCTCGAACGAGACCGGAGCATCCGGTCCCACCTCGGTGCCTTCCTCCGCGAGCCGGTCGTAGAAGTCCGGGATGTCGACGGCGCCACCGACCGAGTAGTCGAACCAGCCCTGGTTGGCGGTCCAGGCATCGGCGAACGTCGCGTAGAACGGCGCCACGCCGGCCGCCTTCAGCGTGTCGGAGACGGCGATGAGTTCACTCCACGTCGTCGGCACCTCGAGGCCGTACTCGGCGAAGATCGTCTTGTTGTAGATGACGGAAGCGGCCATCACCGAGTAGGGCAGCGCACTCGTGCGTCCCTCGCAGACGCCGTACTGGTCGAGCAACGGCTGGAGGTCGTCGCGGATGGACGCCGCCGCTGTCGTGTCGGACAGGTCGGAGAGCGCGCACCGTTCGACGAAACGCGACACCTCGTGGTTGTAGTTCGAGAGCATGAGGTCCGGCGGGTTGCCACGGACGAAGCTCGCCGCGAGCGGATCGGGCCCCGAGGTGTCCATGACGACCTCGTACTGCTGCTGCGAGGCGTTGTAGTCCGCGACGGCCTGGTTCATGAAGGTGAACGCCTCACGCTTGCTGAACGTGAAGTGGATGGTCTCCCGGCCATCACTCGAGCAACCGACGAGGACGCTGGCCAGGAGCGCCACACCCGCCACTCCGGCCGTGGCGCGTATCGCGCGTTTCAGTGGGTTCGACATCGTTGTCCTTCCGCGGAACCCTCGATGGATCCGCTGACTAAATACAGAGAGTAAATCAACTGATGACGGAAACTCTGCCATCCGTTCGGCGTCTGGTCAAGCACCGGTTCCATCACGACATCCACGGGCCGGACGCCGTGATCGTTCACGGTTCTGCGCACGGTGCAGCGCCTCCCCGGCTCGGCATCCGCGCGCGGTCTGCGGATCGTGGATATCGTTGTCGGTCATGGAAGCGACGACGACGGAGCGGGCAGCGGAGCCGCGCTCTTCCAGCATCACCGCCGTCCTCGATCACGCCTGGGCGACGTCCGCGTTCACCGCGGCCGACGTCATCACCGCCACCGGGTTGTCACGATCGACGGCGATCACGCTCTCCGACGAACTCATCGGACTGGGTTGGCTGACGGAGCTCGACGACGCACGTCAGGCCGGTGCCGCCTATCGGAAAGGTCGCCCCGCCCGTCGCTACGAGCTGCGCATCGACGCCGGGATCGTCGTCGGTGTCGACGCCGGAGCCCACTCCATCACCGCCATCGCTGCAGACCTGCGCGGTCGGGAACTCGCGAGGTCGCACCACACCGTCGATCCGGCGGCCACCCCTGAGGCACGGGTCGACGCCGTCGACGCGGCGATCGACGAGGCCCTGCGGCAGTGCGGGCCGAAACCGCCGCTCTGCATCGTGCTCGGCGTCCCGGCCCCCATCGACGCACTCGGGCGGTCACCCGAGGGCAACGTCTTCTGGGACCGCATGAACCCTCGGCTCGGTGAGCGCATCCGCGACCACGGCTGCGCGGTCGTCACCGACAACGACGCGAACCTCGCCGCCGTCGCCGAGGGTGCGATCGGCGCCGGCGTCGGCGTCGACTCCTACATCACGGTGGTCACCGGCGAGCGGCTCGGAGCCGGATACGTCGTCGACGGTCGACTCGTCCGCGGTCGCGGCCGGGCGGGCGAGCTGCACCTCCTCGACCTCGTCGACGGCGTCGGTTCGTCGCGAGGCATCGCCGCACTCCTGCGCGACTGGGGTCGCGAGTACCGCGAGAGCGGCGGGCTCCCGGAGAGCAGCCCGCTCAGCCATATACCGGTCGCGCAGGTGGATGCGCAGTCGGTCCTCGCTGCGGCGGACCATGGCGACACGGTCGCGCTCGACCTGGTGCGCCGGATGGGTGATCGCATCGCGCGGATGAGCGCCATCCTGGGCGGGTTGCTCGACGTCGAGCGCATCGTGTTCGCCGGCGGGATCGCTCCGTCGATGTCGCAGCTGCTCGAGGTCGCGTCGGAGCGCATCCCCGGCTACATGAGCGCGGAACCTCCCTTGCTCGTCGCGTCGGAACTCGGTGCCGACATGGTGGCGCAGGGTGCGGTCGCGACCGCGATCGACGACGTGCGTCGCAACGCACTGCGGATCGACCTCGCCCGACCAGTACGCTGACGTCGTAGCCAGCCGGAAGGAGCACCATGGCCGATGCGATCGTCCTCGTGTCAGGAGGTGCGGCCGTGACCCCGTTCACGGGTCCGGACCATGCCGCCGGCTCCGGCCTCGCCGCCGGGAACACCCTCACCGCGCTGCGTGCGCACCTGCTCGGGCGGGAGATCCCGGTCTTCACCGCGCCGGCACGGATCGGTGCCGGGGAGGTGCACGAGGACGCGGGTTGGCAGGGGTTCGCCGACGTCCCGATCGTGCTGCCCGCCGAGGTGACCGTCAACGCCGTCGGTGGGATCGACGCCGGCGGGACGAGCCTGGCCGCGTTCCTGCGGTGGCTGTCCGACGAACACGGCTTCGCGAGCGTCGACCTCGTCGCCCACTCCATGGGCGGTCTCTTCTCTCGTGCCGCGATCCGCGAGTTGCGCGGTTCCGACCCGTCGATCGGCCGCCTCGTCACCCTCGGCACACCATGGGAGGGATCGCTCCTCGGCGACGTGCTCACCGGTGAGGTCTCGGTCCACGACGCCCACGGCGACGAGGGAACCACGACGATCCTCGAGCGCTCGAGCAGCTATGCCGCCGAGAACTCCCAGGGCGCTGCCGACGAGGTCTCACGCCGGTTCCTGCGCGAGTGGAACACGACGCAGGCCGGCTTCCTCGATGGCGTCGCCGTCACCGCAGTCGGGGCGGGTCACTTCCACACGGCAGCCGAACCCCGGCAGCTGTGGCCACACGACGGTCTGGTGGCCCTGCGAAGCGCCCGAGCCGACGACGTCCCGGTCGACGTGCTCCCCCGCGTGGTCCGCCGTTCCTTCGAGGACGACGTCCACAGCATCTTCTTCGCCGACGCCTTCGACCTCCCGTGGGAGCGCGCGCTCACCTGGGATCCCGAGGTCTTCGCCGTGGTCGACGAGGCGCTCACGTCCTGAGTCGGCGTCGATGCCCGTGTGAGCGGACCAGCACTCCGGAATATACCCCCGAGGGGTATCGTTCGACCTCTTGGACGAACCGGAGGAGTGCTCATGAGCGACCAGACCCACCACCACCACCACCACGGCCCAGCAGCCGACAATGCGACCTCCTGGCGGATGGCCGCCACCGCCACCCTCCACTGCCTCACCGGATGTGCCATCGGCGAAGTGCTGGGCATGGTGATCGGCACCGGCCTCGGACTGCACAATCTCGGGACCGTGGTGCTCTCGATCGCACTGGCCTTCGTCTTCGGCTACGCGCTCACGATGCGCGGCGTGCGCCGCGCGGGACTGTCCTGGCGCGCCGCCATCGGTGTCGCCCTGGCGGCGGACACCGTGTCGATCGCGGTCATGGAGATCATCGACAACACCGCGATGCTCGCCATCCCCGGAGCGATGGAAGCCGGCCTCACCAGCGGCCTCTTCTGGGGCTCCCTCGTCGCCGCTCTCGCCCTGGCCTTCATCGTCACCACACCGGTCAACCGTTGGCTGATCGGCCGCGGCAAGGGGCACGCCGTCGTCCACGGACTCCACCACTGAGGCCATGATGGGCCTCCGACCTCGCGGTCTGCGACTGTCATTCGGACGGCGCGTTGCCGTCGACGGGGCCTGCCTGCTTCATCGTCGGCGGAGGTCTCGCAGTGCCTCCGGCGACGGGGTGAGACTGCCGACGATCTCGCCGAGGCTGCTGATGACCGGGTGACGTCGATGCGAAGGCGCGTCCTGGTGACCACCGTCGAATCGCAGGAACCGCACCTGGAGCGCTTCGGCGATCTCCTCGTCATGATTGGTGTCGCCGACCATCAACACGCGCCGGGGATCATGGCCCGAGTCCTCCAACCACGCGGTCACGACATGCTCCTTCGACGCCGCATAGACATCGGTGATGCCGTGGACGTGTGCGAAATGACCGTGCAGCGCGTGGGGAGCCAGCTGACGCTCGAGGGTGACCTCTGGGGTCGCCGAGATGAGGACCTGCTCGACGCCGAGCACGTCGATGGCCGCAAGGGTCGCGCGGGCCTGCGGTTGGAGCGACGCCGCTCCCACACCGGCCGCGAACAGCGCGAGGTATTCGTCGGCCGCCTCCAGGAAGTCGGCTGCATCGACACCGAGCCGGGCGTAGAAGGCCCGGATGGGGAAGCCGAACACCGCCCGATACGCCTCCTGGTCGGAAATCTCGGCAAGACCGCGCTGCCGGAGAACGGTGTTCATCGCGGCAAGCGCCACCTCGACGTCGTCGAGGAGCGTGCCGTTCCAGTCCCAGCACACCGCGTCGATGGTCGTGGATCCGTTCTCGTGCACGAGGTCGAGTCTCACACGGCCGGCTGACATCGGTCGGATCAAACGAGGCCGGTGGCTCCTGCTCAGGTGGTCCCGACGCCGACCGCCAGTCCCTCCAGGACGTCCGCGAGTGCCACGGCGCCGGCCTCGGCGTCGGCGTCCTCGGCGCGCTCCTCCGGCGAATGGGAGACGCCGGTCGGGTTCCGGACGAAGAGCATCGCGGTCGGCACGTGCGACGCGAGCACTCCGGCGTCGTGCCCCGCTCCGGTACCGAGCACAGGCGCCTCCGGCAGCATCCGTTCGAGATGCCCGCGGAGGAACGGGTCGAAGTCGGTCGTGGCGCTGAACGACTCCTCGGTGATCGCGGCCACGCAACCCTCCTCCGCTGCGACGAGCGACAGGCGTTCGGTGATCCTCGCCACGATCGCGGCGGTCACGACGTCGTCGGGATGACGGACGTCGATCCAGAAGTCCACGCTCGACGCGATCACGTTCGTGCCTCCCGGCAACGGGAGCACCCGACCGACGGTCGCCCGAGCGTCCGGCGTGGCCCGCCCGATCGTGCGGATCTCGGTGATCATCCGCGCAGCCGCGACGAGCGGGTCCCGTCGATCGTGCATGAGCGTCGTGCCCGCATGGTTTCCTTCACCGCGGATCGACACCCGCCACCGTCCATGCCCGAGGATGCTCGAGCCGATCGCGACCGGGCGATCGAGGTCGACCAGCGCCCGCCCCTGCTCGACGTGGAGCTCGACGAACGCGTCGATCGCTCCGAGCCCGGCCGGATCGGGCCCCACACCCCGCGGATCGACACCATTGCGTGCGAGGACCTCGGCGAACGTGTCGCCCTCCACGTCGCGCAGGGCCAGCGCCCGCTCCGGACTGATCGCACCGGTGAGGAGCCGCAAGCCGAGGCATGCGACGCCGAAGCGCGAGCCTTCCTCCTCGGGGAAGACGGCGACGACGATCGGCTTGGTCGGCTCGACGCCACGCGAGCGCAGGTGATCGATAGCGACCAGCGCCGATGCGATCCCGAGTGGTCCGTCGTAGGCGCCACCGCCCGGCACCGAGTCGAGATGGCTCCCGGTGACCACCGCACCCGCCGTCGAACGTGATGGCGCATGCCACCAGGCACGGATGACCCCGTTCCCGTCGATGTCCACGTCGAGGCCACGGCGCTCGGCCTGACCGACGAACCACTCCCGCAGCTCGAGTTCAGCCGCGGAATAGACAGGCCTCGAGTAGCCTCCCCGACGCTGATCCCGACCGATCCCCGCGATCTCGTCTAGGAGCGAGACCACGGTGTCGCGGGTCACCGGACCGCTGCCAGGCTCGGCCGGAACATCGCCGGCACATCGTCTCGGCCCTCGATCAGCGCGAGGGCGTATTCGCCGATGAGCGGGGCGAACTTGGCACCGTGGCCGGAGCAGGGCGCCAGGACCGTGATCCCGTCGACCCGGTCGATGACGAAGTCCTCCGTCGGGGTGTTCGTGAACAGGCAGGTCGTCTCGGCGTACGGTTCCGGGACGAGGCTCGGGAGGAACTCGCGGACGTAGGCGACGACCCGTCGGCGGTTCGCGTCGTCGACGACGCCGTCATGACCGGCGGCCGAGGGGATGCGCCTGCCACCGTTGTACTCGGCGACCTTCTGACCACGCCACTCGGCGTCGCGCCCACCGGGGAGCCCGTAGGCCTGCATCCGCTCGGACTTGTGGATGAAGGTGGGCCACACGGGTCCAGGTCGCGCCGGGTCTTCCGAAGCGACGCCGAGTCGGTCCCTGTACGGGAAGTGGTACGCCTGCTCCTGACGGACCTCGAGGGCCGGGAACGCGTCGAGGAACCCGCCTGGCAACGCGAGTACGCTGAGGAGGTCCGGAAGCCAGCCCCCGGCAGCGACCACCACCTGCTCCGCATCGAACGCCCTCCCCCCATACCCGAGCACCCGGTACCCGGTGGCAGTCCGCTCGACCCGCTCGACCGGCTGATCGTTCAGAACCGTGGCCCCGGCGCGGACGGCGGATTCGAGCATCGCCATCACCGCCTGCTCCGCGTCGATCACGCCGGCTCCCGGATGCCACAGGGTGGGCGTGTCGAAGCCGATGTCCCAACGGGCTCTGGCTTCGTCTCGGGAGAGCAGCTCGTGATCGATGCCGTGCTCGGCCAGCACCGACGCGAGGTGCTCCGGGCGACGGGTCGTCCCGAAGTCGAGCGCCCCCGTCGGCGTGATCAGTGGACGCCCGTGCTCCAGGCCGAGCTCGTCCCACCCTGATGCCGCCGCGAGGACGAGACGAGTGTAGGACGCCTCCGGGTAGGCGTAGCGGAAGATCCGGGCCGATCCGTGGGACGATCCCCACTCGTTGGCCGGGCGACTCCGCTCGAGGACGGTGACGTCGTGCCCGGCCTGGGCGAGGCGCCAGGCCGCCGCAGCACCTGCGAGCCCGGCTCCGACGACGATGACGCTCGTCATGCGCGTGCTTCCAGGTCTTCGTCCTCGTAGGCGCGCTCGGCGTGCGCGTGCTCGTCGATCCCGGCGACCTCGTGCTCCTCGGGGATCCGCAGACCGATGGTGATCTGGATCAGCTTCGCGATCACCCAGGTGACGATGAACGAGTAGGCGAGGACCGCGACGGTCGCGATCGTCTGCACGCCGAGCAGTTCGAATCCGCCGCCGTACAGCAGACCCGAACGTCCGTTCGGAGCCGCATCCGTCGCGAACACCCCGATGAGGAGCGTCCCGATGATGCCTCCGACGAGGTGGACCCCGACGACGTCGAGGGAGTCGTCGAAGCCGAGCCGGAACTTCCACTCGATGGCGAGGCAGCAGACGACGCCCGCGATGGCCCCGATGATGATGGCACCGATGGGCGAGACGGCACCGCAGGCGGGGGTGATCGCCACGAGGGCGGCGATGATCCCCGATGCGCTGCCGAGGCTCGTGACCGCTCCGTGGCGGAGCCGGTCGACGATGGACCAGCCGATGAGCCCGGCACAGGCGGCGACGGTGGTGTTGAGGAACACGACGCTCGCCGCATTGCCGGCTGCCAGCGCCGAGCCGGCGTTGAAGCCGTACCACCCGATCCAGAGCAACCCGGCGCCGACGAGGACGAGCGGGCGGTTGTGCGGACGGAGCTTGCCGCCCCAGTCCTTGCTCTTCCCGAGCACGAGGGCCAGTGCGAGCGCCGCGACGCCGGCGTTCATGTGCACGGCCGTCCCGCCGGCGAAGTCGACGGCACCGAGGGTGTTCGCGATCCATCCACCGGTCGCCGTGTCGTTCGAGAAGGCGAACACCCAGTGCGCGACCGGGAAGTACACGAGCGTCGCCCAGAGCCCGGCGAACAACAACCAGGCGCCGTACTTCATGCGACCGGCGGCCGCGCCGGCGACGAGTGCCGTCGTCACCCCGGCGAACAGCAGTTGGAACGCCGCGAAGAGTGCGAGGGGAATGCCGGCATCGGGGTCGTCGACGAGTGCCTGGTCGAGCCCCGCGAACTCGAACGGGTTCCCGATGAGTCCGAGCCCGCCGACGGAGTCACCGAAGACGAGCGAGTACCCGAAGGCCACCCAGAGCAGCGCGACGAGGCTGGCCCCGCCGAAGCACATGATCATCATGTTGAGGATGCGGCGGGACGAGACCATCCCGCCGTAGAACAGAGCCAGGGCCGGGATCATGAGGGCGACGAGCGCCGAGCTCGTCAGGATCCAGGCGACGTTTCCAGCGTCCACAAATCACTCCATCGTTCGAGGTGCACAGCGGCCGGGCGGCCACAGCGTCGGGTTCGGGTGGAACAGGTGTCGGTGCTCGGTGCCGGACGGCGGTCAGGCCAGGTCGGGGGCTTCCCAGAGGTTGAGCTTCGTGCCGATCCCCTGCTCGACGGCGTTCTCGTAGATCGTCTTCGCCCACGCGACGTCCTCGACGCCCATCCCACCGACGCTGAAGAGCACCGGCTGCTCGGGGAACTCGCGCCCGACGGCGTTCCCGTCGAAGACGTCTCCGATGTTGACCACGCGGGACTCGTCGAGTTCACCGGTCCCGATGAGGTCCTGCCAGTAGAGGCCGATCATGCCGAACGCGGTCTCGTGCGACGGTGCCGGGTACTCCTCGGCCCACGCCTCGTAGATCTTCTTCGCGTCCGCGATGAGGCGCGCCTTGCCGGAGAGGGTGTACTCCTTGTCCATACGCAGGTTGGCGGGCAGGCTCAGGAAGGCGCCCGGCTTGATCCAGTCGCCGTCGATGAACGGGTAGTTCTCCGAGCCGACCAGGCCGGTGACGGCTTCGGAGACGATGTCCGAGTCGCGCACAGCGGCCTCGACCGTCTCGGCGATCTCGATCGTCGTGAACTGCGGGTAGTGCTCGCGGACGTAGTCGGCGAACGCCTCGGAGGTCGACCGTCGGCGCCCGTGGATGCGGATGGTGTCGAGCGAGGGGCGGGCGGTGGTCATGGCGTGCAGGGCGCTCTTGTTCATGGCGCCGGGCCCGATGATGCCGAGTGACTTCGCGTCCACCGGTGCCAGGAGCTTCGCGGCGGCTCCCGGCACGGCAGCAGTGCGGTAGGCGCTCTCGAGGTTGCCGGACATGATCGCGTAGGGCGCGCCGGTGTCCTTGTCGTTGAGCACGATGAGGTGGATGGAGCGCGGGAGGCCCCGCTCGCGGTTGTCGACGTTCGACCCGTACCACTTGACGCCGGCGGTGTCGAAGCGTCCGCCGAGGTAGGCGGGCATCGCCATGAACCGACGGTCGGCGGCGTCGAGCGGCATGCCGGGGAACGGTGAGGTGGCGGGGAACCCGATCGGTGCTCCGTGCGAGTTGGCGGTCGGGCCGGCCATCCGGTAGTCACCCTTCGCGACGAGCACCAACACCTCCTCCATGACCTCCATGCAGTGGGCCATGTCCTTCATGCCGGCGGCGATGACCTCCGGTTCGCTCAGGTAGAGCATGTCGATCCGGGTGTTCGGGGAAGCGTCTGCGGTCACGGGTGGTCCTCCAGGTCGGGGTGTGTGGTCCTCAGCGAACACGGTCGCGATCGTCCTGGTCAAATACCGATTCGAACCTCGATTGAGAGCGTTTCGCTCGCAATCTGGACGAAACAGCGCGGTAATACGAGGGTCGTATCGTCGATGGGATGGAGCTCCGCCAGCTGCGCTACTTCCTCGCCGTCGCCGAGGAGCTCCACTTCGGGCGCGCCGCTCGACGGCTGCACATGTCGCAGCCACCGCTGAGCGTCCAGGTCGCACGGCTCGAGCAGGAGGTCGGCACCGCGCTGTTCGACCGTTCGACGAGGCGGGTGGCGCTGACCCCCGCTGGACGACATCTCCAGGCGCGGGCGAGACACATCGTCGAGGAGCTCGACACGGTCCGGGGTGAGATGCGCGACTTCGTCGACGGTCTCGCCGGGGAGCTCACCGCGGGGTTCGTGAGTTCGGCCAACTACACGGTCCTCCCCGGTGTCGTGCAGCTGTTCCGGGCGAGCCGCCCCGGGGTGACGCTACGCCTGGTGCCGTTGACCTCAGGAGAACAGTTCGACCGGCTCCGCGACGGCACGCTCGACGTCGGGATCGTCCGTGACGAGGTCCCGCAGACGCCATCCGACAGCTCTCCAGCGCTCACCACCGAGGTCGTCTTCGAGGAGCGTCTCGTGGCGTGCCTCCCGGTCGGTCACCCGTTGGCAGGGCGACCAGAGGTCACCGCGGAGGAACTCATGGACGTCCCGATGATCTCCTACCCGCGGGCGCTCATGCCGGGATTCGTGGACCGCGTCGCGGAGGTCCTCGGCACGTCGAGTCGGACGCAGGTGGTCGAGGAGGTCGTCCATCAGGAGACCGCCCTCGGGTTCGTCGCGGCCGGCGTGGGCACGACGATCCTGCCCGAGTCGGTGCGGCAGCTGGTGCCGCCGTCGATCGTCGTCGTGCCGCTCGCCGGGTCGCCGACGACACGCTTGCTGGCCGCCCGTCAGGAACGGACGGACGAGAGCCCGGTCCACGACGCGTTCATCGCCTGTCTCCGCGACGCGGCCGCCCAGCTCGGGTGAAGGTCAGCCGGAGACAGTCTCGATGCGACGGGTATCCTCGGGAAGGCCAGGCTCGGCGAGGCCGGGAATCCGGTCGGCAGCTCACCACCAGGAGAGGAACAGCATGACGTCTCTCGCGTCCGCAGGACGACGGGTCGCATTGGTGACCGGCGCATCCAGAGGCCTCGGCGCGGGGATCGCCCGGCGACTCGGGGCCGAGGGGTACTTCGTCGCCGTGAACTACCGCTCCGGGGCGGACCAGGCTGCGGAGGTCGTCGAGTCCATCCGTCAGGCCGGCGGTGCCGCCGACGCGTTCAGCGCGGACGTGACGGACGAGGAAGCCGTGTCCTCGCTCGTCGAGCGCATCACGGGAACCGCGGGTCCCATCGCGGTCCTGGTCGCCAACGCCACCGGGCCGCAACCGACGGTCGCGATCGACGACCTCGACTGGGACGACCACCTCGCCCAGTTGGACTTCTTCGTGAAGAGCCCGACACTGCTGGTGCGGGCGGCCGTCCCGCACATGCGCGAGCACCGGTTCGGCCGGGTCATCCAGATCGGATCCGACATGTTCGAGCGGGCCCTGCCGGGGATGTCCGCCTACGTCGCGGCGAAGGGGGCGCAGCTCGGTCTCACCCGCTCCTGGGCTCGGGAACTCGGACCGTCCGGGATCACCGTGAACCTGGTCGCTCCCGGGTGGATCCCCGTCGAGCGACACGCCGATGCGTCCCCGCAGGAGATCGCCGCCTACCTGGCCGAGGTGCCGATGGGGCGGATGGGCACCATCGACGACATCGCGGAGACCGTCGCCTTCCTCGCCTCGGACCGGGCCGGCTTCATCACCGGCCAGCGGATCACCGTCAACGGCGGCCACACCATCGACTAGGCGGCGCACCTCGCGCGTTCCGCCGCCCGCGATGCCGCTCCGGTGTTCAGGCAGAACCTGGACAAACGGGTCGACCCTGTCCAAGCTGGATCCGATGACCGACACCAGTGACGACTTCACCATCCGACGAGCCACCCCGGACGACGTCCCTCTCCTGCAAGCGTGGAGCTGTGACGAACCCGTCGCCTGGGTCGATCCGGAGCGGCTGACCGCCGAACTCGCGAGTCGGAACTATCGGCCGGAATGGTCGTGGATCGCCGAGCAGGACGGTCGCCCGGTGGCACGAGCACTCTGGTGGGGCAAGGCGGACGCGAACCGGCCCGCCACGCTCGACTGCCTCACCAGCACGGTCGAGGTCGCGGAGCCCGAACGTGTCGGCGCTGCGCTCATCCGCGCTGGACTGGACGCCTTCGGCGCAGGTCCCGCACTGGAGTTCAACGTCGACGTCTCCCCTGCGTGGGCAGATGACGCTGCGAGTGTGGAGGCGGTGCGGTGGCGCCATGAGGCTGCACGCGCGGGTGGGTTCTCGCGCACGACCGAGCGGGTCAGCTTCGCGAGGTCCAGCTCCGATCCGGTGCCGGCACGATCGCAGCGCCTCCGTTTCGTCGCCGCCCCGGACGACGCGTTCCACGAGCTGTTCGCCCTGGTCGCGACCGGCACCCTCGATGCGCACACGCAGGACATGGTCGCGCGCGAAGGACTCCAGGCCCTCGCGGACGACGACCTGGCGTTCTACCGATCACTCCCCGGCGAACGGGACGCCTGGCGGGTCGCTGAGCTCCTCGACGGGACGATGGTCGGGTTCATCATTCCGACCAGGACGGCGTACGACGCGAGCATCAGCTATCTGGGCGTGTTGCCCGAGCACCGCGGACACGGTTACGTGCACGACCTCCTGGCGGAGATGGTCCACGTGCACCACGGGTCGGGGCAGGACCGGATCGTCGGCACCACGGACGCCGCGAACACCCCGATGCGCGGCGCCTTCGATCGAGCCGGTTTCTCGGTCACGCGCGTTCGGATCGTTCACGAGCAGTAGGTTCGCCCCGGGCTCGGTTCCGACCGAGTCAGCTGAGCACCGCGACACGGTCGACCGTCGCGCTCGTCAGACCCGCGACGACCGCAGTACGCGGACGACCCCGGCGCAGACCGCGAGCCAGATGATCGCTTGCAGGACCGCAGCGACGACGAGTGGCAGCACGAACGACCCGCCTTCGGCGGAGGACAGCCAGACCATCGAGACGACGGTTGCGGCGATCCCTGCGCCCGAGACCGCCAGGAAGAGGGTGCGCGTCGCCGCCGCCTCCCGCCGGTCCACGGACTGCGCAGTCGCCGTCTGTGGCTCCGGCGGGCCGCCGGTTCCCGGAGTGACGCCGGACCACACGGAGATGGCGTGGATGATGCGGTTCTCGGAGACCTGCAGCCCGAGCAGGATGACGACGCTCGTCAACGCGACCGCGAACCCGATGAGGACCACGAAGCCGAAGAGCGCCCCGCTCTCCCCCACCCAGAACGGACCGAGGACGGTCACGGTCGCGACGGAGAGGGTGGCGGCCGCGACGAGTGCTACGGACGAGACGAGCCCGAGCGCCAGGCGGGCCGGGCGACGGTACTCCAGGAGCAGGACCTCCAGCGCAACGTCGCCGACCTCAGGCTGTCGCTGTCCACGCTCGGTGGCACTGATCCACGCTCTCGCCTCAGGTCGGAGCAGGAAGGCGTTCCAGGCTGCCGCAGTGGATGACGCGGCCGGCGGCCTCGATGGTGCTCGCCGCAGGGCCGGCTGGCGGGTTCGCTCGGGGTGCATGTGCCGACCTTACGCCGACCGCGTGCCGGGGGAAGGCGACAGGGCCACCCAGAACCGTCCGCACGGCGCGGCCGAGTTCGCCGAAGTCGGGTCCATCGAAGCTGAGCCGGTGATCACGGTCGAGGCTTCAGCCCGTCGAGCATCACCTGCAGGAGGAGGGGCAGGTCTTCGGGAGTACCGAGCCGCACCGCGTGCTCGATTCCGCACACGAGGTGCGACAGACGATCGACCGTGAGATCGGCGCGGACGGCACCCGCGGCGCGGGCGGCCTCGAGGACGGTCGTGAAGGATTCGAAGATCTCGCGTTTGACGTTCCGCACGGAGTCGGCCTCGTCCTCCGGCGAGAGGAGGACAGCCTGCAGACCGCCGTCCTCGAGCTGCAGCCTGAGTGCCGAACCGAGGTAGAGCGCCAGCCCATCGCCCGGATCCGGCTCGGCTGCGGCACGCCGAGAGGTCTCGAGCATCGCGTCGAGCGCGTCGGCTGACAGCGCTTCGATGAGTGCGTGGACCGTCGGGAAGTGCCGGTAGACGGTTCCGACCCCGACTCCGGCCTCGCGGGCGACGTCGTTGAGTCGAAGCGTCGCGCGGTCGTGGGTCCGGGCGACATCGAGGATGTTCGCCCGGCTACGTGCTGCGTCGGAACGGAGAGCGGCCATAGGACCACTCTACGCCAAACGGATTGCCTATCCGCTTGTGCTATCGTCCAAACGGATAGATCATCCGCTTAAGGAACGAGGACAGTATGACCTGGGACCCCACCCGCCTGCCAGACCAGACAGGACGAACCATCGTCGTGACCGGTTCCACCGCCGGAATCGGGTACTTCGCCGCGGAGCAGCTGGCTGCCGCTGGCGCGGACGTCGTGCTCGCCTCCCGATCGCCTGACAAGCTGCGACGGGCCGCCACCTCCATTCGGAGCCGAGTCCCGCAGGCCCGGGTCCGCCACGTGGGACTCGAGCTCGGCTCGCTCGCCGCCGTCGACGAGGCCGCTGCCGAACTCGCCTTGCTCCCCCGCCTCGACGCCGTCCTGCTCAACGGCGGTGCGATGAGCATGAACCGACGCGAGCTGACTGCGGATGGATTGCCCCTCCTGCTCGGCACCCACGTGGCCGGCAACGCCCGACTGCTGGCCAGGTTGCTCCCGACGTTGGTCGCCACGGCCGTGGATCATGGCACGGTGGCTCGGATCGTCCACACCTCGACCGGGTTCGTCCAACTGCTGCGTGTCGGCATCGACGACCTCCGCCAGGTGCCCGCGATCGGGGTCGTGGCCTACACCAAGGCCAAGACCGCGACGGAGGTGTTCGCCTTCGAGCTCGACCGCAGGCTCCGAGCGGCCGGACTGCCCGCCGCATCGGTCGTGACCCGGCCCGGTGTCGGCGTCGACGCGAAGACCCCGGAGCGACCTGGCGTCCGCGACGACACGACTCCATATCAGCGGAATCCCTACACGCCTTGGGCACAGGGCAAGGACACCGCCGCCTGGTCCGCGGTCAGGGCTCTCACGGATCCCGAAGTCCGGGGCGGCGAGTACTTCTCGCCGGTCGGCCGACTTCGGGGCGCTCCCGTCGCCATCGTTCCACCGGCCAGGACTGCTACGCCGGCGGGCGACGCGGCGTCGTCCCTCTGGCGGCAGGTCGAGGACCTCGTTGGCGTGCCCATCGACGTCGGCGCCTGACGCGAGGCGACCCCGGAGCCCGCCTCGTCGAGCCGGTACGTCCTGTGAGATGGGCCCGACCTGATGCGGTGCGTGTCATCTCACTGCGCATCGATGAAGGTGCGAAGCGCCTCGGCCAACTGCTGCTGTGCGTCACGGCGCCACAGCACGGTCCGACTTCTCGCCGAGCCGTGCTGTGGCGGCTACCGAGCCGCGAGCATCCGGTCGGCCGTGCGCAGCGACAGCGCCATCTGTGCCAGGCCCGGGTTCGCGGAGAGCGCGCTCGGGAACGTGGAGTTGTCGCAGATCCACAGATTGTCGATGTCGTGCGATCGACCATCCCCGTCGACCACGCCGTCACTCGGATCATCGCTCATCCGGCACGTGCCGAGCGTGTGTGCCGTGCGCGCGAGCACCCTGGTGCTCCGTGCCCCGGCTGCCTTGAGGATGTCCGTCATCGTGCGGATGGCGTGACGGTCGATGGCCTGCTCGTTGTCGCCGGGCGAGAACGAGATGGTCGCACGCGGCAGACCCCATTCGTCCTCCTCCGACGAGAGCTCGAGCCGGTTGCCGTCGGCGGGCAGGCACTCGGCGTTCATCCCGATGCCGGCGTTGTACCGGGACGCGTCGAGCTCGTCGACGAGCTCGGTGCCCCAGAGACCGCCGCCGCGCACGAGGGTGGTCGCGTAGTTGAACGGCATGACGCCGAGGCTCTGGAGCAGATATCCTCCAGCGAAGTCAACACCTTCGGGGCGGACGAAGTCCTCGGTGATGAGCGCCGACGGGTAGCCGCGGTAGCCGCGGATCTGCTCGTCGAACCGTCCCCACACCTGCACCGCACCATGGGCGAGGAAGTTCCGGCCGACCTGACCGCTGGTGTTCGCGAGGTCGTTGTGCAGCAGGAGCCGAGGGGTCTCCACCCCGCCGCCCGCCAACACGAGCACCTCGCAGCGCTGCCGCTTGTCAACGCCGTCCTGGCGATAGACGACGCCCGTCACCCGACCGCGGGCATCCCGCTCGATGGTGTGCACGACGGCGTCCGGACGGATCTCCGCTCCCGCCGCGACCGCCGCCGGCAGGTAGGTGATGGCGGTCGTCGCCTTCGCACCGTGGCGTTCGCCCTGGTGGATCGAGCCGACGTTCGTCGTGGCGCGTCGCAGGCCGTGGTGCGGCTGATCGCGGTCGCGCGTGATGATCGCGGCAGGTGCGTCGGTCGCACGGATACCGAGCGACTCGGCGCCCTTCGCCATGAGGTCCGCCGGGGCGTTGCGCTTCGGCGGCGCATACAGGTAGGTGCGCGACGGGTCCCACGGATACGGCATCGGCCCGGAGACACCGATGGTCGCCTCGACCTCCTCGACGTAGCGGGTGAACTCCGCATGGTCGACAGGCCAGTCGCGCCCGAGACCGGTCTCGCTGCGCAGACGCAGGTCACGGGCGTCCGGACGGGGCGTGAACGCACCCCAGTGGACGGTGCCACCGCCGACGCCGAACCCGCTGTTGTTCGGGCCGAACGCCGTCGGAGCGTCCCCACCGCTGAACCGGCTGGACATCCAGTTGATCGTCGTCGCGTCGACCTCGTCCGGCGTGGACTCCGCGGGGTCGTGATTCGGCCCGGCCTCGAGCGCGACGACGCGCAACCCCGCCTCAGCGAGTCGGGCGAGCAGTGGCGCACCACCTGCTCCGGTACCGACCACCACGACGTCGACGCTGTCGTCGAGGTCGTAGGTCTTCATCGCGTCCAGGTTCACGCTGTGTCCTCCTGCTGCTGTGCGGGTGTGGGGGCGGGTGCGGCGCCGAGGTCGGAGGGCTCCCAGTCATCCCGGGTGTCGGCACCGAGCTCGCGGTAACCGGCGAAGTCGACGTCCTCAGCGCCGGTCGCGAACCCGTCGTACCCGACCCTGGCCAACGACGCGGGGTGGATGAGCCACTCCCGCGTGACGTCCACGCGCAGGTCCTCGAACCAGCGCCGGAGATCGTCTCCGTCGATCGTGCCCCCTGGAACGCCCTGGCCGTCGATCACGGCGCGGATCAACGCCTCCTGACCGTCGGTCGAATCCGGCCAGGCGACTCGGAGGTCGTCCAGCCCAGCGCGGTACGCCTCGTCGTCCGTGAGCCCTCCGACCGGCCGCCATCCGTCGCCGCCGCCGGCTGCGAGGTCGGCGTCGACCCGCGCGGCGACGTCGATCCGCCCACCCGCCGGCTGCGGAACCAAGCGATCGGCGACGGCGCGGAGCAGGTCCAGCTGTTTCATGCTCAGCGCGCGGGGCCGATACCGGGGGTCGTCCGGCAGGGCGCGTCGTGCCAGCGCACTCCGCACCCGCGGCGTGGTCCGCGGGGACGCGATGATGAGCCCCCACTCCGCGGGGACGATCGCACTGTGGGCGACGATCTCGTCCCACAGCTCGGTGATCGCGCGCGCCACCTCGACCGGACGTTCGGAGGAGAGCAGATGTCCGGCTCCGGCGAGCGACACGAATCGAGCGCGGGGATAGACGTCCGAGAGCAGCTCCGGTTGCACCGCGGCTCCGAGTGCCTCGTCCTGATCTCCGGCGAGCACGGTGCACGGGAGGTCGAGGGTGCCGACGGAGGACGCGATGTCCTCCACGCTGCCCTGCTCCAGCCAGCGGCGCCACGCGACGGGTGACATGGCCTGCGCGGACGCCACGGCGGCGGCCTGCAGCTCGGCCGGCAGGGGCGCACCCACGTTGTCGTCGACGAAGGTCTGTGCGTCCGCCTCGGCGATGGGCCCGTCCTCGACCCAGGTGAGCATCTGGTGGCGCTTGGCGTCCGGCATCGGCTCGGGCGTGGGCGGTGACGGCGCGAGGAGCACGACGCCGAGGAGCCCGAACACGGGGACGTCGCCGTCGCGGACCCGGGCGGCGATCCCGGCGGCGACCTTGCCGCCCATGCTGTGGGCGCACAGCATCCAGGGTCCGCCGTCGGCCTGCTCCGCGATCACGGCGAGGGCCGCGTCGACCTGCGACTCGACCGAACCGTCCGGCGCGTCGGCCGTGTCGCCCTGGCCGGGCAGCTCGACGGCGATCACCCGGAACCGAGCATCGAGCTCACGAGCCACCGGTGCGATCGCGGCGGCGGCGAGGCCCAGCCCGGGGAGGAAGAAGACCGTGCACGCAGCCGCGGTCACGGGGTGACCATGCCGCCGTTGACGTTCAGCGTCGCCCCGGAGACATAGCCGGACTCCGCTGAGGCGAGGTAGACGTACGCCGGCGCGAGCTCGGCCGGCTGCCCGGCACGCTGATAGGTGTTCTCGTCGTCGAAGTGCTCCATCTGCTCGTCGGAGACGCCGTCGGAGACCTGCAACGCGGTCCATACCGGGCCAGGGGCGACGACGTTCACGCGGATCCCGCGCGAGGCGAGCTGCAGCGCGAGCCCCTTCGAGAGGTTGTTGATCGCGGCCTTCGTCGCCGCGTAGTCGAGCCGGTCGGGTGACGGCTTGTACGCCTCGAGCGACGCCGTGTTCACGATGCTCGCGCCCTCGCCCAGGTGCTCGAGTGCCGCCTTGGTGATCCAGAAGTTCGCGAACACGTTCGTCCGGAACGTCTCCTCGAACTGCTCGTCGCTGAGATCTTCCACCCGGTCGACCGCGATCTGCTTGCCCGCGTTGTTGACGAGGACGTCCAGGCCTCCGAGGAAGTCCGCGGCCTCCGCGACGAGCCGACGGCACTGGTCGGCGTGCGAGATGTCGGCGACGATCGCCTTGCCTCGGCGCCCTGCGTCGGCGATGAGCGACAGCACGTGCTCGGCGTCCTCCTCCTCACCCGGGAGGTGAGCGATGACGACGTCCGCGCCTTCGCGAGCGAACGCGATCGCTGTTGCCGCACCGATCCCGGAGTCGCCACCCGTGATGAGCGCCTTCCGACCGTTCAGGCGTCCGCTGCCCCGGTAGCTCGCTTCGCCGAGGTCGGGAACGGGGGTCATCCTGGCCTGCACGCCGGGCTCCGGCTGATGCTGCAGTGGTGGCTCGACCCGGTCGTACTGGGTCACGGGGTTGGTCAGGTCGTACTGGTCGCGCGGAGACATGACGACCACGCTAAACGAGACGCAGGCCGCAACCGGTGGGGTTGCACTCAGCGCGTCCGGTGGTGCAGACGTCCGACGGAGGCCGGCGTTCGGGCCGCGTGATCCATGCGTGGAGCGCGTCGTCGCCGATCGGGTCAACAGAACGATGAGGGTCCGCCCCAGCCGCCGACCCAGGCCGCCACCCGGGGATCAGGCCGGAGCTGGTGGACGCCGTCGGCGACGAGCTGCTGCGTCTCGAAGGCATCGGGACTGCCCCAGCGTTCCTCACGCCGCGCGGCCCGCCGGGATCGCACGCGGCCGAGCGACGCGCCGTCCGGGTCGACGAGCTCGACGGTGCCCACGTCTCCGGTGCCGAGGCGCGCGACGAGATCGACGATCCACGTCGGGTCGAGGATCACGACCGGACGGTCGAGCTCCCACGTCACTCGGGCGTCGACTCCGGCTACTTCACCCAGGACGCGCGGGTCTGCCCCGAGCTCCTCAGCTCCGCCGTCCTCGAGGACGAACCGAGCCTGCGGGAAGGCGGTGAACAGCGAGTCCGCCGCGACGAACCGAGCGGCCGCCGTGTGGGCGCCCCGCAACCGCACGACGAGATCCACCGTGTCCGACCAGAGCGCTCGTGGCGCTGACCCCGACACGGGGATCGACGTGAGGAGCCGCATGGTCTGGGCGTTCGCGCGGTCCACGCCTGAGCCGTCGCGCTCAGCCCATTCGGGGCCGTCGTGCCAGGCCACCGCGGCCGGGACGTGGGCGAAGACCGCTCCCGCCTGCCACATGCGGTGCGCCCACTCCCAGTCCTCCCCACCGTAGGAGGTGAAGGACTCGTCGAATCCGCCGACCTCGTCGAACATGCTCCGCGAGCATGCGAGGACCGCGCCGATCATGAATCGATAGGAGCGGTCGTCCGCGTCGCGCAGATGCCGACTGCGCGCGTACTCCTCGGCGAGCCACGCCGGTTCGGCGAGCTCACGGCCGGCGGCCGCCTCGACGACCGGTGTCTCCGGGGCGACCCCGGCGAAATCGGCGTGGCGACGCCGCCCCACCGTGACCGCCTCGGGCAGCAGGGCGGGCAGCCGCGTGAGCGCGCGCACGTACCCCGGCTCGGGGACCGTGTCGGCATCGAGGAAGCACAACACCTCGCCGCTGCTCGCCCCCACGCCCAGGTTGCGGACGGCGGCAAGCCGGAACCCCTGGTCCTCCTGCCGGACGAGGATCACGTCGTCCGGAACCGACACGTCACCCGGGGATCCGTCGTCGGCGACGATCACCTCCAGGAGGTGACGCGGGTAGTCCTGCGCGGCGAGGGCGTGCAGGGTCCGGAGCAGCTCACCGGGCTGGTCGTAGTGCGCGACGATCACCGAGACGCGTGGCAGCGGATCAGGATGGACGTCGTCGAGCGTGTCCCACCGGTTGCCGACGACCCACGGCTGCGCACTCCCGGTCACGCGTTGCGCCACACGGAAAGCAGGGCCGCGAGCCGGTCGACGGCAGCGACGACGAACTCGGGGTGGGACGCATACCAATCGATGTGGGCGGCGCGCACCTCGGCATCATCGACCTCGACGCCATCGATGATCCAGTGGTCGCGGGGCTCGTCCGTCAGGGACCAGGCGTCGACGACCTCGGGTGCGATGGGCGCGCGCACCGCGTTGAGCAAAGGGCGCCCGGGGTCGGTGACGCCGCCAGGGGCCCCCAGGGTTTCGAGGACGCGGGCGCCGAGCGGCAACCAGATCGCGTTCCCCGGGTGGTTGACGGTGCGCGCGTGGTCGGCGGTGACCGAGTCGAAGAGGTCGGACACCGGCACGTCGGTCGCGGCCTCGCGTCTCCGCAGTTCCTCGACGGAGGCTCGGCCGATCGCGCGCACGGCGTCCGGCTGGAGCGCAGACACGACGGGGATGCCTGCGGCGGCCGCGAGCGTCCGGACGTCGTGGTACGCCACGATCGGCGGGTTCTCCTCGACGCCGGGGACCCGGACGGCGGCCTGGAACGGATGCAAGCCCCCGAACCGCACCGGAGTCACCGTGAGCACGCGGCCGCTCGTGGAGGCTGCCACCTGACGCGTGCCGAGCGGCAGATCGTGGTAGTCGTCCCGTACGGGTTGCGACACCACGGTGTGCGCGACGCCGACCACCTCGTGCAGTCGCTCCGCATCCTCGGGGGTCATCTCATGCACGGCCGGCACGCGCACGAACCGGCGGTCCGGCGCATCCATCACGGTGCGCAGGGATTCCGCCTGGCAGTTGCCGAGCACCACCCCGAAGTCCGTCGGCAACGGAGCGAGGCCGTAGAACTCCGCGTAGTGCCTGCGGCGTGCCTCGATCGGCGACCCGGCGGGTGCAGCGGTCGTACCCGGTTCCAGGGTGTGGCTCATGCCTCGACGGTATACCGTCGCCGAACCTGGCATGGTCCTGCCGCATCGGGGTTGCGCCGGGAAGCCGCGGTCTGCCATCAGCGCCGGGCATGCGCGTCTGCACCGCGCTCGATCGGGGTGGCGCTGCTCGCCTGGCGGCACGGCGCGGCCTCATGACGGTGGTGACGGTCTGCAAGAATGGGCACATGTCGTCCGCCCGCTCGACCCGCACCCTTCGTGGTGTGGTCGCCGCGGCGTTCTCGACCTTCGTTGCACTCCTGTCGCACGTCGCCGGCGGCGGCTCGATGCCCGGCGTCCTCGGTGTCGTCGTGCCACTCGTGTTCTCGACCGTCGTCTGCGTCCTGCTCGCAGGCAGACGGCTGTCGATCGTCCGTCTGTCCGTCTCCGTCGCGGTGAGTCAGGTCCTGTTCCACACGCTCTTCGTCCTCGGCACCGCCCAGGGCACCACCTCGACGACGACGCCGAGCGGCCACCTCTCCCACGGATCACCGGTGATCCTCGAGACGTCGTCGATGCCGATGATGCACGACGGCCACGCCGGTGCCGCCATGTGGTTCGCCCACCTCGTCGCCGGCCTCGTGACCATCGCCGCGCTCCACCGAGCCGAGACGCTGCTGTCGACGGCCGGAGCCATCACGGAGTTCGTCCTCGCACGGCTGGTGCCCGCGGTCCTCGCGGCTCTGGCGTCGCCGGTGCTGCCCGCCCGGGTGCTGCCGCAGCGTGACGTGCCGATCCTGCGCCCACTCGGCGTGTATCCGGAGACGACCGCCTTGCGCGGGCCTCCGGCGCTGTCCTTCCTCTGAGATCACGGCACGACCTCGCCGAGCTGCACGCTCGGTCGACGGTCACCGCTGCGTGCGCATAGGACGCTTCCTCGACGACGACGCTCGAACCAGCGTCGTCCCGATGCGCCGTGCACCGGCGGAGTGCCACCATTTCCGCCGCTCGGTCCTGCCCCGGCGCCCGTTCGGGTGCGGTCGCGGGCTCACCGGGTGAGCTGTGCCGCTGGGTTCGTCCACTTGAGCCCGCGGGGAAGGAGCCACCTCCTGTGGCAGAAACAACCATTCCGTCGAGTGCGCCCGAAGCCGATCCGAGCGGTCAGCGAGGCCAGTCGCCCGTCCTCGTGCCGATCCGTGCACCTGAAGCCGTCATGCTGGCTGCGTTGCCGGTGGCGGTCGTCGTGGCGCTCTCCGCGCTGCAGTTCACGGGTGCGTTCACGACCGGCACGCTGCTGTCGGATCCGGGGGTGATCGTCACTCGCGGTCTGCCGGTCGCGAGGGTCGTCCACGATGCGGCAGCGTCGGTCACGATCGGCCTGCTCATCGCTGCGACCTTCCTGCTGCCAGGGCAGCGGATCCTCCCGGGTGTCGTGTCGTTCTCGCAGTCGAAGGCGATCCGCTGGGCGGCCTGGGCGGCCTCCGTCTGGCTCGCGGCGGGAATCGCAGTGCTGGTGTTCACCGCGGCGAACTCCATCGGTGTGCCGGTGTCCTCGCCGACGTTCGCGAAGACCTTTGTGTTCTACGCGACGCAGTTGGAACTCGGGCAGACCCTGGTGTGCTCGCTCGCGTGCGTGCTGGTGGTGTTCTGCATCGTGCTCCTCGCCCGCCGTCTGGCGTGGATCGCCGCCGCGAACGCGATCGCCGTCTTCGCACTGCTTCCGCTGTCCCTGTCTGGTCATGCTGCAGGCTCCGACGAGCACGGCAACGCGGTCAACTCGCTCGCGATCCACCTGATCGGCGTCACCGCCTGGGTCGGCGGTCTCGTGGCCGTGATCCTGCTCCGTCGGAAGATCGGTGATCAGATCGGCGCGGTCGTCGCACGCTACTCGGTGCTCGCCGGTTGGGCGTTCGGTGCGGTGGCCTTCTCGGGCGTCGTGAACGCCTCGCTGCGACTCGCGGGCCCGACGGACCTCCTCACCCCGTATGGGCTGCTCCTGGTCGCGAAGACCGTCGCGCTCGTGCTGCTCGGACTCGCCGGCGTGTGGCACCGGCTCCGGCTCATCCCCCGGCTGCAGGCCGAACCCGGGAAGCGGTCGACGTTCATCCGGCTCGCTGTCGTCGAGGTCGTCGTCATGGCGGTCACGATGGGCGTCTCGGTCGCGTTGTCGCGCAGCCAACCGCCGGTGTCGCAGGAGCCGGTCGCCGACGACGTCCGCCGCCGGCTCCTCGGGTTCGCCTACCCGCCGGAGGTGACGCCACTGCGGATGTTCACCGAGTGGCACGTCGACTGGATGTGGGCCGGCCTCGCCGTGGTCGGTGCGGCCTGGTACCTGTGGGCGTTCCGGACGCTCCGGCGCCGCGGCGACGCCTGGCCCGTGGTCCGCCTGATCGCTTGGCTGGCCGGCTGCGCGGCGCTGTTGTACGCGACCAGCGGTGGCCTCGCCGTGTACGGGCAGATCCACTTCAGCACGCACATGCTGCAGCACATGGCGCTCATGATGATCGTGCCGCCGTTGCTCGTCCTGGGCGGCCCGATCCTCCTCGCCCTGCGAACCCTGCCGAGTCGCACCGACGGAGGCCGAGGCCTCCGGGAGTGGATCCTCGCCGTCGTGCACTCGCGGTACCTGCGGCTGCTGTCGAAACCGGCCGTCGCAGGAGTGCTCTTCGCCGGGAGTCTGGTGGTGTTCTACTACACGGGTTGGTTCGAGTGGGCGATGCTCGCCCACCAGGGTCACATCCTGATGACGGTGCACTTCCTCGCCACCGGGTACCTGTTCTTCTGGGTCCTCATCGGCATCGACCCGGGCCCGAACCGTCCGGCCTATCCGTTCCGGATCATCCTGCTGCTCGCGACACTCGCCTTCCACGCCTTCTTCGGACTCGCGATCATGTCCAGCGCCACCGTGCTCGCGGAAGGGTGGTGGACCGCGCTCGGCTACACGGACACCGCAGCGCTCCTCGCCGATCAAGCGGTCGGTGGCGGTATCGCGTGGAGCGTCGGCGAGATCCCCGCCGTCCTCGTCGCCCTCATCGTCGTCTCCCAGTGGGTGCGGAGTGACGAACGTGCCGCGAAACGCTACGACCGCCGAGCAGAACGCGACGGGGACGCAGAACTCACCGACTACAACGCCCGCCTCGCACGCATCAACGACCACGACCAGGCCCCTCGAAAGGACCACCCGTGACCACACGCGCACCGGCCCATCTCCACGCCGACGGCCCACCCCCGAAACCGGACCGCAGCCGAGGCTGGTTCCCGCAGCTGCTGCTCCGCCTCCACTTCATCGCCGCGATCTTCGTCGGACCGTTCATCCTCGTCGCGGCGACCAGCGGCGCGCTCTACGCCCTGACCCCGCAACTCGAGCAGCTCGTGTACGCCGAGCAGCTCCATGCGCCGGAGGCCGACGAGTATCTGCCGCTCGCAGACCAGATCGAAGCTGCGAACGCGTACACGAAGGACCAGGACACCATCGTCGCCGTGCGCCCCGCACCGAACCCCGGCGACACCACGCGCGTCATGTACACCGGTGACGGGCTCGGCGAGAGCGAGACCCGCGCCGTGTTCGTCGACCCGGCCACCGCCCAGATCCGCGGCGACCTCACCGCGTACGGCACCAGCGGAGCACTGCCGCTGCGCACCTGGATCGACCAGCTCCACCGCAACCTGCACCTCGGCGAGGTCGGACGCCTCTACAGCGAACTCGCCGCCTCCTGGCTCGGTGTCGTCGCCCTCGCCGGCCTCGGCCTCTGGATCGCCCGCATCCGCAAAGCCCGCACCAAGAAGGACTTCGTCCGCCCGAACAACCGAGCCAAGGGGTACCGGCGCATCCTCTCCTGGCACACCTCCACCGGCATCTGGCTCCTCGTCGGCGCACTGTTCCTCTCCGCCACCGGCATCACCTGGTCGCATTACGGCGGCGGCAACGTCGGCACCCTCCGCGCCGCCTTCGACTGGTCCACGCCATCCGTGACCACCGACCTCGGCGGTGAGTCCGCACCGGCCGATGAGCATGCCGGCCACGGAGGCACCGTGGCTCCCACATCCGATCCCGAGACGGTGACGGCGAACCCGGCGACATTCGACGCGGTGCTCTCCGTCGCCCGGAAGGTCAACGTCAACACGGGCCTCGTCGAGATCACGCCACCGGCCACCGCGGGCACGGCGTGGGTGGTGCAGGAGATCCAGCGCAGTTTCCCGACCGAGGTCGACGCGGTCGCGATCGACGGACGGACGATGCAGGTCACCGATCGGGTCGACTTCGCGGACTTCCCCCTCGCCGCGAAGCTCACCCGATGGGGCGTCGACACCCACATGGGCTCCATGTTCGGCCTCCCGAACCAGCTGCTCCTCTTCGTCCTCGCATCCGGGATCATCGCCATGGTCGTCTGGGGCTACGTCATGTGGTGGCAGCGACGACCGACCCGCGAGCCCGGACGGATCGTCGGCCGGGCCCCGGCACGCGGAGCGCTCCGCCGCGCACCCTGGTGGGGCGTCGCCGTGGTCCTCGTCGTCGCGGCCGGTATCGGCATGCTCCTGCCCCTCCTCGGCCTCAGCCTCGCCGCCTTCGTCGTGGTCGACGTCCTCCTCGGCCTCCGAATCCGCCTACGGTCTGCCGAGATCGGCTGATCGCTGAGGAGCAGCGAGGAGAGGAGTCGTCGCGCTGGGCGGATTCAGGCGGTAACCACCGCGATGACGAGCAGCAGGACGGTCACCGCGAGCACTCCGAGAGTCACGGCCCGCGTACGGCTCCGGTGCTTCGGCGGCATAGCCAGCGGCAGCGAGACCGCCACGACCAGACCGGCGAACACGGCGACCGGGGTGCCGAAGAGCAGGCTGTACCCGTGGACGTCGCGGTCGTCCCAGCCGAACCGGCTCGACACCACCATCCAGATCGCCAGCAGGAACACGGTGGCGGCCGCGGCGCCGACGACACCGGCGATCACCCGGAGGACGAGACGTGTCCGGGTGGTCGCCCGCCGTGCATGCGGGTGGGCCATACGGCCACCCTAGAGCGGAAGCCGAGGCGTCGGCCAGACCCACGGGGGCGGTCGGTCTGCTCAGAGCGTCATGAAGCCGCACCCGTCTTCGGATCAGACGACCTCCGCCGACCGGCTCTTCGCGGCGTAGACGGCGGGGGTCATGGAGAACCGGGCCCGGAACGCCCCGATGAAGCTGCTCACCGACTCGTAGCCGACCGCGGGTGCGACGTCCTGTACGGCGACACCCCGTCCGAGCATGCCCGCGGCAGCATGCAGGCGCACGCGGACCCGCCATTCGCGGAAGGTGCATCCCGTGCCGTCCACGAACGCCCGGCCGATCGTCTTCGAGCTGACGCCCGCCGCCGAGGCCCAATCGTCGAGCCCACGCGGGTCGGCGGGGTCGGCCATCAGGGCCGACGCGATGGCACGCGCGCGCGGTTCACGGGGCATGGCCAACGCCTCATCGTCGCGAGCCGCCGCCGACAGCAAGTCGATCAGGAGCGACCAGCATCGCCATCGCCGGCGCCCGGTCGGGTCGGCGTCGAGCAGGTGGGCCAGCAGCGCTGCCGACAGCTCGTCGACCCGGACGGTCCGTGCACCGTTCCACCGGCCGCCCTGGGGGCGCAGTTCCGGGTCGGCGTAGACGCTGATGAGCTCGCCGGGCTCGCTGAAGCTCATTTCGTGCACCATCCCCGCGGGGATCCATGCGAGGTGCTCTCGCCGCAGTCGCCGTCGATCGCCGGGGACCGACACCTCCATCGCGCCGGAACTCATCCACGCGAGTTGGTCCTCGCGGTGGGAGTGCTCATCGAACCGTGTCGTCGCGTCGACCCGCGAGCGGGAAACCCGGAACTCCCCCGATGTCCCTTCGGCGTCATCCAGCGGGCCGAGGAGCTTGATTCCGCCGTCCGAGTGATCGCGACCAGACATCCAGCTGTCTCCATTCGACAAGTCCTGTCCACTCAGCGCGATAGCGCGAAGCGATTAGGCAAGGCTAACCTGACTGTCGTCATCCCGCCAGCCGAACCGATGAAGGACCCCATGATCGTCCCGAAGCACCACCGCGCCCCGAGCGCGAGGACCGCTCGTCTGCTTGCCGCGGTGAGCGCGCTCGCCCTCGTCGGTGTCGCGTTCTCCGCCTGCTCGAGCGCCGCGTCGACCACCGCCGAGAACCCGAACTACACGACCGAGCCGAGCGACTCGTTCCCGGTGACGATCGAGCACGAGTACGGCGAGACGGTGATCCCGTCGGAGCCGCAGCGGATTGTCGTGGTCGGTCTGACCGAGCAGGACATCCTCCTCGAACTCGGTGTCACACCGATCGCGACGACGGAGTGGTACGGCGAGCAGCCGTATGCGGTGTGGCCGTGGGCGACGGATCTCCTGGGCGATGCCGAGCCGACCGTCCTCACCACGACCGACGGGTTCGAGTACGAGAAGATCGCGTCACTGCGGCCGGACCTGATCATCGGGACGAACGCCGGCATGACCGAGGAGAACTACGGGAAGCTCGCGGAGATCGCGCCGACCGTGACCAATGAGGAGGGCGCTGGGCTCTACTTCGCGGACTGGCGGGACCAGACCAGGATGGTCTCCAAAGCCGTGGGTCGGTCGGCGGAAGGCGAGGCGCTCATCACCGGCGTCGACGAGGCCTACGCTGCGGCGGCGGCAGCGCACCCGGAGTTCGCGGGCCTCACGGCGACCTTCTCGCAGGGTGGGCCGTGGGACGGCAACCTGTGGGTCTACCCCGACGGCCTCAACACCGACTTCCTGACGGATCTCGGGTTCACGATCACGCCCGGGCTGCAGCAGTACGTCCCGAGCGAGGGCGGACAGGCGCAGATCGCCGCGGAGAACGTCGGTGTCATCGACGCGGACGTGATCGTCTTCGCCACGGAGTCCGCGGATGCCGTCCAGGAGGTGCTGGGCTTCGGCACCACCTCGAGCCTCGACGCCGTGACCGGCGGGCGAGCGGTCTTCACCGACGGCGAGCTCGCCGGCGCGATCTACTTCCTCACCCCACTCAGCCAGAAGTACGTCCTCGAGCAGCTGGTGCCGCGCCTGGTGGACGCCGTCGCCGGCACAGCTCCGCAGAGCGTCGACGGCTGACCCGTCGGTGACCTCGCGCACCCCTCGCGGGCGCCGTTCGCTGGGGCTCGGGATCGCGGTCGCGGCACTCGCGACCGCGGTCCTGCTCAGCGTCCTCGTCGGGTCCCACCCCGTGGGCCCGACGGACGTCTGGCGGGCACTCACGAGGCCCGATGGCTCCGTCACCGATCTGGTCGTCCTCGATCTGCGGATCCCCCGCACCGTGGCAGGACTCGTCGTCGGCGTCGGGCTGGGCGTCTCCGGCGCCCTGATCCAGGGCCTCACCCGCAATCCCCTCGGTGATCCAGGTATCCTCGGCGTCGACGCGGGCGCGGCACTCTTCGTCGCGATCGGTGTCCTGTTCGGCGCTCGCACGCCCGTGCAGTACCTGCCGTTCGCGTTCCTGGGAGCCCTGGTCGTGACGGCACTCGTCTACGTGATCGGCTCGGCAGGACGTGGTGGCGCGGATCCGGTCCGGCTGACCCTCGCCGGCGTCGCCCTGGCAGCGGTGCTCAGCGGCATCACGACCGCCATGATGCTCCTCGATCCGGTCGCCTTCAGGCAGCTCCGCGGCTGGAACGCCGGGTCCTTCGTGGAGCGCGGCTTCGACGTCATCCTGCCCGCACTCCCCTTCGTCGTCGCGGGCGTCGTCATCGCGCTGTTCAGCGCGCGATCGCTGAACGCCCTGGCGCTGGGCGACGATCTCGCCTCCTCACTCGGTACTCGCCTCGTGAGCACCCGCGTGCTCGCCGTCGTCGCGATCACCCTGCTGGCTGGTGCGGCGACCGCGATCGCCGGGCCGGTCGGCTTCGTCGGCCTGATGGTGCCCCACATCGCGCGGTGGATCGTCGGTCCCGACCAGCGGTGGATCGTGGCGTATTCGATCCTGATCGCGCCGGCCGTGCTGCTCACGTCCGACGTGATCGGTCGCGTGATCCTCTGGCCGAGTGACGTCCCGGTCGGGATCGTCACCGCGTTCATCGGCGCGCCCGTGCTGATCCACCTCGTGCGGCGCGCGAAGGCGAGCGCACTGTGACCGGCGTCGAGACGGGACCGCGCACGGTCGTGTGGCGTCGGCGATCCCTCTCCGTCCGCGTCCGGCTGCGCACGATCGTCGTGTGCGGCGTGTTCTGCGCGGTCCTCTTCACCCTGGCGCTGCTCGCGTTGTGTCTCGGCGACCTGCCACTGTCGGTCGACGAGGTGGCGTCGGCGTTCCTCGGCGGGCCAGGCGGTCTGGTGCAGACGGTGGTGCTCGAGTGGCGCCTCCCGCGGGTCCTCGCCGCGCTGCTCTTCGGAGGGGCCCTCGGACTCTCCGGCGCGATCTTCCAGTCCCTCACCCGCAACCCACTCGCGAGCCCCGACATCATCGGGCTCACCGCGGGATCGTACGCGGGCGGTCTCATCGTGATCATCGTGATCGGTGCCGGCGCCGGTTCCGCCGCCGTCGCAGGCGGTGCCATCGGTGGCGGCCTGATCGCCACGGCGCTGGTCTACCTCCTCAGCTACCGTCGAGGTGTCCAGGGTTTCCGGCTCATCGTCGTGGGCATCGGCGTCTCGGCCATGCTCGAAGCGCTCAGCTCCTACCTCGTGCTGCGGGCGAAGCTCGAAGTCGCGATGCTCGCCACCGTGTGGGGTGCGGGCTCGCTGAACGCCGTCGGTTGGGCTCAGCTCATCCCCGCCGCAGTGGTGATCATCGCCATCGCAATCATCCTCGGTCCGCTCGGCGGATCGCTCCGCCAACTCGAGCTCGGCGACGACGCGGCGAAGGCGCTGGGCTCGCGGGTCGAACGCTCACGGCTCGGCCTCGTGGCGTGCGCCGTCGCGCTCACCGCTGTCGTCACGGGAGCAGCCGGGCCGATCGCCTTCGTCGCGCTCGCCGCCCCGCAGCTCGCGCAGCGGATCACCCGCACGGCCGGCATCGCGCTGGTGCCGTCCGCGCTGCTCGGGGCCCTCGTGCTGCTGGCATCCGACATCGTCGCGCAGCACCTGTTGCCGACGTCGCTCCCGGTGGGGGTCGTCACCGTGATCGTGGGTGGCGGCTACCTCGTCTGGCTCCTCGTCCACGAAGTCCGGAGGCGTTCGTGACGGT
Organism: Plantibacter sp. VKM Ac-2885; assembly: GCF_015351205.1. Lineage (NCBI taxonomy): Bacteria > Bacillati > Actinomycetota > Actinomycetes > Micrococcales > Microbacteriaceae > Plantibacter > Plantibacter sp. VKM Ac-2885. The sequence goes on along the minus strand of NZ_JADKSK010000001.1, from coordinate 2,150,815 downwards.
TCTGTCGTGAGGACCGGGGATACCCCCTCACCGCAACGATGGGCGGCCCTCTAGCCTGATGCCGAAGAGCCGACGCAGCCCACGCGACGGCGGAAACGAGGCACGATGTCGCTCCCTCCCGCCCCCGATCCCACCCGAACCACGAAGCGCTTCATCCTCGCCGCCTTCAGCTTCGTCGCGCTGATGGCGTCCGGCATCGGTGTCGTCGCGTGCTCGATCGGCCTCGCAGACACCGGCCATCCCGCCATGATCGTCGGGCTCGCCGGAAGCGTGCTCGGCATCGCCGCCGCCTTCGTCGTGATGTGGACGGCCCTGCGCGCCGAACGCTGACGCCTCCAGAGCGTTCAGGTCGGGAACGGCGAGGCTGATACGCTCTCGCAGGTCTGCGTTCGCGTCGCCACCCGGGTCGTGACCGGGGTCAGGGACGTGCTCATGCGCAGCTGGGCGTGAGGAGTCGCAATGAGCATGGAAAGCGCGGCCTGGAGCTCGCTGTACAAGATCTCGACCGCCAAGGACGGCAAGCACGGCATCTCCCGTGAGTCCGTGCGGCGCATCATGACGTTCGCGGTGCCCTACCGGTCCAAGCTGCTGGTCTTCATCGCCCTCTCCGTCGCGGGGGCGTTCCTCGCGGTCGCGACGCCGGTGCTCGCCGGCCAAGTGGTCGACGTGATCGTCGCCCGGGGCGAGGTGTCCACGATCGTCCGTCTCGCCGTCGTCATCGCCCTCGTGGCCGTGGCGGACGCCGCCGTGTCGCTCGTGACGCGCTGGTATTCGGCGCGGATCGGCGAAGGCGTGATCCTGGACCTCCGCACCGCCGTCTTCAACCACGTGCAGCAGATGCCGATCGCGTTCTTCACCCGAACCCGGACGGGCGCGCTCGTGAGCCGCCTCAACAACGACGTGATCGGCGCGCAGCAGGCCTTCAGCGGCACGCTGTCCGGCGTGATCACGAACCTCGTGGCCCTCATCCTCACGCTGATCGTCATGCTCAGCACATCCTGGCTCGTGACGGTCCTCGCCGTGGTGATGCTCCCCATCTTCCTGGTACCCGCGCGCCGCATGGGTAGCCGCCTCGCCGCGCTGCGTCGTGAAGCCGCCGACCACAACTCGGCCATGAGCACCCAGATGACCGAGCGCTTCTCAGCGCCCGGCGCCACGCTCGTCAAACTGTTCGGCCGACCGGATCAGGAGGCTGAGGAGTTCCGCGTCCGCGCCGCTCGCGTCCGCGACATCGGCGTCCGGACGGCGATGCTGCAGTTCGTCTTCTTCACCGCGCTGATGCTCGTCTCCGCCCTCGCGCTCGCCCTCGTGTACGGCCTCGGCGGTTTCCTCGCACTCGCCGGGCAGCTGGACACCGGTGAGGTGGTCACCCTGGCGCTCCTCCTCACCCGCCTCTACGCGCCGCTGACCGGCCTCGCGAACGCCCGGGTGGAGATCATGAGCGCGGTGGTCAGCTTCGAGCGCGTCTTCGAGGTGCTCGACCTCGAACCGCTCATCCAGGAGAAGCCCGACGCCGTCACCGTCGCCAATGGTCCGGTGTCCGTCGAGTTCGACGACGTCCACTTCGCCTACCCGTCCGCGGACAAGGTGTCCCTCGCCTCCCTGGAAGAGGTTTCGACGCTGGACACCCGCGGCGGCGAGGAGGTGCTGCACGGCGTCTCCTTCCGGATCGAGCCGGGGCAGACCGTCGCCCTCGTCGGCTCGTCAGGAGCGGGGAAGTCCACGATCGCGCAGCTGCTGTCGCGGCTGTATGACGTCGATGAGGGCGCCGTGCGTCTCGCGGGGACGGACGTCCGCGATGTCGCCTTCGCCTCCATGCGGCACACCCTGGGCATGGTGACGCAGGACGGTCACCTGTTCCATGAGACCATCCGCTCCAATCTGCGCCTCGCGCGTCCGGAGGCGTCCGAGGACGAGGTGTGGGACGCCGTCCGCCGCGCGCGGCTCGAACCGCTCATCCGGTCCCTGCCGGACCAGCTGGACACCATGGTGGGCGAGCGTGGCTACCGACTCTCCGGTGGTGAGCGCCAACGGATGACCATCGCGCGGCTGCTCCTCGCCCAGCCGCGCGTCGTCATCCTCGATGAGGCGACAGCGGCACTGGACTCGACCTCGGAGGCGGCGGTGCAGGCGGCGCTCAGCGAGGCCCTCGAAGGCCGGACGGCGATGGTCATCGCGCACCGGCTCTCAACCATCCGCAGCGCGGATCTGATCCTCGTGGTCGAGGACGGCTCGATCGTGGAGCGGGGCACGCACGAGGAGCTGCTGGCTTCCTGCGGGCGGTACGAAGAGTTGCACCGGACGCAGTTCGCCGTCCAGAAGAACCTGGCAGCGGATGAGGATACACCGAGCGGGACCTGACCGCGGTCGCCCCCTCGCAGCCTCCGGGCCGATGGGTTACCGGAGACGCCTGCGCAAGAGCAGGGCGGCTCCGCCCGCGAGCAGGCCGGCGGCGACGACGCCGGCCCCGCCGAGCTGCCAGCCCGTCAGCGCCAGGTCTCCGTCAGCGGAGGGTCGCGCTGTGGCCGAGGGGCCCGGCGACGCGATCGCCCCTGCTCCAGAACCTCCCGAGGGTGGGGCCGCGGTCGGCGTGACCGTCGGAGGAACCGGCTCGACCTGAGCGCCGGGCACCGACCAGGTTCCCGCGGCGAACGTGACGGGCAGGGTCGCCGCCGTGACCACTGACGACGGGATGCCCGACTCGAGGACGAGGCACTCGAGCGCGAGGGTCGCGTCGCCCTGTTCGACGCCGCCGTCCACGACCTCCTGGAACGAGATGGCCATCGGCACCTCGACCGGCTGCCCGGCGGCCACCGTGACGGTCGAAGACGTGACGACGGTGACCCCTCCCGCCGTCACGGAGAGGCGGGCGGCGTCATCCGCATCGGCGGGGCAGCCCGCGGCGAGCACCGCGGAGCCGAACGACGGGACGGCGCGCGCGTCACCTGACGTGACCGCGGCGCCGGTGGTGTCGCGCAGCGTGAGCGGTGCCGGCGCCGAGGCGGCGACAGCAGCACCGGCGCCGACGAGGCAGAGCACCGCGCTGGCGCTGAGCGCTGCCGTGACGAGCAGGGCGCGCCCTGCGGCACGGAACGGAGAACGGCGGATGACGGGGACAGTGGAAGACATCGGGACCTTTGGTGGGTGCGGTGGGCCTCCGGGACGGGGATACCCGGCGACGCCAGGACTATCGCCCACGCAGGTGAATGGGTCGTAAACGCCGGGCGTCCCCCACGGCACCGGCCGTTGGGCCGAGGTTCACCTCCGCTACCTACGATCGGCGCGTCCGTCCGATGAAAGTGATGCCATGCCCTTCGATCCCCGCCCCGAGCAGCCCGCGCCAACCGGTGGCGCATCGTCCGTGCCCGAGGAGAAGCGGGGCGCATCGGCCCGGTACGGCCTCTCCCGCCGGTCCTTCCTGGGGGCCTCCGTCGCTGCGACGGTCGCCGTGGGAGCGACCGCCCAGGGGCTCGGGAGCGCGGCCTCTGCCCAGGCCGCGCCGCTGCCGTCCGCGTCGGCAGTCGTCGACCCGGACGCGCTCTCCTGGCTCGTGTTCGACCACCACGTGCACTCGGTCTACTCGCACGACGCCAAGTACCCGATGACGACGATCCTCGACCAGGCGCAGCGCTTCGCGGTCGACGCGATCGCCTTCACCGAGCACAGCAACAAGGGACATGCCAACGTCGGCGGGGTGTTCAACGCGGCACGCGAGATCGACACCGCGCGGGCGGCGCGGCCCGACATGCTCGTGCTCCAGGGGCTCGAGTGGTACATCCCGGGAGCCGAGCACGCGACCGTGCTGATCGCGCCCGGGCCCCAGACGACCCTCGTGCTGCGCCGCTTCGAGCTCGACCACGACGGCAAGCTCAACGGTTGGGAGAAGCCGCGCCCCGGCACCGAAGACGCCGCCGAGTGGCTCGTGCACGCGACCGACGGCATAGCCTGGCTCGGCGCCCAGAAGCGTGCAGGCGTCATCGACGACGTGATCGTCCTGGCGAACCACCCGAGCCGGCTCGGCATCGACTCGCCCGGCGAGCTCCGTGCCTGGCAGGACGCCGACCCCGAGGTGTTCGTGGGCATGGAGGGCGCCCCCGGCGCCCAGGCCGGAGCGATCGCCGCGAACGCGACCGAACGCTCACGGCGTGGCGAATACGAGAACACCCCCAGCGAATTCTCGTTCCCCGGCTACCCCGCGGAGGCCTATCTGACCCACGGCGGCTTCGACTGGACGACGGCCGTCGTCGGCGGCGTGTGGGACTCGCTCCTGAGCGAGGGACGGCGCTGGTGGATCACGACGAACAGCGATCTGCACCTCAAGGAGTCCGACGCGACTCGCGTGGGCGACTTCCCGACCGGGCCGGGCTGGGAGGCCGGGGCGACGCTCACGAACTTCAACCGCGCCGGCCGTCGGCCCGACCCGATCGCGACGGACACACCCCAGAACGGCGCTGACTTCTGGCCGGGCGAGTTCAGTCGGACGCACGTCGGGGCCGTCGACCGGTCGTCCGCCTCCCTGCTCGACGCCATCCGCGCCGGCCGAGTCTGGGTCGACCACGGGCACCTCGTCGCCGGACTCTCCGTCGTGCTCCGTGCCACCGACCAGCCGGAGACCGTCGCCACCTTGGGCGGTACCCTCACCGTCGAAAGCGGCACCGCCCTCGAGCTCGTGGTCGACGTCACGCCCACGACGACGCCCACCTCGCGGGGCACGACGCCGAGACTCGCGCACCTCGACCTGATCCGCGGGCTCGTCACCGGGCCCGTAGCCGACCGCGAGGAACAGCGCGCACCAGGCACCCGAGTCGTCGAGATGCTCGACGTCACGGACCGCAGCGACTCCCCGTTCCGTGTCGTGGTACCGCTCGTGCCTGCCACTGAGGACGGCTACGTCCGCCTTCGCGGCAGCGACGGCCAGGTCCACGGGGTCGGTCCGCTCGGCGCCGAGGTCGACCCGCGGGCACCTCAGCCGTACCCGGTCTCCCCTGCCGACCCCTGGGCCGACACCTGGCTGTACACGAATCCGATCTTCATCAGCGTGCGCTGAGCCCGGCCGGGCGCGGTCTGCGCCAGCGGTGTTCGCCGGATCGGAAGCAGGGTTCGCCCTCGCTGACGCGATGCTCGAAGCCGTACTCAGTGTGATTGAAGACGAACCCTCCTCGAGGTCGTCCTGCTTCGCTCTCCACGCGTCCGTCGGTCCATCCCTCGTGGCGGATCACGTCGCAAGCAGGTCAGCGAGATCCGTCTCACCGACGCGGATCCGAGCCGGCACCGTCAGGTTGCACGGGACCCTGCCGAGGTCGGCAGTCGATCCCGGTCGTAGGTCGTATCGGTGTACCCGTGCGGAAGCGGTTGTCCGTCGTCGTCGAGACTCACGAACACGATGCGGTCGATCGTGAGGATGCTTCGTCGGGTGACCATGTTCCTGACCTCCGCCCGCATCGTGAGGGACGTCCGCCCGAAGGCGGTCGCGCGGAGGCCCATCTCGATCAGGTCGCCCTGCAGCGCCGAGGAGACGAAGTCGATCTCCGAGATGTACTTCGTCACGGCCCTGGGGTTGCCGAGTTGCAGGATCGCGTAGATCGCCGCCTCCTCGTCGATCCACCGCAACAGACTGCCCCCGAAGAGCGTGCCGTGTGCGTTGAGATCCTCGGGCCGCACCCAGCGCCTCGACCGGAAGGTGATGCGCTCCCCGTCGTCGACTCCGTCGGCGACGGCCGAATCCTTCGAAGTGGTCACGCGTCCCTCCTAGATCACGGGAAGGATGATGTCACGAACCAGCGCATCCAGCTGTGCATCCGCCTCCAGGAACTGACGGAGGGTCCGCCGCGTCGCACCGAAATCGTCGAACTCGGCGACCGCCATCCCGTCGACGAGATACGCCTTGCGGAATTCCGGGACGCGTTCGAGGAGCGTGTCGATGATGTGCTGGGCGACCGGCACGTCGATGCGGTGCGGGTCCACGGGGATCCGGTTCTCGTTGATGCGCAGCTGCCAGTCGAACGGCGGGGAGACGACGAGGTCGCCGCCGACCAGCTCGGACCACTGCAGGTGGTTGCGGAATGCGGCGGAGAGTATCCTCGATCGGAACCCGCGTCGGGTGAAGATGCGGTGCGCCTCCTTCAACGCTGCCACACCCGCCCACTCGAGGTAGCCGGGATCGATGAGGATACGGTCTTTGGCAACGGACGCCTTCAACCAGTCGTCCAGGCGCCCGCCCATGATGGTGACGACAGAGCCGAACTCCCAGTCCGGGAGCCCCTCGGCGGCCCGTCGCTCGAGACCGCGCTCGATCGCCTCGCCGACCGCGACGGCCTGGGCCACCGTGAATGACACGGTCGCATTGATGCTGACCCCGCGATAGGTCGCCTCCTCGATCGCGCGGATACCGACAGCGGTTGCAGGGATCTTCACGATGATGTTCTCTGCCAGTGCCGAGAACCGAACGGCCTGCTCGACGAGCGCCTCAGCGTCCCGGTGCAGGCGTGGATCGGTCTGGATCGACAGACGACCGTTCCGGCCGTTGCTCTCCCGGAACGCCGGCTCGAGGAGCACGGCCGCCTGGATCGACAGCTCCTCGACCACCTTCCAGCCAAGCTCGGCCTCCCCCGCTGTCGGGAACTCGGCAGCGAGTTCGGTGATCCGCGGCGCCCAGACGTCGAGGTTCTGGGAGATGACCGCGAGGGCGATGACCGGGTTGCAGGTCGCGCCGACCGCACCGAACGCGATCGACCTGGCGAGTTCGTCGGGGTCGGCGGAATCGTTCCACAGGCTCGTGGGCGTCGAGGCCGCCGCGGCTGCGAGCGGAAGCGTGTCGGCTGGGGTGAGGGTGACGGTCATCGAATTGCCTCCGGGAGTCGAGTTGGCGATCGCCGGAGCTGCGGCGACGCAGTCCGATCACCATACCTGAACTTTGACAGCATGTCCTAACAATATGCGCGCAACCCGGCGTGACCTGACATACTCCCATTTTGGAAAGCCCTGATATTGTCAGGACAAGTTCTCTCTCCCAATCGAAGGAGCCGCATGGCACAGCCCGAGCAAACGCTCCCCGTCGAACTCTTCCTCGACCTCGATCGATCCGGACCGGTGCCGCTGTACTACCAGATCGCAACCAGGCTCGAGCAGGCCATCCATGATGAGACACTCCCAGCGGGATCACGTCTGGAGAACGAGGTAGCGCTGGGCACCCGCCTCGGACTCTCCCGCCCCACGATCCGTCGGGCCATCCAGGAACTCGTGGACAAGGGCCTTCTCGTCCGTCGCCGAGGTATCGGCACACAGGTCGTCCACGGCAAGGTGACGCGCAACGTCGAGCTCACCAGCCTGTTCGAGGACCTGGAGCGTACGGGGCAGAAGCCGGAGACGGACATCCTCTCCGCCGAGGTCACAACGGCGGACGAGAAGGTCGCGGACGCCCTCGGCGTGGCGACCGGGAGCCCGATCGTCCACATCAGGCGGCTGCGCCGGGCGGACGGTGTCCCACTCGCGATCCTCGAGAACTTCCTCCCCGAAGACCTCACGGACCTCGACCTCGGAGCCCTCGAGCACCACGGCCTCTACCAACTCCTCCGGGCACGCGGCGTCACGATGCGTGTCGCCAAGCAACGCATCGGCGCACGGGAGGCGTCAGGCCCTGAGAGCGAGATGCTCGACGTCCGGAAGGGCAGCGCACTCCTGACCATGTCGCGAACCGCCTTCGACAACTCCGGTCGGGCGGTGGAGTTCGGCCAGCACGTCTACCGACCCGACCTGTACTCCTTCGAAGTCACCCTCGTCGACCGGTAGCGAGTCGATCGCGCGACCTCAACGCGCCGGAACGGCGAGCTCCCCGGTGAGGTACTGCGCGCGACCGAAGCCGAAGGACCAGTCCTGCGGACCGTTCTCGACATAACCGATGAAGACGTCCGAACCGTCGACGCCGGCCTCGGAGAGACGGTCGGCCACTGCCGCATAGAGCGCCTGCTTCGTCTCATCGCTTCGACCGCGCTGCGTGAAGATCTGGATCATGACGACGCCTTCGGAGCGTGCGAAACCGAGCCCCGCATCCTCGGCGATGATCTGGCCAGACGAGTGTTCGGTGACGATCTGGAAGCGGTCACGAGGCGGAATCCCGTAGACGGAGACGATCGCCTCATGGATGGCGTCTGCGATCTGCTGGATGCCTGCGGCGTCGCGGCCTGTGGCGAGGTCGATCCTGACGAGCGGCATGAAAGTCTCCTGATCGGTTCAAGTTTGTTAGGACATGAGAACGTTACCTCCCTCAACCCCATTTGTCACCAATAAGTAAATATGTCCTGACTTACTATTGCCCTCTTGTCTGTTCTTCACTAGCTTGAGCCCTGCAATGATGCACGGGCCGCCCGAGGCCCGACCCTCGAAAGGACACAACGAAGTGAAAACCTCAGCACGACGCTCGCTCCTCGGCACGATCGCCCTCGTCGGCGCCGCCGCACTCGCCCTCAGCGGCTGCACCGCCACCGCGGGCGCGAGCAGCACCTCGGACGCCGGTCTCGCGTCCGGCTTCGGATCGCGCGCGGACAACCGCGACGCCTACTTCTTCACCTATTACAACCCGGCGAGCGACCCGTTCTGGGCGCAGATCCTGAAGGGTGGCGAGGACGCTGCCGAGCTCGGCCACCTGAATCTGACGCACCAGACGGCCGAGGGCGACCCGGACAAGATGGTCGACCTCGTCGGCACCGCGATCGCGACGAAGCCGTCCCTGATCTTCATGCCGTTCAACGAGGGCGAGAAGTGGTCGAAGGTCGCCTGCGACGCCCACGACGCCGGCATCACGGTCATCGCGTACAACGTCCCCGCTCCGGACAGCGCCAAGGACTGCGTCTCGGGCTTCGTCGGCCAGGACTTCACCGAGGTCGGCAAGCTCGTCGGTGAGCGCCTGTTGAAGGAAGTCGACCTCAAGGAGGGCGACAAGGTCATGTTCCCGGCCGAGGAACCCGAGCAGGACTACGCGATCAAGCGCGGCGGCGGCGTTCAGGACGCCCTGGATTCGGTCGGTGCGAAGGGCGAGTATCTCCGTACCTCCGGTGCTGACGAGGAGGCGCTCAACTCCATGACCTCATGGCTGACGGCGAACCCCGACGTCAAGGCGATCGTCCCGCTCGGCGGAACCCCGCACCGCAACGTCGTCGCGGCCATGGAAGCCGCCGGGGTCTCGGTCCCGGTCGTCGGGTTCGACACCTCCCCGCAGGTGATCCAGGGGATCAAGGACGGCAAGATCCTCGCCACTGCGGACCAGCAGGGGTACGTGCAGGGGTACCAGTCGGTGATGCAGGGCATCCTGTCGATCGACTTCGGCCTCTCCCCCGCCAACATCAACTCCGGCGGCCTCGGACTGATCGACAAGTCCAACGTCTCCTTCCTCGAGGAGAAGGACCTGCAGGGCATCCGCTACTGACACTCGACCGTCGTGTGCCGGGGATCGCTCCATGAGCCTCGGCACACGGCACCCCTCCCCGAACCGACCGCGATCCGTCGCGCACCGAAGGACCCCCATGTCTCAACCACCTCCGCGCGAACCCGCGCCCATCCTGACCGCTCCGCTCTCCACGGAGAGCATCTCGCAGCCTCGCAGACTGTCGGACAACCAGCCGCAGGGCTTCGCCGACCGCCTCCGTGACACGATCACCTACACCCGTGGACGCGGCGCGCTGGAGATCGGCATCATCTTCGCGATCGTGCTCCTCGGCTTCGTCATCGCCGGCATCGTCGCCCCCGACGCGTTCCCGTTCCTCTCACCGAGCAACCTCTCCGGAGTGATCTCCCAGTCCATACCAGTGCTCGCGATCCTCGGTATCGGTGCCGGGATCCTCATGATCGCGGGCGAGTTCGACCTGTCCCTCGGCGCGAACATCGGCTTCTCCGCGATCATCTTCATCCGCGTCTCAGAGGCGGTGGGCTGGGGATGGGGTGCTCTCGCCGCGATCGCCTGCGGCACGGGCATCGCGCTCATCAACGGCCTCATCGTGGTCGTCACCAAGATCCCGTCCTTCATCGCAACGCTCGGCATGGGCTTCTTCTGGACCGGGGCGAGTCTCTTCGTGAACGGGACGTCACCGGCGATCCTGTCCAGCGCGAAGGACGACACCCTGGTGACGCTCTTCGCCGGCGACTTCGGGCTCTTCCGCTCACAGTTGGTCTGGCTGCTCGTCATCGGCGTGATCGCCTGGCTCTTCCTGCACCGACACAAGCGCGGCAACCACGTCTACGCCGTCGGCGGCAACGCTGCAGCGGCGAAGGCGATCTCGATCAACCCTTCGGCGGTCCGACTCATGGCCTTCGGCATCTTCGGCGGACTCGTCGGCTTCGCCGCGATCCTGATCGCCGTCCGCACGTCGTCGATGCAGCCGGGTAGCACCGACGACTACACGCTGATGGCCATCGCAGCCGCCGTCGTCGGCGGAACCTCCCTGCTCGGTGGCCGAGGAAGCATCGTCGGCATGATCATCGGCGCCGCGCTGATCCGGATCATCGAGAACGGCCTCATCCTGGCCAAGGCCCCCGGCTTCTACATCCAACTCTTCGTCGGGCTCATCATCGTCATCGCCGCCATCTTCAACAAGCTCATGGAAGGAAAGGCATCGTGACCGTCGACGCCACCATCGATACCGCGACGCCGCTCCTACGGATCGAGGGCGTCACCAAGCGCTATGGGGCGAACACCGTCCTCAACGACGTGTCCTTCGACATCGGCCACAGCGAGGTGGTCGGACTGCTTGGCGACAACGGAGCGGGCAAGTCCACCCTCGTCAAGATCCTGTCCGGAGTCGTCCAGATGACATCTGGCTCCTACACCTGGGAGGGACAGCATCACGACACGGTCAACCGAGCGCTCACCGAGCATCTCGGCGTCGAGACGATCTTCCAGGACTCGGCTCTCGTCCCGCAGATGTCGATCACCCGGAACCTGTTCATGGGTCGCGAGATCACCAACCGCCTCGGACTCATGAAGATGAAGCAGATGGACGCGATCACCTCCGAGATCCTGGACACCGTCGTGACGATCGAGGGCATCAAGTCCTCGAAGCAGCTCGTCGCCTCGCTGTCAGGCGGCCAGGCACAAGCGGTCGCCATCGCGCGCGCCGTCCACTTCAAGCGGAGCCTCCTCATCCTCGACGAACCCACCTCGGCCCTCGCGGTTCGGGCGACCGAGGCGCTGCTGAACTACCTCCGGCAGCTGAAGTCGGAGGGCGTCAGCTCGGTGCTCGTCACCCACAACCTGCACCACGCCTACCAGGTGTGCGACCGGCATATCGTGATGAACCACGGACGGAAGATCCTCGACGTCCGCCGTGAGGACACGAGCGTGGAGGAACTCACCGCCGCGGTCGTGGAGGGCGCCGTCGGAGTCGAACGGTTCCGCGCCGGTCGCTTCTGAACCGCCCCGCCCGACCGCTGCGGTCGCCCTGCCGTGACGGCGGGGTGGCCGCAGCGCTCGTCTCTCCGTCACGCCACGTGCAGGCCGTGTCAGCCCCGCCGGGCTCGCAGCAGCTCGTCGACCGCTCGAAGCCCCTGCTCGAGCGCTCGGAGGTCCTCGGTGGCGAGGTCCCGAAGGACCTCCGAGCCGAGCTCCGGACGCGACGCCATCATGCGCAACACCACGGCCCGACCGAGCTCGGTCGCACGGATCCGCCGGACGCGCTGGTCGTCCGCGTCGAATGCTCGCGTGACGAGCCCCTGCTCGACGAGGCGATCGACGTGCTTCGACGTCGTCGCCATCGACACGCCGAAGGTCTCCGCGAGTCCCCCGCCGGTCGCGCCGTCCTCGCTCGTGACCACGAGGGAGAGCACCTTGAGCTGCGCGATGGTGAGGTCGGTCTTGAGGAGCGGCTCGAGACTCATGGGGATCGACCGGATGGAGATGGTGAGCGCCAGCGCCTCGACGCTGCGGACAACCGCGTCCCGACCCCGTTCCGCTGTGCTCATGAGACCACGGTAGTGGTGACTCAGCAGATCCTCAGGACTATTTACTTAGCCAAAAGCTAAGCTTTCCCCATGACCAAGACAGCCCCCCGCCCCGAGATCGACGACATCGACCTCGACGCCCTCCGCGCGACGTACGCCCACGAACGCGACCGACGGCTCCGCCCCGACGGCCAAGCCCAGTACCGCCGTGCCGCCGGTGAGTTCGGATATTACGCGAAGGACCCCTACACGGCCTGGCAGGAGCGCGAGCCTCGCACGGACCACGTCGAGGTGCTCATCATCGGCGCCGGATTCGGCGGCCTGCTCACGGCGGCCCGACTCCGCGATGCCGGTGTGGAGTCGATCCGACTCATGGACGAGGCCGGCGGCGTGGGCGGCACCTGGTATTGGAACCGCTACCCCGGCATCCACTGCGACGTCGAGGCCTCCGTGTACCTGCCACTACTCGAGGAGCTCGGGACCGTGCCGTCGTGGCGGTACGCACCGGGCGAGGAGATCAGGCAGCATGCTGTCGCGATCGCCGAGCACTACGGACTGCTGCACGACGCCCTGTTCCAGACGCGCGCCACCGGACTCACCTGGGACGACGACGACGGACACTGGACCGTCGAGACGGACCGCGGTGACCGCATGACCGCCCGGTTCGTCATCACCTCCTCCGGCACACTGACGCAGCCGAAGCTCCCCGGCATCCCCGGCATCGAGACGTTCCGCGGCCACACCTTCCACACGAGCCGATGGGACTACGACTACACGGGCGGGAGCGCGGACGGCGGACTCACCGGCCTCGCGGACAAGCGGGTCGCGGTCGTCGGCACCGGGGCGACGGGCATCCAGGTGATCCCCCACCTCGGCCGCGACGCCCAGGAGCTCGTCGTGTTCCAGCGCACGCCGTCGACCGTCGACGTCCGCGACAACCGCCCGACGGACCCGGACTGGGCGGCATCGCTCCGTCCCGGTTGGCAGCGCGAGCGGATGGACAACTTCATCGCTGTGCTCTCCGGTGAACCGGTCGAGGAGTCGCTCATCGACGACGGTTGGACGGCGACGGCGGCACTGCAGCGGAAAGTGGTGTCGGGGAACGTCGACACCACGGTCCCCGACGACGAGCGGGAACGGCTCGAAGAGTTGCAGGACGCCGTCACCATGAACCGCATCCGAGCGCGGGTGGACGCGGTCGTCGAGGATCCGACGACCGCCGCGGTGCTGAAGCCCTGGTACCGCTACATGTGCAAACGTCCCGCGTTCAGCGACCACTACCTCCAGACGTTCAACCGACCGAACGTCACCCTCGTCGACACCGCGGACCACGGCGGGATCACCCGCATGACCGAGCACTCGGTGGTGGTCGGCGACACCGAGTACGAGGTCGACTGCGTCATCTTCGCCACCGGGTTCGAGGCCGGGGTGTCCGGCGTCGTCTCCGGCACCCTGCCCGTCATCGGACGCGACGGCCGGAGCCTGCTCGAGGCCTGGGGTCGCGGCCCACGGACGCTGCACGGGTTCATGACCAACGGCTTCCCGAACCTGTTCCAGCTCGGCCCGATCCAGAACGCCACCTCGGTGAACTTCGCCCACATCCTGCGCGACCAGGCCGAGCACATCGCGGCAGTCGTCGAGCAGGCGCGCACGGTCGATGCCGTCCGCGTCGAACCGAGGGCGGAGGCCGAGGAGGCCTGGGTGCAGACCGTCGCGCGCACCGCCCGCGACGTGACCGCGTACCAAGCCACCTGCACGCCCGGGTACTACAACGGGGAGGGGACGCGGTCGATGACCGGCGCCTCCTACTCGGGCAGCCCGCTCCAGTTTCGACGGCTGCTGGCCGACTGGCGGGCGAACGAGCTGCACGAGGCGCTCGTGACCGCCGAGGCCGCCGAGATCACGACCGCGGGCGCGAGCCGATGAGCGCCGACACCGCCCTGTGGCGACGTCGCGACGTCCGTGTCCTCGGCGGGCTCGTCCTGGCGACGACGCTGGCGGGCTGCACCACCGTCACCACCACGCCCGCCGTCTCGTCGACGACCGGACCGTCGGGCGCGAGCACCATCACCGCCACCGAACTCCTCCAGGTCACCTCACCCCACGACCTCACGGGGATGACGCTCCTCGAGGGTCCGACGTTCGGCCCCGACGGCGACCTCTACGTGGTGGACGTCACGGCACCTCCCGGCGAACCGAAGGTGCTCCGCATCGACACCGAGTCCCTCGACGTCACGCCCATCCACACGGATTCGACGAGCGCGTACACCTCCGCGCAGTTCAGCCCCGTGGACGACCGGCTGTACCTCACGGACTTCATCGGCGGCCGGATCGACAGCATCACTGCGGACGGCGACGATCTCAGGCAGTTCTTCGCCGGCGACGTCGACGGGGCCCCGATCCACCCGGACGATGTCTCCTTCGACGAGGCGGGTCACCTCTATGTCTCGGACTCCGCCGGGTACGACCGGCCGTATTGGGAGGCGTCGGGCCGGCTCATCCGGCTTGACGGTTCGACCGCGGAGCCGAGCGTCCTCGCCGACGGGCTCGCCGCCCCCAACGGCGTCGCCTTCACCCCCGGGTTCGACGGCCTCTGGGTGACGCACAACACGGGGAACCAGGTCGACTTCGTCCGGCTGGACGAAACCGGCTCCCGGGTGGTGACGGCATTCCCCGCACTTCACATCGACGGCGGGACGACGCAGGTCGACTCGGCGGCTGTGGACGCCGACGGCAACCTCTACCTCGGTCTCCACGGGCGGGCGGCGGTCCTCGTCTACAGCGACACCGGCGAGCACCTCGCCACCGTGGAGATGCCCCACGACGAGGACGGGGTCGGATCGGCGACGAACGTCGCCATCGAGCCGGGGACGACCGACGCGTATGTGACGGTCAGCGGCGAAGCGGGCGGGTACGTCTACCGGTTCACTGCGCTCGGCGAGGGTATCCGGCAGTCGAACGGCGGGTGACGGTGCCCCTCGCCAGGCTCGGCGGACGGATGTCCGCTCACCGAGCCTCGCGGGGCGCCTACCGGATGCCCTTCACCTTCGTCAGGATGATCGAGCCGCCCAGCAGGGCGAACACCCCGCCGACGAGATACAGCAGCGTGTAGTTCTTCACTCCGTCCACCGCACCGATCGCGATGATCGCTGGGGCGAGGAGCGGGGCGATCGCGCTCGGCAGCTTCTGCGCGAAGGACACGACCGACATGTAGCGACCGGCCTCAGAGCGGTCGGGGAGGATCGCCAGGACGATGGCCTGGTCGACGGCGCCGAACGCCGCCAGGGCGAGGTTCATGATGACAGCTCCGATGACGAGCTGCGGGAAGGAGAACGCGGTGGCCTCGATCACCGCGCCGACCGCGAAGAGCAGTGCACCGATGAGGACGAAGAGCTTCCGGCGTCCCAGCTTGTCGGACACCCACCCGCCGCCGAGCGCTCCGATGACGGCGGCCACGACCCCGAGGAGGCCGATGACGGTCACGGCGCCGGCGATCTCGGAGACCGGCAGCCCGAGCCGCTGCGCGTAGAAGAAGGTCGCGAAGCTCGTGTTGAAGTACAGCCCGATGAAGAAGGTGAACCGTCCGAGCCAGTTCCACCCGAAGTCGGGGTACTTCCGCGGGTTGAAGGCGTAGCTCGAGAACACCTTCCTGAGGGAGATCCGGTCGTTCGGCAGCGCCATGCCGCGCGAGTCCGGGTCCTTGCCGAGGAAGACGAACACGAGCACGGTGACGGCACCGATGACGCCAGGCAGCAGGAACACGAGGATGGTGCTGATGTCGACCACGGCGTAGACGACGCCGATACCGAGGATCGGTGCGACCTGGGCGGTCAGACCGGTGAGCCCGGAGATCTTGCCGCGCTGCTGCTCCGGCACGAGGTCCGCCTGGAGGAACATGATCGCCGCCCCGACGTTCGCCCAGCCGAACATGGCGATGATCCAGCCGATGATGAGGACCGGCACGCTGGGCGCCACCGAGATGACGAGGAGACCGACGAGACCGAAGACGATCCCGCCGAGCATGAACGGGCGCCGACGACCGATGCGGGAGCGGGTGCGGTCACTCCAGATGCCGATGAGCGGCGCCGTGAGGATGAACACCGCCTGCGCGAGGCCCGTGGCGTACCCGAGGACCTCCTCGTGGCCGGGAACGAGCTCTTGGATCCGGAGGGCCAACGAGTAGGACAGCGGGACGATGAACGCCATCGAGGATCCGAAGTTCGCGAGCATCATCGTCACGATGAACCGCGCGCTCACCGGCCGCGTCGGTCCGTCCGGCGTCGGGAGGTTGGTGGTGGTGGGACCTGCGGCGGTGCCGGAGGTCATGGGACGCGCCGTGGCAGCGGCGATGGTGATGCGTGAGGACTCCTCTGGAGTGAGCTCGTCGTTGATGCCCATGGGTTCCTTCTTCGGATCGGGTGGTGCGGGTGTGGTTCGGGTTCGGGATCACCCACGGCGGCCCTCACCCCCGAGGGGCCGCACGCGGATGGAGGGGTCACCGGTCGTCGGTGCCTCCGTCGGGCGCTTGTCCGGGCTTCGACCCGTCGAGCCCGGTCCACCGACGGCGCAACGAGAACGCGGCACCCTTCGGTTTGCGATCGCGGGTGAAGACGCCCTTGCGGTTGCCGTCGACGCGGTGGATGCCGGGGGACGTCTGGAAGTCGGCGAAGTTCCAGACGTGCTCGCCGATGAACTCGGGGATCCGATCGAAGACGCGGTGGTTCATGGCGAGGTAGTCGGTCTGGTACTCCTCACTCCATGGCATGTCCCACACGGAGTGCTGGCCGGGCATGGTGTCCGCGCCGTACTCGGACATCATGATCGGTTTCCCGAACCGCTCGGCCCAGCCCCTCAGGTCCTGCTCGAGGTAATGCTCGGCCGTGGCGAGGTCACCGGTGAACACGTACCAGCCGAAGTAGCGGTTGATGCTGAGGACGTCGAAGAGGTCGGCGATCTTGTCATTCTGCGCGTTCGCGAACATGACCGCCGCGTAGGTGAGCGGCCTCGTCGGATCGAGCTCGCGGGCGAGGTCGACGAGCGGTTCGAAGTATTCGCGCGCGCCCTCCTCGTTCGACGCCGGCTCGTTCGCGATGCACCACATGACGACGCTCGGGTGGTTCTTGTCGCGGTCGATCAGCTCTCGGAGATGCTGGGCGTGGACCTCGCGCGTGACCCCACCGAAGTTCTCCGGTGCGAACGTCGGTGTCGGTGGGATACCGGTGAGCCCGCCCTGCACGCCGAGGTTCAGGCCGACTGCCGCCGTCTCGTCGATCACGACGATGCCCTGCCGGTCGGCGAACTCGAGCACCTCCTCCGCGTAGGGGTAATGCGAGGTGCGGAAGGAGTTCGCGCCGATCCAGTCGAGGAGCTGGAAGTCGTGGACCAGGTAGGCGTTGTCGTGCCCCTTCCCTCGGATGGCGGTGTCTTCGTGCTTGCCGAAGCCGGTGAAGTAGAAGGGCGAACCGTTGATGAGGAGTTGTGCTCCGCGGACCTCGACCGTGCGGACGCCGAACGACTGCGTATAGCTGTCGATGAGGATCTCGTCGTCGAACAGCTCCACGACGAGGTCGTAGAGGTGGGCCGCGCCAGGCTGCCAGAGGGTGACTTCCGGGATGACGACGGTGGCGGAGTCCCCTGCGCCGGTGGCGACCTCGGTGCCGTCGGGGTCGAGAACCCGCGCGCGGACCGAGGCCGGAGCGCTCGTCTCAATGCGGTATCGCACGACACCGTCAGAGCCGTCGACGTCCGTGACGACGGTCACGTCCTCAACGCGGACCTTGGGCGAGCTGTACAGCCAGACGGAGCGAGCGAGCCCCGCGTAGTTGTAGAAGTCGTGGAGCACCGTCTGCTTCGCGCGTCCGTCCGGCGCCTCGCTGATGATGCCGGGCGGGATGGTGACGTTCGTGAGTCGGTTGTCGACGCCGACCGTCAGCCGGACGGTGTCCCCTGGCCGGACCCGCCCGGTGATGTCGATCTCGAACGGCGTGTACCCGCCCTGGTGCTCGCCCACGAATGCGTCGTCGACATACACCCGCGCGGCGTGCGTGGCGGCGTCGAACCGCAACCGCACGCGCTCATCGGTCCACCCGCGGGGAATGGTCACCGTGCGCTGGTAGTACACCCATCCCACATGGTCGCGGATGGTCGAGGACGTGAACTGGTCGTTGAAGCTGGCTGGGACGGCGGCCTCCAGCCTCGTCGACAGGCGTCCGAGCCAGGGCTCGTCTTCGACGGCGGAGTCGAGCGCGAACGCCCAGAGGCCGTCGAGGCTGACGAGGTCTCGGGTGGGGGTGGAGCGGGGTTTCAACATGGGTTCCTTCTTCGCGTCGATGCGAGGTGGTGACGGTCGATGAGGCGGGGCTGGTGTCAGTGGAGTGCGGTGTAGGAGAACCGCGTGACGGTCGCGTCGCCGCCGAGCGCCTCGACGCCGATCACGCGACCCGTGAACCCGCCGGCGACCTCGGTCGAGCAGTACCGACCGTCGATGTCGGCGAGTACGTCCGGCTCGGTGCCGAAGCCGAGGACGATGCGGTCGGGGCCGGTGCGCGCGCCTGGGCGCTGTTGCGGGTTCGCGATGGCCCGGACGACCAACGGCTCGCGCCGGTCGACGCCGGTCCGTTCGGCGACGAGCTGGTCGAGCGGGCCGATGACGACCCGGACCGTCACGCGGTCACCGATCCGCTGGACCACGGCCTGATGCGCGTCGTCGATGCGGACGCCGAGCGCGATGTCGCCATCGGGTGCGACCACCTCGACGGCCCATTGCTCGTCACGTGCGCGCACCGCCAGCAGCCGTTCGGCGTCACGGCTGACCGCCGCACGTCCGGCCGCCAGACGCAACGCACCGTTCCCGACGTGCGCGAAGGATGCCGGGGCCCGACCCGGGGCGATCCACCGCGGGTGGAGACCTGCAGCGTCGAAGGTGTCCACGAACGAGGTCTCCGTGGTCACACCCGCGAAGCGGTCCTCCACGACGACGGGCCAGTCGTCCACCCAGTCGATGCCGACGAGGAAGGTCTCGCGGCCGTTCGTGTGCCATCGCGGGAACGACCCACGCAGTCGGACGCCGAGGTGGACCATCGCCCAACTGCCGTCCTCAGCTTCCACCAGGTCGGCGTGTCCGGTGGACTGGACGGCGTGCGTCGTGCTGCGGTGCGACAAGATCGGATTCGCCGGGTTCCCCGCGAACGGGCCGTCGATGCTCGCCGATCGCGCGATGGTCACCATGTGGCCAGGACCGGTGCCGCCCTCGGCGACCAGCAGGTACCACCAGTCTCCGCGTTCGAACACGTGCGGGCCTTCGGGATGGGTGTCGCCGGTTCCGATGCCACGCCAGAGCACCACGGGTTCGGACAGGACCCGACCGGTCGACGGATCGACCTCGACCTGGGAGATGCAACCGCGCATCACATCGCCCCATGTGAGCCTGCAGACCCCGTCGTCACCCCAGGCGAGGTCGGGGTCGATCCCGATCAAGCCCTCCGTGTAGACCGGCTCGCTCCAGGGCCCCCCGGGACGCTCCGCGTGCACGATGAGATGCCCCCGGGTGATCTCGTCGACGTTGGTCGTCGTGAGCCAGAACCGGCCGTCATGGTGTCGAAGGGTGGGTGCGTAGACACCGCCGCTGGCGCCATCGACGCCGGTCCGCACCGTCAGCTGACTTTCGCGGTCGAGGGCGTTGCCGAGCTGGTCCCACGAGCGGAGGTCCGTGCTCGTGAAGATGGGCACACCGGGTGAGTACTCGAAGCTCGAGGTGGCGAGGAAGTAGTCCGCTCCGACACGACAGATCGACGGATCGGGGTGATAGCCGGGGATGACCGGGGTGTTCGTCATGGGTGGTTTCCTTCTTCCTCCGCGACGGTGCGAGGGGCTCGTGGTGCTATTTTGACTGAGCAAGACAAAATCTGTCAACCGATTGCCAGAACTTGCCATTACGGGCGCAGCACCGGCAATCCGACGCAAGACGGACAGAGGACGACATGGATGATCCACAGGGCAAGCTCGCCGAGGAGACACCGGCCCGGGCGGGCGGGCGACGCCTCGTTCCGACCATCTACGACGTCGCGCGGGCGGCCGGCGTCAACGCGTCGACGGTCTCCAGGGCGCTCAACAAGCCCGGGCGGGTCAATCGCGCGACGGAGCAGCGCGTCCGCGCGGTCGCCTTGGAGTTGGGCTACCGCATCAACCCGATGGCGCGTGCACTCCCGACCGGCCGCACCGACACCTTGGCAATCCTCATCTCCGACATCACCAACCCTGTCTACTTCGACCTCGTGCGCGGAGCAGAACGCGCGATCGCCGCCACTGGACAGACACTCGTGTACGCGGAGTCGCAAGAGTCCGGCGAGCTCGAGCTCGCCACCGCCGGCCGCCTGCAGTCCGCGGTCGACGGCCTGCTCCTCGTCGGCTCCCGCCTGCGCGACGACGAGATCAGTCAGCTGGCCGCGACGAAGCCGGTCATCCTGGCCAACCGCGTCGTTCCCGGCCTCCCGTCCATCACCCCCGACGTGATTGCGGGTGTCGCGCAGGCGATCGGCCACCTCGCCGACCTCGGCCACCGCTCGATCGGCTACCTCGCAGGACCGGCCGTGTCGTGGATGAACCGCACCCGATGGGACAGCATCTTCGGTTCGGCCCGTGCACGCGGCCTGTCGATCGCGATGTTCACCGCCAGCCGGCCGACCGTCGATGGCGGTGAACACGCTCTGCCGAAGATCATCGCGTCCGGCGTGACCGCGGTCATCACCTACAACGACCTCATGGCCCTCGGACTGCTGCGGGCGTGCAGGGCAGCGGGCGTCCCGGTACCCGGCAGACTCAGCGTCATCGGCTTCGACGACATCTTCAGCGCCGATCTGACCAGCCCGTCGCTGACGACCGTCCGCAGCCCCCTTGCCGCCATCGGTGAGGCTGCCGTCCACCGTCTCGTCGCCGAAGTGCGCGGAACGCCTCGGGGTGACGAGGAACCCGGCCTGACGACGACGCTCGTCGTGCGAGAGTCGACCGGGCCGGTCGTCCAGAACTGAAGCGAGGACGCCGGGTGCGGAGTCCACGAACATGACTCCGCACCCGGTTGTCAGGCGCCGACTGCGTCGAGCGCGTTCCGTCGGGCGACGTCGCCCAGCCACGCGAGGCTCGGCTTCGGGGTGCGGACGAAGGTCTCGCGGTCGATGGCGATGAGGCCGAAGGTCGGCTCCCAGTGGCCCCACTCGAAGTTGTCGAGGAGTGACCAGTGGAGATACCCGCGCACATCGATCCCGTCGGCCATCGTGCCGGCGAGGCCCTCGAGCGCCTCCCTGGTGTATCGGATGCGCTGCCCGTCGTCGGCGGTCGCGATGCCGTTCTCGGTGATCATCACCGGTACCCCACCGGTGACCTCCCACGCGTGCCGCACGCCCATCGCGAGGGCGTCCGGGCGGTAGGCGGTGCCGACGAGGGTGTTGTCCGGGTGGGGCGGGTGCGGCACGAGTCCGCGCGCATCCACCTGCTGGCTGGAGTACGCCTGCACCCCGACGAAGTCGTCACCACGGCTGCCCTCCCAGTAGACGTCCTCCTTGCCGTACCGGATCTCGAGCAGCTTCTCCTCGCCGCCCGGAGCCGCGGTGAGCGCGCCGGCGGCGATGGTCCAGCCGACCTTCGCGCCGGTGCGCTCGCGCACGATCGCCCGCGCCGCATGATGGATGGCCGTGAACGCCCGTCCGATCTCCGGATCGGCGTAGGTCAGGAAGTCGCTGTGCGACTGCTGCTCCTCCTCTCCGTCCGCTTCAACGGTCGGACTCTGCCACTGTCCACCGGCCTGCTGCATGCGCCGCATCGCGGTCATGATCGCCGCCTGCATGTTCGGCTCGTTCATCGTGACGACCCATTCGACGCCGTCGAGGATCGCGGTCGCCTCGGCGACGTACGCCTGGAACCGCTCCGAGGCGTCGGGCGCCAACCAGCCGCCTCGATCGGCGAACCACTGGGGGGTCGTGAAGTGCTGCAGGGTGACCACTGGGGTGACACCGTGCTCGAAGCAGCACTCGATCATGCGCCGGTAATGAGCGAGCTCCGCCCGTGAGAAGTGCCCCTGCACCGGCTCGATCCGCGACCACTCGAGGCTGAAGCGGTAGGAGGTGAGGCCTGCATCGGCGAGCAGTGCGATGTCCTC
The DNA here is from genome assembly GCF_015351205.1 of Plantibacter sp. VKM Ac-2885. Classification (NCBI taxonomy): domain Bacteria; kingdom Bacillati; phylum Actinomycetota; class Actinomycetes; order Micrococcales; family Microbacteriaceae; genus Plantibacter; species Plantibacter sp. VKM Ac-2885. The sequence goes on along the minus strand of NZ_JADKSK010000001.1, from coordinate 2,128,737 downwards.
GCGGTAGCGGTGGTAGCTGTCGCAGGCGTCTCCGGACAGTTCCATGCCCGGCATGGACTGCTCGCGCGCCCACCAGTCGCTGTTCACGTTGTTGCCCTCGATCTGGTGGCCGGCGGTCGCCGCGCCCCAGAGGAACCCGTCGGGGAAGGTCGTCGTCATGGTCGTCGGTGCTCTCTCGTTCGTGGTGCGATGGTCAGATGGTGGCGACCGAGGCCTCGGCCTCGGAGGTGCGGTGCGGGCGGCGGGCACTGAAGCGGCCAGGTCCCGACCGGAACTCGGTGCCGTCCGGGAAGACGATCCGTGCCGTGGTCTCGGCCGGGATCTCTGCGTCGATCAGCAGTTCGCCGCCTTCGAGCCCCCAGCGGACGGTGATCGTCCCGTTCGGCGACTCGTGGGAGCCCTGCGCCCGGGACAGCCCGGCGCCGGGTACGGGTGCGATGACGATGGAATCCCAGGCGATCGAGTCCTCGGCCTGCCGAAGTCCGAGCGTGTACTCGTGGAGGAACCGCGCGAACGTCCCCTTGCTGTAATGGTTGAGCGACTCGTGCGCCACGCCGTCCGCGTCGATGCCCTCCCAGGCCTCCCAGATGGTCGTCGCGCCGCGGTCGACCATGGTGAGCCAGGAGGGCTCCGAGCGCTGCGTGAGCAGCTCGTACGCCACGTCGGCGCGACCTCCCTCGACGAGCACGGGGAGGAGGTCCCCCGTCGACAGGAAGCCGGTGCCGAGGTGGGTGCCGGCCAGCCGGATGAGCTCCACGAGACGATCCAGCGCCGCGGCTCGACGGTCCTCCGGGAGGAGGCCGAACGACAACGCCCGGACGTACGCCGCCTGCGTGTCCGTCTCTGTCGTGCCGTCGGGCCGGAGGTAGGCCGTCTGCCAGGCGGACCGGACCTGCTCGGCGACCAGCGCGTAGCGACCGGCCGCCTCGTCCTGCCCGAGGATCGCCGCGATCTGCGCCAGCGTGGACGCGGAACGGAAGAGGTAAGCCGTGCCGACCTCGCCCTTGTCGGCCATGAACCAGGCCATCGGGTCGTTTACGATCGGGTCGATGCCGTTGCCGTCGGCATCGAGCTCCCTCGGTTCCGTCCACTCACCCCAGTGGAAGGTGCCGTCCCAGAGGAACTCCTCGAACGCCTCAGGTTCCGGCGAGCGCTGCTGCCGGGCGTGGTGGCGGGTCTCCCGGGCGCGGTCGAGCGCCCAGTCGACCCAGCGGACCATCGCCCCCCAGTTCTCCGCGAGCACTGCGGTGTCGCCGTAGCTGCGGTACAGCTCCCAGGGCACCGCGACGATCGCGTCGCCCCAGCCCGCGGAACCCGTCATCATCGCGAACTGGTCGTCCAGTCGCTGCTTGATGCGGCGACCGTCGGGCGAGAAGTTCGTGATGCGTCCGTCGTCGAGCTGGTCGTCACGGACGGAGCGCAGCCACTTCCTGCTGAACCCGCTCACATCGCGGAGCCGGGTCGCCGTGGAGACGAACACCTGATAGTCCCCGCTCCAGGCGAGGCGTTCCCTGGTCGGGCAGTCGGTGGGGACGTCGACCGCGTTGCCGAGGAAGCTCCACTCCGCGAGTCGGTGGAGCTCGTTCAGATCGGGGTCGCTGCACGAGAACGTCCCGGCCTGCGCGAGGTCGGTGTGCACGATCTGCATCGAGATCGTCGCGGGGTCGAGCGGCGCACCGTGTCGCACGATCCGTGCGTATTGGAAGCCGTGGACGGTGTGCCGCGGTTCGAAGACGGCCGGCGTCTCCCCCGCGACCACCTCGTCGTGCTGTCGGAAGACCCGTACCGGTTCGCCCGGACGGTGGGAGTCGAGGTGGGTCGTCGAGAGGTCGCCGTCCGCTTCGACATACTCGCCGTAGTCGATCTCGGTCCGGGTGCCCGCGGGGCCGAGATCTCCGAGCCGGAGCCATCCGGAGGCGTTCTGGCCGAAGTCGACGACCCACACGCCCTCGCGCAGCTCGCGGACACTGCTCGGGGCGCGCGAGGCGACCACCGTCACGGCGGGCGCCGGCGACCAGTCGATGGCCGGTGGGTCCACGACGGCGTCGATGAGCACGGACGAGACCGTCTCGTCGGCGGCCTCCACATCGGCCACCGTCAGGTCGACCGTCTGGCCGTCCATGAGGTCGGCCCGGGTGATGGTGGACGGCCGGCTCTCCCAGCGGTCGTCCGAACGGACGACGAGGGTGCCCCCGTCGGCGAAGTCGACGTGCAGCTCGGCGCGGAGACCGAGGACGGACCCCCAGCCCGACGGGATGCGGAACGCCCCCACCTGGCCTCGGTACCAGCCGTCGGACAGGTCGACGTCGAGGCGGTTGGAGCCGGTCACCAGGGCGGCGGCGACGTCGAAGGCCTGGGCGTACAGGGTGCGGTCATAGGAGGTCGACCCCGGGGAGAGCTCGGCCCGGCCGGCCCGCACCCCGTTGACCGCCGCGGTGTACAGACCGAGGGCGGTCGCATAGAGCCGCGCGGACCGGACCTCGCCCTCCAGCGTGAACTCCACGCCGAGGAGGTGCGCCGGGCGGTTCCCGTAGCCGGGATCATCTGTCTCGACGGGCGAGATCCAGGCCGCCCGCCAGTCCTCGTCCAGGAGGCCGACCTCGAAGGACGCCGATTCGGACCACTCGGCACCCGCATCGGCCGAACGCACCCGCCACTCGACGCGCTGACGGCTGCGCAGCGCCGACCACGGCCAAGCGACGTAGCGGTGCCCGTCCGCGAGCACGACCGATTGCCGCACCCCGTCGATCACGGCCTCGAGCTCGAAGCCGCCGATCGCGCCGTCTCCCGGCTTCCAGGAGAGCCGCGGCGTCGCCCCGGTGACGACGAACTGGTCGCCGCCGCTGTCGACGGTGAGATCGTGGGGTGTCGCGTGCATACTGTGGCTTTCTGCTGGGTGGTGCTGGTCGGGGTGTCGGCGGTGACGTCAGGCGGTCGATCCCACCGGGTCAGCGAACGGCTTTGACCTTTGTGGAGACGATGATCCCGCCGAGGAGCGCGAGGACCGCACCCGTGAGGTAGAGGATCGTGTAGTTCTTCTCCGCACCGGTGGCACCGAGGGTGATGACGACCGAGGCGAGCAGCGGTGCGACGGCGCTCGGGATCTTCTGCGCGAAGGCGACGACCGCCATGTACCGGCCGGCCTCCTCGCGGTTCGGCAGGATGGCGAAGATGATCGCCTGGTCCACCGTCGCGAACACCGCGATCGCGGTCTGCATCAGCACCGCACCGATGATCAGCTGCGGCAGTGACCACGCGAAGGCCTCGGCCAGGGCGCCGGCGACGAAGAGGAGCGAGGCGATGAGCACGAACAGCCGCCGACGCTTGAGCTTGTCGGAGAGGAACCCGCCGAGTAGCGCAAGACCGGCGGCGGCGACCACGCCGAGCATCCCGATCGTGGCGACGACCCCGGCGACCTCGCGGACCGGGAGGTCGAGCCGCTGCGCGTAGAAGAAGGTGCCGAACGTGGTGTTGAAGTAGAGGCCGATGAAGAAGACGAAGCGACCGAGCCAGTTCCAGGCGAAGTCCGGGTACTTGCGGACGTTGAAGCCGTAGCTGCGGACGACGGAGCCGACCGTGACGGTGTCCGTCTTCGCGAGGTGCTTGGAGCTCCCCTCCGGCTTGATGAGCGGGAAGATCGCGAGGAGGACGGCGCCGATGACGCCGGGGACGAGGAACACGAGGAAGGTGCTGGATGACACCGCGTAGGCGACGCCGATGCCGAGGACCGGAGCGATCTGCGTCATGAGTCCGGTCAACGCCGACACCTTGCCGCGCTGCGACTCGGGGAGCTTGTCGGCCTGCAGGGTCTGGATCGCCGCGCCGCAGATGGACCAGCCGGACATGCCGAGCACCCAGCCGGCACCGACGATGAGGAGGTCGGGTGCGAGTCCCATGACGATGAGGCCGATGAGGCCGATCCCGACGCCGAGGAAGATGAACGGCGTGCGGCGCCCGAGGCGCGAGCGAACGCGGTCGCTCCAGATGCCGATCATGGGGCTGATCACGAGGTAGATGAGCTGGGCTGTCCCGGTGATGTAGCCGAGCACCTCCTCGTGTCCCGGCGCGAGCTCGGAGATGCGGACGGCGATGCCGTACGACAGCGGCACCATCATGGCCATGGACGCGCCGAAGCTGGCGAGCATGAGCCAGAAGATGTAGGAGCGGCTGACCGGGGCCTGTGGCTCCTGCACGGCGGCCGGTGCGGCGTCGAGTCCGTCGGGTTCGGCCTGGGCGCCGGGGGTGGGCTGGGCGGCGGCGATACCGGCGGCTGTGCGCGCGGTGGGATCGGGTTCGTTCGGGGACACCATGACTCCTTCATCGGGTGTGTCGACCGGCTACGGTGCTGGTCTGCGTCCGGGCGACAGCGGTGTGCGACTCCGGCAAACTGTAACCACCATGGTTACTGTTTGGAAACAGTAACCACCCCGGATACAATTGGCAAGTCCCGCGCGGCACCGGTCCGATCCGCGGGAGGAGGGCCCGGCATGACGACGAGCACGGTGACGGACACCACGCCTGAGGCACCGCACCCCTCGGCGCGCCGGGGGCCTCGCGGACCCTATGCGACGACACCCGCGCGCCGCGCCGAGATCATCCGGGCGGCGTCGGCGAGCTTCGCCGAGCACGGCTACGAGCGGGCCTCACTGCGGGACATCGCCTCCCGCGCGAGCGTCACGCACGCCGCGCTCCTCCGCCACTTCGCGACGAAGGACGACCTCCTCCTGGCCGCCCTCGCGCAGCGCGACGCCGACGACCTCGAGCTCGCCCAGCGCATCATGCAGTCGAGACTGCCGGCGGACCGCGTCCTGAGCGCGGTGCTCGAGGAGGACTTCGCCCACCCCGAGCAGCAACGCAACTGGCTCGCGATCACGATCGCGGCGACGAACCCGCACCACCCCGCGCACGACTTCTTCATGGCCCGCCGAGCCCGCATGCGCGAGCACTTCACCGACAAGCGACTGTCGACGGCCGCCGACGGGGAGCAGCTCACCGCCGATGACAAGGTGACGATGACGCTGGCGATGATCGACGGGCTCCGCATCCAGGCGCTCCTGGACCCGGACCGCGAAACCCTTCCGCTGCTCGAAGCGTTCATGCGGTTGATCGCATCACCGGAGGACGGCGCCGCCACGACCGGCTGACGTCAGCGGGTCGGCGAGTCCACCCCGCTCGCACGGATGACGTCGAAGCCGCGGAGCGCCTCCGCGACCGCCTGCGCGGGAGAGGCATGGCGATCACCGGCCGCCCACCAGGCCAGCGCCTCGTCGATCGCGGCCTGGACCGCGGCCCCGACGGCTCGCGGGACGATGTCGGACGGCGAGGCCCCGAGGCGCCGCGCGACGAATGCGATGGTCTGCTCGCGCCACCGCTGGTAGGTCTCCGGCCTCGTCTCACGCAACTCCGGGGTCGTCGCGATGAGGCGCATCCGCGCGCGGCCGACGGCGAGGGCGTCGGCGTCCTGGTCGAACACGTCGAGTACGACGGCGGTGATGGCGTCGGTGATCGGCAGTGAATCGTCGGCCGTCGCGAAGCCGTGGGCCAGCGCATCGATCGCCCCCTCGATGCCACCCCAGACGATGTCGGCCTTCGTCGGGAAGTACCGGTGCAGGGTGCGGACACTCACCCCGACCTCGTCCGCCAGCACGCCCATCGTCGTGCCCTGGTACCCACGGCGGTAGAGCACGTCGAGCGCTCGGGACCGGAGTTCGTCAGGCTCGGAGACGGGCGGGCGGCCTGGGCCCCGTTTGGCGGTCATGTACCCACGCTAGCCTCCCGCCCGCGGGTGGCTTTATGACATACTCTGCCAATACCGTTGTCACGACATGGAGGTCGTCATGCCCTACCCCTTTCCCGATGTCTCCGAGACCCCGCTCGCAGACCTCCTCTCCCTCGCCGGGCGACGAGCCGTCGTCACCGGAGGCGCGCAAGGACTGGGCAAGGCCATCGCCGCCCGACTCGCGGAGGCCGGTGCCGACCTCCTGATCGTCGACCTGCATGAGGACGCCGCGCGCGCAGCGGCCGACGAGCTCCGCGCGCGGTTCGGTGTCACGGCCCTCGGGACCCGCGCCGACGTGAGCGACGCCGCCTCGGTCGCGGCCGCCGCAGACATCGCCGTCGCCGAGCTCGGCGGGATCGACGTCTGGGTGAACAACGCCGGCGTCTTCCCCAACGCCCCCGTACTCGAGATGGACGACGCGACCTGGGATCAGGTCTTCGCCGTGAACACCCGCGGCGTCTTCCTCGGAGCCCGCGAAGCGGCACGACGCATGACTTCGGACGGCTCCGGTGGCGTCATCGTGAACATCGTCTCGACGGCCGGGTTCCAGGTGGCCTTCCCTGGTATGTCCGCCTACGTCAGTTCGAAGCACGCGGCACTCGGGCTCACGAAGTCGCTCGCGGTCGACCTCGCCCCGCTCGGCGTCCGGGTCCTCGGTGTCGCTCCGAGCTTCGTGCCAACGGAGGGGAACCTCGCCGCAGCCACCGCAGCATCCGAGGCCGCTGCAGCCGCCGGCATCGAACTCCCGAAACTCGACGTCATGAACCAGAGCCTCATCGGACGTTTCGGCACCCCGGACGACATCGCCCGCGTCGTGCTCTTCGCAGCGAGCGACCTGTCCATGATCATGACCGGCAGCACCCTGCTGGCGGACGCTGGAGAGACCCTGTAGTTCCTCAGGCTTGGAGCCGATGGGCCCACCCATCTCACCAGATCAGAACACTCACTAGCGCTTGTTGGCAGAATGTCCTAACATAAGGACACATTCTCACCCGGTTCAGCGTCGACAACCGGCCCATCGGGGCTGGAGGCGGGAACACGCAAAGGAGCGAACAACGTGTCTCATGGTGGAACGATCACCAACGCCGTGAAGGTGGCCTTGCCGCCCCTCGGCAATGGCCCCTACAACAAGCGTCTCGGCCTCGTCGCCGTCATCGCGACATTCGGTGGGCTCCTCTTCGGATACGACACCGGGGTGCTCAACGGCGCCCTGTCGTTCATGATGGAGTACTTCGGGCTCAACTCCTTCCAAGAGGGCCTCATCACCTTCACCCTGCTGATCGGCGCTGCTGTCGGCGCCTTCTTCGGCGGGCGGCTGTCGGACCGACTCGGTCGGAAGCGCAACATCCTCATCATCGCCGTCCTGTTCTTCATCGGCGCCGGCGGCTGCGTCATCGCTCCGAGCTACGAGATCCTCCTCGTCTTCCGCTTCATCCTCGGTCTCGCCGTGGGTGGTGCCTCGGTCACGGTCCCGGTCTACCTTGCGGAGGTCGCCCCATTCGAGAAGCGCGGAAGCCTCGTCTCGCGCAATGAACTGATGATCGTCGGCGGGCAGTTCCTCGCCTTCGCCATCAACGCCATCATCGGCAATGTCTGGGGCTCCAACGACCACGTCTGGCGCTATATGCTCGCCATCGCCGTGATCCCGGCGTTCGTCCTGTTCTTCGGCATGCTCCGGATGCCCGAGAGCCCGCGCTGGCTGCTCGCTCGCGGTCGCGACGACGAGGCCCTCGCGGTGCTCCGCCAGGTGCGCTCCGAGGAGCGGGCCGTCGCCGAAATGGAAGAGGTCCGGCAGCTCTCCGTGATCGAGAAGGACGAGCAGTCCGGCACCTTCATGGACATCGTACGGACCCCGTGGATCCGACGCCTCCTCTTCATCGGCATCGGCATCGCCGCCTACCAGCAGCTCACCGGCATCAACTCGATGATGTACTACGGCACCCAGGTGCTCGAGGCCGCCGGCTTCACACGGAACGCCGCACTCAGCTTCAACGTACTGAACGGTGTGATGTCCGTCACGGCGATGCTCGTGGCGCTCTCCATCATCAACCGCTTCAACCGTCGCTCGCTGATGCTGTTCGGCTTCATCGGGACCACGACGATGCACCTGCTCGTCGGTGCCATCGGCCTGGGGCTCCCAGAGGACAACCCCGTCCGCCCGTGGCTGCTCCTCATCGCGATCCTGCTCTTCATCGGGATCATGCAGGGCACCATCGGCCCCCTCGCGTGGCTCATGATCGCCGAGATCTTCCCACTGAAGATGCGCGGCGTCATGATCGGCATCACCGTCCTAGTGCTCTGGTCCACGAACGCGATCATCTCGCTGGCGTTCCCCTCGCTCGTCGAGTCCCTCGGATTCGGAACGTTCCTGCTCTTCGCAGCGGTCGGTCTCCTCGCCATCCTTTTCGTCGCGACGAGCGTCCCGGAGACGAAGGGCAAGAGCCTCGAGTCGCTCGAGGACCACTTCAAAGAGCAGTACAAGACCTTCTGATCCTGGTCCGCACCACAGCGCAGAGCGGCCCGCCCTCATCGAGAGGACGGGCCGTTCTGCTGTGCCGGGAACACGCACCGAGGAATGTCAGACGGACGAGACGTGCACCCAGGTTCCGAGCTCAGCGCTCCGGCGAGCAGCCTCGAGGATCGCGAATGTGGCGAGGGAGCCCTCGACGGCGACGGGGAGGACGCCTGACCCGGTGTCGATCGCCTCACGCACTCCGGCGTAGAAATCCTGCCAGCGACCGTCCGCGCGCGGATATGGTCGCTGCTCACCGGCCGTCGTCGTCAGCGTGCCCCATCGTTCGTGCGGCTCGACACCCCAGCCATGACCGGCCGGTCTCAGACCGGCGAGCATCTGATCCGTCTGGATGTCGAGCCCGCGTACGGTGACGGTACCGGTGCTTCCGGTCACCCGCAGGCGTGGGCGCCCGTCGGGTTGCAGGACGTCGGAAGCGACGATCGACCGGATACCATCCTGGTGCTCGAGGAGCAGGTCGAAGGCGTACTCGTACTCGTCACCCGGCCGGCGGTCGATCGTGGCGAACACCCGCTGGACAGGCCCGAGCGCGTCACGAACCTGGTCCACGGTGTGACTGCCCAGATCCAAGAGTTGACCGCCGCCGGATCCGTCTCCGGTCGCGCGAGGTTCCCACCGGTCGAGGACGTTCTCGACGAGGCGGATGTCACCGACGGCGCCCGAGCGCACGATCGCCTGCAGCGTTCGGGCCTCGGAATCCCAACGCCGGTTCTGGAAGACGCTGAGCAGGACGCCTCGATCAGCCGCGTAGGCGACGAGTTCACGCGCCTCGGCAAGGCTGCTCGCCATCGGCTTGTCGACGATAACAGGGACTCCGGCGTCGATCACGCGCTTGGCGATGTCGAGCCGACCCGATGGCGGCGTCGAGATCGTCACGATGTCCACACCCGCTGCGAGCAGATCGTCGACGGTGTCGTACACGGGCACCCCGGGATGGTCGGCGGCGAGCTCCGCCCGGCGGGCAGCAGAACGGGTCACGACCCCGGCGAGGACCCCCTCGCCGAGAGCGGCGACGAACGGGGCGTGGAAGGTGCGTCCGCCGAATCCGTAGCCGACGAGGCCGAGTCTCACGCTCCGGCGCCCACTCCCCCGTCGTTGGTGTTCGTACGCGCCGCGTCCACGAGCTCATGGAGTCGGGTGAGCTGTGACCGGGAGACCTCGTCGGCCCGCTCATCCTCGGCGAAGACGTTGGACACGATGATCGCATCGTCGCGGTCCAGGAAACCCGTCCGCGCCAGCACGTCGAACAATCGCGTCCAATCGACGTCGCCGTCGCCGATCGCGAGGTGCTGGTGCACCCGAGCAGCGTTCCCCGGCGGGTTGCTGATGTACCGGAGTCCGTGGGAGCGGTGGTGGTCGAACGAATCGGCGGCGTACACCGCGCCGAGCCGGTCGCCGATCTCGGGCAGCAGGGTCGTCGCGCGGTCGCCGTAGTGGAAGGTGTGGGACGCGACGTACACGAAGCCGACCGATGCCGAGTTGAGACCGCGGATGATGCGCCATGCCTCAAGACCGTCCTCGACGAAGTCGTCGGGGTGCGGGTCGAAGTTGATCCGGACACCCTCCCGCTCGGCCAGCGGCAACAACGTCTCCATCGAGCGGTAGAACGCGGCTTCGGAGTCCTCACTGCGCTCCGGGCGCCCGCTGAACTCGGTGTTGAGGGTGTCGACGCCGAGTTCCACGGCGAGGTGGATGGTGCGCGAGAAGTTCCGCACGGCCGCCTCCCGCTGCTGCTCCTCCGGTGAGGAGATGCGTTGCACCGGCAGGAGCGCCGGAATCGTGATCCCGGCGTCGGCGACGCGCTTGCGCAGGGCGGCGACGAGGGCGTCATCGGCCTTGGGGTACCGGAAGAACGGCCCGAAGTCGGCGTGCGGCGTCAGCTGTAGATGGTCGTATCCGAGCCGCGCGGCGATGTCCGGGAAGTCGAGCAGTGCATAGTCGTGGTGATACGGGGTCGGATCGAGGGCGATGCGGACCATCGGGGAACTCCTTCGTCAGTGCGTCCGCCCGGCATCGCGAGGCTTGCCGGCCGGACGCGGATCAAGCGTAGAACGCGGGGCGCTCGGGAATGGCGACCGGCACCGGGCCGTCGGTGGTGAGTGCCGCGACTCCCGCTTCACACGCGAGCGCCACCTTGTAGCCATCCCATGCGTTCGGCCCGTCGACGAGGGTGCCCCCGCGGACCGCGTTCACCCAGCGCTGGACCTGCTCGTCGTATGCCGCGGCGAACCGCGTCACGAAGCTCGTGTGGTCGGCGACGCTGAAGCGGCCGTCCTTCCACTGCTGGAGGCCGGACGGCTGACCGATCCGCGCGATGCTCTCGGCGAAGACCGCCTCGGTCGCGACCTGATAGCCGAACTGGACGCTCACGTTCATCTCGACGTCGATGAGGACACCGTTCGCGAGCTCGATGATGACGAGGATCGGCTCGCGCAGGTGGTCAGGGCTCAGCCGGTTGCGACGCGGGTACTTCACCTCGACGCTCGCGACGGTGGAGCCTGCCACCCACGGCAGCACGTCGAACTCGTGCACGACGGAGTCGGTGATGAGCATCGTCTGCGTGTAGGTGTCGGGGACGACCGCGTTGCGGTGGACACCGCGGAGCATGAGGAGCTCGCCGGCCTCGCCGGACTCGACGAGGGCGCGCAGCTGCTGGTACTCGGCGTCGAACCGGCGCATGAACCCGACCTGGATGTGCGGTCGGTCGAGCTGCTGCTCGGCCTCGAGCACCCGCCACGACGACGTGGAGTCGGGCGTCAGCGGCTTCTCGCAGAGGATCGGGAGTCCGGCGGCGAGTGCCGGCAGGAGCACCGGCTCGTGGAACTGCCCGGGGGTCGCGATGAGGACGGCGTCCACGGCGCCGGCCGCGATCGCGTCCTCGATCCGCGTGAACGCCTGGGCCCCGGGGGCGTTGGCGGCCGCGGCTGCGGCGCGGCCTGCGTCCGGTTCGATGATCGCCGCGACGACCGCACCGCTCACGCGTTCGGTGATCCGTTTGACGTGGTCGGCTCCCATCAGGCCGGCACCGACGATGCCGACCCGGAGGTCGCCGGTCCGTGCGTCGGTCCCCGTGGGACGGTCGGTGGTCTGGGTGGTGGTGCTCATGGCGTCGGTGCCTTCCGTGGGTTCTGGCTGGTCGGGGTGGGTCAGCTGACGCGGGCCGCGGCGGTCTCGCCGAAGATGTGCTCGCGCGTGCGCTTGGCGATGGGGAACGGGCGATCGATCGAGCAGCCGTACATGTCCTGCTCGACGATCCCGAAGATCTGCGGGTCGAGTGCAGCGACGCGTTCGATGATCGGACCGAGCTCCGGGACCCCGAACGGCGGCTCCACCATGATGTCCTGGGTGACAGCCTCCGCGAACGGTACGTCGTTCTTCAGCACGTCGAACAGCAGGCTCGTGTCGACCTGCTTCAGGTGCAGGTAGCCGATCCGCGACGGGTGGTCGTCGATGAGCTTGAGGTTGTCGCCGCCGTAGTAGGAGAAGTGGCCCGTGTCGAGGCAGAGGTTCGTGTACCGCTCGTCGGTCTCCGCGAGGAAGCGCTCGACCTCTCTGGTCGTCCCGACGTGGCTGTCGGCGTGGGAGTGGAACTGCTGCTTGATCCCGAACTCCTCGAGGAGGGCCTTGCCGAGGCGATCGTGCCCGGCGGCGAGCTTCGCCCACTGCCCGTCGTCGAGGGTGCGAGCCTCGAGGACCTCACTCGTCGCGTCACTGCGCCACAGGTCCGGGATCACGACGAGGTGCTCGGCCCCGAGCTTCGAGACGAGCCCGGCGATGTCGAGCGCCTGGTCCCAGGCGCGCTTCCACTGGTCGTCGCCCTTGTGGAAGCCGGTGAAGACGGTTCCCGCCGAGAGCTTGAGCCCACGGGCGCCGAGTTCGTCGGCGAGCTGGTTCGGATCGGTGGGGAGGTACCCGTACGGGCCGAGCTCGATCCACTCGTAGCCGGAAGCGACGACCTCGTCGAGGAAGCGCTCCCACGGGACCTGCTTCGGGTCGTCGGGGAACCAGACGCCCCAGGAGTCGGGAGCGGTGCCGATACGGATCGACGGGGTGGTGGTGGATGCTGACATCGGGTTCCTTCGGTACTCGTTCGTGGGATCCTGGTCGTTCACTCAGCCGAGCAGCGGCTTCTGGGTGGCCTTGATCTCGGCGTACTCCTCGTACGCACGCTGCGTGCTCGGCAGCTCGGAGACCGCGGGCACGGGGACGTCCCACCAGCCCTCGCCGTCGGGCGCGTACAGCAGCGGGTCGCTGTTGATGTGGATGAGCGTCGTCCGGTCGGAGGCCTTCGCGGTCGCCAGGGCCGCCCTGAGGTCGTCGATCGACGAGGCGCCGGGCTCGACCTCGATCACGTCGACGCCGTAGCTGCGCGCGTTGGCGGCGAGGTCGACGGGCAGGATCTCCTCGCCCTGGAAGTTGCGGGCCTCGGGATCGAGGCTGCGGTACCAGGTGCCGAAGCGCTCGGATCCGACCGTCTCCGACAGATGTCCGATCGAGGCGTACCCGTGGTTCTGGATGAGGACGACGATGAGCTTGATGCCCTCGGCGACCGCGGTCACGAGCTCCGTGTGCAGCATGAGGTAGGACCCGTCGCCCACCATCACGACCACGTCGCGGTCGGATCCGCTCGCCTCGGCACCGCGCTTCACCCCGAGCCCGCCGGCGATCTCGTACCCCATGCAGGAGAAGGCGTACTCGACGTGGTAGCCGAGGGCGTCCCGCACGCGCCACAGCTTGTGGAGGTCGCCGGGGAGTGATCCCGCCGCCTGGACGATGACGTCCTCAGGCTGGGTCGACGATTGGACGGCACCGATGATCTCCGCCTGTCCGGGGAGGGCGAGTCCCGACGGCTCGAAAGCGGCGTCGACGGTCGCGTCCCATGCCGCCTTTTCACGGCGGATGGTCTCGGCGTAGTCGGCAGCGACTCGGAACCGAGCGAGCTCATCGTGGAGCGCTTCGACCGTCTCCCGCGCGTCGGCGACGACGGCGATCTGCGTCCCATGCTTGTAGGCGTCGAAGCTCGCGACGTTGACGTTGACGAAGGTCACGCCCTCGGCTTGGAACGCCGTGCGGCTCGCCGTGGTGAAGTCGCTGTAGCGAGTGCCGATGCCGATCACGACGTCTGCCTCCGCCGCGAGACGGTTGGCCGCCGTCGTCCCGGTGGCGCCGATCGCGCCGACATTCTGCGGGTGGTCCCAGACGAGCGACCCACCACCGGCCTGCGAGGTGCCGACGGGGATGCCGGTCGCCTCGACGAGCAGACGCAGCGCCTCCTCCGCGTTCGAATAGATCACTCCCCCGCCGGCGATGATGATCGGACGCTTCGCCCCGCGGATCGCCGCGACGGCGCGGGCAAGCGCAGCTCGTTCCGGCAGCGGACGGCGCAGGTGCCATTCACGGTTCTGCAGGAATTCGAGTGGGACGTCGACGGTCTCCGCCTGCACATCCTCCGGCAGCGCGATCGTGACCGCACCCGTCTCGGCGGGGTCGGTGAGCACACGCATGGCGGCGAGGGCGATCGAGAACAGCTGCTCGGGCCGCTGCACCCGGTCGAAGAACCGGGACAGCGGACGGAACGCGTCGTTGACGGTGATGCCGATGTCGTGGGGCAGCTCGAGCTGCTGGAGGACCGGGTCTGCGACGCGCGTCGCGAAGGTGTCACTGGGCAGCAGCAGCGCCGGAAGCCGGTTGGTGGTGGCGAGGGCGGCACCGGTCAGCATGTTCGCGGCACCCGGGCCGACCGAGGCCGCGCTCGCGAAGGTGCCGAGGCGGCGGTGCATGCGGGCGTACCCGACGGACTGGTGCACCATCGCCTGCTCGTTGCGTGCCTGGAAGTACGGCATGAGATCGGGTTGCAGGGAGTTCGCCTGCTTGAGTGCCTGACCCAGTCCGGCGACGTTGCCGTGTCCGAAGATGCCGAACATGCCGGGGATGGTCCGCTCACGGTGGTCCCCGTCCACGGTCCACTGGTGACCGAGGAATTCAACGAGCGCCTGGCTCACCGTCATCCGTTTCGTCCTGGGGTTCGTCGCCATCATTGCTGTCCTTCTGCGTTGGTGCGGATGTTCGTCTGAGATGCTGTGGGACCGACGTAGGGCAGCCGCGGGTCGATGTCCTGGCCCTCCCAGCTCTGGCGGATCCACGCGTGTGCGGGGTCGTCGCTGATGTTCCAGACCCGTTCGTGGTCGGGTCCGGCCATGACGTTCAGGTAGTAGAGGTCGTACCCCGGCGCGGCGACGGCAGGACCGTGGTATCCGAAGGGGACGAGCGCGATGTCACCGGTGCGGACGATCGCGTTGATGTCGATCTCCCCGGCGGGTGAGGAGTAGGTCGCGAACATCCCGAAGGGGTCCGCGGCCGTCGATGCTTCCAGACCCTTCGAGACGGCGGACTCGAAGTAGTAGATCTCCTCGAGGCGCGATTCCGCCCCAGGCAGGTGCTCGTCGTGCTTGTGGGCGGGGTAGGACGACCAGTTCTCTGCGGGCGTCACGACCTCGCACACGATGAGCTTCGCGGCGTCGAGCGCGTCCGGCGTGCCGAAGTTGTGGACCTGACGACTCGACCGGCCCGCGCCGCGCAGCTCGACGGGGATCTCCTCCGCAGCGACATGACGCGTCGGGTGGACCGCCGTCGTCGAGGCCTCGGCCACAGCGACTCGACCGGCTCCGCTCAGCACGCACGCTGTCCCCGCACCCATGTAGAGGACGTCGGTCGGTCCGTCGAAGACGGATCGACGGCCGGAGAGCGCCGTCGTGCCGTCCCGCTGCTCGGCGTCCGTCCAGCTGATGCTGAAGGAACCGGCGAGCGGGACGACGATCCGTTCCACATCGCCCGCCGGGAGGTCGATGGCATCACCGTCGGCGAGGACCGCGACGCGGAGACCCGTGTGCGCCCAGCCGTCGATCGAGCCGTCGACGACGCTCTCCCAGCCGTCTCGGGCGAGGTCACCCCGCTCGTACATCCACTGCATGTTGTTCACTCCGTCGTGTGTGATTCGATCATGCCCTTCGACAGGACTGCGGAACGATGTCGGCTCGGGCACCGCGCCGTTCCCTGGGCCTGTCGAAGGGCCGTCCGGGCAACCTCAGTTCTGGGGGAAGCCGAGGTTGATGCCGCCGTGGGAGGGGTCGAGCCAGCGGGAGGTGATGGCCTTCTGCTGGGTGAAGAAGCGGACGCCCTCGGCACCGTGGGCCTTGGTGTCGCCGAACAGCGAGTCCTTCCACCCGCCGAAGGAGAACGTCGCGACCGGGACGGGGATGGGCACGTTGATGCCGATCATGCCGACCTGGATCTCGTTCTGGAACCGCCGTGCCGCACCGCCGTCGTTGGTGAAGATCGCCGTCCCGTTCCCGAATGCACCGCCGTTGATGAGTGCAACACCCTCCTCATACGAGGCCACGCGGACGACGGCGAGGACGGGTCCGAAGATCTCCTCCGTGTACACCTTCGACGTCGTCGGGACGTTGTCGATGAGGGTCGGGCCGAGCCAGAACCCGTTCGGGTCACCGTCGATGGGCGTGTTGCGGCCGTCGACGACGATCGTCGCGCCGTCGGCTTCAGCGATGTCGAGGTAGGACGCGACCTTGTCGCGGTGCACCTTCGTCACCAGCGGCCCCATGTCGCAGTTCCGACGTCCGTCACCGATCCGCAAGGTCGCCGCACGTTCGGCGATCTTGGCGATGAGCTCGTCCGCGACGGGCTCGACGGCGACGACCACGGAGATCGCCATGCACCGCTCACCCGCGGAGCCGAAGCCGGCGTTGATCGCGGAGTCGGCGACGAGGTCGAGGTCGGCGTCGGGCAGCACGAGCATGTGGTTCTTCGCCCCGCCGAGCGCCTGGACGCGCTTGCCGTGTGCGGTGCCGGTCTCGTACACGTACTTCGCGATCGGCGTGGAACCGACGAAGGAGATCGCACGGACGTCGGGGTGGGTGAGGAGCCCGTCGACGGCCTCCTTGTCACCGTTCAACACCGTGAACACCCCGTCGGGGAGCCCGGCTTCCTTCCACAGCTTCGCGAGCCAGATCGCCGCGGACGGGTCCTTCTCGCTCGGCTTCAGCACGACCGTGTTCCCGGCCGCGATCGCGATCGGGAAGAACCACATCGGCACCATCGCGGGGAAGTTGAACGGCGAGATGATCCCAACGACCCCGAGCGGCTGCTTCGTGGAGTACACGTCGACACCGGTCGAGACCTGCTCGGAGAACTCACCCTTGAGGTGGTGCGCGAGACCGGTCGCGAACTCCACGACCTCCTGACCGCGCGTGATCTCACCCAACGCGTCGGAGACGACC
The DNA here is from genome assembly GCF_015351205.1 of Plantibacter sp. VKM Ac-2885. NCBI lineage: Bacteria > Bacillati > Actinomycetota > Actinomycetes > Micrococcales > Microbacteriaceae > Plantibacter > Plantibacter sp. VKM Ac-2885. Next base: position 2,112,131 of record NZ_JADKSK010000001.1, on the reverse strand, counting down.
TTGCCGTGCTCCGCCGTGATGATCTCCGCCAGCTCACCCTTCTTCGCCTCGAGCAGCTCACGGAACTTGAACACGACCTGCTGACGCTTCGCGAGTGACAAGTCGCGCCAAGCCGGGAAGGCCTTGGCAGCCGATGCGACAGCTGCGGCGATCTCGTCCTGATCGGCGAGCGCGACGTGCTTCGTCGCGACACCGAGCGCGGGGTCGTAGACCGGGGCGGTGCGACCGGAACTGGAGGGGGCTTCGGCTCCGTCGATCCAGTGCGGGACGACGGGGAGGGAGTCAGTGCTCATGATGCGGGTGGTTCCAATCTGTGAAGGATCAGCGATCGCGGCGGATCGGGAGGCTCAGGAGGGGAGGTCGGCGTGGACGAGCCCCGCCGCGGTGTCGACTGCAGCGGAGACATCGCCGTCGGCCGGGTAGATCAAGGTGCGTCCGACGACCAGGCCGCGGACACCGGGCAGTTCGAGGGCTCGTTCCCAGGACGAGTAGACGTCGTCCTGATGGCCGTTCGGCTCGCCACCGAGCAGGAGTGTCGGCATCGAGGTGGCAGCCATGACGCGTTCCATCTCCTCGACGACCGGCAGCTTCATCCAGGTGTACGCCGAACTCGATCCGAGACCGGACGCGATGGCGATCGAGGTGATGACCGCCTCGGCTGAGAGGTCGTTGACGATCCGTCCCTCGCGCCACTCACTCATGAACGGTTCGAGCATGATCGGCACACGAGCCTCGACCGCCTGGTCTACGGCACGGGCGTTCGCCTCGATGGTCGCGACCGATCCGGCATCGCCGAGGTTCACCCGGAGGAGTGTCTTGGCGAAGTCGAGACCGTCTCGCACGATCCCGGGAATGTCGTAGCCGGTGAAACGGTCGTCCATCTCGAACGCGGCGCCGCGCAGCCCACCCCGGTTCATCGACCCGACCACGACCTTGTCGTCGAGCAGGCCGAGGAGGGCGAGGTCGTCGACGATGTCCGGGGTGCCCAGCACGCCGTCGACACCAGGGCGCGAGAGCGCGAGCGCGAGGCGGTCCAGAAGCTCGTACCGGTCGGCCATGGCCATCGACTCGTCGCGCACACCGAGGGCTCCGCGAGCCGGGTGGTCGGCAGCGACGATGAAGAGTCGACCGTCACCGCGGATGAGCTCGCGCCGACGCCGGCCGGCATGGGCACGGGCGATGGCGGCCGGGTCGGATGCGCGGACCTCTCGCAGGCGCTCGAACTCGCTTTCGCGGAGGAACCGCGATGTCCTGGCGTTGTTCACGATGGTCATCGGGCACCTCCGAGTTCTGCTGCACCGACGGTGCCGATGGTGTCGAGGATCTCGAGCACCTCGGTGGAGTTCGGCATGGCCGTCGAGCACTCCCGCCGCGACGCGACGATCGCCCCGGCGATGTTGGCGAACCGCAGGATCTTCTCGAGACCCCACCCTTCGATGAGTCCGTGGCAGAGGGCGCCACCGAAGCTGTCCCCCGCGCCGAGTCCGTTCACGACGTCCACGAAGTACGGCGGGACCTCGACGGTCTCGTCGCGCGTTTTGGCGAGGACCCCCTTCGGACCCTGTTTGACGACGGCGAGTTCGACGCCGCGTTCCAGCAAGGCGTCTGCAGCGCGGTGCGGATCCGTCTCGCCGACAGCCACCTCGCACTCCTCACGGTTGCCGACCGCGACCGTGACGTGTTCGAGCGCTCGCCCGACCTGGGCGGAGGCCTGCTCGGCCGAGTTCCAGAACATCGGACGGTAGTCGAGGTCGAGGATCGTCAGCGGCCGGCGGGCGCGGGCTTCCCACGCGGTGAAGTGGGCCGAGCGGCTCGGTTCCTCACTGAGCCCCGTCACCGTCGCCCAGAACACCTTGGCGCGGTAGATCGCGTCGAGGTCGAGGGACTTCGACGTGATCGTCAGGTCGGGCGCCTTCGGCTTCCGGTAGAAGTACAACGGGAAGTCGTCCGGCGGGAAGATCTCGCAGAAGGTGACCGGCGTCTGCAAGTCCGCCTCCCAACCGACGAACTCGTCAGCGACGCCGAGGCGCTCGAGTTCGCGATGGACGTATCGACCGAAGGGGTCGTTGCCTGTCCTGCTGATGAGCGCCGTCGGGTGCCCGTGCTGGGCCGCGGCGACAGCGACGTTGGCGGCGCTCCCCCCGAGATACTTGCCGAAGGTGTCGACGTCCTCGAGCCCGAGGCCGTCCTGCAACGGGTAGATGTCGACGCCGACGCGTCCCATGGTGACGACGTCGTACGTGGTGGCTGATGGAGCGGTCATACGTCTCTGTACAACTTTCTGTGAGCTGTTCGGTGAGGCCATGACCAGCATACACAGAATGTCTTAACAAATGAACATGGATCGAGAATCTTGCTTACGGGCCAACCCGTCCGCTGGGACGCCACGGGGACGTAGCCAACAGTGGGAGCCAAGACCTGCTGGGCGTCCATACGAAGAAGCCCCGAGATCCGCATGATCTCGGGGCTTGCTGTTCGGTGGGCCCTGCCGGGATCGAACCGACGACATCCACGGTGTAAAGGCTCTCGGATAGGGCAGTTCCGCCTGTTTCCGCGCTTCAGGCGTTGCTCGACGCTCCTCACTGCAGCAGCTGTTGCATCGTGAGGGGACGGCTCGGGGACGAGCGGCGGGTTGGAAGTCACGGCTTCAGATCGTGGCGGACAGATGGGCCCGCCCGGCCAACGGGAGAGCTCACTCCGACCGGCACAGCGGCGACCGTCAGGGTCGATGCCGCCCTGGCAAACCGATAGCGACCTGGAGAACGGCGACGTCCTGTCAGTTCACGAGCATGCCGCGCGGACGACCTCGTTCGTCGTCTGGACCACCGCGAATTCCTGGTGCAGGCTGGCCAGGGCGGCGTCGTGCAGCTCGGTCGCCGACCACCGTCGCCCATCGGGACCGAGTCGCTCGAACGTCGCCGTCGCATCACTGACGATGGTGACGTGGAAACCGAGATTGGCCGCCATGCGGGTTGTGGTGGACACACAGTGATCGGTCGTCAGGCCACAGATGACCAACGATGAGATGCCGGCACGGCGCAGCTGCACCTCCAGATCAGTGCCGATGAACGCGCTGTTGACGGTCTTGACCACGACCGGCTCCCCCGCGACCTCGCGAGCCTCCGGCTTGACCTCGTAACCGGGCCCACCCAGCGAGAACAGTTGACCCTCGCTGGCGCTCTGATGTCTGACGTGGAACACCGGTCGACCGGCCAGGCGCCAGTCGCTCAACAACATCCCGACGTTCGATTCGGCATCGTGGTTGTTGCGTTGCCCCCACTGTGGATCGTCGAATGCCTGCTGGACGTCGATCACGAGGAGCGCGGTCTTCTCCCGGGCGGTGACTGGATCGTTCATGCTTCCACTGTGCAGCGGGCCCGCCGGAGGTGCCATGTCCATCGCGCCAGAAGGCCCCCATTTCCGGACAAAGCACCGAATGCGGCCGCTAGGCTCGCCGGCATGACCGACCAGCCGAACGTTCCCATCAGCCGTGAAGAGATCGAGGCCAAGTACAACACCAACACGCCGCGAGAGCGCTACTCCAATCCATACTTGCGAACGATGGGATTGGCGGCCGCCATTCTGGTGGCGATCGGTCTGTTGGTCACCGCTGCAACGTTCTCGAGCTACAGCGGCGCGGCCGGTGGTCTCTCATTGATCTTGGCAGGACTGACCATCGCCGTGTTCTGGCTGCTCGCCGGCGCCGTCGTGCACGCCGTTCGATCTCTCCACCAAGCGCCCAGCACACGGCGCGCAACCGAACAACCGGACTAGCGCGCACGGCGCCCGCCGGGCGCTGAGCATCGGCACGACGGCTGCGGGTCGACCCGTAGTTCCTCGCCTGTGGCGGGCGACTTCACGTCAGGTTGACGCGCATTCGACGACGGTCGCGTCGTCGACGAGCGCTCGCACCTGGGGCTCAGTAGCGCAGCTTGGCTACGCCTCGCATGCGGAGATCGTTGCCTCCAAGGTACTGAGCCCCAGCGCACCACGCTCGGTGAGCCGGACGGCCCGCGAGTCGGGGCGACGGGTGATCCACTGCTGCGTTTCCATCGCCTCCAGGATTTGAGCTCCAACCTGGCCGGCGACGTGAGCGCGGCGCCCGGTCCAGTCCAGGCAGCCTCGTGACCACGGCCGTGAACCAGAACCAGGATGCAGACGGAGCGACTCCACAACGGGGCCAGCCGGGAACGGTGACGGGGCGTTCTCCGTCGCCGCGGTGCGGATGCTCGAGAGGATGCTTGCGTGGACGAGCAGGTCCGTGACGCGTAGGCCGAGATCTCCGGCGAGATGGTCGTAGCAGGTCCGCGCCTCCCGGAGATCGGCCGAGACTCGGTGCTGTCGGAAGGACCGCACGACCGTGCGAGGGGCGATGGCCTGGAGCGCCTCCACCGCCCGGGCGACCTCGTCGTTCGTCAGACGGAAGAAGCGGTTCCTGCCCACCCGATCGACCGTGACGATGCCTGCGTCGAGGAGCACGCGGAGATGCTCGCTGGCGGTGGAGGCTGAGACGCCGGCAGCGCGGGCGAGCTCCCCAGCGGGGATGGCACGGCCACCGAGCAGCGCTGTCACGATCCGGCCGCGAGCGGGATCACCGAGTGCTCGCGCCGGCACCGAGATGTCCGCGTCGCCGGTCACGACCCGGCCGTTTCGAGCGCTCGACGGGCAGCGGCGACATCGTCCACGAGCAGCACCTTGCGGTTGTCATGGTCGCTGTACTGGCCGTGCAACACCACACCGGCCCCGGCGAGCCGCTCCATCATCCGGCCGAGCGCACCCGGCGCATCCACGACGAGATCGACCACGAGCGCTTCCCGCACGAGCACCGGCCCGAACCCGATCCCACGCAATACCTCCCCAGCGCAAGCCCCCTCAGCTACGAGATAGTGCGCCACTCCCGACCACAGGCCCCCGCCCTCCAAGCCGATGCCGGCCGCACCCAATGCGCGTCCGATCGCCGCGAGGGAGGAAGCACCGTCCGGGGCCGGGATCTCGATGTCGAACATCACCGCACCGTGATCTCGGGTTCGAGGGTGACGACGGCGGTGAGGCTGTTCGCGATGTAACACTGCCGGTGGGCTTTCTCCAGGAGTCGCTCCACCGCTCCCGTCGTCGTGCCCTGGGCCACGATCGTCGGTCGAAGCACGATCTCGGTGAGCCGCATCGGACGTGTGTCGTCCGGCATGATCCCGGTCGCGGCGTCCCGGTAGTCGATGATCTCGACGCCTGCATGGGCGGCGACCGCGAGGAACGACAGCAGCTGACACGAACTCGCCGCCGCCACCAACAATTGCTCAGGGTTCGGCAACCCGCTGTCGCCTCGGAACTCGGCCGCTGCGCTCAGGTCGATCGACGAATCCCCCAACCGCACCCCATGGCGACGGCTGTAGGTCTCGTAGGCATCGGTCCGCCCGCTCCACGTCACGGTAGCGGTGTAGTTGTGCGTCGTCATGCAACCACGCTAGGTCGCGAATGCTTCGGCAAGTACCGAAACAACACCGCTACGGCGTTCGGTGGTTCGCGGGAGAAATCGGCGTGGCGGTCGCGTTCTGCCTTTCCTGGCTGCTGTGTTTCTTCCGCACTGCAGGTCACGACGCATTCACTCACATCTGATCGGACACGGCGTGCTCTGCGGCGCTATGCTCCGGGCAGGTCATCACCCCGACGAGAGCCTGCCTCGGATGATTAGGGTCCGGAGAGACAGCGGGGCACACGTCTCCGCTCCTGCACACGCCTCTACCGACGTCGGAGCGACGTGCCCGAACCCGCCGCCCCGAGACCAGAGCAGCGTGTCATGCGCGGAACCCGAATCCCGTGCTGGCCCACAACTGCGCCGGTCCCGTGCATGGTAGATCTGTCGCGCCGGGCCCACAAGGTGCAATCGGCACGGTGCAGGGCGGAGACTGTGCGGCGCGATCCCACGCGGGCGCTGCTGAATCGACTCCACCCACACGATCGGTGTCCGCTCCAACGCTGCGGCCGTAGCTCGCATCAACGCGCTCATCGACATCGGCGGTGCTGCCGTTCGCGCCCCAAGGCCTCCGGTCGTCGAACTCTCCAACATCGAGTGTCCGGCGATGAGGCGCGCACGGCTGAGCGAAAAGGCCCCGAGATGCCCATGATCTCGGGGAACTTCCTTCGGTGGGCCCTGCCGGGATCGAACCGACGACATCCACGGTGTAAACGTGGCGCTCTACCAGCTGAGCTAAAGGCCCGCGATCGGATGGAAGCGTCCGATGCGACTCGTCGAGTCTAGCCGGAGTCGCCGTCGGAGCCGGAACGCTCCACAACACGGGTTCGCGCGCTTCCGCCGCGACACCGGACGATCGGTCGGGCGCGGTGACGGTCGCTGGCCGTACGATCGAGGGGATGGATACGACGATCCCCACCCCGTACGAAGACCTCCTGCGCGACACGCTCGAGCACGGCGCCGCCAAAGGCGACCGCACCGGAACCGGCACGCGCAGTGTGTTCGGCCGCCAGCTCCGCTTCGACCTCTCCCAGGGCTTCCCGCTCATCACCACGAAGCGGGTGCACTGGAAGTCCATCGCCTACGAACTCCTGTGGTTCCTCCGCGGCGACGGCAACGTCCGCTGGCTGCAGGAACACGGCGTCTCGATCTGGGACGAATGGGCCGACGACCAGGGCGAACTCGGCCCCGTCTACGGCGTGCAGTGGCGGTCCTGGCCGACCCCCGACGGCTCGCACATCGACCAGATCTCGCAGGTCATCGACCAGCTGCGCACCGACCCGAACTCGCGCCGCATCATCGTCTCCGCTTGGAACGTCGCCGACATCCCCAATATGGCGCTCGCCCCGTGCCACGCCTTCTTCCAGTTCTACGTCGCCGACGGCAAGCTGTCCTGCCAGCTCTACCAGCGCAGCGCAGACCTCTTCCTCGGCGTCCCCTTCAACATCGCCAGCTACGCGCTCCTCACCCACCTCGTCGCCGAGCAGGTCGGCCTCGAGGTCGGCGACTTCGTGTGGACCGGCGGCGACTGCCACATCTACGACAACCACGTCGAGCAGGTGACGGAGCAGCTCACCCGCGCACCGTTCCCCTACCCGAAGCTGCGTATCAACACGAAGCGCGACAGCATCTTCGACGTGGAGTACGACGACCTCGAGATCGTCGACTACCAGCACCACCCCGCCATCCGAGCGGCCGTCGCCGTATGAGCCTGGCGCTCATCTGGGCCCAGGCCCACGACGGCGTCATCGGCGCCGACGGCGACATGCCCTGGCACGTCCCCGAAGACCTCGCGCACTTTAAGGCGCTCACCGGATCCGACGCGGTGATCATGGGACGCCGCACCTGGGATTCACTCCCCCCGCGGTTCCGTCCGCTCCCAGGACGCCCGAACATCATCGTCACCCGCGATCACGCGTGGTCCGCCGACGGCGCGATCGTCGCCCACTCCCTGGAGGACGCGTTCGAAGCGGCGCAGCTCGCCGGCAACGGCCAGGCCTGGGTCACCGGCGGCGCGGGGCTCTTCACCGAAGCGCTCGCGCTCGCCGACCGGCTCGAGGTGACCGAACTCGACCTCGACGTCGCGGGCGACACCTTCGCGCCGATCATCGGCGAGGAGTGGGTGCCGGTCACGATCGACCCGGCACACGGCTGGTCGGAGTCACGAACGGGCGTCCCGTACCGGTTCATCCGCTACGAGCGCGCACCCGCGGTCACGATCACCGGCTGAGACTCTCGACGATCCGGAGCGAACACAGCGAGCCGCGGCTCAGGCCGGCTGACGCAGCTCTTCGAGCGCGGCGCGGTAGGCCGCGAGCGAACGGGCCTCGCCCGGTGCCGTGATGAAGCTCTCACGGATGATGCCCTGCTGGTCGATGAGGAAGGTCGCACGGTTCGCGAACCCTTTCTCCTGCAGGAACACCCCGTACTCCTTGGCGACCTGGCCGTGCGGCCAGAAGTCGGCGAGCAGCTGGAAGCCGTACTGCTCCTGCTCCGCCCACGCGCGCAGCGTGTGCTTCGAGTCGACGGAGATGCCGACGAGCGTGACCTGGTCGTCCGTGAACAGGCTGAGGTTGTCGCGCAGCTCGCACAGCTCCCCCGTGCAGGTGCCCGAGAACGCCAGCGGGAAGAAGACGAGGGCGACAGCTGAACTGCCGCGGAACTGACTCAACCTGACGAGTTCACCGAACTGGTTCGCCAGTTCGAAGTCGGGTGCCAGGGTGTCGTTCTCGAGTGCCATGAGGGTCCTTTCAGGCGGGTTCGCCTGCTCCGGATCGCCCGAGCGGTGGACGGGTCCGATCCGGTCACACATCCTAACCCCGCACCGCAGCTGCACAAACCCGGAGGGGTGCGCCGCTCGGTCACCGTTCCCTGGGGTGACCGGATAGGGTGAAAGGTGGCGCCCGCGTCCATACCCATCAGGACGCATGGAGTTCACCATCACAACCCAGGCACGATCTGCCACGAGAGAAAGGTCGACGGTGACTGTTCACGACCAGGATCCATACTCGTCCAACCACGTAGACGCCGATCCTGAGGAGACGTCCGAGTGGAATGAGTCCCTCGACGCCCTCGTCGACGAACGTGGCCACGGTCGCGGCCGCGACATCATGCTGAGCCTCCTGAAGCGCTCGAAGGAGCTGCACCTCGGCGTGCCGATGGTGCCCACCACCGACTACATCAACACCATCGCCTCGGAGAACGAGCCCGACTTCCCGGGCGACGAGGACATCGAACGCCGCTACCGCGCCTGGATCCGCTGGAACGCGGCCATGACCGTGCACCGCGCGCAGCGCCCCGGCATCGGTGTCGGCGGACACATCTCCACCTACGCGTCGTCGGCCGCGCTCTACGAGGTCGGCTTCAACCACTTCTTCCGCGGCCAGGACGCCCCGGGCGGTGGCGACCAGATCTACATCCAGGGCCACGCCTCCCCCGGCACCTACGCCCGCGCCTTCCTCGAGGGCCGCCTCAGCACCGACCAGCTCGACGGCTTCCGTCAGGAGAAGTCGCACGCGCCGCACGGGCTCTCCTCGTACCCGCACCCGCGCCTCATGCCGGACTTCTGGCAGTTCCCGACGGTCTCGATGGGTCTCGGCCCGATCAACGCGATCTACCAGGCGCACCTCGCCAAGTACGTCACGAACCGTGGCATCAAGGACGCCAGCGACCAGCAGGTCTGGGCCTTCCTCGGCGACGGCGAGATGGACGAGGTGGAGAGCCGCGGTCAGCTCCAGGTCGCCGCGAACGAGGGCCTCGACAACCTCAACTTCGTGATCAACTGCAACCTGCAGCGCCTCGACGGTCCCGTCCGCGGCAACGGCAAGATCATCCAGGAGCTCGAGAGCTTCTTCCGCGGCGCCGGCTGGAACGTCATCAAGGTCATCTGGGGCCGGGAGTGGGACGACCTCCTCAACCGCGACACCGACGGCGCGCTCCTCAACCTCATGAACGTCACGCCCGACGGCGACTTCCAGACGTACAAGACGGAAGACGGCGCCTACGTCCGCGAGAACTTCTTCGGCCGCGACGAGCGCGCCCTGAAGCTCGTCGAGGGCTACACCGACGACGAGGTCTGGAACCTCAAGCGCGGCGGCCACGACTACCGCAAGGTCTACGCGGCGTTCAAGGCGGCCAGCGAGCACAAGGGCCAGCCGACGGTCATCCTCGCGCACACCATCAAGGGCTACGGCCTCGGCCCGAGCTTCGAGGGCCGCAACGCGACCCACCAGATGAAGAAGATGACGCTCGACAACCTGAAGACCTTCAGGGACACGATGCGCATCCCGATCACCGACTCGCAGCTCGAAGAGAACCCCTACCTCCCGCCGTACTACCACCCGGGCGAGGACGACGAGGCGATCCAGTACCTGCACGAGCGTCGCCGCGCGCTCGGCGGCTACGTCCCCGAGCGTCGCAGCAAGTACACGCAGCTGAACCTGCCCGACGACTCCGCGTACGCGGCAGCGAAGAAGGGCTCCGGAACGCAGGAGATCGCCACCACCATGGCGTTCGTCCGACTGCTGAAGGACCTCCTCCGCGCCAAGGACTTCGGCAACCGCATCGTCCCGATCATCCCCGACGAGGCACGCACCTTCGGCATGGACGCGTTCTTCCCGAGCGCGAAGATCTACAACCCGAACGGTCAGCACTACACCTCGGTCGACCGCGAACTGCTGCTCGCCTACAAGGAGAGCCCGCAGGGTCAGATCGTGCACGTGGGCATCAACGAGGCGGGCGCCGTCGCGGCCTTCTCCGCGATCGGAACCTCGTACTCGGTGCAGGGCGAGCCGCTCATCCCGGTCTACGTCTTCTACTCGATGTTCGGCTTCCAGCGCACCGCCGACGCCATCTGGGCTGCCGGCGACCAGATGACCCGTGGCTTCATGATCGGCGCCACGGCCGGTCGCACGACGCTCACGGGTGAGGGCCTCCAGCACGCCGACGGCCACTCGCTGCTGCTCTCGTCGTCGAACCCCGCGGTCGTCAGCTACGACCCGGCCTACGGCTACGAGATCGCGCACATCGTGCGCAGCGGTATCCAGCGCATGTACGGCGGCGAGCACGAGGACCCGAACGTCATGTACTACCTCACGGTGTACAACGAGCCGATGGTCATGCCCGTCGAGCCCGAGGGCGTGGATGTCGACGGCATCGTGCGCGGTATCCACCGCATCAGCACGAGCGAGAAGCAGGGCCCGAAGGCTCAGCTCATGGCCTCCGGTGTCGCGGTCCCGTGGGCGATCGAGGCGCAGCAGCTGCTCGCCGACGACTGGGGCGTCTCCGCAGACGTCTGGAGCGTCACGAGCTGGACCGAGCTCCGTCGCGACGGTCTCGCCGCCGACCAGCACAACTTCCTGCACCCGCAGGAGGAGCGTCGTGTGCCCTACGTCACGGAGAAGCTGAGCGGTGCCGCAGGCCCGTTCGTCGCCGTGACCGACCACATGCACGCCGTGCCGGACCAGATCCGTCAGTTCGTGCCGGGCGACTTCGCGACGTTGGGGGCCGACGACTTCGGCTTCTCCGACACGCGCGCCGCTGCCCGTCGCTTCTTCAAGATCGACGGCCCGTCGCTCGTCGTCCGCACCCTCCAGCAGCTCGCTGCTCGGGGTGAGGTCGATGCGAGCCTCCCGCAGCAGGCGATCGACCGCTACCGCCTCCACGACGTGAACGCCGGCAACACCGGTAACGCGGGTGGCGAGAGCTGATTCCATCGCTACCACGGTGACGAAGACGAAGACGAAGGCCGAGACACTCGACTGGCTCCGCCGGATCTCGGGTGAGCTCGCGACCGCGACGCTCAAACGTCTCGAGGACACCCTTCCCTGGTACGCCGAGATGCCACCAGGCCGCCGCTCAGCGGTCGGCCTGGTGGCCCAGGCGGGCATCAGTTCGTTCATCTCGTGGTTCGACGATCCCCGGTCGACGCCGTGGATCGCCGCCGACGTGTTCGGGGCGGCTCCTCGCGAGCTGCTCCGTTCCGTCAGCCTGCAGCAGACACTGCAACTCATCAAGGTCACCGTCGAGGTCGTCGAGGAACGCGTCGCGTCCGGAAGCGTCGACCTCCGCGAGGCGATCCTCCTCTACTCACGCGACATCGCATTCGCCTCGGCTGACGTGTACGCCCGTGCGGCCGAAGCCCGCGGACTCTGGGACGCCCGCCTCGAGGCCCTCGTCGTCGACTCGATCCTCAGTGGCGAGGCCGACGACGAGCTACCGAGCCGGATCGCCGCCCTCGGGTGGCACGGTCACGGCGAGGCCTGCGTCCTGGTCGGTACGACCCCACGGGTGCTCGATGTCGACATGCTCCGCCGGACCGCCCGACACCTCGACGCCGACGTCCTCATCGGCGTCCAGGGCAACCGGCTCGTGCTCGTCCTGGGTCGCGCTGAGCTGCCCAGCACCGAGCCCGGAGACGGCGAGCCCGTCGACGAGGCCGAACAGGCCGCCGCGGACGCCCGCACCAGCTCACAACTCACCTTCCTCGACATCGCCGCCAAGCTCGAGCACGGCTTCGGGCCGGGGCATCTCGTGCTCGGTCACGCTGTGCCGTCCCTCATCGAGGCGTCGCGCAGCGCGAAGGCCGCGCTTGCCGGGTTCGCCGTCGCGAAGTCCTGGCGTCACGCACCTCGACCGGTCGCGGCGGACGACCTCCTTCCTGAGCGCGCCCTCGCCGGCGACAACCTCGCGAAGACCACGCTCATCGAGCGGGTCTACCGCCCGCTCAAGGACTACTCCGGCGAGCTCGTGACGACGCTCTGGTGCTACCTCGACAACGGCCGCTCGCTCGAAGCGACCGCGCGCGAGCTGTTCGTGCACCCCAACACCGTCCGGTACCGCCTCAAGCGGGTCTCCGAGGTCATCGGATGGGACGCGACCGGTGCCCGCGAGTCGCTCATCCTGCAGGCGGCCCTCATCCTCGGCGCCATCGCTGAGCCTGAGCCGTCCCGACGTCGGCTGACCTCCTGACGCTGGCAGGGCCGTTCGACCGGTCGGCTTTGTGGAGTCCACACAACACATTTTCCAAAGGTTCGTGGTGTTGCTCCACTGCTGGGCGTCCTCCGGTTGGCAGACTAGAGCGGTGATCGTCATCGCCTGCCCTGGACAGGGCTCCCAAACCCCCGGCTTCCTCGACCCCTGGTTGCAGGACGCCTCCGCGAAGGACGCGCTCGCGCGCTTCTCCGACGAAGCCGGACTAGACCTCGTCAAGCACGGCACCGTCTCCGACGCCGACACCATCCGCGACACCGCGGTGGCCCAGCCGCTCATCGTCGCGGCCGGCATCGTCGCCTTGGACGCCCTGCGGAAGGCCCTCCCCGCCGACGCCGCGCCGTTCGGCGGCATCGCCGGACACTCCGTCGGCGAGATCACCGCGGCCTACGGTGCCGGCATCCTCTCGGACAGCGACGCCATGAGCTTCGTGAGCGAACGCGCCGTAGCAATGGCCGAAGCAGCAGCCACCACCCCGACGGGCATGAGTGCCGTCCTCGGCGGCGACCAGGACGCCGTCGTCGCGCACGTCCGCTCCTTCGGGCTGGAGCCCGCCAACTACAACGGCGGCGGCCAGATCGTCGTCGCCGGCGCGCATGACGCCCTCGCCCGCCTCGCCGACGAGCCGCTCAAGGGCACGCGGGTGATCCCGCTGCAGGTCGCAGGCGCCTTCCACACGAGCTACATGCAGTCGGCCCGCGACTGGCTGGCCGGGGCGAGCCGCACGGTCGAGCCCCAGGATCCGACGCTCCGCATCTGGACGAACCACGACGGCACCGAGGTCACCTCGGGTACGGCGTTCTTCGACCTCCTCATCGGTCAGGTCGCCTCCCCGGTACGCTGGGACCTGTGCATGGACGCGTTCAGCGCCGCAGGGATCACCGGACTCATCGAGCTCGCCCCCGCCGGGGCGCTCACCGGACTCGCACGTCGCGGCCTGAAGGGCGTGCCGACGGTCGCCATCAAGACCCCCGACGACCTGCCGGCAGCCCTCGACCTCATCGCCCAGCAGTAGCGCAGACGGAGAACCAGTCAATGACCACCCCCACCCTCAAGCAGTCGCGCGGTCCCGAGTTCACCCGCATCCTCGGCCTCGGCGCAGCTCGCGGAGACCTCAGCGTCCCGAACGACGACCTCGTCGGTCCGATCAACTCGTCCGACGAGTGGATCCAGCAGCGCACCGGCATCGTCACCCGCACGCGGGCGTCGGCCGACGTCAGCGCCGTCGACCTCGCAGCCGAAGCCGGCGCCGAGGCCATCGCGGCCGCGGGCATCTCGCCCGAGCAGGTCGACCTCGTCCTCATCGCGACGATCAGCAACGTCCAGCAGTCCCCGTCGATGGCGGCCGTCGTGGCCGACCGCGTCGGAGCGAACCCCGCTGCCGCCTACGACCTCAACGCCGCATGTGCCGGATACGCCTACGCGATCGCTCAGGCCGATGCCCTCATCCGATCGGGCGCGGCTCACTACGCGCTCGTCATCGGCGCCGAGAAGCTGTCCGACATCGTCGACCCGACCGACCGGTCGATCTCGTTCCTCCTCGGCGACGGTGCAGGCGCGGCCGTCGTCGGTCCGAGCGACTTCCCCGGCATCTCCCCCACCGTGTGGGGATCCGACGGCTCGAAGGCCGACGCCGTCGGCATGAGCGGCACGCTCACCGAGTTCCGCGACGGCACCGCCGCCTGGCCGACCCTGCGCCAGGAGGGCCAGACGGTCTTCCGGTGGGCGGTCTGGGAGATGGCCAAGGTCGCCAAGCAGGCACTCAAGGAAGCGGGCGTCGAAGCCTCCGACCTCGCGGCCTTCATCCCCCACCAGGCGAACATGCGCATCGTCGACGAGTTCGCCAAGCAGCTCAAGCTGCCGGAGACCGTCGTCATCGCGCGCGACATCGAGACCACCGGCAACACCTCGGCGGCGTCCATTCCGCTCGCCACCCACCGGCTCCTCCAGGGGCACCCCGAGCTCAGCGGCGGCCTCGCCCTGCAGATCGGATTCGGTGCCGGACTGGTCTTCGGCGCTCAGGTCGTCGTCCTGCCGTAGCAGGACGCCCGACGCGACTACACTCGACTACGGTCAAACCTCACCCAAGGAGTAGAACAATGGCACTGTCCACCGAAGAAGTCCTCGCCGGCCTGGCCGAGCTGATCAACGACGAGACCGGCATCGCGACCGACACCGTCGAGCTGGACAAGTCGTTCACCGACGACCTCGACATCGACTCGATCTCCATGATGACCATCGTCGTCAACGCGGAGGAGAAGTTCGACGTGAAGATCCCGGACGAAGAAGTCAAGAACCTGAAGACCGTCGGCGACGCCGTCGACTTCATCGTCAAGGCTCAGGGCTAGTCCCAGCGCAGTGCTGAAGGGTCGGCCGGCAGTTGGCCGACCGGCCCTTCAGCGTTCGAGGCGGCTCGTCCGTCCGGACACGGGCTCGACCGCCGCAGGGCTCGGACCCCCTCGTCGTCTCCACAGAAGGTTTGACTGAATGACCACCAAACGCATCGTCATCACCGGCATCGGTGCCACCACTCCCCTCGGCGGCAACGCCACCGACTCCTGGGACAACCTCCTCGCCGGCAAGAGCGGTGCGAGCCGTCTCGAGCAGCCATGGGCTGAAGAGCTCGAGCTGCCCGTACGCTTCGCCGCGCAGGCCGCCGTCCCCACCGCGGACATCCTCGACCGTCGTGAGGTCAAGCGCCTCGACCCGTCGAGCCAGTTCGCCCTGATCGCCGCGCGCGAGGCCTGGCAGGACGCCGGCGCCCCCGAGGTCGACCCGGAGCGACTCCTCGTCGACTGGGCCACCGGCATCGGCGGCGTGTGGACGCTCCTGGACGCCTGGGACACCCTGCGCGAGAAGGGCCCCCGCCGCGTCCTCCCCATGACCGTCCCGATGCTCATGCCGAACGGCCCGGCAGCGGCGATCGGCATGGACCTCGGTGCCCGAGGCGGAGAGCGCACCGTCGTCTCCGCTTGTGCGTCAAGCACCGAGTCGCTCGCCAACGCCTACGACCACCTCCAGGCCGGCCTCGCCGACATCGTCGTGGCCGGTGGCTCCGAAGCCGCCATCCACCCGCTCCCGCTCGCGTCCTTCGCAGCGATGCAGGCGTTGTCCAAGCGCAATGACGACCCCGCCATTGCCTCGCGTCCCTACGACGTCGACCGCGACGGATTCGTCCTCGGTGAGGGCGCCGCAGCGCTCATCGTCGAGACCGAGGAGCACGCCAAGGCCCGTGGCGCCCGCATCTACGCCGAGCTCCTCGGTGGTGCGGTGACGAGCGACGCGTACCACATCACCGCTCCCGATCCCGAGGGTTCGGCTGCTGCCCGCGCCATGCGTGCGGCCGTCGAGAACGGCGGCGCGTCGCTCGACGACGTCGTGCACGTCAACGCACACGCCACGAGCACGCCCGTCGGCGACATCGCGGAGTACAACGCGCTGCGTCGGGTCTTCGGTGCCCACCTCGACGACATCGCCGTGACGGCCACCAAGGCCTCGACCGGCCACCTCCTCGGCGGCGCGGGCGCCATCGAAGCGGCCTACACGGCGCTCGCCCTGCACCACCGGGTCATCCCGCCGACCATCAACCTCGACAACCAGGACCCGGAGATCCCGCTCGACGTCGTCACGACGCCGCGTGAGCTCGGGGCCGGCGACCTGCTCGCCATCAGCAACTCGTTCGGGTTCGGCGGTCACAACGCGGTCGTCGCGTTCCGAAGCTACTGAGCCGTCCGCGACGGAGACGACGACGGGTCGTGGTGCACGCACCACGACCCGTCGTCGTCTACTGACCAGGGTGCCGCCGTTTCGTCACCTCGTGTCTGCCGGGAGTGTCACCGACCTCGCACGGTCCACGCCACGTGGGCACCCTGTCGTCTGTGAAGTTGTCTCGCGTGCGCGGTGCCGCCGCGCCGGCGGGGCCGGATCAGCCCACGTTGTGCAGCCAGATGACGGAGGACCCGTCGCCGGCGTGACGGAACGGCTCGAGTTCGTCGTCCCACGGTTGTCCGAGCGCGACGCGGAGTTCGCGCTGGAGTTCGGCGGCGTTCCCGGCGCCGACCTCCATGGCGTAGCGAATGCGATCCTCCGGGACAACCACGTTGCCGATGCTGTCGGTCTGTGCGTAGAAGATCCCGAGGTCGGGCGTGTGCATCCACCGGGCACCGTCGACACCCTGGGCCGGGTCTTCGCTCACCTCGTAGCGGAGGTGCTCCCAGCCGCGCAGGGCTGAAGCGAGTGCGGCTCCAGTGCCGTGCGGGCCTTCCCAGAAGACCTCGGCACGCTGCGCACCGCGGAGGATCGGCTGGTCTTCCCAGTCGAAACTGATGGCACGACCAAGAGCGCGACCTGCCGCCCATTCGAGGTGCGGGCAGAGCGCGCGAGGCGACGAGTGCACGAACAGCACACCCTTCGTCATCGGTGTCGACATGATTCCTCCACTGCGTCCGGGTGCGTCTTCCCCAACGACCCATGCAGTGTGATCCATGCCGCTGTCCGGCTGACCGGACCTCCGTGTATGCAGTTGTACGGCTCGCGCCGATACGAGCATTATGCCCCATGACCTGGAGGAATGACAACCGTGTCGTTCCCAGTACGCTGGATCGGGAGCCGGCCCGGACCGACGGCCCTCCAGGATGGAGCGGTGATGCACGAGGCCCTCGCGATCGACATCGGCGGCACAAAGGTCGAAGCGGCCGTCGTCGACACCCATGGACGGATCCTGCCCGGCACCCGGTTCCGCGGTCCGACGGGCGCCGCGGCCACCCGCGAGGAGCTCGTGGCGTCGATCCTCCAGACCGCTGAACGGAGCACCGCGGCCCATGGCGGGCCGGTGTCCGGTGTCGGGATCGGTTCGGCGGGCCCCATCGGCAGCACCAACGGGACCGTCTCGCCGATCAACCTGCCCCGACTCGCCGACTTCCCCATCGTGGCGGAGCTCCGGCGCTTCACGTCAGGTCCGGTGGAACTCCGACTCGACGGCACCTGCATCGCCTTGGCCGAGCATTGGCAGGGCGCACTCCGCGGAACCGAGAACAGTATGGGCATCGTCGTCTCGACCGGGATCGGTGGCGGGATCATCCTCGGATCCCGACTCGTCCCCGGCACCTCGGGCAACGCCGGCCACCTCGGACAGATGCAGCTCCGCCGACGCGAACCGGATGCCGTCGGCACACCCTGGACGTTGGAGGGCATCGCGTCAGGCACCGCGACGGTCGCCTGGGCGCGCGCCCAGGGATGGACCGGCACGACGGGCGAACAGCTCGGGGCCGACTACGCAGCTGGAACGGAAATCGCGATCCGCGCCGTCCGACGTTCCGCCGAGGCCGTCGGCGAAGCCCTCTGTAGCATCACGACCCTGCTCGACCTGGAACGCGTCGCGATCGGAGGCGGCTTCTCGCGGGTCTCCCCCGACTACCTCGACCTCGTCCAAGAGGCTGCGACCGCCTCGGCATTGCACGCCTACGCCCGTGAGCTGCGCGTGGTCCCGGCCGGGCTCGACGCCGACGGGCCGCTCATCGGTGCCGCCGCCCTCGTCCTCGCGGACTGACCGGTCCCTGAGCAACCCTGCACCGGTCCCTGAGCCACCCCATCCCGGTCCCTGAGCTTGTCGAAGGGCGCCCTTCGACAAGCTCAGGGACCGGAACCAAGGCTCAGGGGCCGGATCTCGGTAGGGCGGGTGGGACTTGAACCCACGCATCGTTCGGTTATGAGCCGAATGCCTTCACCAGCTTGGCTACCGCCCCGTGCGGAATCCAGTGTACCGAGTGGCCCGCCGGGCGGGAGTCAGTCGCGGGATTCCTGGCGGTCTGCGGTCGCCGTGTGACGCTCGGTCGTCGGGTCGACGACCTGCTCGCCACGGTAGAGCGCTTCGAAGGTGTCGAGCGTGCGCTCGATGTCGTGCGCGGAGACGAGCTCCAACGAGGCGTCCTGCATCCGGCGGTACTCCTCGGGCGCGGCGCTGAGTACCGTCGCGAGCCGCTCGGCCAGGGCGTCGACGTTGCCCGGCTCGAACAGGTACCCGTTGACCTGATCGTGCACGAGGTGGGGCAGCGCCATGGCGTCGGCCGCGACCACCGGGAGACCGGAGGCCATGGCCTCCATCGTCGCGATGCTCTGCAGCTCCGCGATGGACGGCATCGCGAAGACGGTGGCGTTCGTGTAGGCCTGCTTCACCTCATCGTCGGACACCTTGCCGAGGAATCGGACGCGGTCGCCGATGCCGAGCTGCTGGGTCAGCTGCTCGAGGTTCTTCGCCTGGTCGCCGCCACCGATGACGTCGACGTGGGCGTCGAGTTCCTTCGGGAGTTTCGTGAGCGCGCGCAGGAGTACGTCGATCTGCTTCTCGCTCGTGATGCGACCCACGAAGAGGATGGTGTTGCGCTTCCGCGGTTCGAACGACGGCGTGTACTGTCCGGCCTCGATCCCGCAGGAGATCGCGTGCACACCGGTCAGGCCCGTGAACTGCTCCAGGAAGTCGGCGGCCTTGCGCGTCGGGGTCGTCACGGCGAAGGCACGATCGAAGACGCGACGGGCGGCAGCCCACTGCGTCCGGACGAGCCACTCCTGGGTGCGCTTGGGGATGACGGTGAAGTCGAGGATGTTGTCGGGCATGATGTGGTTCGTCGCCACCATGCGGATGCCGCGTTGCTCGGCCTCGATCGAGAGGCCACGGCCCACCACGATGTGCGACTGCAGGTGCACGACGTCGGGCTTCACGCGGTCGAGGATCTTCCGGGCGTTCCGTCGCATCGACCACGGCATCGCGAAGCGCAGCCAGTCGTGCGGGTACCACCGGAGACTGAAGAGGCGGTGCGCCGTCATCGTCTGACCCTCGTGGGTCTCCTTCCACGTGCCGAACTTGCGCGAGCCGGCGGGCGCCACGATGTGGACGTCGTGGCCTCGGCGGACGAGTCCGGCCGCGAGGCGTTCGGCGAAGCGTGCGGCGCCGTTCACGTCGGGCGAGAAGGTGTCGGCACCGATGACCACCCGCAGCGGCTTGTGGGTGTCGGCGCTCGGCGTCGTGCTGGACGCCTTCGCGAGGTGCTGGTCGTCGGGAGAAGTCAAGGTATCGGTGATTCCTCTGTGCTTGGCCAGTGATGTGAGGGGGTGCGGGCGGTCGCTCACGACCCTGATGCGGCGCGGAACGCCATGCTCAAGCATACCTGCAGCCCGTTCGGGCTCCAGGGCTCAGGCGGGCGCGTCGCCGGTCGCGAGGGCCTTCGCGGCTGCTGCGGCCGCCGGCGTCTGGCTCACCTGTGGGTGATGGCGAGCGAGCTGGAAGACTCCCCACACGGCGATCGCGCCGGCCACGACGAAGCCGAAGCCAGCCCAGAACGGTGCGTTGCTCGCCTCCCCCAGCACGATGATGCCGATGCCGACCGCGATCATCGGATCGATGACGGTGAGGCCCGCGATGACCAGGTCGGGCGGCCCCGAGGAGTAGGCGGTCTGCACGAAGTAGCCGCCGAGCGCACTCGCGGCGACGAGGCCGAGCCCGCAGAGGACCGTGAGCCAGTCGAACTCGCCCTGCTGCAGCCGTCCGATGATGACCTTGGCGAGCGTCGCGACGAAGCCGTAGAGCACGCCGGTCCCGACGATGTAGAAGATGGCCGTGAAGCGGGAACGGAACACCATGAAACCGAGTCCGAACACGACGAGCACGACGCCGAGCATCACCAGGATCGTGACGAGCTCGGCCTCGGTGATCCGTTGCTCGCCCGTGAAGACCGCCGCGATCGTCACGAACAGACCGACGCCGCCGACGCAGGCGACGATCGCGACGACCGATCGACGGTTCAACCGGACGCCGCTGATCCTGCTGTTCACCACCGCGGTGATGACGAGCGCGACCGCACCCAACGGCTGGACGAGGGTGATCGGTGCGAGGGACAGACTGCCGAGCTGGAGCACGATCGCGAGCCCGAGCATCACCGTTCCGGTCACCCAGGACGGCCGACTGAGCAGCGCCAGGAGCTGAGCGACGTTGAGCCCCGACGTCGCGTCGGTGCCGCTCGACGACTCGACCTTGGCCACGCCCCGGTGCTGCAGCTGCGCGCCGAGCGAGAGGAAGACAGCGCCGAGGAGCGCGAACGGGATACCGAGGAGCTGCGAGGGGTTGCGGGTGAAGTCGTCCGCGAGGTCGGCGATGTCGATGGCGGAGTGGATCACCCGTCGAGGGTACCCCGCGGTCCCGCTGATCCCGGCGCGGCAGGCCGAGCCCAGCGGATAGGCTCGAGCAATGGCAATTCTCGAGATCCACGTGACCGGTGACCCGGTGCTCCACTCCGTCGCCCGGCCGGTCACCACGGTGGACGACGACCTCCGACGGCTCGTCGCCGACATGTACGAGACCATGGATCTGGCTCCCGGCGTCGGGCTCGCGGCTCCGCAGGTCGGCGTGCCGCTCCGCCTCTTCGTCTACAGCTACGAGGACGACGACGGCCAGCCATGGCGCGGCGTCGCGATCAACCCGGTGCTGTGGATCAGTCCCCCGCCGGTGGGCGAGCTCGACGAGGAGGATGAGTCGGAGGGCTGCCTCTCCGTCCCCGGCGAGCGGCACCCGCTCCGTCGAGCGGAAGCGGCCATGCTCATCGGGACCGACCTCGAGGGCGCCCCGGTCGAGCTGCGGGTCGTCGGCTGGCGCGCACGCATCCTGCAGCACGAGTTCGACCACCTCAACGGCGTGCTCTACGTGGACCGCCTCGAACTGCCGCACTCGCGCCGAGCGGCGAAGGCGATCCGCAAGGCGGGCTGGGGCGTGCCCGGGATCTCCTGGCTCCCGGGTCGCGACGACCTCGAGGGCTGAACCACCTCGACGGAGACGACGCCGGCACGATCGGCACGGTGTCCCCTCGACAGGCGCAGGGTGTCCGGACATGCAACGAGGCCCGAAGAGTGGAGTCTTCGGGCCTCGTTGCCTAGTCTACGGCGTCCCTGCCGGTTTCGTGAAACCGGCCTCGAACGACGAATCCCCCGGTCCATATGGACCGAGGGATTCTGTGCAGCTCCTCGAGTTGGACTCGAACCAACAACCTATCGATTAACAGTCGATTGCTCTGCCAATTGAGCTATCGAGGAATACGTGCTTCGACCGGCCGGACGAATCCGGCCTCTGCGTTGCAGCGCGTATCTACTGTAGCAAAGGATTCGCAGACTCCAAATCGACACGCGATCAATCGATGCCGACGGCCTCGGGCGTCTCGTACTGGGTCTCGGTGCCGCCCGACTGGGCGAGCGCTGCGAGGAACTCGTGCGGCGGATCGGCGAGCATCGCGTCGATCGGGCCGTAGCCCACGACCCGCGACTGGTGGAGCGCCAGGACGTCGTCGGTCACCTCGCGGAGCATCGCGAGGTCGTGCGTCACGACGATGACCGTGCCGCCGTCGCGTCGGAACCCGTCGAGCAACTCGGTCACCGTGTGCCGGACCGTGATGTCGATGCCGGCCGTCGGTTCGTCGGCGATGAACACCTTCGGACCGAGGACGAGGGCGCGCGCGATCGCGATGCGCTGCCGCTGACCACCGCTCAGCTCGTAGGGGTACTTGTCGAGGCTGGAGAGGGGCATCTGCACGGCGTCCAGCAGTGTGGCGACCCGGACGCCGAGCGCCTGCTCGCTGAACTTCTTGTCGCGCGCGAGGACGGGTTCGGAAATGAGCTCCGTGACGGTGAGTTCGGGCTTCAGGTGCGCACCGGCCTCCTGCTCGAGCAGCGACACTTCGAACGTGAGTTTCGTGAGTTCTTTGCGGCCCACCTTGCGCATGGAGCGACCGAGCGTGCTCGCGTCGCCGCCGGACACGAACGGACGGGAGTCCGCTCCGGTCAGGTGGCGTCCGGACAACACGCGCATGAGCGTGCTCTTCCCCGAGCCCGAGCTGCCGATGACCCCGAGCGAGCCGCCGACGGGCAGCTCGAAGCTGATGCCGTCCAGGGCTCGATTGCTCGGGCTCACGCCGTGCGCGGCGTAGTCGACGCTCAGATCGCTCGCCCGGACCGCCGGTCCGTCCTGCTCTGGGTGCTTCATGAGACCTCTCCTTCCGGTGCACGGGGAGCCACCGGATCGCCATCGAGTGTATCCGGCGATCCCGGCGGGGCCACGTGCCACGCTCGGTGGAGGCGGACCGCGTCAGGCCTCGGCGCGGAGCGCACGCCGTTCCGCCTCGACGTCCGCGAGCTGCCGCGTGATCTCCCGGTGCGACTCGTCGCGGGGGTCGGTACGGCGCAACGACCCGAGCAAGGCCGCCTTCCGACCGAGGAGGTCGCGGTCGATCAGCGCCCGCGCGATGTCCCGGACATAGCTCGGCAGCTTCTCCTCGTTCGTCTCGGGCAGTGGTGACACCCCGAGCTCGCGGACCAGTCCGTCGAAGCCGGGTGGGACCTGTGCGATGACGGTCTCGAGCCAGGCGTTCGTCCCGAGGTGGTCCAGGCTCACACTCATGGCGTCGCGCACCACGGCGAGGGAACTGTTGGCGACCGAGCTCTGGACCGCGCGCTCCAGCATGGGGCGTTCGAGGTGCTGGGGCAGCTGCAGGATCGCACGGAGGGCGTCTTGCTCGAGGCGCGTCGATGGGTCCTTGGGCAGGTCGTTGAGCGAGGCCTGTCGCTCGCGCGGCGGCTCGGCAGCGGGTGCGCCGGTGCCCTGCTGGCGGGCGTCTCGTGCGGAGTTCTGTGAGCCTCCTGCGGCGGCACCGCCGGCAGCCCGCACGGCGCGGGCCACCTCGTCGAGTTCCATGCCGAGCTGCTTCGCGAGCACCCGGGTATACCCGGGACGGAGCGAGGGATCGCGGATCTCGGCGACGACCGGAGCGGCCGCCCGGAGTGCGCCGACCCGGCCCTCGACCGTCTCGAGGTCGAATCCCGCCAGCGTGCGCCGGATGATGAACTCGAACATCGGCTCGCGGCCGTCGACCAGCTTCCGGATGGCGCCGTCGCCGCGGTTGAGGCGGAGGTCGCAGGGGTCGAGGCCGTCGGAGGACACGGCGACGTACGTCTGGGCGGAGAACCGCTTCTCCTCACCGAACGCACGCGTCGCAGCCTTCTGCCCGGCCTCATCAGGGTCGAACGTGAAGATGACCTCGCCGGTGGCGGAGTCGTCGCCCATGACGCGGCGGATCATCTTGATGTGGTCGACCCCGAACGAGGTCCCGCAGGTCGCCACCGCGGTGGTCTCCCCCGCCAAGTGGCAGGCCATGACGTCGGTGTACCCCTCGACGACGACGACGCGCTTGCCGCGCGAGATGTCGCGTTTGGCAAGGTCGAGGCCGTAGAGGACCTGCGCCTTGTGGTAGATCGCCGTCTCCGGGGTGTTGAGGTACTTCGGCCCCTTGTCGTCGTCGCGGAGGCGCCGGGCGCCGAAGCCGAGCACCTGCCCGGTCGTGTCGCGGATGGGCCAGATGAGGCGTCCGCGGAACCGGTCGTAGACCCCGCGGTCGCCGCTCGACACGAGCCCGGCCGCGAGCATCTCCTCGTCGGAGAATCCGCGAGACCGCAGCGCCTTCATGAGGTGGTCCCAGCCGGCAGGCGCGAACCCGATCCCGAAGTGGTCGGCAGCGGCGGCGTCGAAGCCGCGTTCGCCGAGGAACCGCCGCCCGAGGTCGGCGTCGCCGTCGTGGAGCTGCTGCTGGAAGTACTCGGCGGCAGCCTGGTTGGCGGCGAAGAGCCGAGCCCGGTTGCCGTGATCGACCTTGCCGCCGCCCTCCTCGTAGCTGAGCGGGTACCCGATGCGCTGAGCGAGACGTTCCACCGACTCCGCGAACGTCACGTGGTCCATCTTCTGCAGGAAACTGTAGACGTCGCCGCTCTCGCCACAGCCGAAGCAGTGGTACAGCCCGACCGTGGGGCGCACGTGGAAGCTCGGGCTGCGTTCGTCGTGGAAGGGGCACAAGCCCTTCAGCGAGCCGACGCCGGCGGACTTCAGCGAGACGTAGTCGCCGACGACGTCGCCGATGTTGGTGCGTGCCTTGACCTCTTCAACATCGCTCTGTCGAATCCGTCCGGCCATGCTTCGATCCTAGTCTCGTGCGTCCATCGTCCATCCCTGAGGGCCTCCGCGCAGCGGAGTCGGAGGCCCGCTCCCGTGTGGAGGAGCGTCAGGCGCCGACGTGCCGTTCATGCCAGGAGAGGGCGCTCTGATCGGTCAGGCTCGCGATCTGGTCGACGACGACGCGACGGCGTTCCGCGTCGGACCCGGCTGCCCGCCAGTCCGCCGCGAAGCCGACGTCGAGGGCCGACTCGCCGAGCGCGAACACCGCGTCCGACAGTTCGATGAGGATCTCCCGCTGCCGGACGTACAGCGGCTGGCGGGAGTCGCTGTACATCACGAACGCGGCCACGATCCCCTTGAGGAGGGCGATCTCGGCCTGGATGCCGTGGGGCACCACGACGTCAGCCCCGAACCGCACGAGGCTGGCCTGCGGGAAGGCCTCGCGGGTCGCCGCGGTCGCCGCACCGGCGAACCGACCGATCATCTGGCTCGTGAAGTTCTTGAGGCGACCGAGGTCGCGCCGGGAGCCGTCCCAGGCGGTGATCCAGGTGTGCGAGGACTGCAGCCGGTCGAAGGCGGCGGCGAGGTCCTCGTGGGTGAAGTCGTCGCCGGCCCAGGACAGCGCCGTGTCGATGAGGCGGTCGTGTCCTGCGCGCGCGTTCAGGAACGCCGGGTCGATGTACTCCCCGACGACGGCGTCCTCGAAGTCGTGCACGGAGTACGCGATGTCGTCCGCGAGGTCCATGACCTGCGCCTCGACGCAGCGGACGCGCTCGGGAGCGCCGGCTCGCAACCAGCGGAAGGCCGCAGAGTCCTCGTCGAAGAACCCGAACTTGGCGCGACCACCGGGATCCGGCACCGACTGGGCGGCCGGCCACGGGTACTTGCAGCTGGCGTCGAGGCTCGCGCGCGTGAGGTTCAGACCGTACGGCTCGCCGTCGGGACCGAAGACCTTGGATTCGAGGCGCGTGAGGATCCGCAGGGTCTGGGCGTTGCCCTCGAACCCGCCGATCGCGGCGGACCAGTCGTTGAGTGCTCGTTCGCCGTTGTGACCGAACGGCGGGTGACCGAGGTCGTGCGCGAGGCACGCCGTGTCGACGACGTCCGGAGCGAGGTCGAGGCTGGCTGCCAGCTCGCGACCGACCTGCGCAACCTCGAGGGAATGGGTCAGACGGTTCCGCGCGAAGTCGACACCGCTCGTCGGGCTGAGCACCTGTGTCTTGGCGGCGAGTCGCCGCAGGGCACTGGAGTGCAATAACCGTGCACGATCGCGGGCGAAGTCGGAGCGTCGCGTCGAGTGGTGCTCGGGCATCCAGCGTTCTTCGTCGTGCAGGGTGTAGCCGTCCCGGTCCGTGGAGACGCTCCCCCGCTCGATGATGCTATCCGCCACTGTGGTCCAGTTCCGCTCCCGCGATCTCGGTCTGCTCGTCGGCACCCAGCGACTGCGAGTCGAGCCAGCCGTACGGCAGTGCCGGTCGTTTCGGCGTGCCGGCGCGCCCACGCTGGCCTTCGGCTGCGGCACCCGGGTAGGGGGCCGTCCAGTCGAGGGTCGCGAGCAGGTCGTCGAGCTGGTCGAGCGACTCCACGGTCGCAAGGCTCGCGCGGAGGTCACCACCGACGGGGTAGCCCTTGAAGTACCAGGCGACGTGCTTCCGGATGTCGCGGCAGCCGCGCTCCTCGCTCTCGAAGAACTCTGCCAGGAGCTCGGCGTGACGCCGGAACGCGGCCGCGACGTCGCCCAGGGACGGCTCTGCCTTGCCGCCCTCGCCGGCGAACGCCGAGCTGAGGTCGCCGAAGAGCCAGGGGCGACCGAGGCAACCGCGGCCCACGACGACGCCGTCGCAACCCGTCTCGTCGACCATCCTGAGGGCGTCCTCGCCCGACCAGATGTCGCCGTTCCCGAGGACCGGCACCGAGGTGACCGTCTCCTTGAGCTTGGTGATCGCCGACCAGTCCGCGTGGCCGGAGTAGAACTCGGCGGCGGTCCTGGCGTGCAGCGCGATCGACGCCACGCCGGCGCCCTCGGCGATCCGGCCGGCCTCGAGGTAGGTGAGGTGGTCGGAGTCGATGCCCTTGCGCATCTTGATCGTGAGCGGGACGTCGCCTGCGGCACGGACCGCGCCCTCGACGATGTCGCGGAAGAGCCCGGTCTTCCAGGGCAGCGCCGCTCCCCCGCCCTTGCGGGTGACCTTGGGCACCGGGCAGCCGAAGTTGAGGTCGATGTGGTCGGCGCGATCCTCGGCGACGAGCATGGTGACGGCCTCGGCGACCGTCTTCGGGTCGACGCCGTAGAGCTGGATGGACCGGAGCGTCTCGCTCTCGTGGTGCTGGATGAGCCGCATGGTCTCCGGCGTGCGTTCGACGAGCGCACGGGAGGTGATCATCTCGCTGACGTACAGTCCGGCGCCGTATTCGCGGCACAGGCGACGGAACGCCGTGTTGGTGATCCCGGCCATGGGGGCGAGCACGACCGGCGAGTCGAGCACGATGGGCCCGATCGCGAGGCTCGGGCGCTGCGAGAGCGTGGTAGGAAGAGACATCACCCTCGATTCTCCCAGATGATCGGCGCTCCCGCGCCCAGTGAGGACCACATGTCAGACGCCGTCCCGCCCGCCGACCTCCAGCCGTCCGGCCGCGAGCGCGTCCGAGCAGCGGCCGCCGCACTCGGTCTCGACGTGGAGCTGGTCGAGCGACCGCCCGCGCGCAGTCTCCACGAGGCGGCGGAGCTGCTCGGCATCGAGCCCGCGGACATCGTCAAGACGATCGTCGTGAAGCGTCGCAGCGGCGACTACCTCTTCGCCCTCGTGCCGGGCGGCCGCAAGATCTCCTGGCCGCCGTTCCGCACGCTGCTCGGTGTGAACAAGCTCGCGATGCCGGACGCGGCGACCGCGTTCCAGGCGACCGGCTACGAGCGGGGCACCATCACCGTCCTCGGTGCGAGCGCTCCACTCCCCGTCTACGCGGACGAGCGCATCCTCGAGCGCGGTGGGCGCATCTCGATCGGCGCCGGCGAGCACGGGTGGAGCGCCTTCGTCGACACGGCGGAGTACCTCACCGCCATCGGCGCCGTCACCGCGGACCTCACCGAGCCGGAGGAGCCTCAGTCCTGAGCCGGCTCCGGCGGGAGCACGAGACAACTGTCGCCCTCGCAGACGACGGCGTCGCCCCCGAGGAGTCGGAGCGCCGGCCGGACCGTTGCGGGCTGCTGATCATCGACGCTGCGCTCAGGGGACGCCGTCTCCGTGCTCACGCCTGCACCGGCTCGGTGCTCGCGCGTTCCGTCCAGACCTGCTCGAGGACCTGCGTGAACGCGGCCGCCTCCTGCGCCCCGGACACCCCGTAGGCGCCGTCGATGACGAAGAACGGGACGCCCTGGATGCCGTACCCCTGTGCCGTCGCCTGGTCCTCGCGGACCGCCTGCGTGTACTGGCCGGATTCCAGCGCCGAGACCACGGCGGACCGGTCGAGCCCCACCTCGACGGCGAGGTCGGCGAGGTCCTCGATGCGACCGACATGACGGCCCTCGGTGAAGTAGGCCCGTAGGAGGCGCTCGGTCATCTCGAGCTGCTTCCCCTCCGCCTTGGCGAGGTGCAGGAGTTCGTGCGCCTTCACCGTGTTCGTGTGCTGGAGGATGCCGAAGTCGTACTCGAGACCGGCGTCCGAGGCGATCCCCGTCACCCGATCGAGCATCTGCTGCACCTGGTCGGCCGGCATGCCCTTGTGCTTCACGAGGAAGTCGATCTCGGTGCCGTCGAAGTCGACCGGGGTGTCGGGTGCCAGCTCGAAGGAGTGGTACTCGACCTCGACCTCGCGTCCGTCGCCGAGCTGCGCGAACTCCGCCGCACCCCGCTCGAACTTGCGCTTGCCGATGTAGCACCACGGGCAGGCGATGTCGGACCAGATGTCGATCTTGATGGGTTCACTCATGTCAGGGCCAACCACCGACACCCGTCGGTCATTCCCCCGAGGGCGCCGGGGCGTCTGGCACGTCGCGCGCGCCGCCGAAGCGGCGGTCACGTCCGGCGTACCGCTCGACGGCCTCCCAGAGCTGACGCCGCCCGAAGTCGGGCCAGAGGGTGTCGAGGAAGACCATCTCCGCGTAGGCCGACTGCCACAGCTGGAAGTTGCTGGTGCGCTGCTCCCCGGAGCTCCGGACGAAGAGGTCGACGTCCGGGAGGTCGGGCAGGTAGAGCCGACTCTGGACGAGACGCTCCGAGACGGCCGACGGCTTGATGCGGCCGGCGGCGACGTCGTCGGCGATGCTGCGGACCGCGTCGACGATCTCGTTGCGACCGCCGTAGTTGACGCACATGGTGAGCGTCAGGCGGTCGTTGTCGCGCGTCAGCTCCTCCGCCGTCTGGAGCTCCTTGATGACCGAGGTCCACAGCCGCGGCCGACGCCCCGACCAGCGCACGCGCACGCCCCACTCGTTCAGTTGGTCGCGCCGTCGATGGAGCACTTCGCGGTTGAACCCCATGAGGAAGCGGACCTCGTCGGGTGAGCGCTTCCAGTTCTCCGTCGAGAACGCGTACACCGACAGGTGCTTGATCCCGAGTTGCAGGGCACCGGCCACGACGTCGAGGAGTGCGGCCTCGCCCGCCTTGTGCCCTTCGACACGCGTGAGTCCGCGTCGGTTCGCCCACCGGCCGTTGCCGTCCATGACGATCGCGACGTGCGACGGCACCTCGCCCTTCGCGAACTCGGGCGGGACCTCCCCCGTCCAGTCGATCGGTTTGAACGGCACCGCGTCGCGGTGGGTGTATGGCTTCGGGGTCACCCGCGGCTCCGATCCTGTTCGAGGTGCGCGAGCGACCGCAGGCCGCGCTCCAGATGCCATTGCGCGTAGGCGGCGGTGAACCCGCTCGCCCGTGACGCCGTCTGCTCGGCGGCGGCCTCCGCGTACTCCCAGTCGCCGGAGAGCAGTGCTCCGAGGAGCGAGAGGGTGTCGGCGTCCAAGCGAGGGCTGCCCGAGGGCGCGCAGTCGTCGCAGACGACCCCGCCGAGCTGCACGACCACGTGGGAGTACTCGCCCTCCGTGCCGCACCTCGAGCAGGCGCCGAAGCTCGGTGCCCAACCGGCGAGCGAGAACGCACGGAGCAGGTAGGAGTCGAGGGTGAGCCGCGGACCGTGCTCATGCTTCGAGAGCGACCGCAGGGCGCCGACGAGCAGCAGGTACTGCTGCAGGGAGCCCTCGGACTCCGTCAGGCGATCGGCCGTCTCGACCATCGCGCTGGCGGCGGTGTAGCTCCCGTAGTCGGCGCTGATCTCGGCGCCGTACGAACCGAGCGACTCGGCCTGGGTGATGGTGTCGAGGCTGCGGCCCTCGTAGAACTGGACGTCGGCGACCATGAACGGCTCGAGCCGGGACCCGAACTTGGAGCCGGTGCGACGGACACCCTTGGCGACCGCCCGGATCTTGCCCCTGCTGCGTGAGAGCATGGTGACGATGCGGTCGGCCTCGCCGAGCTTGTGGGTCCGCAACACCACCACTTCGTCTCGATATACCGGCACGCATCGATTATCCCGCCTCGCACCGACAACGTGACCCGGGAACCGCCGTCGGGGATCGAAGGAGCGCCTGGAGAGATGAAGCCGTGAACGAGGTCCTCTTCGTCGTTCCGCTGTGGGTCGACCTCTCGGCGGTCGCCATCGGCGCCGTCCAGGGCGCGATGTTCGCGGCCAGATTCCAGGATCGTCAGCTCGACTGGCTCGGCGTCGCCATCATCGGCGTCGTCGTCGGACTCGGCGGCGGTCTCATCCGCGACATCCTCCTCGGACAGGTGCCGGCGTCCCTCCAGAACAACTGGTACCTCCCCGTCGCCTCGGGAGCCGCCCTGCTCGGGATGTTCCTCCTGCGCACCATCACGAGGCTCGGGCCGGTCATCATCGGTCTCGACGCCCTGACGATCGGCATGTTCGGAGCGATCGGCTCCACCAAAGCCCTGGCAGCCGGCCTGCCGGTCATCCCGGCGATCTTCGTCGGCACCGTCTCCGCTGTCGGAGGATCGGTGCTCCGCGACGTCATGCTCGGTGTCCCCGTCGCCCTCATGCACGTCGGGTCGCTCTACGCCGTGGCGGCCGCGGTCGGGACCGCCCTCCTCGTCCTCGCCGTGACCTTCGGTGCGCCGCTCGGGATCGCGGCGATCGTCGGTGTCTCCTCGACCGCGGTGATCCGCCTCCTGGCGGTCCGGTTCGGGTGGACGTTGCCCGAGCAGCGCCAGATCGGCGGATGGCGGATCTGGCGCCGCTCGACGCGCGGCTGAGTCGTCTCAGTCGACCGCGAGTGCCGCGACGGGCGCGATCCGGGTCGCCCGACGTGATGGGGCGACCGAGGCCACAGCCGTGAGGAGTGCGGCGAGCACGACGATCACGGCGACGATGGCCCACGGGATGACCGGGAAGATCAGCCCGGGCGAACCGTTGATCGCGCCGAGCATCGACTGGGCACCTGCCCACCCGTAGAACGTCCCGAGGACGAGGCCGACGACGACGGCCGCGATCGTCAACTGGGCCGCC
This sequence comes from Plantibacter sp. VKM Ac-2885, assembly GCF_015351205.1. Lineage (NCBI taxonomy): Bacteria > Bacillati > Actinomycetota > Actinomycetes > Micrococcales > Microbacteriaceae > Plantibacter > Plantibacter sp. VKM Ac-2885. Next base: position 2,081,175 of record NZ_JADKSK010000001.1, on the reverse strand, counting down.
TCGATCACGATCATGCGACGGATCTGCGCTGCGGAGAACCCCAGGGCGCGGAGCAGCCCGAGTTCGCGGGTGCGTTGCAGGACGCTGAGCGAGAGGTTGTTGACCATCCCGACCGCGGCGATGAGCGCGCTCAACCCGATGAGGGCGGAGAAGACGCCGACGGTCGTCGCGACCACGGCCTGCGTGCCCTCGTAGACCTCCGGATTCGCAGCCTGCGCGTTCAGCACGAACTCCTGGAAGTTGGCCGCTGCGACCGCGAACATCGTCACGAGGGTGACGCCGATCACCAGACCGATCGTGGTTCGTGAACTGCGCTCCGGGTAGCGGACGGCGTTCTCGGCGGCGAGTCGAGCCGTCGCGGAGGTGCCGAACAGCCGACCGACCAACCGCAGCGCCGGCGGCATCACGAGGTGCGCACCGAGCACGAGGCCGGAGAAGGAGACGATCCCGCCGACGATGCCGATGAGCACGCCGAGCGGCGACACGAGCCCGACGCCGACACCGGCGAGCAGGAGCAGGACACCGACCACGAAGAGACCGATCGCGACCGCGTTCCGGGCGGGCCGCGCGGTGGCCTCCTCCCGGCTCAACTCCTGCGATCCTCCGATCGCCTGCATCGGGGTGACCGTCAGGACGCGACGCGCGCCGATCCAGGACGCGAGCCACGTGGTCAGGACGACTGCGACGACCGGCAGGAGCACGGCCGGTTCGACGATCGCGTACGGCAACTCGGGCAGCACACCGGTCGCGACCCCGATCCGCACGAGCGCGAAGGTCGCGAGGAGCCCGACGAGCAGCCCGGCTCCCCCGCCGAGCAGGCCGACGACGACGCCCTCCTTCGCGACGGCGCGACGCTGCGATCGCGCCGTCGAACCGATCAGGCGGAGCAGCGCGATCGTCCTCGTCCGCCCGGCGACGATCGTCGCGAACGTGTTCGCCGTGACGATCGCACCGACGTACACCGCCAACGAGACGAACACGGCGGCCGCGAGGATGAGCATGATCACCACGGTGCCGCTCGACCCCGTGACGTCGTCGGCCAGGATGAAGGTGGAGAGCACACTCGTGACCATGAGCAACAGGACGCCGAACGAGGCGCTGAGCGTCGCGACGAGGAGGCTCGCGCGATGCTCGCGGGCCCGGGGGCCGAGGTCCGCCCGGCTCATGCCGCACGCTCCATGTTGAGCATGAGCGCTGAGATCTGCTCGGCGGTCGATCGGGGACGGTCCTCGACCACCCGGCCGTCCGCGAGGAACACGATCCGGTCCGCGTAGCTCGCGGCGATCGGGTCGTGCGTCACCATCGCGATGCTCTGCCCGTATTCGGTGCTGGCCGCCGCCAGCAGGGCCAGGACGCTCCGCCCGGTGCGCGAGTCGAGGTTGCCGGTCGGTTCGTCCGCGAAGAGGAGCTCGGGTCGCGTCGCAAGGGCACGCGCGATCGCGACGCGCTGTTGCTGTCCGCCCGAGAGTTCGTGCGGGCGGTGCCCGAGTCGGGAGGCGAGTCCGAGCGTGCTCACGAGCACGTCGATCCAGCTCTGCTCCTCACCGGTCGGACGGCGGGCGTCGAGTTCGAAGGGCAGCCGGATGTTGGCCGCGACGTCGAGCGTCGGGACCAGGTTGAAGGCCTGGAACACGAAGCCCATACGACGCCGACGGAGGATCGTGAGCTGCCCGTCGTCGAGGTCCGTGATGTCCTGGTCACCGAGGCACACCCGCCCCGCGGTGGCCTGGTCGAGGCCGGCCATGATGTGCATGAGCGTCGACTTACCCGAGCCGCTCGGGCCCATGATGGCGGTGAAGCGGCCCCGCTCGATCTCGAGGCCGACGCCGTCGAGGGCGACGACCTGGTTGTCGGCTGGTCCGTAGCTCTTCCGGAGTCCGTGGACGCTGGCGACGACGGACTGTTGTGCTGAAGTGGTCATACTCCGAAGCTACGGAGCGAGGTGCCGGGTGCGCGTCGGGCGCACGAGCGACCCTGGTACATCGCGGGGATGATCCTCGATCACTCCACAGGTGCCCGCTGGACCGCCGTCAGACCAAGCCGTGCTCGAAGGCGAACACGACGAGCTGGACCCGGTCGCGCACCTCGAGCTTCGCGAAGATCCGGCTGATGTGCGTCTTCACGGTCGCCTCGCTGAGGAACTCGGCGGCGGCGATCTCGGAGTTGCTCAGCCCGCGCGCCGCGAGGAGGAAGATCTCCCGCTCGCGCGCCGTGAGCTCGGCATACCGCTGCGGTGCGGCCGGAGCAGCCGGCGCCTGCTGGAAGTGCTCGAACAGCTCGCGGGTGGCCGACGCGGCGATGACCGCGTTCCCGGCATGGACGGTGCGGATCGCTGCGAGCAGGAACTCCGGCTCCGCGTCCTTGAGCAGGAACCCGCTCGCACCGGCTCGGATCGCCGTCGCGGCCGCCTCATCGAGATCGAAGGTCGTCAGCACGACGATCCGTGGCCGCTCGCCCCCGCGCGCGTCCGCCTCCGCCAGGATCGTCTTCGTCGCCTCGATCCCGTCCATGACCGGCATCCGGACGTCCATGAGGATGACCTGCGGGCGCGTGCGTGCGGCCAGCTCGACCGCTTGACGCCCGTCGGAGGCCTCGCCGACGACACGGAGGTCCGGCTGCGAACCGATGAGCATGCGGATCCCGCCTCGGAACAGCGCCTGGTCGTCGACCAGCGCGATCGTGATCGCCCCCGCTGCCGTCGCGTCACTCGGATCGGTCATCTCGTCACTCGGATCGGTCATCTCGTCACTCCCACCGTCGCGTACGGGATCGATGCGTAGACGGTGAAGAGACCGTCCACCAGGGTCGTCCCGAACCTGCCGCCTGCCAGCGTAGCGCGCTCGTTCATCCCGGCGAGTCCGTGCCCCGTGCCGGCCTTCGGCGGTTCGACCTTGGCCCGGTTGACGACCCAGAGCTGCAGCTCGGGTCCGGTCCAGTCGAGATGGACGTCGATCGGCCCCCGATGGTCGCCGTGTCGGAGCGCGTTCGTGAGCGCTTCCTGGATGATCCGGTAGACGGCGAGCTGCGAACCGGTCGCCACCGGTCGTTCCTGACCGTGGCTCTGGACCACCACGTCCAGTCCGGCTCCTCGCAACTGCTCGTAGAGCCGGTCCAGGTCGGCCATGACCGGCTGCGGGCCCTCGGTCTGTTGGAATCGCAATTGCGCGAGCAACACCCGGACGTCGGCGAGGGCCTCGCGGGAGATGCTCGAGATCGTCCGCAACGCCTGGTCGGCCGAGTCCGGGTCTGCGGCCAGCGCATATCGGGCACCGTCGGCCTGCGCGATGACCACGGCGAGGGAGTGCGCGACCACGTCGTGCATGTCGCGCGCGATCCGGTTGCGCTCCTGCTCGACCGCGACGTCGCGCTCGGCCAGGAGCTGCGCCTGTCGGCTCTCGCGGGCGAGCCGCCAGGTGCGCATGAGGACACCTGCGGTCCAAGCGAGGCCGAAGAAGGCGGCGAACGCGAGGAACATGAACAGCCCGACCGTCACCTGCGCGACCGGTGTCATGTCGTTCGCCAGACCGAAGGTGCTGATCTCAGCGGAGATGTTGGAGGTCCAGCTCGGGACGACGATCACATAGAACGCGATGAGCGCGGCTCCGACGAACGCAGAGGCGAAGGAGATCCAGCGCAGGGCCCGTCCGCCGTAACTCGCCGCCGCGTAGAGCACGACCGGGATCGCGAAGTTCGCGGGATCGGGTGCCAGGAGGAGCAGCATCTGCGCAAGCGCCGTGACCCAGGCGACGGCGAGGGAGATCCCGGGAGCCAGGCGGCGGAGGGCGAGCGCCACGCACATGCCGAGCAGGACGATGACGTACTGGGTCGGCCGAGCGGCGTATGCCGCGAACGTGACGAGGAACAGCACCGAGGGCAGCGCGATGTCGAGGGCCAGTTGGCCGGGTCGGAGCGAGCGGAGCATCCCCCAACCGTACGACCTGGCGGCCGGTCACCCCGTCCTCGCGCGGGAAGATCATCCTCCGGGTGTACACCGGAGGACAGCGCTGCGCCGGGCCGACCCGAAGGCCGACCCGGCGCAGCGGGATCGTCAGATGGAGGCCAGTTCCCGCGCCTCGACCTGCGTGCGCACGGCCCGGTTGACCGCCGAGACGACGGCCTTGAGCGAGGCCGTCGCGATGTCGCCGTCGATGCCGACGCCCCAGAGGCGCTGGTCGTTCACCTGGAGCTCGACGTAGGCGGCCGCCTCGGCGTCGCCTCCGGCGCTCAGCGTGTGCTCGACGTAGTCGTACAGCGTGACTTCGATGCCGCGGCCGGAGAGCAGGTTGAGGAAGGCCGCGATCGGGCCGTTGCCGGTCGAGGTGCGCTCCTCGACCTGTTCGCCGTCGCGAAGGGCGACCTCGAGGACCACGGTGCCGGCGAGGTCGCTCGACGTCTTCGTGGACTGCAGTTCGAACCGACCCCACTTGGCGTCCGCGACCGCGGCCGGAAGGTACTCGTCCTGGAAGATCGACCAGATCTGGCCGCTCGTCACCTCGCCGCCCTCGGCGTCGGTCTTCGCCTGGACGACGCCGGAGAACTCGATCTGCAGGCGCCGCGGCAGGTCGATCGCGTGATCGGTCTTGAGCAGGTAGGCGACACCGCCCTTGCCCGACTGCGAGTTCACGCGGATGACCGCCTCGTAGCTGCGCCCCAGGTCCTGCGGATCGACCGGCAGGTACGGGACAGCCCACTCGAGGTCGGCGACGTCCTTGCCCTGCGAGACGGCGTCGACGGACATCGCCTCGAAGCCCTTCTTGATCGCGTCCTGGTGCGAACCGCTGAAGGCTGTGAAGACGAGGTCGCCCGCCCACGGGCTGCGCTCGTGCACCGGCAGCTGGTTGCAGTGCTCGGCCGTCCGTTTGACCTCGTCGATGTCGCTGAAGTCGATCTGCGGGTCGACACCCTGCGTGAACATGTTGATGCCGAGGGCGACGAGGTCGACGTTGCCGGTCCGCTCACCGTTCCCGAAGAGGCACCCCTCGATCCGGTCGGCGCCGGCCAGGTAGCCGAGCTCGGCTGCCGCGATCGCGGTTCCGCGGTCGTTGTGCGGGTGCAGGGAGATGATGATGTTCTCGCGGTTGGCCAGGTTGCGGCTCATCCACTCGATCGAGTCCGCGTAGACGTTCGGCGAGGCCATCTCGACCGTCGACGGCAGGTTGATGATGACCTTGCGGTCGGGCGTCGCCTCGAGGACCTCGACCACCTGGTTGCAGATGTCGACGGCGAACTCGAGCTCGGTACCGGTGTAGCTCTCCGGCGAGTACTCGTAGTAGATCTGCGTCCCGGGGACCGTCGACTCCATCTCGCGACACTTCCGGGCGCCGTGGAGGGCGAGGTCGATGATGCCCTGCTTGTCGCTGCGGAACACGACGTCGCGCTGCAGGATGCTCGTCGAGTTGTACAGGTGCACGATCGCCTGCTTCGCGCCGCGCAGCGACTCGTAGGTGCGTTCGATGAGGTGGTCGCGGGCCTGGGTCAGCACCTGGATGGTGACGTCCTCGGGGATCGCACCCTCGTCGATGAGGCTGCGGACGAAGTCGAAGTCGGTCTGGCTCGCGCTCGGGAACCCGACCTCGATCTCCTTGTAGCCCATCTTCACGAGCAGGTCGAACATGATGCGCTTGCGCTCGGGGCTCATCGGGTCGATGAGGGCCTGGTTGCCGTCGCGGAGGTCGACGGCGCACCAGCGCGGGGCCTCGGTGATCCGACGGTCAGGCCACGTGCGATCGGGCAGCGAGACGTCGAACTGGTCCTGGTAGGCGCGGTAGCGATGGACCGGCATGCCTGATGGGGTCTGGGTGTTCTTCATGATCCTGGGATCTCCTCGTGGGATTGGGGGTGAGCCAATGACGAACTCCGCGACGAGGGAGGCCTGGAACTAGGACTCGTCGCGGCAGCTAAGGAGGAGCAGACCGGAGAACACGTCGTCAGCATAGCACTCCCCCGCGCGGCCGATCAGGTGACCAACGAGGCGAGGTCTCGCACGGACACGTCCGGGAGGTACGCGCGCCCGACCGCGATGCCGATCGCCGGCAGGGTCAGCGGGTCAGCGTAGCCGAGGACGAGCGGACGCTCCTCGGGCTGGAACTTCCCCTTGAAGGCGAGGAGCGAGCGGAACCCGTACACGGGTTCGAGCACGTTCCCGAGGTAGGTCAGGACGCGGTCGATCCCGTCCGTCTCCGGCTGCGCGGTGCTCCTCGAGCGGGCGAGTGGAGCCCCGGAGAGGCTCATCTCCTCGATGCCGTCCTCCTTGAACCGCGCGGCGGCCTCGGCGATGAGGAACTCCATGACGCCGTTCATGCCGTCCGTCCGACGCCGCATGAAGTCGAGGGTCCAACCGACCAGCTCACCATCGCGTCGGACCGGGAGCCAGCTCGTGACACCGTGCAGCCGTCCGTGCTCGTCGACCGCGAGCAGGAGCCGGACCTCCTCGTCGACGAGCTCGTCGATCCCACCGAGGGTGAACCCCATCTCGGGCAGCTTCCGCTCGGCGACCCACTCCTCGGAGATCTCGGCGATCTGCGCCGCGAGCCCGACGCCGAGCGCCCCGTAGGTCGACCAGACAGCGGTGATCCCCGCACGATCGGCTCGGTTCACGGAGGATCTGATGTCCTGCCAGCGCTTGCCGACCATGCTCCAGCCCTGCGGGTGCAGGACCGTCTCCTCGGCGACCTGCACGGTGCGCCAACCGATCCGGTGGAGCGCTCCTGCGGTCTGCTCGTCCACGCTGTACAACGCCACCGTCAGGCCCGAGTCCTCACAGTGCTCGATGAACCGCTCGAGCACCCCCTGCTCGTGGCGGTGCATCCCGAAGAATCCGCCCGTGGTGACCGCGACCCCGGCGACGATCCGATAGGCGACACCCGCGCTGCGCTGTGGGTCGAACCAGGTGAGGTTGCCCGGCCAGGTGGCCATGTGCCCGATGGAGTCGCTGCCCTCGGCCAGGAGCTCGCGCAGGCGGCGCTCGTCGGCCGGCGCGATGGCGTTCGCGACCCGGCTCAGCGGCCAGACCGCGCCGAGCAGGATGATGCTCCACCAGACGGGTCCGACGGCGTGGAACACCACACCGGTGAGCGGCGCGACCGGCACGAAGCCCGGAAGGACGTTCCGCAGGTACGCGGCGGGGACGAAACGCTCCGGCGCCGCACGGAGGACCTCCCAGACGTCGGGTCTCGGTGAGAATCCTCCGGGTTGCAGCAGGGCGACGACCACGAAGAGCGCGGCGAGCACGACCCAAGATGCGCCGACCAGGGCGAGGTACCCCCAGGCACTGCGCCGGGTGGCCCGCACGGGGAACCCACGACGGAGCACGACCAGGAGCGCCGCCACGACGAGCGGCAGCAGGATCGCCGCCCACAGTGCTATCGCGATCTCGACGGACCGCTGCTGCGCACCGTGCCCCGTCCCGAGCAACGACGAGGGGTGTCCCGTCGGGTGGAGTCGCACCCCCGCCCCGAGCGACAGCGCACTCAGGACGGCGAAGGACACCATGATCGCCGTGGCGAACCAGACCGCGAACCGTCTGCCGCGGAGCAGGCCCCAGGCTGCGAAGAGCAGGGCGATCATGGGGACCACCGACAGGAGCACCGCTCCGAAGCCGTCGACGCGCACCAGCGTGAGGTCGCGCAGGCACTGTGCTGACACGCCGACGGTGCGGCATTGCCCGATGACCCGTCCGGCGTCCGGGATGTTCTGTTCGAGCAGGAGCACGAGCGGCGCGAGCGGACCGAGGTGCCGGCCGGACAGGAAGGTGATGAGCGGTCCGACGCCCATCATCGCGACGACGGACGCCAGGAGCACCCGGGTCTCGTGGTGCGAGCTCCGCACGCGTCGCACCGACGGGGTGGTCCCGGCGAGCAGGATCCCGAGCAGGACGCCGACCAGCGCTGCGAACAGTCGTGCGAGATCCTGCGGGAGCCCCGAGTACAGCAGCACGATCAGGGCACCGACGACGACGAACGCGCGGATCCGTCGACGCCAGAGCGGCCCGTGGAACGCACTCGACGCGGCGAGGGCGCCGAGCGCGCCGGCCACGGGGTCGAAGGCCACGATGCGGGCGACCTCGCCGCTCCAGAACTCGCCGCCGAGCGTGCCCAGGAGTTGGAGCCCGATGGCGAGCGCGTTCCCGGCGACCGCGGTCACGAGCACCGCCAGGAGCGTCTTGGCTGCGCCAAACCGTCGCTCGGCGAGCACCAGTGCGGGGACGCCGATCAGCAGGAAGGCGAGGAGCCCGAGCACCCCGTCGGTTCCCAGGGCGCCGGTCAGGAGTGCCCACCAGTGCCCGTCGACCACGACCTGCTCGTACCCCACGCCCGCCGCCTCACGGATCGCCGACCGCCAGGCCGGCGTCGCCACCGGCGGCGTCCGCCACACGAACGCACTGACCACGAGCACCAGCGCCGTGATCCCGATGCTCATCGGCACCGATCGGATCACGCCGGTCACGAGTCGACCGAACGGCGTCGCCCTCCCCGCGCGCATCAGGCGAGCCCGAATCGTGCGGCGATCACGGGGAGCGCTCGCTCGAACACCGTGTGCACGGTGTGCCAGTCGTGCGCCGTCCCGTCGGAGACGAAGGTCGTCGTCCGCATGCCGGCGGCCGAGGCCATCGCGGCGACCCGCCGGACGCCGGGACCGTAGCGGCTGTCGTCGCTGCCGTAGCCGAAGACACCGACGGTGTCCGCGTACGGGGTGTGTGCGGCGAGGATCGCGGAGGGGGCTGCAGCCTCGTACGCCGTCGCCGACCCGCCGAAGCCCTGTGCGATCGTCGTCGGTCCGATGGACGGGACGACCTCCCCCGAGATGTCGAGGATGCCGCCGTAGCGTTCGGGGTGCGCGGCGCCGAGCTGGATGGAACAGGTCCCTCCCTGCGAGAAGCCGGCGATGAACCAGTCCGTCCGCGATGCGGACACCGGGAGGTGCGCCGAGATCCACGCGGGGACGTCGACCGTGAGGTAGCTCGCCGAGTTGCCGAGCTGCCCGTCGACGCACATCGGGTTGCGGTCCGGAGCACCGAGCTGGTCGGGCACGACCACGATCGGTGCGAGACCCGCATGCGAGGCGGCGAAGCGGTCGAGGATCCCGGCGATCCCAGCCGACGCGAACAGGTCGGCAGGCTCTCCCGGCTGACCGCTGAACGCCTCGATGACCGGCAGTGCCGGCGGGTGTGCGGCCAGGGCGGCCGGTGGCAGGTAGACGAGCGCGTCCCGGTGGGCGAACCCGGAGGTCGTCGCCGGGATGTCCACGTGTTCGACCCGCCCGCCGCTCGGCAGATCGGCGGGTCGCTGCCACGTCGTCGTCGTCCCCCGGGCGGCAGGCAGGGCCGAGAACGACTGGTACGGGCTGATCCCCAGCGCCGCCCGCACCGTCGCGAACTCACCGAAGTCCTGGTTCACGCCGACCGCCCCGATGAGCAGGAAGACCGGGACCGCGAGGCTTGCCACGACGACCCGCCACGCCCGGGTCCGCACGATCGCGGCGATCGCGAGGGCGGCACCGGCGAACCCGACCGCCGCCCACGCACGGGTGACCGGCGTCAGTTCGATCCCGAAGACGTCGAACACGTCACCGAGCAACCAGGCCGTGGCATAGGCGAGGAGCGCCCCACCGCTCGCCACGAGCAGCATCGTCAGCCAGCCGCGAACCGTTCGGCGCCCGGTCAACAGGAGGATCGCCAGAAGGACGGCGGCACCGCCGACCCAGACGAGGAGCTCCGGACGATCCAGCCTGATGGCCAGCAACCAGTCGAACACTCGGACTCCTTCTCGCGACCCCGAGGACCAGTATGTCCGCGCGCTCGCGCGCCTGTCGGCCAGACGAAGGGTTCCACAGCGGGCCCAAAGCAGACACGCAAGTCACGTTCAGGTAACGGAGACCACCCGCACTGATCCGCACGGGCCCACGGCGCCGACGGTCGACCGGATCCGGGTCAGAATCCCAGGCGACCGAGCAGTTTCGGGTCGCGCTGCCAGTCCTTCGCGACCTTGACGCGGATGGAGAGGAAGACCCGCGATCCGACGAGCGGCTCGATCCCGGCACGGGCCCGGGCTCCGACGTCGCGGAGTCTGGAGCCGCCCTTGCCGATGATGATCGCCTTCTGACTGTCGCGCTCCACGAACACGTTCGCGTAGATGTCGAGCAGGTCGGTCCCCTCGCGCGGGATCATGTCGTCGATGGTCACCGCGAGCGAGTGGGGCAGCTCGTCCTGGACGCCCTCGAGCGCGGCCTCACGGATGAGCTCGGACACGCGGTCGACGACGGTCTCGTCGGTGGTGGCCTCGGTCGGGTAGAGGCGTTCCGAGAGCGGCATGAGCTTCGTCACCTCGGTGACGAGGATGTCGAGCTGATCGTCGGTCACCGCGGACAGCGGGATGACCGCGTCCCAGTCCCGGAGCTCCGAGATCGCGAGCAACTGCTCGGCGATCGTCGTCCGGCTGGCGGTGTCGGTCTTCGTGACGATCGCCACCTTCTTGGCGCGCGGGAAGCCGTCGAGCGACTCGTTGATGAAGCGGTCGCCGGGGCCGAGCTTCTCGTTGGCGGGGATGCAGAACCCGATGACGTCGACGTCGGAGAGGGTGGACTGCACGAGGTCGTTCAACCGCTGGCCGAGCAGGGTGCGCGGGCGGTGGATGCCGGGGGTGTCGACGACGATGAGCTGGCCGTGGTCGCGGTGCACGACCCCGCGGATCGCGCGACGCGTGGTCTGCGGCTTCGAGCTCGTGATCGCGACCTTCTCGCCGACCAGGGCGTTGGTCAGCGTGGACTTGCCGACGTTCGGACGCCCGACGAAGGACACGAACCCCGCTCGGAAGTCGGACGGAGGGGTGGTGTCGTTCATGGGTGCTCCCGGTGGTCGGTGGACGCCTGCTGGGCGTCCTGCAGCTGGTCGTCGCGCTGGGCGATGACGGTGAGGATGCGTCCCCGCCGCCCCTCGACGCGCTCGGCGGTGAGTTCGAGGCCGTTGGTCGACACCGTCGATCCGACGACGGGCAGCCGACCGAGGGCTTTCGCGAGGAGGCCGCCGACGGAGTCGACGTCGTCGTCGTCGAGTTCGAGGCCGAACAACTCCCCCAGCTCGTCGACGGGGAGACGCGCATCGACCCGGAACCGTCCGTCGTGCAGGTCGGTGATCTCGGGGGTGTCGGTGTCGTACTCGTCGGAGATGTCGCCGACGAGTTCCTCGATGAGGTCCTCGAGGGTGACGAGACCGGAGATGCCGCCGTACTCGTCGACGACCATCGCGATGTGGTTGGACTCCTTCTGCATCTGCTGCAGAAGCGAATCGGCCTTCTTGGACTCGGGTACGAAGCTCGCCGGCCGCAGGAGCGGCTCGATCGAGCCCACCTCGGTGACGCCGTCGCCACCGAACATCGCTCGCACCAGGTCCTTCAGGTACAGGATGCCGACCAGGTCGTCGATGTCGCCGTCGCTGACGGGCGCCCTCGAGATCCCCGTCTCCAGGAACACCTCGAGCGCCTCGCGGACGCTGAGATCGCGCTGCAGACTCACGAGGTCGGTGCGCGGGATCATCACCTCGCGGACGAGCGTCTCGTTGAACTCGAAGATCGAGTGGATGAGCTCGCGGTCGTCCTCCTCGAGGACCGAGTGCGCGGCGGCCTCGTCGACCATGCTCAGCAGTTGTTCCTCCGAGGTGAAGGAGACCGAACGGGGCAGCCCCGGGGTCACCCGGTTGCCCAGGGAGACGAGGACGTTCGCGACCGGGCCGAGGACCACGCGTGCGGCACGGATGGCGGGGGCACTGAAGCGCAGCACTCCGCTCGCGTGGGTCCGTCCGACGCCTCGCGGGCTCGCACCGACGAGCACGAAGGAGGTGCCGGTCATGATGACGACCGCGAGGACGAGGACGACCCACAACTCGTCGATCGACGAGGCCAGTGCGAGGGTGACGAGGACGGCGGCCGTGGTCTCGGCCAGGATCCGGATGAAGTTGATCGCGTTGACGTGCGCACCCGGATCGGCTGCGATGGCGCGGAGCGCGGATCCCGAGCGGGCGCCCTCTGCCAGGTCGAGGATGTCCGCGCCCGACTGGACGCCGATCGCGGCGTCGGCTGCGGCCATGAGACCCGCGAACGCGACGAGCAGGAACGCGACGATGACGAAGACGGCGACGAGGGACATCAGCTGGTGCGTCGTCTCTCCTGGAGCGCGAACGCGAGGAGGATGTCCCGCTGGATGCCGAACATCTCCTTCTCCTCGTCGGGCTCCGCGTGGTCGTACCCGAGCAGGTGGAGCACACCGTGGCAGGTGAGGAGCTGGAGCTCGTCCATCGTCGAGTGCTTCGCGGCGGCCGCCTGCGTCTCGGCGACCTGCGGGCAGAGCACGATGTCGCCGAGCAGCCCGGGCGGCGTCGGGTTCTCCTCGGTGCCGGGACGGAGCTCGTCCATCGGGAAGCTCAGGACGTCCGTCGGTCCGGGCTCGTCCATCCACTGGACGTGCAACTGCTCCATGGCGCCCTCGTCGACCAGGACGATGGCGAGCTCGGCATCGGGGCTCACGTGCATCGCGTCGAGCGCGAACGACGCCAGGGCGAGGATGCGCGATTCGTCGACGGCGACGCCGGACTCGTTGTTGATCTCGATGGTCATGAGCGTCCTCGCTTCGGCTGGTGGTCTCTGGCTGCGCCGCGACGCTCGGCACGGTTGGCGAACTCGGCGGCCTGCTCGCGTTCGAACCGCTGCGCCTGTCGGACGGCGTCGTACTCGCCGTAGGCGTCGACGATCCGACCGACGAGGGTGTGGCGGACGACGTCCTCGCTCGTGAGCTGGGCGAAGTGGATGTCGTCGACGTCCTTGAGCACGCGGGTCACGAGTCGCAGACCGGACGCACCGGTCGGCAGGTCGATCTGCGTGACGTCGCCGGTCACGACGATCTTGGACCCGAACCCGAGCCGGGTGAGGAACATCTTCATCTGCTCGGGGGTGGTGTTCTGCGCTTCGTCGAGGACGATGAACGAGTCGTTGAGGGTACGACCGCGCATGTAGGCGAGCGGCGCGACCTCGATCGTCCCGGCCGCGAGCAGCTTCGGGACGATCTCCGGGTCCATCATCTCGTTGAGCGCGTCGTAGAGCGGACGCAGATACGGGTCGATCTTGTCCGTCAACGTGCCCGGGAGGTACCCGAGTCGCTCGCCGGCCTCGACGGCCGGGCGCGTCAGGATGATCCGGTTGACCTCCTTGCGCTGCAGAGCCTGCACCGCCTTCGCCATCGCGAGGTAGGTCTTGCCGGTACCGGCAGGGCCGATGCCGAACACGATCGTGTTCTCGTCGATCGCGTCCACGTACGCCCGCTGCCCGACGGTCTTCGCCTTGATCGTCTTGCCACGCGAGGTGAGGATGACCTGCCCGAGCACCTCCGACGGGGAGGCCGAGCCGTCCTGCCCGAGCATGCGGGCGGAGGTGCTGACCTCCGCCGGCCCCGGGTCGTGTCCTTCTCGGACCATGGTGATGAGTTCCTCTACGAGTCGTCTGGCGGCGTCGGCCTGCGGCGCCGGGCCGGTGATGGTGATCTCATTGCCGCGCACGTGCACCGAGACACCGGGGTGTTCGCGCTCGACGGTCGTCAGGAGTCGGTCCTGTGGGCCGAGGAGACGGACCATGGCGAGCCCGTCCACCAGGAGGACGTGCTCGACCTCCTCCGTCCGCGCCGCAGCGGGGCGGTCCGGGTTCGAGGACTCAGGCTCCGCCAAGGGTGCCCTCCTGCAGAGAGCCGCCGAGGACATGCGCGTGCACGTGGAAGACCGTCTGGCCGGCGGACTCACCGGTGTTGAAGACGAGTCGGAACTCGCCACCCGTGTGCTCCTTCGCAAGCGACGACGCCACCTCGACCATCTCAGCGAGCAAGGAGGGGTCGCCAGCGGCCAACTCCACGACGTCGCGGTACTCGGCGGTCTTCGGGACGACGAGGAGGTGCACGGGCGCCTGCGGTGCGATGTCGGCGAACGCGATCACCCGATCGGTCTCGGCGAGGAGGGTCGTCGGGATCTCCCCCGACACGATGCGGCTGAATACCGACGATGCTTCACTCATGTCCACCAGTCTAAGGTTCGTGGCGGCCTCATGCGCGGGCTGGTGGATCGTCACCACCGACCGAGCAGCACGTTGAGCGCGGCGATCGCCGCAGGCCCTGCCGTCGAGGTGCGCAGGACGCCCGAGCCGATCCGGACCTCGATCGCGCCGGCCGCTTCGAGCCGCTCGCGCTCCGCCGGCGAGATGCCGCCCTCCGGACCGACGACGAGCACGAGCTCCTCGGCGAGCAGCGCCGACGGGTCGAGCTCCGAGAGCGCGAGTGCCGCACTGGGTTCGAGCACGAGGACAGTCCGGCCGGCGACGATCGACGCGAGTCCGCGGGTGTCGACGACCTCGGCCACCTCGGGCACCCGGGCACGGATCGACTGCTTCGACGCCTCCCGCACGATGAGCTGCCAGCGCGCACGGCCCTTGACCGCTTTGTCGCCCTGCCATCTCGAGATGCTGCGCTCGGCGCCCCACGGGACGATCCGGTCGACACCCAGCTCGGTCGCCGCCTGGATGGCGAGTTCGTCGCGATCACCCTTGGCCAGCGCCTGCACGAGGACGAGCCCGGGACGGTTCTCCGGATGCACCACGACCGACTCGACGCGGATCTCCAACTCGCCCGGCTCGCTGCGCACGACCGGTCCGGTCGCGATCAGGCCCCGGCCGTTGCCGATCGACGTCGTCTCGCCGACCCGCAGCCGACTCACGGCGACGGCGTGCTTCGCCTCGGGACCGCGGAGGATCACCGAGTCGCCGACACCGGTCGATTCGAGATCCTCGCGGAGGTACAGCGAACTCATCTCAACCGACGCCGTGGAAGCGGTCGCGGATCTTCGCGAACAGACCCTGCTGGAACTGCGCGAGCGCCGGAGCACCCTGGCGTCGTCCCGAGGCGAAGCTCTTGATCAGCTCGCGTTCGCGGTGGTCGAGCTTCGTCGGGGTGACGACCTGGACGCCGATCTTGAGGTCGCCCCGGCTGTTCCCGCGAAGGCGCGTGACTCCGCGGTCCTTGACCGTGATGACCTCCGAGCTCTGCACGCCCGGCCGCAGCTCGACCTCGACGTCGCCGTCGAGCGCGTGGACGGTGACCTGGCGGCCGAGGATGGCGTCGGTCATCGGGACTTCGAGCGTGCACAGCAGGTCGTCGCCGTCGCGGCTGAAGACGTCGTGGTGCTTGACCTTCATCTCGAGGTACAGGTCGCCGTTCGGGCCGCCGGCCGGGCCGACCTCGCCACTCCCCGGCATCTGCAGACGCAGACCGGTGTCGACGCCGGCCGGGATGTCGACCGACACGGTGCGGCGGGCACGGAGCCGACCCTGACCCTGGCAGGTGACGCACGGCGTCGCGATGATCGTGCCGTAGCCGCGGCAGGTGCCGCAGGGTGCCGACGTCATGACGTTGCCGAGCAGCGAGCGGACGGCCCGCTGGATGGAGCCGGTGCCGTGACAGATGTCGCAGGTCACCGGTGAAGTACCGGGCTGGCAGCAGGAGCCGTTGCAGGTGCTGCAGAGCACGGCGGTGTCGACCTCGAGGTCGCGGTGGGTGCCGAAGATGACCTCGTCGAGGTCGAGCTCGACGCGCAACAGGGCGTCCTCGCCGCGTGCGCGGCGGGACTTGGGTCCGCGCTGCTGTCCACCCCCGCCGAAGAAGGTGTCGAAGATGTCGCCGAAGCCGCCGAACCCGGCGTCGCCACCACCGAACCCACCAGCCTGCGGACCGAGGTCGTACTGCTGGCGCTGCTTGGGGTCGCTCAACACGTCGTAGGCGTGCGTGACCTCCTTGAACCGCTCCGAGGCGTCGGAACCCGGGTTCACGTCGGGGTGCAGTTCGCGTGCGAGGCGGCGGTACGCCTTCTTGATCTCTTCGGGCGTCGCCTCCTTGGCGACACCGAGTGCTGCGTAGTGGTCGGGGTAGTCAGCCACTGAGGGCCTTTCGTTCGAGGTGCGGAAGGTGTTGGGGGACGCGACGAGGATGCGTCACTCGGCGTCGAGGATGCGCGAGAGGTACCTGGCGACGGCGCGGACCGCAGCCATGTTGCTCGCGTAGTCCATTCTCGTGGGGCCGAGGACGCCGAGCCGGGCGATTTCGCCACCAGAGGAACGGTAGTTCCCGGCGAGGACACTCGTGGTCTCGAGGCCGAACGACGCGTTCTCCCGCCCGATGCTGGCGACCACGCTGTCGCGCTCGGACTCCATCTCACCGAAGAGCCGAAGCAGCACGACCTGCTGCTCGATGGCGTCCAGGACCGGATAGATGCTGCCGGGGAAGTCGTCCTCGGTGCGGGCGAGGTTGGCGGCGCCGGCCATGACGAGGCGGTCCTGGCGCTGCGCCGACAGCTGCTCGCGCACCGCGTCGACGATGCGGACGGCCGCCGCGCGGTCGAGGTCGGCGATGTCGGCGGGGACGTCGCCGATCGCGTCGTGGGCGTCGAGGAGTGGACGGCCCGCGACCGCCTCGTTGCACAGCGAGCGGAGCCGCGAGATGAGGTCGTCGTCGACCGGGCTCTCCGTCTCGATGAGCCGCTGCTCGACGCGGCCGTTGTCGAGGATGATGACCGCGAGCACACGGTTCGGGGTGACGCTCACCAACTCGAGATGCCGGACGCGTGCCCGGGAGAACATCGGGTACTGGACGAGCGCGACCTGGTTCGTCAACTGTGAGAGCAGCCGAACCGTGCGGTGCAGGACCTCATCGAGGTCGCCGGACGCGCCGAGGAAGGTCTCGATCGCCGTCCGTTGCGCGTTGTTCAGCGGACGGCGGTCGGCCAGGTGGTCGACGAACATCCGGTAGCCCTTGTCGGTCGGCACCCGGCCGGAGGAGGTGTGGGGAGCGGCGATGAGCTCTTCGTCCTCGAGCTGCGCCATGTCGTTGCGGATGGTGGCTGCGGAGACCCCGAAGGAGTGGCGGTCGACGATCGTCTTGGAACCGACGGGCTCACGCGAGGCGACGTAGTCCTGCACGATGACGCGGAGCACTTCGAGACCGCGATCCGACACCATCTCGATCTCCTCCCGTCATCCACCCCGGAGCACCGACCATCAGCACTCGAAGACCCTGACTGCCAATCATATCGCGGCCTCCGCGCAGCCGTCCCTTGCGCGGCCCCGTGCCGCGGGAATACCGTTGGCCGCAGGCGTGGGTCCCTGATGAGCAACACCTGGTGCGATACGCTCAGCTGGACCAATTGAATATCACTCTCCGTGAAAGGTGCGAAGATGTCCGATCCGAACGCTCAGCCGCCCGTCGACCCAGCGAAGGGCGGGTCGGTTCCGCCTGCAGGAGACGGCGCGACGCCCCCTCCCGCAGCTCCGCAGCAGCCGCCCGCAGGCGCCTACCCGCCCCCGCCCGCCGGTGGCTACGCGCCGCCGCCGCCCGCTGCCGGCTCCTACCCGCCGCCGCCCGCAGGCGCCCCGCAGTACCAGCAGCCCTACGCCGCCGCTCAGCCCATGAGCCCGTCGGATGAGAAGCTCTGGTCGACGCTCATCCACATCGGTGGGATCTTCTTCGGATTCATCCCGCCGCTGATCGGCTACCTGGTCCTCAAGGACCGCGGCCCGTTCATCAAGGCGCACACGCTCACCGCGCTGAACTTCCAGCTGACGATGCTGATCGCGCTCGTGGTCGGCTCGATCCTGACGATCGTCGTCGTGGGTCTGTTCATCATCATCGCCGTGTACGTCGTCGTGATCGTATTCAGCATCATCGCCGCGATCAAGGCGAACAAGGGCGAGCTGTACAACTACCCGCTCACGATCCAGTTCATCAAGGCCTGATCCGTCGAGTCGCACGAGAACAGCCCCGTCCGGTCCGCCGGGCGGGGCTGTTCTGCGCCTCGGGCAGGGTCAGTCGCCGACCAGACGGCGGACGACCGCGTCGGCGAGGAGCCGTCCGCGGCGCGTGAGCTCCAGCCGTCCGAGGAGGGCCTGCCGTGCGTCGACCAGTTCCTCGGCGATGAGCCCGGCGACGGCCGTGCGAGCCTCGGGGGCGAGCGTCCGGATCGGGATGCCGTCCCGTGTGCGAGTGAGCAGCAGGATGCGTTCGAGTTCCCGGGTCTCGTCGTCCAGGGTCTCCCGGCCGGCGGCCGGCGACTCCCCCGCCGCGATCCGCTGGGCGTACGCCGCCGGGTGCTTGACGTTCCACCAGCGCACCCCGCCGACGTGACTGTGCGAGCCCGGGCCGACACCCCACCAGTCCTCGCCGGTCCAGTAGGAGAGGTTGTGTCGGGAACGGTGCGTGTCGTCCGTCGCCCAGTTGCTGACCTCGTACCAGCCGTAGCCGGCCTCGGTGAGCAGGTCGTCGGCGAGCTCGTACATGTCGGCCTGCAGGTCCTCGTCGGGGGTCCCCACCACGCCCGAGCGGATCTGGCGCGCGAGTTTCGTCCCGGGTTCGACGATGAGCGAATAAGCCGACACGTGGTCCGGAGCGCAGGCGATCGCCGTCTCGAGTGAGACGCGCCAGTCGGCCAGGGTCTCCCCCGGCGTCCCGTAGATGAGGTCCAGGCTGACGCCGAGGCCGGCCTCGCGAGCCCACTGCACGACGAGCGGCACCCGAGCCGGATCGTGCGTGCGCTCGAGGGTGGCGAGCACACTCGGCACCGCGGACTGCATCCCGAAGGACACCCGGGTGAATCCGGCTTCGGCGAGCGTGCGGAGGTAGGCGGCGTCGACGGAGTCGGGGTTCGCCTCGGTCGTCACCTCGGCGCCGGGAGCGAGGTCGAAGTTGTCCGTCACGCCACGGAGCATCCGGACCAGGTCGTCAGCGGGGAGGAGCGTCGGTGTACCTCCACCGAAGAACACGGTCGAGACCGGTCGGTCGGGGACGGTCGACGACGCCAGGACGGACTTGCCGAAGCGGAGTTCTGCGACCGCCTCGTCGGCGTAGTCCGACTGCTTCGCGCCACGGAGCTCGGTCGCCGTGTAGGTGTTGAAATCGCAGTAGCCGCACCTGACCCGGCAGAACGGCACGTGCAGGTAGACCCCGAAATTGCGCTCGTTGGCACCGACGGCCGCCGTCGCCGGGAGGAGTCCGTCGGACGGGGCCGGATCGGCGAGTGGAAGGGCGCTCGGCACGGTCCGTCGCTCAGACGCCGCGCGACGGCAGGAGCGCGCGGAGGTAGGCGTCGTTCATGGTCTTGCGGCGGCGCTTGGAGCCGACGAGCTTCGCGGCACCCTTCGTCGGGCGGAAGAACGAGCGCACGACGATCCAGACGGAGTCGTCCTCGCGCTGCTCGATCGTGAAGGACTGCTCACCGCTCTCCGGATCGCCCTCCATCGTGCCGATGGCCAGACTCACGTGACCCGGCTCCTCGGTGACGGAGATGACGCGATGCGGCCCGACGAGCGGTTCCCCGCCGACGGTGCCGGCGAAGACGACCGTCGTGCCCGGCGTGATGAACGGCGTGCCGTCCTCGGCGAAGCGCTGTTCTTGGTGCGTCTCGATGGGTTCCAGCGGCGTCCCGTCCTCGGCGAAGGCGATACCGCCGTACTGCACGCCCGTGCCGGGGTGCACCTCGGAGATCTCCACGCCGCTCGAGCGGTGCAGTCCCCAGGTGAGGAGGGCGCTGCTCGCGAGGGCGAACCGCTCCTCACCGCTCCCGAGGCGGAACTCGTCCTCCGACGGCACGTAGCCCTCCGGCGGGTACTGCATGAGGTCGGTCCGCTGGGTGGCGCCGACGGCCGCGTAGTCGACCGCCTCATCCTCGAACGAACTGCGTCGTGCGTTCACTTCTTGTCCTTCGTCTCCACGTCCCCTGAGAGCGCTGCGATGAACGCCTCCTGAGGCACCTCGACCTTGCCGACCATCTTCATCCGCTTCTTGCCCTCCTTCTGCTTCTCGAGGAGCTTGCGCTTGCGGGTGATGTCACCGCCGTAGCACTTGGCCAGGACGTCCTTGCGCATGGCACGGACCGACTCGCGGGCGATGATCCGCGCACCGATGGCGGCCTGGATCGGCACCTCGAACTGCTGGCGCGGGATGAGCTTCTTCAGGCGCTCGGTCATGAGCACACCGTAGGCGTACGCCTTCTCGCGGTGGACGATGGCGCTGAACGCGTCGACCTGGTCGCCCTGCAGCAGGATGTCGACCTTCACGAGGTCGGCGGCCTGCTGACCGGAGGGCTCGTAGTCGAGCGATGCGTACCCCTGCGTGCGGCTCTTCAGGTGGTCGAAGAAGTCGAACACGATCTCACCGAGCGGCATCGTGTACCGCAGTTCGACGCGGTCCTCGCCGAGGTACTCCATGCCGAGCAGCGCACCTCGACGACTCTGGCAGAGTTCCATAATGGTGCCGACATAGTCCTTGGGGGCGAGGATGCCCACCTTGACCATCGGCTCAGACACCTCGAGGATCTTGCCGGAGGGGAACTCGCTCGGGTTCGTGACGGTGACCACCTGCTTGTCCTCCGTCTTCACCTCGTAGGTGACCGACGGTGCCGTGGCGATGAGGTCGAGGTCGAACTCGCGCTGCAACCGCTCGGTCACGATCTCGAGGTGGAGCAGGCCGAGGAAGCCGACGCGGAAGCCGAAACCGAGGGCGACGGAGGTCTCCGGCTCGTAGTTGAGCGAGGCGTCGGAGAGCTTCAGCTTGTCGAGCGCGTCGCGGAGGATCGGGTAGTCGCTGCCGTCGATCGGATACAGACCGGAGAAGACCATCGGCTTCGGGTCGGTGTAGCCCGGGAGGGCGTCGGTCGCCGGCTTCACCGCGGTCGTGACGGTGTCGCCGACCTTCGACTGCCGGACGTCCTTCACGCCCGTGATGAGGTAGCCCACCTCACCGACGCCGAGGCCCTTCGTGGGCGTCGGCTCCGGCGAGCTGACGCCGATCTCGAGGAGGTCGTGCACCGCGCGCGTCGACATCATCTGGATGCGCTCACGCGGACTCAGCTGGCCGTCGATCATGCGGACGTAGGTGACGACGCCACGGTAGGTGTCGTAGACGGAGTCGAAGATCATGGCACGCGTGGGTGCGTCCGGGTCGCCCACCGGGTTCGGGATGCGGCCGACGACGCGGTCGAGGAGTTCCTCGACACCCATACCGGTCTTGCCGGACACCCGTAGGACGTCTTCGGGCTTGCCGCCGATGAGGCTCGCGAGCTCCTTCGCGTACTTGTCGGGGTCTGCCGCCGGGAGGTCGATCTTGTTGAGCACCGGGATGATCTCGAGGTCGTTCTCGAGGGCGAGGTAGAGGTTCGCGAGTGTCTGCGCCTCGATGCCCTGTGCGGCGTCGACGAGGAGGATCGCGCCCTCGCAGGCGGCGAGCGACCGCGAGACCTCGTAGGTGAAGTCGACGTGCCCGGGGGTGTCGATCATGTTGAGCGCGAAGGTCTCACCGTTGAGCGACCACGGCATGCGCACGGCCTGGCTCTTGATGGTGATGCCGCGCTCGCGCTCGATGTCCATGCGGTCGAGGTACTGCGCCCGCATGTCGCGGTCCGAGACGACGCCGGTGATCTGCAACATGCGGTCCGCCAGGGTCGACTTGCCGTGGTCGATGTGGGCGATGATGCAGAAGTTCCGGATGAACGCCGGGTCGGTCGATGCCGGCTCGAGGGCCTTCACTGCTTGGGGGCTCACGCGTTCCTCGGGGTCAGGGGTGGAATCGGGCAACCCTCATTGTCCCACGGCGGGGAGCACCCATGCTGCGGTACCCTGGATTGCCAGAACTCAGCCCGACTGGTAATGTTGCCTGTTGGCTTGCGTGTGAGTTGAGACCACACGAGAACTCGCTTGAAGACGCCCTCTTCCGTCCGACGGCACCGAACATCATTTCCTCGAACCGAAAGTTGACCCAACGTGGCAAACATCAAGTCGCAGATCAAGCGCATCGGCACCAACAAGAAGGCCAACGAGCGCAACAAGGCCGTCAAGAGCCAGCTGAAGACCGCCATCCGCGCAACCCGTGAGGCCGTCGTCGCCGGCGACAAGGCTCAGGCTGAGTCCGCTCTCAAGCTCGCCTCGAAGAAGCTCGACAAGGCCGTGAGCAAGGGCGTCATCCACGAGAACCAGGCAGCGAACCGCAAGTCGGCCATCGCCAAGCAGGTCAACGCGCTCTAAGCGACACCAGCTGCAAGGCCCCGGCGTTCCTCGGAACGTGCGGGGCCTTTCGCGTTCCCGGAGCACACCGGTCCCGGAGCACACCGGTCCCTGAGCACACAATCGGTCCCTGAGCACACAACCGGTCCCTGAGCACACAACCGGTCCCTGAGCTTGTCGAAGGGCATCCCGCCCGCCACCACGGCCCGCTCGGCGGGCTACCGCTCCGACAGATCGACCCCGCGTGCCGCGATGACGCCGACGAGCCGTTCGAGTGCGAACACCGGGTCGCGGCTCGCGCCTTTCACGCCGGCGTCGGTCTCGGCGAGCATCTGCACCACGCGGCCGATACCGGCGTCCGTCCAGCCGGACAGGTCCCGACGGGCGCGGTCGACCTGCCATGGCGCGAGGCCGAACTGCTGCGCGATCTGCCCGGACCCGCCGCGTGCCGACGACACCTTGGCCATCGTCCGGATCTTCATCGCGAACGCGGCGACGATCGGCACGGGGTCGGCACCCGAGTCGAGCGCCTGCCGCAGGGCGAGCAGTGCTTCCCCGTGTCGTCCGGCGATCGCGGCGTCGGCGACGTCGAACGCGCTCGTCTCGAGACGACCGCCGTAGTACTTGTTGACCGTCTGCTCGGTGATCTCCTCGGAGGCGTCGGCCATGAGCTGACTGCACGCGGCAGCGAGCTCGGCGAGGTCGTCGGAGAAGGCGCCGACGAGTGCACGGAGCGCCTGGGGCGTGATGCGACGACCCGCCGTCTTGAACTCCGCCGCGGCGAAGTCGGCCTTGTCGCTGTCCCGCTTGAGTTCGGTGCAGACGATCTCGACACCGCCACCGGTGCCTGAGCGGATGGCGTCGAGCAGCTTCTTGCCGCGCACGCCTCCGTTGTGCCGCAGCACGAGGTAGGCGCCCTCCGGCGGTGCTTCGAGATACCGGATGGCTTCGGAGAGGAACTGGTCGGAACACTTCTCGACCTGGCTGACGCGGACGAGCCGGGGCTCACCGAAGAGCGACGGGCTCGCGACCGTGAGCAGCTCCCCAGGGGCGTAGCTGTCGGCGGCGACGTCGTTGACCTCGAGCGAGGGGTCTTCGGAGACGAGGAAGTCGCGCAGCCGGCGGATCGCCCGGTCGGCGAGGAAGGACTCCGTGCCGGTCACCAACACGATCGGCGCCGGGCGGATCTCCGACCAGCCGAGCTGCGGGATCGCCGCCGAGGCTTTGGCCGCCGTCTTGGCCTTGCCGCGACCGGCGGAACGTGGTGCAGCCACAGCGGCTCCTCTCGACCGTCCGAGTCTACCGGCGACCGCCGACGCCAAGCGGGGCGGTCGGCGGCTCACCCGCCGCGCTCCGACCACACGCGGAACCCGCCGCCGTCGTCCGGGCCGAGGACGATGGTCCCAGACTCGTCCGTGCGGAGGACCTCGGCCCCGGTGGCCTCGTAGAGCTCGAGCGCTGAGCGCGTCGGATGCCCGTAGCCGTTGTCGGCCCCGACGGAGACGAGCGCCACCGTCGCGCCCACCCGGCGCGCCAGGCGGTCGCTCTGATCGGCGGAACCGTGATGCGACACCTTGACGATGTCGACCGCGTCCCCGAGCGCGTGCCGTCCGAGCAGCCGGTCCTGTGCTTCCTCACCGAGGTCGCCGAGCAGCAGCACCGATGCGGCGAGGAGGTCGAACCGGACCACCACGCTCGAGTCGTTCCCCGGTTCGACGCCACCTGCCGCGGGGTCCGGCCACAGGACGCGCCACGGCGCCGCGCTCTCCGGATCCCCCAGCACCCCCTGGTCCCCGGCGCCGGCCTGTCGCACCTCCGCACCGCCCGCTCGGAGCACTCGCGCGATGCGCTCGTCCTCCGGGTCGCCGACCGGCCCGAGCAGCACCTCGTCGACCCTGCCGACGACCGCGTCGAGGCCTCCGACGTGATCGAGGTCGTAATGGGTGAGGACGAGCAGCTCGATGCGGGAGACCCCGAGTTCGTCCAAGCACGCGCGGAGCGGTTCGGGGTCGGGCCCGACGTCGACCAGGGCGGTGGCGCCGCCCTGTCGCAGGAGGACCGCGTCGCCCTGACCGACGTCGCAGGCGGCGACGATCCAGTCGCCCGGCCGATGCAGGGCCGGGCCGAGTCCGTCCCCGACCGCCCGACCGCACAGTGCAACGAGCGACACGACCACCGCCACCCCGATCGTCCTCGACCACCGCGGGGGCAGATCCCGACGGAACAGCAGGAGCGTGGCGATCAGGGCCGTCGGCACCGCGACGAGCACGACGCCGAGTGGCCCCTCCGGCCACGGCACCCTCGCGGCAGGGACGCCCTCGAACCACCGGGCCACTGCGGCGATCCACGTCGCGGGCACCCACCCGAGCCATGCGACGAGCAGCGCGAGTGGTGGTGCGAACGGGACCAGCAGGCAGGCGAGCAGCCCGAGCATGGTCGCGGGCGCTGCGGCCGGGCCCGCGAGCAGGTTCGCGGGGACACCGCCGAGCTGGATCGCGGGATCGAGGAGGACGAGCATCGGCTGGCAGGCGAGCTGGGCGGCTGCCGGGATCGCGATGAGGGCCGCGATCCCTCGCGGCAGCCATCTACCCAGCAAGTCCGTGAGGGGTCCGCTCAGAAGCAGCAGACCGCTGGTCGCGAGCACCGAGAGCCCGAACCCGTACTGCCCGGCCAGCCAGGGGTCGGCGACGAGGAGCACGACCACCGCCAACGACAGCGCGGCGAGGCCACGGATCGGCCGCCCGAAGCCGCCCAGCACCAGGACGAAGGCAGCCATGAGTGCCGCCCGTTGCACGCTCGGTTGGGGCGTCACGAGGACCACGAAGGCGACGAGGCACAGCAGGGCGCACGAGATCCTGAGCTTCCGTCCACCACCGACCGCCGCGACCGCCGTGCTGACGAGCCACACGATGACCGCACAGTTCGCTCCGGACACGGCCGTCAGATGCGAGAGTGAACTGCGCTGCATCGACTCCGTGACCGCGTCACTCACCTGGCTGACATCGCCGATCGCGAGGCCGGGCAGCAGTTCCCCACCCGGGCCGGGCAAGGTGGACGCGAGGCCGACGAGGCCGGAACGGAGCGACGCCGACCAGTCGAGGATCGCCGGCGGCTCCCCCAGCAGCTCGGGTTCCTCCCGCGCGAAGAGCAGCGCTGCCCGCGCATCACCCGGTGCATTCCATCGGAGCGAGCCGTCGACGCGCCAGCGCTCGCCGATCCTCGGCGCCCGATCCACCGGCACCGGCGCGAAGACGAGGACCGGGACCGAGAGTCCCTCCAGGGCTCCCCCGTCGTCCGAGACCGTCACAAGGTCGGCTGCGAACCGAACCGTGGGTGCAGTCGTGACCGAACCGGTGGGCACGGCGTCGCCGGTCACCACGACCTCGGCGGTCACGGGCGTGCTCCCGAGCTCGAGCAGAGCCTCCGGCTGCCGGTCAGGCGCGCGTGCGGCGATCGACGCGGCGACCATGCCGAACAGCGCCGCGGCGCACGCGCACAGCAGGAGTGTCGTGATGACGACAAACCCTGTCCGACGCTCCCCCGGGCGATACTCCGCACGGCGACGCCGGACGACCGTGCTGCACCCGAGGCAGGCGGAGGCGACGAGGAACGCGACCAGTACCCCACCCCAGGCCAGCGTTGGAGCCGCGCTGCAGACGGCCGCACCGACCCAGGTGACCGCCGCCGGGATGAGCAGGCGCGGGAACCGCATCGCGCTCTCACCTCGCCCGGATGTCGGTCCGGTGGCCGCGTCTGTGGTCACACCGTCGCCGCCGCGCGAAGGCCCTCGAGGGTCTTCGCGCCGATGCCTTCGACCGCGCTCAGGTCGTCGAGGGTGGCGAACGCTCCGTTCGCGTCCCGCCAGGCGACGATGCGCGCAGCCAGGGCCTCCCCGATCCGCGGGAGTGCGGTGAGTTCGGCCGCGGATGCCGTGTTCACGTTGACGAGCTGCGAGCCGGACGGACTCCCGGCAGCCGACCCGCTCGCGCCTCCGCCAGGTGGCACCTCGCCCACCACGGGGACATAGAGCTGCTCGCCGTCGTTCACGAACCGTGCGAGGTTCACGGCACTGGTGTCCGCTTCCGGCAGGAGGCCGCCGGCGGACGCCACCGCATCGAACGCACGTGATCCGTCCGGCAGCCGGTAGACACCAGGGGCCGCGACCGCTCCAAGTACATGGATGAACAGCTCCCCCGCCGCCGAGCCGGCGGGCGCGGTCGCTCCCGGAGTCGCGCCGGGCACAGGGCTCGCATCCGCCGACAGCTCCGCCCCACCGATCGTCCGCACCGCCCCACCTGAGGTGAACAGCGAGACGAGGATGGCGACCACGAGGGCCGCGATCACCAGCACGACGACCGCCCCGGCGCGGAACTCTGGGCGCGGTAGCTCACCGAGCAAACGGCGCGTCGACGAACGCCTGGACGGCACCGGGTGGGACGTGGGTTCCGGTTCGATGGTCATCCTCGAACGCTACGAGCCCGGACGCCCCGCACCACACGCTCGCCGTCGCCATGGACACCGAACACCCCGCGCCCGCCCCTGTGGAGCGCGTTCGCCTGGGATGCAGAATGCAGTCAGCTCACTGAGCGCCTCGGTGTTGACCGGTCGTCTTCCGACTGGGGGTCAGGCCACTCTGGCTGGCTCGGCCCGCGCTCGTGTCGAACACTTCCCGAACCAGATCCACAGCCAGCGAGCCGTGGCGAGGATGAGCACCGCGAACAGGCTCTGATTGATGACGCCGAACCACGACAGTCCGCCGAGCAGAACGAAGACGGTCCAGTTCACCGCGATGTCAGCGACGATCACCGCGATGCCGAGCACGATGCCGGCGCGCCGCCGAAGGATGATCAGCACCGCGGTGATGGGGTCCAAGACCGTGAGTGTCACCCAGAACAGCCGGACGCCGGGCGGGAAACCGCCGTAGACGTCCAACCCGCCGAGGATCAGATCAGCGGTGTGCGTGGTCGTTCCGATCAGGAAGCCGATCACCCACAGGATCTGGAACACGCGGAGCGTTCGTACTGATGGGGCGAGAGCGGTCACCCGGTCATGCTACCGAGGAAGCACAGGCAACCGGGCGGGACGCGATCCGAGAACACCCTGCCGTCGGATGGGACACGGGGTCCGACTCGATGGTCGTGCTCGAGCGCTCCGAGCGTGTTCGGGACGGGCCGCAGGGCCCGCCCCGAACCGCATCAACCCTTCGTGGCGATGCTCACCACGCGCGGGGCACGCACCACGACGTTGACGATCTCGCGGTCGCCCACGGAACGCTGCACCGCCGCACTCGCGCGCGCGAGCTGCTCGAGCTCCTCGCCGGAGATCTTCGGCGACACCTCGAGCCGGTCGCGGACCTTGCCGTCGACCTGCACCACCGCGGTCACCTGGTCCTCGACCAACAGCGACCGGTCGGCCTTCCGCCACGGCACCAGCGAGATCGACGGCTGGTAGCCGAGCTTGGCCCACATGTCCTCGGCGGTGAACGGCGCGAAGAGGTCGAGCGCCATGGCCGTCACCTCGGCGGACTCGCGCACGGCGGGGTCGCCCGCGCCGGGCCCGGCGTCGATCGCCTTCCGCGTCGCGTTGACGAGCTCCATGAGCCGTGCCACGACGACGTTGAACTTGCCCGCCTCGATGAGGCCGGGAGCCTCCGCGAGGAAGTGGTGCGTGACCTTCCGCAGCTTCTCGTCGCCGTCCTTCCAGGCGACGTCGGGCGAGCTCGTGACGTCGTGCGCGACCCGCCAGGCGCGTGCCAGGAACTTGGCCGACCCGGCCGGCGAGACGTCCGCCCAGTCGATGTCGTCCTCCGGAGGACCGGCGAACGCCATCGTGACGCGCAGGGCGTCGGCGCCGTACGACCGCAGCTCCTGGGCGAACTCCACCAGGTTGCCCTTGCTCTTGCTCATCTTCGAACCGTCGAGGATGACCATGCCCTGGTTGAGGAGCGCGCTGAAGGGCTCGGTGAAGCCGACCTTGCCGAGGTCGAACAGGACCTTCGTGATGAACCGCGAGTAGAGCAGGTGCAGGATCGCGTGCTCGACACCACCGACGTACTGGTCGACCGGGGCCCACTTGTCGGCCTCCTTCGGGTCGAACGCGATCTCGTCGGAGGTCGGGTTCAGGAACCGGAGGAAGTACCACGAGCTGTCGACGAAGGTGTCCATCGTGTCGGAGTCGCGCTTCGCAGGCTTCCCGCACGACGGGCAGTCCACGTTGATCCAGTCCTCAGCCGCCGCGAGCGGGCTCATGCCCTTCGGACGCAGGTCGAGACCCGCGGCATCCGGCAGCCGCACGGGGAGCTGGTCCTCGGGGACCGGCACCTCGCCACAGGCGTCGCAGTGGATGATCGGGATCGGCGTGCCCCAGTAGCGCTGTCGCGAGATGAGCCAGTCGCGGAGGCGGTAGTTCTTCGTCTTCGCGCCGAGGCCGCTCGATGCCAGCGCCGCCGTGACCTTCGGGATCGCGTTCGCCTTGCTCAGGCCGTCGAAGGGGCCGGAGTTCGTCAGGCGACCGTCGCCCGTCAGCGCGACACCCGTCTTGGCTGGATCGATCGACGGGAGGTCCTCCGGCAGCTCACCGTCGACGATGATCGGGATGGCACCGGTGACGGGCTGGGTGGTGTCCACCACGACGCGCACCGGGAGGTCGAACGCCCGCGCGAAGTCGAGGTCACGCTGGTCGTGCGCGGGAACCGCCATGATCGCCCCGTGACCGTAGTCGGCCAGGACGTAGTCGGCCGCCCAGATCGGCAGGCGCTCGCCACTCAGCGGGTTGATCGCGTAGCGCTCGAGGAACACGCCGGTCTTCTGTCGGTCGGTCGCGAGCCGCGCGATCTCGCTCTCGCCCTTGACGCTGTCGAGGTAGGCCTGGAAGCGTCCCTTGACCTCGTCGGAGGTGTCGGCGACGAGCTCGGCTGCGAGCTCCGAGTCGGGCGCCACGACCATGAACGTCACGCCGTACAGCGTGTCGGGTCGGGTCGTGTACACGGAGACCGGCTCGGCACGACCCTCGATGGAGAACGAGACGTCCGCGCCGTTGGATCGGCCGATCCAGTTCCGCTGCATGCTGAGGACCTTGGCCGGCCAGGTGCCCTCGAGCTGGTTGAGGTCGTCGATCAGGCGGTCCGCGTAGTCGGTGATGCGGAAGTACCACTGGGTGAGCTTCTTCTTCGTCACCTCGGCGCCGCAGCGCTCGCAGTGTCCGTCGACGACCTGCTCGTTCGCGAGCACGGTCTGGTCGTTCGGGCACCAGTTGACGGGGCTCGCCTTGCGGTACGCGAGGCCCTTCTCGAACAGCTGGAGGAACAGCCACTGGTTCCACCGGTAGTACTCGGGGTCGCTCGTGTGGAGCTCGCGGTCCCAGTCGAACGAGGGGCCGTACTGACGGAAGCTGGCCTTCTGCTGCGCGATGTTCGCGTAGGTCCACTCGCGCGGGTCGACACCGCGCTGGATGGCCGCGTTCTCGGCGGGGAGCCCGAACGAGTCCCAGCCGATCGGGTGCAGGACGTTGAAGCCCTGGTGACGCCAGTACCGCGCGACGATGTCGCCGAAACCGAACGCCTCGGCGTGACCCATGTGCAGGTCGCCCGAGGGGTACGGGAACATGTCGAGCACGTACTTGCGCGGACGTTTGTCGGCAGGGTCGCCTGCCGCGAAGGGCTTCAGCTCGTCCCAGACGGGAAGCCACTTCTCCTGGATCGCCTGGAAGTCGTACCGCTCGCCGTCTCGGCGGTCGTCGGTGTTGCGCTCGTCTGACACGTCACTCTCAATCACTGCAGGTGCTGGGGGTGGAATCCCGTGGGTTGCTCGCACGGCGCTCGGCCGCAGGATGGACGGGCTGGAGCGCACGACGGCGCTCCGTCCAACGGTCAAGCCTACCGGGATTCGGCAGGCGGACGTCCGACGCCGAGTGCCGCCAGCGGGGCCGCCGCCTTGGTCCACGTCTCCTCGAGCTCCTCCCGGGCGTCGGACAGCGCCGTGATGCCGCCACCCGTGCCGATCGACGCACCCTGCGGATCGATCACGATCGAGCGGATGACCATGGCGAGGTCCATCGATCCGTCCGCGGACAGCAGGCCGAAGGCACCGGCGTACACCCCGCGCGGGCCCGCTTCGAGGTCGTACAGCAGTTCCATCGCCCGGCGTTTCGGGGCCCCGGTCATCGATCCGGCCGGGAATGCGACCTCGACGACGTCGAGCGCGTCCAGCCCTGCGCGCAACCGTCCTTCGACGGTGCTGACGAGTTGGTGCACCTGCGGGTAGCTCTCGACGTGATGGAGCGCCGTGACCGCGACGGAACCCAGCTCGCAGACTCTGGAGAGGTCGTTCCGCATCAGATCGACGATCATGAGGTTCTCCGCGCGCTCCTTGGGACTCGCGAGCAGATCGGCGCGCTGACGGGCGTCCCCCTCGGGAGCGGCACCTCTCGGCCGGGTCCCCTTGATCGGCTTCGTCCGGACGCGGCCGTCGGCCGAGACCTCGAGGAACTGCTCCGGTGACGCGCTCGCGAGACTGATCGAACCGAACCGGAGGAAGCCGCCGTGGTGCGTGGGGCTCGTCCTGCGCAGCCGCAGATAGGTCGCCAGCGGGTCGTGGACCCCGTCGACGCGCAGGTGGTTCGTCAAACACAGCTGGTAGGCGTCCCCACGGGTGATGTGCTCCTGGCACCGCTCGACGAGCCGCACGTATGCGACATCGCTGTGACGGGGCGCGCAGACCCCGCCGGCCGCCTCGGCCACGGGAGGAGGCTCGGTCGCCGTACTCAACCGCTCGACGGTCGTCGCGATCCAGTCGGGATCGTCCGACGAGATCGTCACCGTCCGCGCCGCATGGTCGAACCGCACCTGGTCGTCGAGGCGCAGGAAGAGCGCGTCCGGGGAGGCGGCCGCGTGTGCCGGAACCCCGACGAGACCGGCCCCCGACTCGTAGCCGAACCACCCGACCCAATCGCCCGGGTCGTCGTCGGCACGCACGGTACGGAGGGCGTCGAGCATCGTCGTCTGGTCAACCGAGGCGGCCACCGGGCTGACGCGCTTCACCGTGCCGAGCCGGACGTCCGCCACGAGGCGTTCGGTCCCGCGCCCGATGAGACTGACGCCGGTCCGGGCGCCCTGGCCCGAATCCAACCAGGCAGCCCAGGGCTCGTCAGCGAACACGCGTCGGTAGACGTCCTCCGGCTCGGACCAGGCCGGGAGGAGGACCTGCCGGCGCGCTCCGGTGGATCGCATCAGCCGACGGCCGCGATCGGCGGCGCGACGATCCGAAGGCGACCGGTCACGAGGTCGTCGGGAACCGGCGTGTGCGAGATCACGATGACCGCACGACCCTCGGATCCCGCGACACCGAGCAGGTCCTCGAGCAGGGCGGTCGCGCGCTCGGGATCGACGTTGGCGGTCGGCTCGTCGAGCACGAGCACGGGGAACTCGCGGAGGAGCGCACGGGCGAGGGCGATGCGTTGCGCCTGCCCCCCGGAGACGAGCGCGCCGTGCTCCCCCACCGGGCGGTCGAGCCCGCCGCGCTCGGCGAGCCAGGACGAGAGCCCGACCCGCTCCAGCACGGCCTCGAGCTCAGCGTCGTCGGCCGTGTCCCTGGCGAAGAGGAGGTTCTGGCGGATGTCGGCGTCGAAGAGGAACGGACGCTGCTCGACGAGCCCGACCGACTCGCGCAATGTATCCGGGCGGAGGTCGCGTGCCTCGACACCGCCGACGCGGTACCCACCCTCGTACTCGAGGAAGCGGACGAGGGCGTGCGCCAGGGTGGTCTTCCCGGCTCCGCTGTCACCTTCGACAAGCAGCCGGTCGCCGGCCGACAGCCGGAAGCTGATCGGTGCGAGCGCCGCCGCCGTGCTCCCGGGCCACCGTGCGCTGAGGTTCTCCGCCTCGAGCATGACGCCGTCGAAGGTCGGCGTGAGGATGCTGCCGGTGTCCTCGTCCGGGATCTCGCGTGGGCGCTCGCTCGGGACCGCGTCCGCCACGCGCTCGGCGCTCGCGACCGCTTCCCGCCAGGCCCCGAAAGCCAGGGGCACCATCGCGCAGACCTCGAACACGGCGAGCGGGACGAGGACGATCACGGTGAGCGCGGGGCCGCCGATCGTTCCCAACGCCGGCATGCCTGCCCAGAGCGCCGCGACGACGGACGCCCCGGAAGCCAGGGAGAGGACGGCGCCGGCAACCCCGGCGCCCGCGGCCCGCCGCACCATCGCGCGCGTGAGTGCCGCGTCGGCATGTTCGATCCGTGCCCGCGCGGCGTCGACCGCGCCGTAGGCGGTCAGCACGTCGAGACCGGTCACGAGTTCGAGCAGGGCTTCCGACAGCGCACCGCGCAGCGGCGCGAGTTCGCGTTCGGCGCGCGCCGCCACCCGGCTCACGAGCAACCACGAGACGAGGAAGGCCGCGACGAGGCAGACCGCGAGCGCGATCCCGGCGGCCGGGAGCAGCGCGGTCGTGAGGATGACGGAGGCTCCGGCGACGACACCCGAGACCACCAGTGGTTGGACGACCCGCAACGGCACGTTCTGCAGCTCGTCCACATCGATCACCAGGCGGGTGAGGAGGTCGCCCCGTCCGGTGAGCTGCAGTCCATCGGGAGCCACCGGGATGACGCGTTCGATCATGCCGGCGCGCAGCTGCGCCAGTTGACGGAATGCGGCGTCGTGGCTGAGCAGGCGTTCGAGGTACCGGAAGGACGCCCGGGCCAGCGCGAATGCGCGCACCCCGACGACGGCGACACCCAGCTCGACGATCGAGGGCTGCTCGGCGGCCTTCGTGATGAGGAACGCGCTCGAAGCGAGGAGGGCGACGGCGGCCCCAGCGGAGAGGATCCCGGCGAGGAGACCAGGGACGAAGCGGCGAGCCGGCGGCTGCGCCAGTCGGATGATCTGTCGGACGCGCTCATCCATGGAGCATCACCTCGTCGTCCTGGACGTGTTCCGACCGCACGCGGATCTCGAGCACGGCATCCGCGTGTTCGACGATCGACGGTCGGTGGGTGATGACGATGACGGCCGCCCCGGCCCGAGCGGCGCCGCGCGCGGCGTCGATGACGAGCTCCTCGGACGCGGCGTCGAGCGCCGAACTCGGCTCGTCGAGCAGCAGCACCGGCGTTCCAGCATCGACTGGGGTGCGCCGCAGTCGGTACAGGGCCCTCGCGATCGCGATCCGTTGCGCCTGTCCACCGCTCACGCCGTCGCCGACCGCGCCGATGGGGTGCCCGAGCGGCAGCGCGGACAGCCCGAGTGCCGACAACGCCTCGACGATGAGCGCCTCGTCAGGGGCGTCGTCGCCCAGCGCGACGTTGCTGCCGACCGTCCCCGCGATGAGGACCGGACGCTGCGGGGCCCACGACAGCCAGCGTCGTCCGCCGGGCGCGGGCGGCACGCGTCCGCCGTCGTGCAGGATCGATCCGGTGGCGTTCACGAATCCGAGGATCGCCGACGCCATGCTCGTCTTCCCGGCTCCGCTGGCGCCGACGACAGCCGTCACCACGCCGGCCGGGAACGTCGCATCGAGGTCGTCCAGTACCCGCAGCTCGTCGTACTGCACGCCGAGACCGTCGAGTACCAGGCCAGACGTCCGGCGAGCGGAGTCGCCGACCGTTGCCGAATCGCCGACCTGATCAGGAGCCGACGGCGATTCGCGCACGGCCTTCGCTTCGTCGAGGATCTCGAAGACCTCGTCGGCGGCGGTGACGCCCTCGGCAGCCGCGTGGTAGTTCGCACCGACGTTCCGCAGTGGCAGGAAGGCCTCCGGGGCCAGGATCAGGACGAAGAGCCCCGTTCCGAGGAGGAGCGAGCCGTCGAGAAGCCGCAGGCCGATGCCGACCGCGACCACGGCGACCGCGAGACTCGACAGCAGCTCGAGGGCGAAGCCGCTCACGAACGAGAACCGCAGGACCTTCATGGTCTCGACGCGGTACTCCTCGGTGACGGTTCGGATCCGCTGCACCTGCCGGTGCTGCCGTCCGAACAGCTTGAGGGTCGCCATGCCCGCGACGAGCTCCAGGAACCCGCGCGACAGGTGGGCCAGGGTCTCCCACTGGCGCCGCTGCACCGCCTGGGTCGCGAATCCGATGAGGATCATGAAGACCGGGATGAGCGGGAGCGTCACGATCACCGTGATGCCGCTGAGCGGGTCCTGGATGAAGATCACCGCCGCGATGATCGGCATGGCGATCGCCGTGAGGATGAGCTGCGGGACATAGCGACCGAAATACGCGTCCAGGGCGTCGAGCCCGCGGCCCGCCACGGTCGTCAGTGCGGCGGAGCTCCGACGCGAGACCCACCCCGGCCCGAGCGTCTCGAACGCGCCCGCGAGGGCCCGCCGCAACTGACTGCGGACGATCGCGGAGCCACGGGCGTTCACCGAGTCGGATGCCAGGACGGTCCCGGCACGCAGCACCACGATGCCGATCAGCAGCCAGAGCGACGGCAGGAGCTCCTCGACCGGATCCCCCGCGATCGACCGGGACACGAGCTGGGCCACGAACCAGGCGAACCCGAGCGTGCAGGCGGTCTGGACGAGCGCGATGACCGCGCCGAGTCCGAGGACCGACCGGGCTCCGCGGGCATAGCGGAGCAGTCGCGGATCGAGGGGGCGCACGATGACAGGTTAGTGCGCGGCGGCTTCGATGTGCTTCCGCGTGATGCGCTTGCGGAACACCCAGTACGTCCATCCCTGGTAGGCGAGGATCAGCGGCAGGAAGATCAGGGCGGTCCACGACATCACCGTGAGGGTGTACTCCGTCGAGGAGGCGTTCGCGATCGTCAGGCTGTTCGCCGGGTCGTTGCTCGCCGGCATCACCGCTGGGAAGAGCGCGGTGAACAGGGTGAGCACGGCCGCGGCGACGGTCACGGCCATGAGCGCGAACGCACGGCCTTCCAGCCCTCGGCTGTTCGCGAACCAGGCGCTGATGAGCGCGACCGCGGCGATGGCCGCGAGGATCAGCACCGGGAGCGAGAAGTGCGCGAGGACGGTCCACCCGAGGAACGACGCGGCGAGGAGGATGGCGACGAGCCCGGCTCGGCTCGCGAGGCGGCGGGCGCGCTCGCGGATGTCGCCCTCGGTCTTCAGCGAGGCGAACACGGCTCCGTGGGCGAAGAAGAGCACGAGCGTCGTGAGACCCCCGAGGATGCCGTACGGGTTGAGCAGGGTGAAGAGCGTGCCGGTGAAGTTGTGGTCGGCATCGAGCGGGACGCCCTGGACGATGTTCGCGAAGGCGACGCCCCAGAGGAAGGCCGGCAGGGCTGAGCCGACGATGATCATGAGGTCGAAGCGCCGCTTCCAGGAGGCTTCCGGCCGCTGGTGCCGGTACTCGAACGACACCCCTCTGATGATGAGCGCGAGCAGGATGAACAGCAGCGGGAGGTAGAAGCCGCTGAACAAGGTCGCGTACCACTCGGGGAACGCGGCGAAGAGGCTCGCCCCGGCGACGATCAGCCAGGTCTCGTTGAGGTCCCAGACCGGCCCGATGGTGTTGATGAGCATCCGGCGGTCGGTCTCGTCCTTCCCGAGGAAGGGGATCGTCATGCCGACGCCGAAGTCGAAACCGTCGAGGACGAAGTAGCCGACGAACAGTGCGGCGATGATCCAGAACCAGAGAATCGTGAGGTCCATGATGCGCTCCTAGTAGACCGTGGTCGCGGGGGCGGCGGGCTTCTGCACGCCGTCCTCGTCGGGTTCGGACAGCTCGATCGGGTCGGGCCCGGCCTTGATCGTCTTCTTCAGGAGTCCGAACTCGACGACGAGCAGCGACCCGTAGACGACGGTGAAGGCGATCAACGAGATCAGGACGTCGAGCCCAGTGGTGTTCGGCGAGACCGCGTCCTCCGTCTTCAACAGGCTGAAGACGATCCACGGCTGGCGGCCCATCTCGGTGAAGACCCAGCCCATGGTCATGGCGAGGAACGGCATCGGGACGGCCCAGACCGCGACGCGCCACATCCAGCGCTTCGGCTCGCGGCCCTTGCGGGTGAACCAGAGACCGGCGGCCGCGACGAGCATCGAGGCGAGGCCGAGACCGATCATCCAGCGGAACGCCCAGTAGGTGACCCAGATGACGGGCGAGTAGTCGCCCGGACCGTAGAGCTGGGTGTACTGCGCCTGCAGGTCGTTGATGCCCTCCACCGTGCCGTCGAAGGTGTGGGTCGAGAGGAACGACAGGAGGTACGGGATACGGATCGAGAAGAGCTCGTGGACGCCGTCGGGCGTGCCGAGGGTGAAGATCGAGAAGGAGGCGTCGGCACCGCTCGCCGTGTTGTACATCGCCTCCGCAGCCGCCATCTTCATCGGCTGGGTCTCGACCATGGCCAGGCTGAGCTGATCGCCGGCGAGCATGGTGGCACCACCCGCGAGAAGCATGCTCCACGCACCGACCTTGAGCGCCGGGCGCATCGCCTCGACGTGCTGGCCCCGGGCGAGGTGCCAGGCGGCGGCGGTGATGATGACGGCTGCGGAGACCATGAAGCACGCGAAGATCGTGTGCGGGAAGGCGGCCAGGGCGACCTTGTTGGTCAGCAGCTCCCAGATGTTCGTGAGCTCGGCGCGGCCGCGCTCCTCGTTGATCCGGAAGGCGACCGGGTTCTGCATGAAGGCGTTCGCCGCGATGATGAAGTAGGCCGACAGCACGGTGCCGAGCGCCACGATCCAGATGGTGGCGAGGTGGAGCTTCGGTGACAGCTTGTCCCAGCCGAAGATCCAGAGCCCGATGAACGTCGCCTCGAGGAAGAACGCGAGCAGGCCCTCGAGTGCCAGCGGTGCGCCGAAGACGTCGCCGACGAACCTGGAGTAGGTGGACCAGTTCATGCCGAACTGGAACTCCTGGACGATGCCCGTCACGACGCCCATGGCGAAGTTGATGAGGAAGATCTTCCCGAAGAATCGGGTGAGCTGCAGGTAGTGCAGCTTGCCGGTCCGGACCCACGCGGTCTGGAACCCGGCGACCGTCACCGCCATGCCGATGGTGAGCGGCACGAAGATGAAGTGGTAGACGGTGGTGAGGCCGAACTGCCATCGGGACAGCAGTAGCGGGTCGAGAAGGTCGTTCACGATGAACACTCCATTTTTCGCGGCATCCAGGGAAGGCGGCGCAGGTGCGGCCCGATCGGGGTGGTCATCCCCGTGGCTTCGATCCATGTCGTCGAGATCAATCGTACAGGACTTCACGCCTGTGGTCAGACCACACATCCAAGGGTGTCCTAACAGGGGTTTCCGAGCCGCTCACACATCCACGGCAGTAGGCTCTGAGCCGTGAACGACGTGCTCGGCTGGCTGCTCGACCTGGTGCAGAGCGTCGACCCCGTGACGCGCACGATCCTCGCCGGCGTCGGCATCATGCTCGAGACCTCGGTCCTCGTCGGCCTCGTCGTCCCGGGCGACACGGTCGTCATCGTCGCGAGCACCGCCGTCGTCGGACCCGTCCAGTGGATCTCGATGATCCTCGTCGTCATCACCGGCGCGCTCATCGGCGAGTCGGTCGGCTTCGCGCTCGGCCGCTGGTTCGGCCCGCGCATCCGTGCCAGCAGACTCGGCCGACGGATCGGCGAGCGGCACTGGGCCCGTGCCGAGCGCTACCTCGACCGGCGGGGTGGCATCGCCGTCTTCATCTCGCGGTTCCTCCCGGTCCTGCACTCGCTGATCCCTCTCACGGTCGGGATGAGCACGATGAGCTACCGACGCTTCATCTCCTGGACGCTGCCCGCCTGCGTCATCTGGTCCTCGGCCTACGTCTCCGTCGGCGCACTGGCTGCGGGCAGCTATCGCGAGCTGTCGGACCGCCTCCATTGGGCGGGCTACGTGTTCGTCGGCATCATCGTCGTCTTCGCCGTCGTGGTCCTCGTCGTGAAGCGACTCCTCCAGCGGAGCGAGGAGCGACACATGCTGGCCCAGGAGGACGCGACACCACCCGACGACGGCTCGACGCCCCAGTAGCAGACGACCCTCATCGCCGCGAGACGGCGGGCCGGACGCACCGGCATGACAGACTGAACGGGTGAAGGCATCCGACGATCGTCCAACGGCCTCCTCCGACGCCGCCGAGCAGATCCGGCACTTCGCCGCACGGATGGAGGACGCCGTCCAGTTGCGCCGCCAGCGTCGTGCGAGGCGGCACGGACGCGAGGCGGCGGTCATCCCCTTCACCGGCTACGGATCGACGTCCTGGATCCGTGTCCTGGCCAGGGTCGTACTGGCGGAACCGGGCAAGACCACCGTCCAACCGCAGCAGAAGGTGCGCGGCTGGAAGAGCTTCTTCGCGCTGAGCATCGCCGACCCGACGGTCGAGGTGGAGGTCGACGGGCAGCGTCACACGGTCACGGGCGACCGAGGTGGCGTGGTCGACGCGGTGGTCCAGGTATCGCTCACCCCCGGCTGGCACACCCTCAGACTGAGCTCGGAGGGCAGCGACCCGGTCGAAGCGCCGGTCTTCATCGTCGCCGACGACATCGAGTTCGGCATCGTGTCCGACATCGACGACACGGTGATGGTGACGGCGCTCCCCCGCCCGCTCGTCGCGGCCTGGAACACCTTCGTCCTCGACGAGCACGCCAGGACACCGGTGCCCGGCATGGCGGTGTTCCTCGAGCGCACGGCCCGCGAGCACCCGGGCTCCCCGATCATCTACCTCTCCACCGGCGCCTGGAACGTCGCGCCGACGCTGACCCGGTTCCTCTCGCGCAACCTCTACCCCGCCGGCGCCCTCCTCCTCACCGACTGGGGCCCGACGCACGACCGGTTCTTCCGCAGCGGTCGCGAGCACAAGCGCAACAACCTCGACCGGTTCGCCGAGGACTTCCCGCGTCTGCGGTGGCTGCTCGTCGGCGACGACGGACAGCACGACGAAGCCCTCTACCGGAGCTTCGAGGAACGCCACCCCGACCGCGTCGCCGCCGTGGCGATCCGTCAGCTCTCCCCCGGTGAGGCGGTCCTCGCCGGTGGGCGCTCGAAGGTCGGCGCCCAGCACGAGGGTGCCCCCTGGGTCTACGCGGGGAACGGCGCAGAACTGCTCGACCAGCTCCACGACAAGCTCTGACGGCACCGATGTCCGTCGTCCCCGTCCTGCGCACCAGATCGCGGCTGCCCCTGCTCCAGGTGCTGAAGACGGCGCTGGCCGCCGTCGCGTCCTGGATCGTCGCGATCACGATCATCCCGGGCCAGCTCCCGGTCTTCGCCGCCATCGCGGCGATCCTCGTGGTGCAGCCGAGCGTCAACCAGTCGTTCGGGAAGGCGCTCGAGCGCAGCCTCGGGGTGATCACCGGCGTCATCCTCGCGACGGCCATCGGGATCGTCTTCGGACACTCCGCCTGGATCGTGCTCCTGGCGATCGTCATCTCCATCCTGCTCGGATGGGTCCTGCGCCTCGGGCCCGGATCCGCCAACCAGATCCCGATCAGCGCGATGCTGGTGCTGTCGATCGGCGCTGCGACCCCGGACTACGCGGTCGCGCGGATCGTCGAGACCGTGCTCGGTGCGGGCATCGGACTCCTCGTCAACGTCGTCCTCGTCGCACCGGTGCTCCTCGCTCCCGCGAAGGCGGCGGTGACCACCCTCGCGCTCGCATGCGCCGACACCCTGGACCATCTCGCCACGTCACTCACGCGTGCGAACTCGGATGCGGAGCTGGTGACGCTGCTCCAGGAGGCTCGGGCGCTGAAGCCCCTGCGGGACCAGGCGATCGCCGCGGTGAAGGAAGGCGATGACAGCCTGCTGCTCAACCCTCGTCGATCGAGGCACCGTGACGAGCTCGACCGGCAGCGCCTGCTGCTGCGTCGACTGGAGCCGGTGGTCACGAGGACGCTGGGCATGGCGCGTTCGGTGCACGACCACGACGACCCGACCCTGCACGAGGAGCCGACGGTGGCGGACATCGCCGTCGAGCTGACGCGGGCGGCCCACGATCTCAGGCTGCTGGTGAACGATCGTGCCGCGTCCGACGAGCCGCCGACCGAGACCGCGGAGATCCCGGCGCTGACCGCTCCCCTCGTGATCGCCCGCCCGCACCCCCAGCACTGGATCCTCATCGGATCGCTCATGGAGGACCTCCGTCGCGTGCGCGACGAGATCGTCGGCGAACCGACCTGAGTCGGCCGGATACACGAAGGGCCGGTGGAGCGATGCTCCACCGGCCCTTCGACGTCCTGGGACTACGCCTGGTGCGCGGCCTGCAGTTCGATGGTGATCGTGACGTCGTTGCCGAGCAGCACGCCGCCGGTCTCGAGCGCCGCGTTGTAGGTGAGGCCGAAGTCCTCGCGGTTGATCTTGGTGGTCGCCGTGGCGCCGAACTTGTAGTTGCCGTAGGGGTCGGTCGCGAAGCCACCGAACTCGACGGTGAAGGTGACGGGCTTGGTCACGCCCTTGATCGTGAGGTCGCCGTCCACGAGGAAGTCGTCGCCCTTGGCGCGGGCGCCGGTCGAGACGAAGTCGATCGTCGGGTAGGTCTCGGCGTCGAAGAAGTCGCCGGTGCGGAGGTGACCGTCGCGGTCGGCCTGGTTCGTGTTGATCGATGCGACCTCGGCGGACGCGGTGATCTTCGTCTCGAGGGGGTTCTCCGGCGTGACGAACGTCGCGTTGAAGCGCTCGAACTTGCCCTTGACCTTCGAGACCATGATGTGGCGGATGCTGAAGCCGACCTCGCTGTGCGTGGCGTCGACCTCCCAGGTGCCAACCTTGTAGCCGGGAATCGTCAGGGTGTCGGTCATGCGGTACTCCTTGCGTCGATGTGCGGCGCGCTCGCGCCACGTTCT
Organism: Plantibacter sp. VKM Ac-2885; assembly: GCF_015351205.1. NCBI lineage: Bacteria > Bacillati > Actinomycetota > Actinomycetes > Micrococcales > Microbacteriaceae > Plantibacter > Plantibacter sp. VKM Ac-2885. Next base: position 2,040,379 of record NZ_JADKSK010000001.1, on the reverse strand, counting down.
ATTCAAACGCACGGACCTGGGAGCTATTCCCGCATCCCCGAGAAATTCTCCTCACCGACATCAGCGCGACATCGGCCGGAGCGACGGCAGGCCGAGCCGGACGCGCAGCAGTCGGTGCGCCGCATCGGCGACCGTCGACTCCGGAATCCTCCCGGACCTGACCGCGGCGGCGATGTCGGCCACGAGCACGGCCGGGTCGACACCGGTCGACGACGGGTCGGCCCCGAGGACGTAGAGCAGCATCGTGCTGCCGGCGGCCACGGCGCGGATCGCGTTCTCCGAGGGGTTCTGGTACTCCGGCAGACCCGTGTGCTGCAGCATGAGCATGTCGTCGGTGATCGTGACACCGGTGAAGCCGAGGTCGTTCCGGAGGCGCTCGTGCCAGGCCGCCGACAGCGTCGCCGGTGCGGCGTCCACCGCCGAGTAGACCAGATGGCCGAACATCACGACCTCGGCCCCGGCCTCGATACCGGCGATGAACGGCAGGGCGTCGGTGGCAGCCCAGTCCGCGGCACCGATGGCGGTCGTCGGGACCGTCGAGTGGGAGTCCCCCGGGGCCTGTCCATGGCCGGGGAAATGCTTGAGCGTGCTCAGCACCGCACCCCGCTCACCACGGACGGCCGCGGCCACCCGCTCCGCCGAGGCGTCCGGCGTCGTCCCGAGGGCACGGTCGTAGATGAAGGAGCTCGGATCGGCGGTCTCGTCCGCGACGATGCCGAAGTTCACGGTGCAGCCGGCACCGGCGAGCATCACAGCGCGTTGGCGGAACGCCTCCTCGCTCGCAGCTGGCGGCTGCGACTTCAGGGTGTCGGCAGCGGCGAAGACGTCCTCGTCGATGCGCCGGACATCGCCGCCCTCCTGGTCGATGCCGATGAGCAGCGGCATGGTCGGGTCGGGGCTGAGGGCGCTCGTCACAACGGGCAGCCCAGCGAGGCCCGGCACGTTGTCGCCCATGATGATGAACCCGCCCGGCTGATACCGCTCGACGAACGCCCGGAGCGTGCCCGGGTCGGTGCCTGGAGCGTGGAGCATCAGCATGGATGCGATCCGCTGCTCGAGGGTCATCGCTGCGAGTTCGGCGGCCGCGCGCTGGTCGGCGACAGCCGGAGTCGTACTCGTGGGACGGCTCGACGGCCTCGAGGATCCGGGCTCCGTGCACCCGGACAGGCCGAGGACGGCACCCGCCGCCATCGAGGCGCCGACTGCGAGAAACCCTCGTCGTCCCAGCTGCACCGGCCCACTCTAGGCTCGGATCTTCCACGCAGGCTGGGCGTCGCTCCCGGTGTGGCAGGAGTGACGAATGTGACATCGACGGCTACACTTGCGTGGGTGACCGCCAGGATGGACGCATGCGCAAGCCGCTGACAGCCCTCTCGCCCCGCTCGAGGGGCTTCTCGCGAGCCACCGCCCTCGGCGCCGCGCTCGTCATCGCGGTGTCGGTCGCAAGCCCGGCGGCCGCCGTGACCCCCACCTCGTTCCGGACCGCCGACTACCCGAGCTGGGACGACGTCCAGGCGGCCAAGGCGAACGAATCGACTGCCCAGGCCGAAGCCGACCGGATCGTGTCCCTCCTCGACGGACTGCGCGACGAATCCGCCCGGCTCGGCGACGAAGCCGTCCGCCAGGGTGCGGCGGCCGGTGAGGCCAAGGCGGCGTTCGACGCGCAGGCCGCAGTCGCCGACACGATCAGTGCGCAGGCGACCGCCGCAGCGTCGGCAGCGGCATCGAGCAAGCGTCAGGCCGGAGCGGTCATCGCCCAGATGACGCGCACCGGCGGCGTGGATCCCACGCTCTCCCTCGTCCTCTCCGGTGCGGCCGACGACGACCTCCTCTCGAAGCTCAGCGCGATCAGCAAGCTGAGCGAGACCTCGGCTCAAGACCTCGCGTCCGCTACCGCCGCGAGCAACACGGCGACCGCGCTCGCCGAGCAGGCGACGGCGGCCGAAACCGAACGTCAGCGACTCTCGGAGGCGGCGGACTCCAGCTACGAGACGGCGCAGTCCGCGAGCGACGCCGCCGATGCGGCGGTCGCCGAGCAGCAGGCCAACCGCGACCGGCTGTACCAGCAGCTCGCCGTCCTCAAGAACACCACCGCGGCGGTGGAACAGGCCTACGCGCAGAGCCAGGAGGCGATCGCCGCAGAAGAGCAGCGACGCAACGAGGCCACCGGTGGCGAGGGATCCACGAGCGCCCCGCCGCCGGACCTCGCAGCCGACCCGGCCGGCGCGAAGGCGTACGCGCAGTCCGCGATCGGCGCCTACGGCTGGGGCAGCGGAGAATTCCAGTGCCTGCTGCAGCTCTGGACCCGGGAGTCGAGCTGGCGCGTCAACGCCTACAACGAGTCCAGCGGCGCCTACGGCATCCCGCAGTCCCTGCCCGGGAGCAAGATGGCCAGCTCCGGCGACGACTGGCGCACCAATGCGGCGACGCAGATCAACTGGGGCCTGAACTACATCGACAGCCGGTACGGCTCCCCCTGCGGCGCATGGGCGCACTCGGAAGCGACCAACTGGTACTGACGCCCGTCTCAACCGACCTGGGCTGCGCCGAGATTCGTCCCGGCCACTGCCAGCACCACGGTGACGAGCAGGGCAGCCCCGATGATGAGCCGGAACAGCAGACGGTCCGGCGTTCGGGTTCCGACGAGCACGAGCCCCCACACGACGAGCGCGAGGACACCGACGGCGCCCAGCACCCCGACGATCGGCGGTGCGATGGGCCTGCCGACGAAGATCCCGCTCTGTCCGAGGACGGCGACCACGCCGGAGACGCCGAGGGCGACGAAGGCCGTCCGACCGGCGGTCCGCGCGCCGAGCCGGTGCGGCAGACCGCGGACGCCGGTCCGCAGGTCGTCCTCGAGATCGGGCAGGGCGTTCGTGAAGTGGATCGCCACACCGAACAGACCACCGACGGCGAGCGTCCACGCGGCCGGCACGATCGGCGGGACGGCAGCGAAGGTGACCACCGCGGGCAGTGCGCCGAACCCCACGATGAACGGGACCACCGACCAGGCCGTCGCCTTGAGACCCAGGTTGTAGGCCCATCCGCAGACGAGGAACAGCAGGTGCGAGGCCGCCGACGCCCAGCCGAGTGATGCCGAGAGCGGAATGCTCGCCGCACCGGCCAGCAGCGCCGCCGCCCGGACTGCCGAGACGCTGAGGTCGCCGCGCGCGACCGGCTTGTCCTGTCGTCCCGAGCGACGATCGCGTCTGGCGTCGAGCCAGTCGTTGGACCAGCCGATCGAGAGTTGTCCGACGAACACCACCACGGCGAGCAGGGCCGTCCGGAGGGGTGGCAGGCCGACGGCCGATCCGAGCACGACGGCGAGCACGGTCACCGCGACGGTCGGCCCGGGATGCGAGGACGCGAACAGACGGCGGGCCATGGAGAACACCGCCTCAGCTTAGGGTGACACCCGGGTGACGGCGCTACACTGCAGCATGACCGTCTCCGTGAGGGCGATCGGCGTGGCCGTTCCTCAGACCATCCTTCATCAAGACGAGATCAGGGATGTGTTCCGCGACCAACCCGGGCGGAGCCGTCTCGCCCAACGTCTCATCGGCGCCGCGTTCGACGCGTCCGCGATCGACACCAGGCACACCGTCATCGACGCCTTCGACCACGAGGTCGAGACGACCACGGCCGCCTTCTACGACGCGGAGCAGCGGCAGGTGCTCTCCCCGCCCACCGGCGTGCGGAACGACGCCTACATCGAGCACGCTCCCCCGCTGCTCCTGGAGGCCGCGCGGCAGGCACTCGATGCAGCCCCCGGTCTGTCGGCAGCGGACGTCACCCACGTCGTGACCGCCTCCTGCACCGGGTTCTTCGCGCCCGGGCCGGAGTACCTCCTCGTGCGCGACCTTGGTCTCGATCCCGGTACGGAGCGCTACCACCTCGGGTTCCAGGGGTGTTTCGCCGCGTTCCCCGCCCTTCGCGCAGCACAGGCGTTCTGCACAGCCGACCCCGACGCCGTCGTCCTCGTGGTCTGCATCGAGCTCTGCTCCATCCACCTCCGTTCCTCCGACGACCCCGACGTGATCCTCGGTTCCTCGGTGTTCGCCGACGGCGCCGCGGCTGCCGTCGTGACCGGTCGGGACACTGGTTCCTCCGCGCCCGTGCTCGAGTTCGACGGCTGGTCCACCGCGCTCGTGCCGGACGGCGAGACGGAGATGGCCTGGACGATCGGCGATCACGGGTTCGAGATGGTCCTGAGTGGCGCGGTGCCCAAGCTGATCGGCGAGCACCTCGAGATCGCCCTCCGCCCACTCCTCGCCGCTGCCGACGACGCCCCGGTCTCATCGATCGACCGCTGGGCGATCCATCCCGGTGGCCGGAGCATCCTCGACCGGGTCCAGCGCGGATTCGGGCTCGACGACGAACTGCTGGCTCCGTCACGCACGGTGCTCCGCGAGTACGGCAACATGTCGAGCGCGACCGTGCTCTTCATCCTCCAGCGCCTGCTCGACGGCGCGCCGGCCGACGCCGATGAACGGGTGTGCGCCCTCGCCTTCGGTCCGGGACTGACGATCGAGAGCGCGCTGCTCCGGCTCCGGGCCGGCCGAGCCTGATGCTGCCCGACCTCGGCCGCCGTGCGACGGATCTCCTCGAACTGATGGACGATCCCGACTGCGATCCCGCGCTGCTGGACGCCACCTACGCCAGGTTCGCGACGGTGAACCGGCTCGTCTCAGGCTGGCGTGGTCTGTACCGGTCGCGCATCCGTCCACTCCTCCACCCGTCCCGGACCACGACGATCCTCGACATCGGCTTCGGTGGTGGCGATGTCGCCGTGGCCATCGCCGACTGGGCGAGGGCCGACCACCTCCCCGTGCAGGTGGTGGGGATCGATCCCGACGAGCGGTCCGTGGCCTTCGCCCGTCGCCGGTACCCCGATGGCCCCGTCGCCTTCCGCCCGGCGCACAGCAGCGACCTCGTCGCCGCCGGTGAGGAGGCCGACATCGTCCTGTCCAACCACGTGCTCCACCACCTCGATCACGCGGGCCTGTCGAGCCTGCTCGCCGACAGCTCACGGATCGCCAGACGACTCGTCCTGCACAGTGACCTCGAGCGCAACCGACTCGCGTACGCGGTCTACGGTCTCGCCACCCGTGCAGGGCGAAGGCGTTCCTTCCTCCACATCGACGGGCTCCGCTCGATCCGTCGCAGCTATCGCCAGGAGGAGCTGCGGCGCGTCGTGCCGAACGACTGGATCGTCGAGCGAAGCTTCCCCATGCGACTCCTGCTCTCGCAGACCGTCCCGTCGGCAGCGGACGGCCCTCGGTGACCGAGGTGCTCGTCATCGGTGGCGGACCGGTCGGCCTCGTGTCGGCGATCCTCCTCGCTCAGGCCGGCGTCGACGTGACCGTCTGGGAACGACGGTCGGACGCCCCCTCCGGCACCCGGGCGATCGGGATCCACCCGCCGTCGCTCGACCTGTTCGAGGAGCTCGGCGTCCTCGACGAGATCCGCCGCGACGCCGTCCGGATCGACCAGGGCGAAGCCTGGAACGCCGGCCGACGCCTCGGGGCGGTCGTGTTCCGTGATCGGCCCGTACCGCACCCCTACGTCGCCGCGCTCGAGCAATGGCGGACCGAACGGATCCTCCGTGCTCGACTCGAAGCCGTCGCGCCGGGATCGCTCCGGACGGGGACGAGCTGTACGCGGTTGACTCCGGCCGAGGAGAGCGTCCTCGTGTCCGGCGAAGACGCCGACGGAACGGTGAGCATCCGCGCCGCCGTCGTGGTCGTCGCAGCAGGAGGACGCGCCACCGTCGCCGGGATGCAGGCTCCGGGCCCCGTGCACCGATATCGGGACCGGTACCTCATGGGCGACGTCGCGGATCGGAGTGGGGCAGGTTCCATCGCCAGGGTGCACCTGCACCACCGAGGGGTCGTCGAGTCCTTCCCGCTCCCCCATGGCATGCGACGATACGTCGTGCACACCGGGTACTCGGACGATCAGGACGCGGCCCGCCCGGAACCCACCGCGTCCGACCTCGCGTCCCTCGTCGCCGACCGCACCGGCGACGAGGTGGATCCGGCGACGAACACCATGCTCAGCGCCTTCGGCGTGCTTCGTCGACGACGGAAGCGCGTCGTCGACGGTCGGGTCGTCTACCTGGGCGACGCCGCCCACGAGATCAGCCCGATCGGCGGGCAGGGCATGAACCTGGGCTGGTCCGACGCACGGGTCTTCGCGCCACTGATCGCCCACATGACCACCGGACATCTCTCGACACAGCACGACGTGGCCGCGGCCGTCTCCCGCCAACAGCGCGCGATCCGTCGGGCCTCACGGCAGGCGGAGCTCAACATGCGCTTGGGGCGTCCGTTGCCGGGCCCGCTCGTCGGGATCCGGGACCTCACGCTGCGAACAGCGCTCAACGGCCCCGCGATGCCCATCCTCGCCGACGCCTACACGATGCGCTGGCTGCGCTGACGCAGTCCGAGGTCGCGCGGTTCAGTGACCGACGTGCACGCCCGCCGGAGCCTGGTCCGTCCGCCGGATGAGGAACGACGCTCCGATCGCGAGCAGCGAGAGCACGGCGCCGCACATGAACGCAGCCTGCACGCCGGCTGCCGTCGCGTCGACCGCGGAGCTCCCGACCGCCGCACGTGCTGCGGACGTGGTCGACATCATGGTGATGAACAACGCCGTCCCCGCCGCACCGGCGAGCTGCTGGACCGTGCCGACGATGGCGCTGCCGTGCGGGTAGAGCTCGGGCCTCAGTGAACCGAGCGCTGAGGTCAGCAGCGGCGTGAACATGAACGCGAGACCGGCGCTCAGCAGCACGTGCACGGCGATGATCATGACGATGGCGCTGTCGACGCCGAGCATCGTCAGCAGCCAGAGCGCAGCACTCACGGCGAAGGCCCCGGGGATCACCAGCGGACGCGGACCGAACCGGTCGAACAGCGACCCGACCAGCGGCGCGAGAGCGGCCATCGTCAGGCCACCCGGCAGCAGCATGAGGCCCGTGGTCAAGGTGTCGACCTGGAGCACGGTCTGCAGATAGATCGGCAGGATGATCAGCGAGCCGAACAACGCCATCATGACGATCGCGACCAGGATGATCGAGACGGAGAACGAGCGGTTCGCGAAGGTGCGGAGGTCCATGAACGCCCGGTCGTCGCGTGCGAGAGCGCGCTGGCGGAGGACGAAGGCGAGCAGGGCGAGGACACCGACCGTGAGCGGGATCCAGACGGGCATGAGCGCGTGTCCCTCGGCGGACTCGCCGATGCTGCTGAGACCGAAGATCAGGCCACCGAACGCGAAGGCGGAGAGGACGAGCGACAGCACGTCGAAGCGGACCCGACGCGGCTCCGTCACGTTCCGCACGAGGATGGCGCCGAGGACCAGCGAGGCGACGGCGATGGGGAGGACGATCCAGAACATCCAGCGCCAGTCGAGCACGCTCAGGATGAGCCCGGAGACGGTCGGCCCGACGGCCGGCGCGACCGAGATGACGATCGAGATCGCCCCCATCGTCCGGCCACGTGCCGAGACCGGCACGACGTTGAGCACGGTCGTCATGAGCAGCGGCATCATGATGGCGGTACCGCTGGCCTGGACGACACGACCGAGCAGGAGGGTGCCGAATCCCGGGGACAGCGCGGCGATGAGCGTGCCGAGGCTGAACAGCACCATCGCGGTGATGAACATCGTCCGGAGGGAGAACCGCTCCAAGAGGAACCCGGTCGCGGGGATCACGACGGCCATGGTGAGCATGAAACCGGTGGTCAGCCACTGCGCGGAACTCGCCGTGATGTCGAGGTCCTCCATGAGCCGCGGTAGGGCGACGCTCATGATCGTCTCGTTGAGGATGACGACGAACGCCGACACGAGGAGCAGCCCGATCAGGAGCTTCGACCCGGGTGGAAGGCGGTCGTCCGAGGGCTTCCCGGTCGTCGGGACGGAACCGGTCGGATTCGGCACGGTTTCAGTCGTCATAGCGGTGTCATCCTTCTCAGGCCTCGGCCGTCGTGCGGGCAGACGCCTGCCCTCTCGAAACACAAGCGTCATGTCGCCGATGGTATTCCCATGCGTGTCGACCGGTTACGCGCAGGGCGAAGACCCGTTCCGGACGGACGGTTCCGGTGCCAGCATGAAGTCATGACTGTTCCCACCATCACCCTGAACGACGGCCACACCATCCCTCAGCTCGGCTTCGGCGTCTTCCTCGTCGACCCGCAGGAGGCCGAGCGCATCGTCTCGGACGCGCTCGAGGTCGGCTACCGCCACATCGACACCGCGGCCATCTACAAGAACGAGGAGGGCGTCGGTGCCGCCATCGCGAAGTCGGGCATCCCCCGCGACGAACTCTTCATCACCACGAAGCTCTGGAACGACCGCCACCAGAAGGCGTCCGCGCACACTGCCATCGACGAGAGCCTCGACAAGCTCGGGCTCGACCATGTCGACCTGTACCTGACCCACTGGCCGACCCCGGCCAAGGACGACTACCTCGAAGCATGGCTCGCCCTCGAGGAGATCAAGGCGGCCGGCAAGGCGCGTTCGATCGGCGTGTCCAACCACCAGGTCGAGCACCTCGAGAAGCTGATCGCCGGTTCCGAGACGGTCCCTGCGGTCAATCAGATCGAACTCCACCCGGCGTTCGCCCAGCGCGAGCTGCGCGCCTTCGGTGCCGAGCACGGTATCCACATCGAGTCCTGGGGCCCGCTCGGTCAGGGCAAGTACGACCTCTTCGGCGAGCAGGCCGTCTCTGCTGCAGCCGAGGCACACGGCGTCACGCCGGCGCAGGTCGTCATCCGGTGGCACCTGCAGAACGGGCTCATCGTCTTCCCCAAGTCGAACTCGCGCGAGCGCATCGCCCAGAACTTCGACGTCTTCGGCTTCGAGCTGTCCGCCGACGAGATCGCGTCCATCGACGCCCTCGACTCGGGCAAGCGCGTCGGCAGCCACCCCGACGAGGTGAACTGACCTCAGGGTCCCGCCAAACGAAGAAGTCCCCGTCAGCTGTTCGGCTGACGGGGACTTCTCGGTGTTCGGGTGGATCTGAGGGGACTCGAACCCCTGACCCCCTGCATGCCATGCAGGTGCGCTACCAGCTGCGCCACAGACCCGTATTCAACTTGCTTGCCCCTGCTGTTTCAGCGGAAGCAACTTGAATAGGTTACTACATCTTGAGAGCGGTTGTGACCACTTTCGGTGCTCGGCACCGACGGGATGGTCAGTTCGCGGGCTGCGGTGCGGACGAGACCAGCGGAATCACCGGGCAGTCCTTCCACAGACGCTCCAGCGAGTAGTACATCCGCTCCTCCTCGTGGAAGACGTGGACGACGACCTCGCCGAAGTCGAGCAGGATCCACCGCCCCTCAGACTTGCCTTCGCGTCGCAGCGTCTTCACGCCGCTCGCGTTCAGGCGGTCCTCGACCTCGCCGGCGATGGCGACGACGTTGCGCTCACTCCGACCGGTGACGAGGAGGAAAGCGTCGACGAACGGCAACGGACCGGAGACGTCGAGCGCGACGAGGTCCTCGCCGCCCTTGGACTCGGCTGCGGTCGCTGCGAGCTGGACGGCGTCCAGTGTGGTGTCGGACAGGGTCATGTGGTGTACTCCTCTGGCGATCGCATGGTGCGCGATCGGATGAATGCCGGCAGGGCTAGAACGCTCCGCCGAAGAAACCGATGATGAGCACCGCGATCACGCCGGCGGCGAGTACCGCGGCGGCGATCGCGAGCGTCATCAGCAGCTTGTTGCTCTGGTTGGTGGTGGCCGGGACGACGTCGCGCGTGGAACCGTGGCTGCTGACTGCGCGGCTGGCCGCGACCGGGGACGCTGCGGTGACCGAGGCCGGCAGCTCGTCGCCCTCGATGAGCCGGTCGATCCCTGCACCGTCGAAGTGGTTCGGGTCTTGACCGGCGGAACCCAGTCCGCGGGGCAGATCGATGGTTCCGGTGATGAGGATCTCGCCCGTGGAGTTGGATGTGGCACCCGCCTCGGCCTGCGCCGGAGCGACGGGGATGATGAGCGAGCTCGTGGTGATCTGCCCCGTGCTCGTCATGCCGCTTCCGAGGAGGTCTTCGAACGCGACCTCGTTGTCCGCCTGCGAAGCCTTCTCCGCTTCGAGTGCCGCGACGAGCATGGAGTCGCGCCCGAACCCCTTCGACAGGGTCGACGCGGGGTCCTCGGAGATGTCGTCGCGGTCCGAGACGTCGAAGAGTGAACCAGTGGCCACCGGTGTCGTGGCGGCGGGGGTCGCGGGAGGCGTCGGCGCCTCGGCGGACCGGGCCTTGGCTGTGCGCTGGTCGGCGGCGGCCCGCTCAGCGGCCTTGCGTTCAGCCGCCTTGCGTTCGGCTGCCTCGCGTTCTGCGGCCTGCTCTTCCTCGGCCTTGCGCTCGGCGGCCTTGCGCTCGGCGGCCTGGCGCTGCTCGGCCTGCTTGGTGGCCTCGGCTTCGCGACGTTCCTGCTCAGCTGCAGCGGCAGCCTTGGCGTCCGCTTCCTGCTGAGCGAGCTTCGCGGCCTGCTGACGGGCCGCCTTGTTCTGCTTCTGGGGCGGAGCGACCACCTGATCGGGCGTCCGCGGCGGCAGGGCGACCGAGGGGACCGGCTGCTCGACCGGAGGAGCGACCGGCGCTGCCGGGGAGCCCACCTGCTCGATCGAGCCGGTGCGCTCGAGTTCTCGCAACTGACGGCGCGTGAGTCCACCGGTCGGGGCCGGAGCAGGTGCACCGGAGGACGGAGCGCTCGTCGACGGCGCGGGTGACGTGGACGCAGGCGCTGGAGCGCTCTCGTCGCGCGACGTGGTCTGCTCGGGGATCGCTCCCCCGGCGACGGGTTCGGATGTCGACGCGCGTCGTGTCCGTGGTGCAGCGGCGTCCGGCGTCGCTTCGTCAGCGGACGTCGACGGCTGCTGGCTCGCTCGAGCCTGTCGCCTGGTCAGGGGCGCATCCTCTGGCAACGCGGTCATGTGGCTTCACTCCGATACAGGTGGTGCTTGGTGATGTACTGCACGACACCGTCGGGAACCAGATACCAGACCGGAAAGCCTTTGCTCACCCGGCTCCGGCAATCCGTCGACGATATCGCTAGGGCCGGAACTTCCAACAAGCTTACGTCGTGCTGTGGTAATCCGGAAACGTTCAAATCGTGTCCCGGTCTACTCACAGCGACGAAGTGAGCGAGGTCCCACACCTCTCTGACGTCTTTCCAACTGAGGATCTGGGCGATCGCGTCGGCACCCGTGATGAAGAACAGCTCGGCATCGGGACGCTTCCGCCGCAGATCGCGGAGCGTGTCGATCGTGTACGTCGGTCCGGCTCGATCGATGTCGACCCGGCTGACGGTGAAGCGGGGGTTCGCTGCGGTGGCGATCACGGTCATGAGGTAGCGGTGCTCGCTGTCGCTCACGCCCGACTTCCGGTACGGCATGCCGGTCGGGACGAAGACGACCTCATCGAGATCGAAGTGCTGCGCGACCTCCGAGGCGGCGACGAGGTGCCCGTGGTGGATCGGGTCGAACGTCCCGCCCATGACCCCGATCCGAGGACGACGGGTCTTCGTCTCGGTGACGGGCGCGCTCACGCCGGACAGCTTAGTGGCCGTGCTCGCCGTGAGCGGAGGCCGACTCGCCCTTGTCGGCATGACGGTTGGCGACGTCGCGGTAGCTGAAGGTCACGGCGCCGAGGATGGCGAACAGCACGAGGGCGACCGCGCCGAACACCCAGGTCGGTGCGGCGAGTTCGACGGCGTGCTCCGATTCAGCCAGTACGGCGGTGGCCAAGACGGACGCGGCAATCGACATGATCTCTCCTTCTGTGCGACGCCTGGTGACGCCCGTACCAGTCTAGCGACTACCGACGGGTGTGGCCCGAACCACGCACGAGCCACTTCGTACTCGTGAGTTCCGGCAGCCCCATCGGTCCGCGGGCATGGAGCTTCTGCGTCGAGATCCCGACCTCGGCGCCGAATCCGAACTCGGCGCCGTCGGTGAAGCGGGTCGAGGCGTTGACCATGACGACGGCCGAATCGACCTCGGCGAGGAACCGGTCGGCGTTCACCACGTCGTTCGTGATGATCGCGTCGGTGTGTCCGGTGGAGTATCGATCGATGTGCTCGAGCGCGGCGTCGAGATCGTCGACCACGCGCACCGAGAGCTCGAGCGACATGTGCTCGGTGGACCAGTCCTCCTCCACGGCGGGCACGACGTCGGCGAAGACCTCGCCGGCACGTTCGTCCGCGTGGATGAGCACCCCGTGCTCGCGCAGGTCGCCGAGCACGGCGGGCAGCAGGCGCGCGGCCGCAGCGCGGTGGACGAGGATCGTCTCGAGCGCGTTGCAGACCGATGGCCGCTGCACCTTGGCGTTGCGCACGATGTCGACGGCCCAGTCGAGTTCGGCACTCTCGTCGAGGAACACGTGGACGACGCCGGCGCCGGTCTCGATCACGGGGACCGTCGACTCTCTGACGACCGTCTCGATGAGTGACGCGCTCCCCCGCGGGATGAGGACGTCGATCAGGCCTCTGGCGTTCATGAGCTGCTTCGCACCGTCGCGACCGAACTCGTCGATGGTCTGTACCGCGTCCCCGGGAAGACCGACGGACTCGAGCGCCGATCGCAGCAGTCCCACGAGGACCGCGTTCGAGTGTTCCGCCGCTGACCCGCCGCGGAGCACCACGGCGTTGCCGCTCTTGATCGCGAGGGCGGCGATGTCGACCGTGACGTTCGGGCGCGCCTCGTAGATCGCGCCGACCACGCCGAACGGGACGCGTACCTGCTCGAGCTTCACCCCGTCCGGAGTGTTGCTTCCGCGGACCACCTGGCCGACCGGGTCGACGATCGCGATGACGTCGCGGACCGCCACCGCGAGCCCGTCGATGCGGCCCCGGTCGAGGCGGAGACGGTCTTGCAGGCCGACACTGATGCCCTGCTCGCGTCCCGCGACGAGGTCGCGCTCGTTGGCGGCGATGACCGCATCCGCGCCCTCGACGATCGCGACGGCGATGGCCTCGAGGGCCCGGTTCTTCTGCGCGGTGGTCGCCTGGGCGAGGACCCGGGAGGCACGCTTCGCAGCGGTGAGACGATCCGCGAGTGGCAGCACGGTGGTGGTTGGCGACGACATGCGTCGATTCTACTCAGCGGCGTCTGGTGGACGCTCTCCGCGTCACGCCGGTTGGAACCAGGTGCCGAGGTGCTCACCGCGGAGGGCGGACGCGACGTTCGTGGTCGACGTCACGAGGACGGACGTCCCCGCCTCGGCGGCCAACCGGGCGGCCGACACCTTCGTGCCCGCTCCCCCGGTGCCGACGCCCGCGGAGCCGATGTCGCCGAAGGTGACGCCCGAGAGGGTGTCTCCGAACGGGACCTCCTCGATGCGCTCGGCACCCGCTTCGTGCGGAGGGCGGGTGTACAGCGCGTCGACGTCACTCAGCAGGACGAGGACGTCGGCCGCGACGAGGACCGACACGAGGGCGGCAAGGCGGTCGTTGTCGCCGAACCGGATCTCGTGTGTCGCGACGGTGTCGTTCTCGTTGACGATCGGCAGGATGCGCAACCCGAGGAGGCGTTCCATCGCCCGCTGGGCATTGCTCCGGTGACTGGGGTTCTCGAGGTCGCCGGCGGTGAGCAGCACCTGGCCCGCGACGATGCCGAACCGGTCGAGGCTGTCCTGGTACCGGTAGATCAGCACGTTCTGCCCGACGGCGGCAGCCGCCTGCTGCGTCGCCAGGTCGCTCGGACGGGCGTCGAGGCGGAGGTAGGGCATCCCGGTCGCGATGGCGCCCGAGGACACGAGGATGACCTCGGTGCCTCGGGCGTGCGCCTCGGCCAGAGCCTCGACCAGCGCAGTGATCTGCCCGGCGTTGTCGCCACTGATCGAGGAGGACCCGACCTTCACGACGATGCGTCGCGCCGAGGGGATGCCACTGCGCTGGTGGATGGTCACCGGTCGTCGTCCTCCGTCGTGACACCCTCGTCCTGCTGCGCGTCGGCCGGCACGGAGCCGACCTCGAAGCCCTCGTCGTCGTTCCAGAGACCGGCCGCACGTTCGCGGAGCAGCTCGGCACGGGCCTCGGCCTTGGCGTCCATGCGCTCGAAGTACTCGTCGCGACGCTGGTTGCGCGTCGGGCGGTGGCTCGCATCGAGACGCGGGTCCGTTCCACGCGGCTGCGTCAGCAGTTCCGCGGTGCTCGTGAGTGTGGGCTCCCAGTCGAAGACCACACCGCCACCCGCACCGATCATCACGGTCGCGCCGGCGACGGCACCGGCCTTGAAGAGCGCCTCTTCGACGCCGAGCTTCGCCAGGCGGTCCGCGAGGAACCCGACGGCCTCCTCGTTGTTGAAGTCCGTCTGCTGCACCCAACGTTCCGGCTTCGCGCCGAGGATGCGGTAGAGGTTGCCGTAGGTGCCACCCTCGACCGTGACAGTGAACTTGGAGTCGTCGACCGGCTTCGGGCGCAGCACGATCCGAGGCTTGGCGGCCTCGAGGGCTGCGCGGGCGCGGCTCTCCTCGACGAGCTCGCTCAACGCGAACGAGAGCTGTCGGAGGCCTTCGCGCGAGACCGTCGAGATCTCGAAGACCTTGTAGCCGCGCGCCTCGAGGTCGGGACGCAGGAACTCGGCGAGCTCCCTCGCCTCCGGGACGTCGATCTTGTTGAGGGCGATGAGCTGCGGGCGCTCGACCAGCGGCGTCTGCCCCTCCGGCACCGGATACGCGGCGAGCTCCGCCAGGATGATGTCGAGGTCGCTGATCGGGTCGCGTCCCGGTTCGAGCGTCGCGCAGTCCAGCACGTGCAGGAGCGCGGAGCAGCGCTCGACGTGACGCAGGAACTCGAGACCGAGGCCCTTGCCCTCACTGGCGCCCTCGATGAGTCCGGGGACGTCCGCCATGGTGTAGCGGACCTCGCCGGCCTCGACGACGCCGAGGTTCGGGTGCAGGGTGGTGAACGGGTAGTCCGCGATCTTGGGTTTCGCCGCGGACATCGCCGCGATGAGGCTGGACTTGCCGGCGGAGGGGTACCCGACGAGCGCGACGTCGGCGACGGTCTTCAGCTCGAGGAGGACGTCGCCTTCCCAGCCGGGCGTGCCGAGCAGCGCGAAGCCTGGGGCCTTGCGCTTGGTCGACGAGAGTGCCGCGTTCCCGAGGCCGCCCTGGCCGCCGGGAGCGACGACGAACTCCATGCCGGGCTCGACGAAGTCGACGAGTTCGACGCCGTCGACGTCCTTGACGACCGTCCCGACGGGGACCGGCAGGATGAGCGTCTCGCCCTGGAACCCGTTGCGGTGGTCGCCCATGCCGAAGCCGCCGGTGTCGGAGCTCCGGTGCGGTGACCGGTGGTATCCGAGCAGCGTCGTGATCTGAGGATCGGACACGAGCACGATGTCACCACCGTGTCCGCCGTTGCCGCCATCGGGGCCGGCCAGCGGCTTGAACTTCTCGCGCTTCACGGAGACGCAGCCGTTGCCGCCGCCGCCCGCTCGCAGGTGCAGTGTGACCCGGTCGACGAATGTGACCATGGACGCTCAGCCCCTCTCTGGATCATGGAACTCGGTTGTACGACAGCAGGGGGCGGGCCGAAGCCCGCCCCCTGCTGGAAAGACGTTGTTGCTACTCTGCAGCAGCGACGATGTTGACGACCTTGCGGCCACCCTTGTTGCCGAACTGCACGGAGCCGGCCTCGAGGGCGAACAGCGTGTCGTCGCCGCCACGACCGACGTTGGCGCCGGGGTGGAAGTGCGTGCCGCGCTGACGGACGAGGATCTCGCCCGCGAGGACGACCTGGCCGCCGAAGCGCTTCACACCGAGACGCTGTGCGTTGGAGTCACGACCGTTGCGAGTGGAACTCGCACCCTTCTTGTGTGCCATCTCTTCTTCTCCTCGATGCCTTACTTGATGCCGGTGATCTTGACGCGCGTGAGCTCCTGACGGTGCCCCTGACGCTTCTTGTAACCGGTCTTGTTCTTGAACTTCTGGATGATGATCTTCGGACCGCGGAGGTTCTCGAGCACCTCGGCCGTCACCGTGATCTTCGCGAGCGACTTCGCGTCGGAGATGATCTTCTCACCGTCGACGTGGAGCACCGCGGGAAGCTCGATGTTGCCATCCTTGTCGGCCTTGACCCGGTCCATCGTGACGATGGTTCCGATCTCGACCTTCTCCTGCCGTCCTCCGGCGCGCACAACTGCGTAAACCACTACGTACCCGTTCTTTGGGGAGCGAAACGCTCCGACTGACTGTTGCTGGAAGTTACTGCTCGGAAAGGCTCGAACACGTGGGACACCTTGATGGCAGAAAACCGTTGGGCGTGGCATTGAAAACTCAATGCACACCAACGGTCGAGTTTACTTCATCGTGCAGTCCAGGTCAAACCAGTGGGCACAGAACCTCGTGACCGAGGCTGTTCCTCACGGCTCCCACACCGGACGCACTCGACCAGTGTACCCCGGGGGCTCCTGAACGCCGGCCGGGTGCCCGGCGCGTCCGGCCACGGACGGGAATCGCGCGAGGGGCCCGATGGTTGGATGGAGGCATGACGGTGCTCATCGATCCCCCGCTGTGGCCGGCGCACGGCACGCTCTGGTCCCACGTGGTGAGCGACAGCTCCCTGGAGGAGCTGCACGCCTTCGCCGGACGCACCGGGCTCCCGCCGCGATCGTTCGACCTCGACCACTACGACGTCCCCGCCGAGCGCCATGCCTCGCTCGTGGCGGCCGGCGCCGTCGCGGTGACCGGCGGCGAACTCGTCCGTCGACTCATCGCCAGCGGCTTGCGCATCACCGCACGCGAACGGCGCGCCTCCCGAGGAGACGCGCCGTCCTGATGCGACCGGACTATTCGGCCTGACGCTGGGCGCCGTCCGAGCCGACGGCCTGTCCGCCCGCGAGTGAAGCGGTCGACACCCGGCGGCTCCGGCCGCGACCCTGGCCCGGCTGCTTCGGCTCGGGGAGCGCGTCGAGGACGGACTCGAGCAGGTGCTCGGGGTCCGCGACGGCTGCGCGACGCGGCTTGTCGGCGACCGGTGCGATCGGCAGGTCGAGCAAGGCCAGCGTCGGGGCCGCGGATTCGGTCGGCGCCTCGGTGGAGCGCTCCTCCGAAGCACCCCGGCGGGACCCGTCACCGCCACGACGACGCGGTTCGCGCTTCTCGCGCCGGCTCCGACGACCGTCGTGCGATCCGGACTGATCCTCCGGTGACGTCGTGGACTCGTCCGCGACCGACTCCTCGGAACCCTGCGCCTCGGTGTGCTGCGCCTGCGTGTGCTGCGCCTCGGCCACGACGGCGTCGGCCACGGCCTCGGCGGCGGCGAGCTCCTCGTGGTGCAGTGTGCGCGCCGCGATCAGGGCGAGCGCGTTCTTCGCGTCGTCGGTGATCCCGTGCGTCTGTCCCGCCGGCTTCTGCTGGGCGCTCTGGCCGTTCGAGGACGGCTGGCCGCCCTGCGACCCGCCCTTGCCGCGCCGACGCTGCTGCTCCGGCTGCGGCGTCTGGCGGTGCTTCACGACGGGGTCGTGGTGCACGACCACGCCGCGTCCGGCGCAGACTTCGCAGGGCTCGCTGAACGTCTCGAGCAGGCCGAGGCCGAGCTTCTTGCGCGTCATCTGCACGAGACCGAGCGAGGTGACCTCGGCGACCTGGTGCTTCGTGCGGTCGCGGCTGAGGCACTCCACGAGGCGGCGCAGCACGAGGTCGCGGTTCGACTCGAGCACCATGTCGATGAAGTCGACGACGATGATCCCGCCGATGTCGCGCAGTCGCAGCTGACGCACGACCTCCTCGGCGGCCTCGAGGTTGTTCTTGGTGACCGTCTCCTCGAGGTTGCCGCCGGAACCGACGAACTTCCCCGTGTTGACGTCGACGACCGTCATGGCCTCGGTGCGGTCGATCACGAGGGATCCGCCGGACGGCAGCCAGACCTTGCGGTCGAGCGCCTTCTCGATCTGCTCGGCGATGCGGTAGTCGACGAAGGAGTCACCCGTGCCGTCATACGGCTCGACACGCTCGAGCAGGTCGGGGGCGACACCGCGCAGGTAGCTCTGGATGTCCTGCAACGCGTCCGAGCCCTGGATGACGAGCTTGTGGAAATCCTCGTTGAAGACGTCGCGGATGATCTTGATGAGCAGGTCGGGCTCGCTGTGCAGCAGTGCCGGCGACTGCACGGTCTCGATCTGACGGGAGATCTCCGACCACTGCGACTTCAGCCGCGTGACGTCCAGCGTGAGCTGCTCCTCGGTCGCGCCCTCGGCGGCCGTGCGGACGATGACGCCGACGTTCTCCGGGAGGACCTCCTTGAGGATCTTCTTCAGGCGGGCGCGCTCCGTGTCGGGCAGCTTGCGCGAGATGCCGTTCATCGAGCCGTTCGGCACGTAGACGAGGTACCGACCGGGGAGCGAGACCTGACTCGTCAGGCGCGCGCCCTTGTGTCCGACCGGGTCCTTCGTGACCTGGACGAGGACCTTGTCGCCGCCCTTGAGCGCGAGTTCGATCCGGCGGGGCTGGCTACCCGTCTCCACGGAGTCCCAGTCGACCTCGCCGGAGTACAGCACCGCGTTGCGTCCGCGACCGATGTCGACGAACGCCGCCTCCATGCTGGGGAGGACGTTCTGCACGCGGCCGAGGTAGACGTTGCCGATGAGCGACGCCTCCTGGCTCCTGGCGACGTAGTGCTCCACGAGCACGCCGTCCTCCAGGACGCCGATCTGCGTCTTGCCGTTCTTGGAGCGGACGACCATGACACGGTCGACCGATTCGCGGCGGGCGAGGAACTCGGCCTCGGTGACGACCGGACGACGACGACCGGCGTCGCGTCCGTCACGGCGACGCTGCTTCTTGGCCTCGAGCCTCGTCGAGCCGCGCACCTTCTGCGGTTCGGTGATGAGTTCGGGCTCACGCGGCGTGCGGACCTTGACCACGTTGCGGGTGTCGGGGCGTGAGTCGCCACCCCGCTCGCCCTGCTCCGGTCCGTCCTCGCCGGCACGACGACGCGTGCGACGCCTCGACGAGCTGAGCTCCGCCTCGAGCGGTTCGTCGTCGCGGTGGACGATCGGCGGCAGGTCGGGCGCCTGGAACAGCAGCATGGTGGTCGGTGGACGCACCGGTGCGGCAGGTGCCGACTGCTCGTCGGGCCCGGCCGCCTGGGCGTCCGTCTCGGTGCTGGTCGACTCGTCCGCCGTCTCGGGCGTCGTGAGGTGCTGGTCGGTCGGTTCGTGCTCGGTCCCCGGCGTGGCCGGATCCTCGGTGTGCTCTTTCACCATTCCTGGTGTACTCCCCTATGCCGGGTCGGTGGCCGCGCCACCCTCCGGTTCTTCGTCTCGTGCGTGCGGCCGCGGGTGCAGCCGTTCGCAAATCCTGTGTGATCGCTGGCTCTCGGAGCTCTCACGATCGTGCCGGCACGTGCCGGCGGGTCCTGGGCTCTCATTGCCCAACAAGCCTGTTGTGTCGTGCGGTCGAGCGCGGCTCGGGCACCACCCCACGATTATCGCACGAACAGGGCCGACGGTCCTGAGTACGGACCACCCGGGCATGTCCCGCCACCGTTCAGGCGGGCGTGCGAGAATCAGGGCGTGTCAACTCCGGTCATCGACGCGCGCCCCACGGGCCTCGCGATCTTCCTCATCGTCGCAGGTGTCATCGGGTGGATCGCGGCGTTCGCGCTCACCCTCGACAAGTTCCAGCTCCTGCAGGATCCGAACGCCCAGCTCGGCTGCAATCTGAGCATCCTCGTGCAGTGCGGGGTCAACCTGAACTCCTGGCAGGGTGCCATCCTCGGATTCCCGAATCCGATCATCGGCCTCGCCGCCTGGATCGCCCCGATCGCCGTCGGCGTCGCGGTCCTCGCCGGTGCGCAGTTCGCGCGGTGGTTCTGGATCGCCTTCAACATCGGGTTCCTCGGTGCGCTGGGATTCGTCATCTGGCTGATCTCGCAGAGCATCTTCGTCCTCGGCACGCTGTGCCCGTGGTGCATGGTCACCTGGTCGGTGACGATCCCCTCGTTCATCGCGGTGACCTCGTTCACCCTGCGGAACGGCATCATCCCGGCGTCCCCCGCCGTCCGCCGCGTCGCCGGGGTCGTGTCCTCGTGGATCGTGGTGGTGACGCTCGGGTGCTACCTCGTGGTGGCGGTCATCGCCCAGCTCCGCCTCGACGTCCTGTCCTACCTGTAGCCGGTGGCGGCCCGAACGGCCGCCGGACGCGCACGACGAAGCCCGCCCCCGGAATCGGAGGCGGGCTTCGTCGTGCGGAGTCGGTGCGTCAGGCGAACCAGAGCGCGAGCTCGCGGGAGGCGGACTCGGGGCTGTCCGAGCCGTGGACGAGGTTCTGCTGGACCTTGAGGCCCCAGTCGCGGCCGAAGTCGCCGCGGACGGTCCCGGGCGCGGCGGTGGTCGGGTCGGTCGTGCCGGCGAGCGAGCGGAAGCCCTCGATGACACGGTTGCCGGCGACGCGGATCGCGACGACGGGACCGCTCAGCATGAACTCGACGAGGGGCTCGTAGAACGGCTTGCCCTCGTGCTCGGCGTAGTGGGCGGCCAGGAGCTCGCGGTCCGGCTCGACCATGCGCAGGTCCACGAGCGAATAGCCCTTCGCCTCGATCCGACGGAGGATCTCGCCGGTCAGGTTGCGTGCGACGCCGTCAGGCTTCACGAGTACCAGGGTTTCTTCAACAGCCACGGTCAATCCTTCGCTTCTCGGTAGAGCGCCTGCTGACGCTCGATCTTGTCGCCTTGGACCATCGCATAGGTCCAGACGGCTGCGGCCATCCCGCCGACGAGGAACATCATCGGCACGAGCAGGCCGGTAGCCACGATAGCGGCTTGCACCGCCCAGCCCAGCCAATACCCCCAGCGGAATCGCAGGAGCGGGATCGTCGCGACGATGATCAGACACAGCACCGCTCCGCCGATCAACGCGACCGGGGCCGGGAGGGCCTTCAGCCCGAAGATGACGAGCGCGCCGAGGAACATGACGATCATCTCGAAGCCGAGGATGATCGATCCGAGGGTCTGCTTGATGCTCCGTGGAGCCCGACTCCGTGCCATGCCGCTCATGCGGTCGCCTTCCATTCCCGGTCGTCGGCGATCTCGATCGCCTCGCCCACGAGGGTGATCGAGCCGGTGATCACCACCAGCCGGCGCGGCGCCTCCTCGGCCCAGCGCCGTGCGTCCTCAGCGGCCTCGTCGAGCGTGTCGGCGAAGGTCGACGCCGGCAGGTCGAGCGACGCGGCGAGGCGCGAGAGCTCCTCGCCGGGGATCGCCCGCTCCGACTCCGACTGGGTGAAGAAGAAGCCGGATGCGGCGGGCGCCAGGGTCGTCAGGATGCCGGCGGCGTCCTTGTCCTGGAGGATGCCGACCACGAAGGCGATCTCGTCGACGTCGAAGTAGCTGCCGAGTGCGGCGACCAGGGATGCAGCACCGTGCGGGTTGTGCGCAGCGTCGACGAGCACGGTCGGCTCGGTGCCGATGAGCTGCAGACGCCCCGGGGAGGCGACCTCGGTGAGGCCCTCCGCGAGGACGTCCTCCGCGATCGGCTGGGTCGCTCCGCCGAGGAACGCCTCGACCGCGGCGATCGCGAGCGTCGCGTTCCGTCCCTGGTGGTCACCGTAGAGCGGGAGGTACAGCTCCGGGTAGGTGCCGGCGCGCCCTCGGACGGTGATGAGCTGTCCGCCCACCGCCACGGCGTCCTGCACGAGGGCGAACTCCTCACCTTCGAACACGGCCGGGTCGTCGACCGCCGCGGCGGCGTCGACGATCGCCTGACGCGCGTCGGGATGCTGCGCGGCCGAGACCACCTGCGCACCGGGCTTGATGATGCCGGCCTTGGTGCGCGCGATCTCGGCGATCGTCTTGCCGAGACGCTGCACGTGGTCGAGGTCGATGGGCGTGAAGACGGCGACCTCGGCATCGGCGGCGTTCGTCGAGTCCCAGGCACCGCCCATCCCCACCTCGACGACGGCGACGTCGACGGGGGCGTCGCCGAAGCAGGCGAACCCCAGGACGGTGAGCGCCTCGAAGAAGGTCAGCGCGGGCTCACCGGCCGCCGTGAGCTCGGCGTCGACCATCGCCAGATACGGCTTGATGTCGTCCCAGTTCCTGGCGACGGCCTCGTCCGAGATCCGCTCGCCGTCGATCCCGATGCGCTCGGTGAACCGGACGAGGTGCGGACTCGTGAAGAGACCGGTGCGGAGCCCGTGGGCGCGGAGGATGCTCTCGATCATGCGGGCCGTGCTCGTCTTGCCGTTCGTTCCGGCGATCTGGATGATCGCGAAGGACGACTCAGGGTTGCCGAGGAGCTCGAGCGCCCGCTTGGTGGCACCGAGACGCGGCTGCGGCTGTGCCTCCCCCAGCCGTTCCAGAAGCTCGCGGTACACGGCGTCGGCGGCATCGGCCGCGGACGACTCGTCTCCGGGGATCAGGTCATCGGACATCGGCGGTCTCCTCTGCACGCGCGACGGTCACGGTGAAGGCTCCGGCGTTGCCGAACTTCCCGGCCGCGAACGACTGGGCGAAGCCCGACGCTCCAGCCTGCGCCTCGTCGTCGGACCAGGTCAGGGACGTCGCCAGGGTGTCGCCGGCGAGGTCGACCACGTCGAGGGCACTGCGCACCGCGCGTTCGTCGGCGTCGTCCTCGAATCGGAGCTGCAGCCGGATCCGGTCGCTCACCTGCAGGTCCGCCGCCTTCCGGGTGTCCTGCACGGCACGGATGACGTCTCGGGCGAGTCCCTCCGCTTCGAGCTCGGGCGTCAGCGTGGTCTCGAGGAGAGCGAAGCCACCCGAGGGCAGCAGCGCGAGCGCAACGCCACCGGCGGCGCCCGAGGACGCCTCCATGACGAGCTCGTACTCGCCGTCGACGAGCTCGATGCCGCCGGCCGTGACCGTGCCGTCGACCTCGGACCAGTCGCCGCTCCGAGCGCCCTTGATCGCCTGCTGCACCGTCTTGCCGAGGCGCGGGCCCGCCGCGCGGGCGTTGACCGAGAGGCGCGAGGTGACGCCGAACTCGGTGCCGCTGGTGTCGGTCAACTCGGCGAAGGAGACGGCCTTGAGGTTGAGCTCCTCGCGGAGGATCGCCTCGAACGGGGCGAGCGACGCGGGGTCGGGCGTGACCACGGTGAGCGAGGCGAGCGGCAACCGGACACGGAGACCGGCCTGCTTGCGGAGGGCGAGGGTGACACCCGAGACCTCGCGGACCCGGTCCATCGCCTCGACGAGTGCCGCGTCCTCCGGGAACGCCTCGGGCTCCGGCCAGTCGGTGAGGTGCACACTGCGCTCGCCCGTCAGGCCGGTCCAGATCTGCTCCGTGATGAGCGGCAGGAGCGGAGCGGCGACCCGGCAGTACGTCTCGAGGACGGTGTAGAGCGTGTCGAAGGCGTCGCGGTCGAAGACGCCGCCGTCGGTCGACCAGAAGCGGTCGCGGGAACGACGCACGTACCAGTTGGTCAGGACGTCCGCGAAGTCCCGCAGCGAGGCCGCTGCGAGGGTCGCGTCGAACGCCTCGAGGTGGTCGGTCACCGTGACGACGAGCTCACGTGTCTTGGCGAGGATGTAGCGGTCGAGGACGTCGGTGGAGTCCGTGCGCCACTCGGCGTCGTAGCCACCAGGGACCGCCGTGTTGGCGTACAGCGAGAAGAAGTACCAGGTGTTCCACAACGGCAGCATCACCTGGCGGACGCCCTCACGGATGCCCTCCTCCGTCACGACGAGGTTGCCGCCGCGCAGCACCGAGCTCGACATGAGGAACCAGCGCATGGCGTCGGAGCCGTCGCGGTCGAAGACCTCGTTGACGTCCGGGTAGTTGCGCAGCGACTTCGACATCTTCTGGCCGTCGCTGCCGAGGACGATGCCGTGGCTCACGACGCTCGTGAACGCCGGCCGGTCGAACAGCGCGGTCGACAGCACGTGCAGGAGGTAGAACCACCCACGCGTCTGGCCGATGTACTCGACGATGAAGTCCGCGGGGCTGTGCGAGTCGAACCACTCGCGGTTCTCGAACGGGTAGTGCACCTGGGCGAACGGCATCGATCCGGAGTCGAACCAGACGTCGAGGACGTCGGTGATGCGGCGCATCGTCGACCGGCCGGTGGGGTCGTCGGGGTTCGGCCGCGTGAGCTCGTCGATGTACGGGCGGTGCAGATCGGTCGGGCGCACGCCGAAGTCGGCCTCGAGCTCGTCCAGCGATCCGTACACGTCGATGCGCGGGTAGGCAGGGTCGTCGCTCTTCCACACCGGGATCGGTGAGCCCCAGTACCGGTTGCGGCTGATCGACCAGTCGCGCGCACCCGCGAGCCACTTGCCGAACTGTCCGTCCTTGACGTTCTCCGGGACCCAGGTGATCTCCTGGTTGAGCTCTTCCATCCGGTCGCGGAACTCGGGCACGCGGACGAACCAGCTCGACACAGCCTTGTAGATGAGCGGCTGCTTGCAGCGCCAGCAGTGCGGGTAGGAGTGCTCGTAGCTCGCCTGACGCAGGAGGCGGCCCTGTGCCTTCAACAACTGGGTGAGCGGCTTGTTGGCGTCGAAGACCTGGAGACCTGCGACGTCGGACACCTCCGGGAGGAACTTCCCGCCGTCGTCGACGGAGACGATCACCGGGATACCGGCGGCCTCGCACACCTTCTGGTCCTCTTCACCGTAGGCGGGGGCCTGGTGCACGATGCCGGTGCCGTCCTCGGTCGACACGTAGTCGGCGACGAGGATGCGCCAGGCCTGCTCCATGCCCCACTCGGCGTCGGCGTAGTAGTCCCAGAGGCGGTCGTAGGAGACGCCTTCGAGCTCGCGCCCGACGATCGTCCGGGAGACGGCGGCCTGCGCCTCGGCCGCGGAGTCGTAGCCGAGGTCCTTCGCGTAGTTGCCGAGCAGCGCCGAGGCGATGAGGTACTCGCCGCCGAGGACCTCGGTGTCGGCGTGGGCGGAGCCCTCCTCGCGGAGCACCGTGGCGTCGGGGGTGCCGTTCGGGCCGGCCGGGACGACCGCGTATTCGATGTCGGGCCCGACGGCGAGCGCGGCGTTCGTCGGCAGGGTCCAGGGCGTGGTCGTCCAGGCGAGCGCGCGGACGGCGGTGAGCCCGAGGCTCTCGGCCTTCGGACCGACCAACGGGAAGGTGACCGTGACGGTCTGGTCCTGGCGGGAGCGGTAGACGTCGTCGTCCATCCGCAGCTCGTGGTTGGAGAGCGGCGTCTGGTCGCGCCAGCAGTAGGGCAGCACCCGGTAGCCCTCGTAGGCGAGGCCCTTGTCGTGGAGCTGCTTGAAGGCCCAGATGACCGACTCCATGTAGGTCACGTCGAGGGTCTTGTAGTCGTGCTCGAAGTCGACCCAACGCGCCTGGCGCGTCACGTAGTCCTGCCACTCCTCCGTGTAGCGGAGGACGGAGTCGCGTGCGACCTGGTTGAACGCGGCGAGCCCCATCTCGTCGATCTGGCGCTTGTCGGTGATGCCGAGCTGGCGCTCCGCCTCGAGCTCGGCGGGGAGGCCGTGGGTGTCCCAGCCGAACCGGCGGTGCACCTGCTTGCCGCGCATCGTCTGGAACCGGGGGAAGAGGTCCTTGGCGTAGCCCGTGAGCAGGTGACCGTAGTGCGGAAGGCCGTTCGCGAAGGGCGGGCCGTCGTAGAACACCCATTCCGGAGCGCCCTCGCGCTGGTCGATGGAGGCCTGGAAGGTGCCGTCGGCGGCCCAACGGGCGAGCACCCCCTCCTCGATCGAGGGGAAGCTGGGCGACGGCGTCACGCCGAACGCAGCGCCGTTCGACGCCGACGCGGTTGGGGTCGGTTCCTGGGACTTCGGGTAGCTCATCGTTCTCCTGGCAGGTCTCGTGGGTCCTGCGAGGACGCCGGCGTTGCCGACGCGGTACCACCCCGCTTGCCGCTCCACTGGAACGGCCGCTCTGCATCGGCTGTGACGGGCCTGACCCGCTCGGTTCTACTGGGCTCCCGCTGAGCGGTCGCTGTTCTGCCGAGGACTCCCCGGTGATGGCCGGATCGATGTCGATGGTCCCATCGTACAGCCTGCGGAGCGGCTGCGAGGAGGGTCGGCTACGAGGAGCTCGGCCCGTCGATCCGGGCGAGGGCGCGGGCGTACCCGTCCACCACCGGAGCGATCGCGCGGCGGAGGTAGTCGCCGAGCTCGCCCCGGCCGACACCTGCGGCCGCCCAGGCCCCGGCGCCGGCGACGATCGCGCCGGCGAGTGCCGCTGCAGCGGAACGGATCGTCAGCTCGTCGGCGCGGACGGCGAGGCGGGCGAGCGAGACCCGGAGCACGGCTTGGAGACGCAGCAGACGTTCGAGACCGGACGCCTGCAGTTCCCACGCGGTGTCCATCAGCTCGATCTGTGTCAGTGCCCAGGGCACGGCGCCGTTCGAGCGCTCCTCGGCGATACCCAGGAGGGCGGCTTGTAGGGACGGCATCGCGTCGGCGACGTCCGTTGCAGGGGTGTCCCCGCCTGCGGCGAGCGCCCGTTCGAGTCCGGCGAGCGCGGCGTCGACGTCGACCCAGAGGACGTCGCTCTTGGAGCCGAAGTAGTTGAAGAAGGTGTTGCGGCTGACGCCGGCGCGGCTCGCGATCTGGTCGACGGTGGTGCCGGGGTATCCCTGTTCGAGGAAGAGTTCGGCGGCCGCCTCCTCGAGGACGCGTCGGGAGGATCGTCGGGGTCTGCCGACGGCGTTCCGTGCCGGTGGTCGTGCCATGTGGGCTCCTTCCGCCGCCTGTGAGCCTAGCCGTCGTGCGAGGGGTCGGGGCGTGGTGCTGAGGCTCTATGCTGGTTCCGAGACGGCGTCCAATAATTCGTCCGACGCCGCCACCGGGCCCTCAGCACCCGGTCGATCGCCTTCTGGAGTCCCTGTGCCCGCATCCCCCTCCTCTGCCCGTCGACGCCCTGCATCCTCGCGTCGTCCGTTGCGCATCGCCGCGGCGCTCGTTCCGCTCGCGGTCCTGCTCGCAGCGTGTGCACCGGGGACGCCGGCCGCGTCGAGCACGCCGAAGGCCGGTGGGACGCTCGTCTACGCCAGCGGGGACGCCGAGCCCACGTGTCTGGATCCGCACGTCGGTGGCAACTACCCGCAGGCCCTGTTGAGTGCGCAGTTCCTCGAGCCGCTCGTCTCCCGAGACGCGAAGGGTGAGATCATCCCGTGGCTCGCCGAATCCTGGACGACGTCGGAGGACGGTCTGACCTGGGAGTTCACGCTGCGGTCGGACGTGACGTTCACCGACGGCACCCCGTTCGACGCGGCGGCGGTCAAGGCGAACATCGAGCACCTGCAGGACCCGGCGACGAAGTCGTCCACGGGCTACCTCGCGGTGGGCAAGGTCGCGTCGGTCGAGGCGGTCGACGCCACGACGGCCCGGTTCATCCTCTCCGCTCCCGACAGCGCGCTCCTGGAGTCGTTGTCGCAGCCGTGGACGGCGATGGAGTCCCCGACGGGGATCGCCCGCGGTGAAGCGGCGAACTGCGATGCGCCGGTCGGTACCGGACCGTTCGTCGTCGACGAGTGGGTGAAGCAGGACCACGTCTCGCTCGTCCGGAACGACGCGTACGACTCGGCACCGGGCGACGCCGCGAACGACGGGCCGGCGTACCTCGACGGCATCACGTGGCGCTTCATCCCCGACTCCGCGTCGCGCTTCGCGGCACTCCAGAGCGGCGACGTCGACATCATCGACAACGCGCAGCCCGACACGATCGCGCAGGCGAAGGACTCGAAGACGATCGTCGACCTGGACGCACCGCGCCCCGGTGCCTCGAACCGCATCGAGCTCAACGCGGGACAGGCGCCGTTCGACGACCAGCGCGTGCGAGAGGCCTTCGTGCGGTCGACGGACGTGAACGCCGGCATCGAGTCCCTGTTCTTCGGCACGGCGAAGCGTTCCTACTCCCCGCTGTCGAGTGCGGAGGCGACCGCCTACTCCGACGAGAGCCTGTTCGGCTACGACCTCGATGCGGCCAACACGCTCCTGGACGAGGCCGGCTGGACCGAGAAGGACGAGGACGGCGTGCGGACGAAGGACGGCGTCCGACTGACCGTACGGTTCCCCGTCAGCACGAACCAGTCGATCCCGGCCGAGCAGTCGCTCTTCGAGCAGATCCAGGCCGGAGCCGGCGACGCCGGCTTCGACGTGCAGCTCGAGCTGCTCGACCTCTCGAGCTGGTACGAGGCGCTCGGCTCTAACGCCTACGAGGCCGTCAGCGCTCCGTACACGAAGGTGGGACCGGACGTCCTCCGCGTGCTCTACGACTCCTCGGGCATCGTCCCGGCGCCGAGCGGCTACTTCGCGAACCACGCCCAGCTGGACGACCCCGCGCTCGACGAGATCCTGAAGCAGGCGAGCGACACCCTCGATCCCGAGGAACGGGCGTTCCTCTACGAGCAGGCGCAGCAGATCATCCTCGACGGCTACTACATCCTGCCGCTCTACGACCAGCAGAACCACTTCCTGCTGAGCACCTCGCTGCAGGGCGTCCGCGCGCTGCCGACGGTGTCGACGCCGGTCTTCGGGGACGCCTGGCTCGTGGAGTGAGCTCCGTCGGCCGCTCGGGACGCGACCTCCGCCGCCTGGCCGGGCGGATCGGGGCACGTCTGGCCGGTGCGGTGTTCGTGCTCTGGGCGGTCGCGACGGTCACCTTCTTCGCCGTCCGGCTGATCCCCGGCGACCCGGCGCAGGCCTATCTCGGTGGCCCCGGCTCCCAGGCGTCGGCGGAAGCGCTCGCGCGGGTGCGCGAGCAGTACGGCCTGGACCAGCCGCTCCTCGTCCAGTACCTGGCGCAACTGGTCCGGCTGGTCCAGGGAGATCTGGGCGCGTCGGCGTCCCTCCGCACGCCGGTGGCCCAGGTGCTCGCCGACCAGCTCGGCGGGACGCTGGTGCTGGCCACGGCGTCGCTCGCCGTCGCCTGGCTCCTGGCGCTCGGCCTCGCGGTCTGGTCGACCCGTGGCGGGCGGGTGTCCGCGGCCCTCGGATCGGCCGTCGAGCTCGTGGCGGCGTCGCTCCCCCAGTTCTGGCTCGCGACCGTCCTCATCACGCTCTTCAGCACCTGGCTCGGATGGCTCCCTCCGGTGAGCACGGGTGATGCGGTCGGTCTCATCCTCCCGGTGCTGACCCTGGCCATCCCGGTCGCCGGGTTCCTGGCCCAGGTGATGCGGGAACCGTTGCTCGACGCGGGGAGCGCACCGTTCGCCGTCTCCGCGGCCGCCCGAGGTGAGTCGACGACCGGCCTGCTGCTCAGACACGGCCTACGCCACGCCGCCGTGCCCGCGGTGAACCTGTCGGGATGGGCCTTCGGATACCTCATCAGCGGCGCGGTGGTGGTGGAGACCATCTTCGCCCGGCCCGGTCTCGGACGGACGCTGCTCCAGGCGGTGACCGTGCGCGACGTCCCGGTGGTCACCGGCGTGGTGTTGAGCTCGGCGGTGGCCTACGTCGTCGTCATGTTCCTCGCGGACCTCGCGGCGGAGCTGCTCGACCCACGCGACCGGATCCGGCGGTCCGGTTCATGAGCGGGCTCGCGATCACGCCGACGTCCGGAAGCGCCGACGCCCGGGTCCGCCGCGGATGGCGCCGGTCATCGGGATTCGGCGCACCCGAGATCGTCGCGGCCGTGGTGGTGCTGTTCCTGCTCGGCTGTGCGCTCGCCCCCCAGCTGTTCGCGACAGCGTCACCGACGGCGGTCGACCCGCGGGCCGCGTTCTCGCCGCCCTCCCTCTCGCACTGGTTCGGGACGGACGAGTCCGGCCGCGACGTCTGGAGCCGGGTCGTACACGGTGCGGGGACCTCGCTCCTCATCGGCGTCGCCGCGACGGCCATCGGACTACTCCTCGGGGCAGTCCTCGCGACGATCGCCGCAGTCGGCGGGCGGATCGCGGACTTCGCCGTAGGACGCGTCCTCGAAGTGCTCTTCGCGTTCCCCGGCCTGTTGCTCGCGCTCCTCGTGATCGTCATCGCGGGGCCCGGTCCCGTCACGGCGACGATCGCGGTCGGCCTGTCGACGGCGCCGGGCTACGCGCGCCTCATCCGCGGTCAACTGCTCCAGGTCCGCTCCTCCGACTTCGTCGAGGCCGCGCGAGTGCTCGGGCACGGGCCGGCCCGGATCCTGTTCCGACACATCCTCCCGAACGCCGTCGCCCCGCTGTTCGTCCTCGCGACCCTCGGCATCGGACAGGCGGTCGTCTGGGCGTCCGCCCTGAGCTACCTCGGGCTCGGGGCGCAACCACCCGCGCCGGAATGGGGCGCCATGCTCGCCGCAGCACGAACCTACCTCGCGACGGCGTGGTGGCTCACTGCGTTCCCCGGTCTGATGATCGTCGCGACCGCCCTGTCCACCACGGTCCTCGGCCGGGGTCTCCAGCGCCGATCTCGGGAGGACGGCCGATGAGCGACTCCACTCCACTGCTCCAGGTGGAAGCACTGACGGTCGGATTCGGCAGTGGGGACGCCGTCGTCTCCGGCGTCTCCTTCCACGTCGAGCGCGGCACCTGCGTCGCGATCGTCGGCGAGTCGGGCTCCGGCAAGAGCGTGACCGCCAGATCGCTCCTCGGCCTCGCCGGCGCATCGGCGCGGGTGACGGCCGCTCGACTCGACTTCGACGGCATCGACCTCCGCGGACTCGGAGCATCGGCCTGGCGACGCCTGCGCGGGCGTCGCATCGGACTCGTCCTCCAGGACGCCCTCGTGTCACTCGACCCCCTGCGACCGATCGGGCGCGAGATCGACGACGCACTCCGACTCGGCACCGACCTCGACCGGACCGCCCGCACCCGGCGGGTGCTCGAACTCCTCGAATCCGTCGGCATGCCCGACCCGGCTTCCCGCATCGGCCAACGTTCCGGTGAACTCTCCGGCGGGCTCCGCCAGCGCGCGCTCATCGCGTCGGCGATCGCACTGGACCCCGACCTCCTCATCGCCGACGAACCGACGACCGCGCTCGACGTCACCGTCCAAGCTCGCATCATCGGCCTCCTCGACGACGTCAAGCGGCGCGGCGCGGGCCTCCTCCTGATCAGCCACGACCTCGCCGTCGTCTCGTCGATCGCCGACCACCTCGTCGTGATGCAGCACGGTGTCGTCGTCGAGCAGGGGCCGGCCGAGCAGGTGCTGACCAGGCCGACACACCCGTACACCCGAGCCCTCATCGCCGCGGTCCCCACCGACCGCGCTCGAGGGACGCACCTCAGCGCGGACCCGGCGGTCGACTCGGCCCCGATGGCCGAACAGCCGGCGACGGGCACCCGCCCGACGACGCAGACCGGATCGGACGCACCCGCGCTGGAGTTCCGATCCGTCACCCGGAGCTTCGAACGCGGCCGCGGCGCCTCGGCGATCCTCGCGGTCGACGACGTCTCGCTCCGCCTGGACCCGGGGACGACCCTGGGCGTGGTCGGCGAGTCCGGTTCGGGCAAGACCACCCTCGCCCGCATCGCACTCGGCCTCACGGCGCCGCAGTCGGGAGCCGTGCTCTTCGAGGGCGAACCGTGGTCGGAGCTCCCCGAGCAAGCGCGTCGTCCACGACGGAACCGTCTGGGCTGGGTCTCGCAGGATCCGCTGAGCTCGTTCGACCCACGCTGGCGCGTCGACGCCATCCTCGCCGACGCCGTTCGTGGACGCGAAGCCGCACCTCGCGACATCACCCGTCTCCTCGCGGACGTCGGCCTCGATCCCTCGCTGGCTCGCGCGCGCCCGCGGACGCTCTCTGGCGGGCAGCGGCAACGCGTGGCGATCGCCCGGGCACTCGCGAGTCGACCGTCGACGCTCATCCTCGACGAACCCGTCTCCGCGCTCGACGTCACCGTCCAGGCCAGGATCCTGGACCTCCTCGACGAGCTGCAGCGACACCACGGCCTGAGCTACCTGCTGATCTCCCACGACCTCGGCGTCATCCGGCACATGAGCGACCGGGTCGCCGTGATGCAGCACGGACGGGTGGTCGAGCATGGCGACGCCGAGCAGGTGTTCACCGCCCCGGCCCACCCCTACACCGCCCGACTCGCAGCCGACGCTCCGCGCCTCATCGCGCCCGGTGCGGCGTCAGGGCGCGACGCCGTCTGACTCCGGCGTCGGGATCCGATCCAGCACCGCCTGGACGACGGGCGCGAGGGTCTCGGCGTACACCCAGCTCAGGTGGTGGTGGTCGCGGTACGCGAGGACACCGCCGATCACCGGCGAGCACCGATCGGACGCGCACAGGGCGTCCGAGAGGTCGACGGGTCGGACCCGTGGGTCGGTGCTCGCGAGGGCGGCCTCGTACTGCGGATCCTCCGTGAGCGCGTCGCTCCGGTTCCGGGCGCACCCGTCCTCCGGGTCAGCGTCGTCGCGGACGCACTCCAGCACGTCGTCCGACATCGTCGGGGTGTCGCGCAGCACGACGATCTGCTCGATCGTCGCGGGCACGAGCGCCCAGCGCTCCGCATAGGCTTCCGCGGCCACCTCCCGCCAGTCGCGGTCCCCCTCGGCGACGACCGGGTTCCGAGCGCGCGCCGAGACGACGAGCGTGTCGATCTCCGGTTCGTCCTGCAGCAGCTCGAGGGCGTCGCGGTTCCAGCTCAGGCACCCGGCGCGCATCTCGGCGAGCACCGCCGCGCTGGTCCCGGGCTCGGTGCGCTCGGCGTCGCTGAACGGGCAGGAACTCTTCGCCGCGACCAAGAGCCGCCACCCGTTCGCCTCGGCGGCCGTCGCGAACGCCGGCAACCACTGCTCGGCGTGCGAGTCGCCCATGAGCGCCACCGTCCTCGTCGCCTGCTCCGCGCTGGCACCGTAGGCGCAGACCTCGAACGCTGCAGCCCGGATGTCGGTGATGCAGCGGTCCGGCGGGAGGTCGGCGAGCGACGCGTCGGGAATGACGACCCCGCGGGTCTCGTCCCCGGGCGACGCCGAGGAACCGTCGCGCGAGGTCTCGCCACCAGAACCGTCCGTACCGTCCGATGGCGCTCCGCCGCTTCGCGGGCACGCCGCAGCATCGACGAGCTCCGCGGCACCGAGGCAGTTCGACGGGGTCGCGACCAGGGTCTCGATGCGCTGCTGTTCGGCCGCGATGCGCGCCTCGGCACCGGGGAGCACCCCGATCGAGGCGGCCAACAGGACGCTCATCGCGAGGGCGGTCGCGCCGATGACCCGTCGGGGCCGCCAACCGGCGATGCGCCCGAACCGGATCGGGCGCTCCACGAACCGCGTCGTCACCTCCGCCAGGACGCCGGTGATGACGAGGAGGACGAGCTGCTCGGGGACGGTGGCCGACCGAGCGAGCACGATCCCGCCGAACACGATGAGGGGCCAGTGCCAGAGGTAGACCGCGTAGGAGCGGTCGCCGAGCCACTGGATCGGCGCCCGGGCGAGCAGCGCGGTCGGCGACCACCGGACGTCCGGGGCCCAGGCCGCCATCACGGCGATCGTCCCGCCCACCGGCAGCGCCGCGGTCAACGCCGGGAAGGGCGTCTCCCCCGAATACCAGACGGCAGCCGCCCCGATCGCGGCGAACCCGAGCCAGGCGACGACCGTGCGCGCACCCGCCCGCAGCGCCCACCCGCGCCGCGCTCCCTCGGCCACCAGGATCGCTGTCAGTCCCCCGGCGGCGAACTCCCAGGCCCTCGTCGTCGTCGCGAAGTAGGCCGGAGACGGGTCCTGCGCGGTGAAGACGACCGACCAGGCGGCCGACGCGATGCAGACGAGTCCGATCGCGATCGCGACGCCCCGACGCCGTACCGTCGGCGCAGCCGAGCGTCGGGCGAACCGCACGGCGAGCCAGCCGGCGACGAGGACCAGGATCGGCCAGACGAGGTAGAACTGCTCCTCGACCGACAGCGACCAGAAGTGCTGCACGGGCGACGGAGCGTCCTCCGCCGCGAGATAGTCGACCGCGGATCCGGCGAGCGCCCAGTTCTCGATGTACAGACCCGACCACGCGATCTCGCGCAGGAACCGGGGCAGGTCCCCGAGTGGCGCGAGGTACCAGCTCGCGACGAGGGTCGCCGTGAGGACGGTGAGCGCGGCGGGGAGCAGCCGTCGTGCGCGCCGCGCCCAGAACCGCCCGAGTCGGACCGAACCGGACCGCTCGACCTCGGCGAGGAGGTGCGCCGTGATGAGGAACCCGGAGATCGCGAAGAACACGTCGACGCCGACGAACCCGCCCGGCACGAGCCCCGGCCAGAGATGGAACACCACGACGAGCGAGACCGCCACGGCGCGAAGGCCTTGGAGGTCGGCTCTCACGGGGCCGGAGGCGGCTCTGGTCGACACGGTCCGATGCTATCGGCGGAGGATGACGGCCTGCGGTCCGGCGTCCTCCCGCTCCCCTGCGATAGCATGGGATGTTCCCACACACTCAGGCACGCAGACACGGTGCCGCACATATCAGCAGGAGATCGCCTCATGACCGCTGCCAGCATCCCGGACAAGCCGGCCCTCGAAGGTCTCGAGCAGAAGTGGGGCTCCTCCTGGGAGTCCGCGGGGACCTACCGGTTCGAGCGCGACGGCGCCACGCGTGAGTGCATCTACTCGATCGACACCCCGCCGCCGACCGCATCCGGTTCCCT
This sequence comes from Plantibacter sp. VKM Ac-2885, assembly GCF_015351205.1. NCBI lineage: Bacteria > Bacillati > Actinomycetota > Actinomycetes > Micrococcales > Microbacteriaceae > Plantibacter > Plantibacter sp. VKM Ac-2885. Next base: position 2,005,929 of record NZ_JADKSK010000001.1, on the reverse strand, counting down.
GCACATCGGTCACGTCTTCAGCTACACGCACACCGACGTCATCGCCCGCTACCAGCGGATGACCGGCAAGCGCGTCTTCTACCCCATGGGCTGGGACGACAACGGTCTCCCGACCGAACGCCGCGTCCAGAACTACTACGGCGTCCGGTGCGACCCGACGCTCCCCTACGACGCCGACTTCACCCCGCCGTTCGAGGGTGGCGACAACAAGAGCACCAAGGCCGCCGACCAGATCCCGATCTCGCGTCGCAACTTCATCGAGCTGTGCGAGCGCCTCACCGTCGAGGACGAGCAGCAGTTCGAGGCCGTCTGGCGTGCGCTCGGCCTCTCCGTGGACTGGACGCAGAGCTACCGCACCATCGGCGACGAGTCGATCACGGCGAGCCAGCTCGCGTTCCTGCGCAACCTGGACCGCGGCGAGGCCTACCAGGCCATGGCGCCGACCCTCTGGGACATCACCTTCCGCACGGCGGTCGCCCAGGCGGAGCTCGAGGACAAGGAGCAGCCGGGCACCTACCGTCGACTCTCCTTCCACCGCCCGGACGGCGGCACCATCGAGATCGAGACCACACGGCCGGAGCTCCTCCCCGCCTGCGTCGCCCTCGTCGCCCACCCCGACGACGAGCGCTTCAAGCCGCTGTTCGGCACGACCGTGACCACGCCCGTGTTCGGCGTCGAGGTGCCCGTGCTCGCCCACCACCTCGCCCAGCCCGACAAGGGCGCCGGCATCGCGATGGTGTGCACCTTCGGCGACATCACCGACATCGTGTGGTGGCGCGAACTCGACCTCCCCAACCGCGCGATCCTCGGCTTCGACGGCCGCGTCATCTCGGAGGCCCCTGAGGCGATCACCTCCGAAGCCGGCCTCGAGGCGTACGCGCAGCTCGCCGGGAAGACCGTCTTCAGCGCCAAGCAGACCGTCGTCGACCTCCTCGCCGCCTCGGGCGACCTGATCGGCGAGCCGAAGCAGATCACCCACCCGGTGAAGTTCTTCGAGAAGGGCGACAAGCCGCTCGAGATCGTCTCGACCCGCCAGTGGTACATCCGCAACGGCGCCCGCGACGAACAGCTCCGCGGCCGCCTCCTCGAACTCGGCTCGGAGCTCGAGTGGCACCCCGACTTCATGCGCGTGCGCTACGAGAACTGGGTCGGTGGCCTGTCCGGCGACTGGCTGATCTCCCGCCAGCGCTTCTTCGGTGTGCCGATCCCCCTCTGGTACCCGCTCGACGCCGACGGCAACCCGGTCTACGACCAGCCGATCGCGCCAGACCATGCCACCCTGCCCGTCGACCCGTCCAGCGATGCCGCACCCGGCTACGACGAGTCGCAGCGCGGCGTGCCCGGCGGGTTCATGGGCGAGGTCGACGTCATGGACACCTGGGCCACGTCGAGCCTCACCCCGCAGCTCGCCGGCGGCTGGGAGCGCGACCCCGAGCTCTGGGACCTCGTGTTCCCGTACTCGCTGCGCCCGCAGGGTCAGGACATCATCCGCACCTGGCTGTTCTCCACCATGCTCCGCAGCGTCCTCGAGTACGACCAGAAGCCGTGGGAGCACGCCTCCGTGTCCGGCTTCATCGTCGACCCCGACCGCAAGAAGATGTCGAAGTCGAAGGGCAACGTCGTCACGCCGGCAGCCATGCTCGAACAGCACGGTTCGGACGCCGTCCGGTACTGGGCGGCCTCGAGCCGTCTCGGCACCGACGCCGCCTTCGACCCGCAGAACCCGACGCAGATCAAGATCGGCCGGCGCCTGGCGATCAAGGTGCTCAACGCCTCGAAGTTCATCCTCGGGTTCACCGGTCGTGAAGACGCCCCGGTGACCGAGGCCGTCGACCTCGCCATGCTGAGCGTCCTCAGCAAGGCCGTCGCCGACGCCAGTGGTGCGCTGGCGGGTTACGACCACGCGCGCGCGCTCGAGCTCACCGAGGCGTTCTTCTGGACGTTCTGCGACGACTACCTCGAGCTCGTCAAGGAGCGGGCGTATGGCGAGGAGAGCCCTGAGCAGGCCTCGGCGGTGGCCGCGCTGCGGATCGCGCTCTCGACCCTGCTCCGCCTGTTCGCCCCGTTCATCCCGTTCGCGGCGGAGGAAGCCTGGTCCTGGACGCACGACGGCTCCGTGCACCGTGCCAGCTGGCCGACCGACGAGGAGTTCGCCGGACTCGCAGCGGGCGAACCGCAGGTGCTGCAGCTCGCGAGCGAGGCGCTCACGGGCATCCGGCGCGCGAAGACCGACGCCAAGGCGTCCCAGAAGACCCCGGTGGACTCCGCGGTCATCGCCGGACCCGCCGCATCGGTCGAGCTGCTCGCGCTCGTCGCCGACGACCTCCGCGCCGTCGGACGCATCGAATCCCTCGAGTTCCGCACCGCCGACGTCCTGTCGGTCGGCGACATCGTCTTCACGCCGGCGGCCGACGCCGAGGAGGCACGCGCATGAGCGTCACCATCCGTCCCGCCGTCGAGAGCGACCTGTTCGCCTGGCACGCGCTGTACTCCGGCTACGGGGAGTTCTACGGCAACCCCCTGACCGACGAGAAGGCCGTCCTCGTGTGGGGCTGGCTCAGCGACCCGACCCACCCGTTGACCGCGCTCGTCGCTGAGGACGCACAGGGCGCCCTCGTCGGCCTCGCTCACTATCGGGTGTTCCCCCGCGCCCTCGCCGGTGGGACCGGGCTCTACCTCGACGACCTCTTCGTCGCCGAGGACGCCCGCACCGGCGGGGTCGGGACCGCGCTGATCGAGCATGTCCGCGACCTCGCGAAGGCGGACGGCCACAGCGTCGTCCGGTGGATCACCGCCGCCGACAACGAGCGCGCCCAGGCCGTGTACGACAAGCTGGCGACCCGCACGAGCTGGGTCACCTACGACCTGGAGCCGTGATGCAACTCGGAACCCGCTGGGCCGTCGGCGCCAAGCCACCGGAGAACGTGCCGACGCCGGTGCAGACGGCCATCGCCGCTGAGGAGCAGGAGTTGCTCGCGCAGGGTGTCGACACGTCCTCGTGGCGCTGGACCCTCACCTGGCTCGAACGCCGACCCGTCGTCGAGCTCGACGACGGTACGACCATCCGTCAACACGCGGACGGATCCGTCAGCCTCACCCGGCCGGACGACGACCACGACGACGACGAGGACTGAGCCTCCTCCCCGGCACGCTGGATAGGGTGAGGTATGGAATCACACACGAATCCGTTCCTCCAGCCGAGCACGCTCCCCTATCAGCTGCCGCCGTTCGGCGAGATCCGCGAGGAGCACTTCCGCCCCGCCTTCACAGCCGGGTTCGCCCAGCAACTCGACGAGATCGCGGCGATCACCGCGCAGGACGACGCGCCGACCTTCGAGAACACGCTCGTCGCGCTCGAACGGAGCGGCGCGATCCTCAGGCGGGTCGCAGCGGTCTTCTTCAATCAGAGTTCGGCGGACAGCTCCGCGTTCACCAATGAACTCGAGGAGGAGCTCGCTCCGCAGCTGGCCGCCCACGAGGACGCGATCAGGCTCGACCCCGTGCTGTACGCGCGGATCGCGGCGGTCCACGCGAATCTCGACGACCTCCAGCTGACGGCCGAGGCGGCTTACCTGGTCCGACGCGTGTACAGCGAACACACGCTCGCGGGCGCCGGTCTCGACGCCGAGGAGAAGCAGCGGCTCTCCGACCTCAATCTCCGCCTCTCGACACTGACCACCCGGTTCGAGAAGCAGCTCCTGGCCGACACCAACGAGCTCGCCGTCCACCTCACCGATGCCGCAGAGCTCGACGGCCTGAGTGCGGGCGAGATCTCCGCCGCGGCCCAAGCGGCCGCCGAGCGAGGCCTCGACGGTTGGCTCGTCACCCTCGTCCTCCCGACCGGCCATCCGGCGCTGTCGTCGTTGACGCACCGTGGCGTCCGCGAGCGGATCATGACGGCCTCCCGTGCTCGGGGCACACACGGCGGACCGAACGACAACCGCGACCTCGTCCTCGAGATCACCCGCCTCCGCGCTGAGCGTGCCGCACTTCTGGGATTCCCGTCGCACGCGGCAGTGGTCACCGCGGACCAGACCGCGGGGACCCCGGAGGCCGTCGCAGCGCTCCTCTCCCGCCTGGCGATCCCCGCCGCCCGCAACGCGGATCGGGAACAGCGCGAGCTCGAGCGGGTCACTGGTCTCGAGACCGTCGAGGCCTGGGACTGGCCGTTCGCGACCGAACAGGTCAGGATCGACCGGTTCGATGTCGACACCAGCGTGATGCGCCCGTACTTCGAAGCGGAGCGAGTCCTGTTCGACGGGGTGCTCGCCGCAGCGACCAAGCTCTACGGCATCACCTTCGCCGAACGGACCGATCTCCAGGGCTACCACCCCGACGTCCGTGTCTTCGAGGTCTGGAACGAGGACGGCTCCGGCCTCGGCCTGTACCTCCTCGACCTGTACACCCGCGACAGCAAGCGCGGCGGCGCCTGGATGAACGCGCTCATCTCCCAGAACCGCCTGCTCGACCAGCCCACCGTCGTGGTCAACAATCTGAACGTCCCGAAGCCTGCCGAGGGTGAGCCGACCCTGCTGAGCCTCGACGAGGTCACGACCTTCTTCCACGAGTTCGGCCACGCGCTGCACGGTCTCTTCGCGGAGGTCGAGTACCCGCGGTTCTCCGGTACGAACGTCTTCCGGGACTTCGTCGAGTTCCCGAGCCAGGTGAACGAGATGTGGATGCTGTGGCCCGAGGTGCTCGCCGGCTACGCCAGGCACGTCGAGACCGGTGAGCCGATGCCGCAGGAACTGGTGGCGAAGCTCCAGGCGTCCGAGGGGTTCAACGAGGGCTTCTCGACGAGCGAGTACCTTGCAGCGGCGATGCTCGACCAGGCGTGGCACAGCATCGGTGCAGAAGACCGGGTCGACGATGTGGAGGCGTTCGAGGCGGCGGCACTCCGGTCCGCCGGACTCGACAATCCGGCCGTCCCGCCCCGCTACGCGAGCACGTACTTCGCCCACACCTTCTCGGGTGGATACGACGCCGGCTACTACTCCTACATCTGGAGCGAGGTGCTCGACGCGGACACCGTCGACTGGTTCACGGAGAACGGCGGACTGACGAGGGAGAACGGCGACCGCTTCCGCACCAAGCTCCTCGGGGTCGGCGGTTCGAAGGATCCTCTGGAGGCCTACCGCGACTTCCGTGGACGCGACGCGGTCATCGAGCCGCTCCTCCGACGCCGCGGGCTCGAGGACTGAACGACGAAGCCCGCCGCAGCGACTCCGGAGGATCCGGGGGCTGCGGCGGGCTTGTTCACCGCTGGGTGTCGTCTAGGCCGACTTCTCCTGACGGCGAGCCGCACGCGGGACGATCGTCGGGGCCGCGTTCTCGACGACGGACTCCCGGGTGATGACCACGCGAGCGACCTCGTCGGTGGAGGGCACCTCGAACATGATCGGCCCGAGCACCTCTTCCATGATGGCTCGGAGCCCTCGGGCACCGGTCTTGCGGAGGACGGCGAGGTCGGCGATCGCTTCGAGTGCCGCCTGGTCGAACTCCAGCTCGACGCCGTCGATCTCGAACATGCGCTGGTACTGACGCACGAGCGCGTTCTTCGGGACCGTGAGGATCTCCATGAGCGCATGCTGATCGAGCGGGGTGACCGTCGTGACGACCGGCAGGCGACCGATGAACTCGGGGATGAGACCGAACTTGTGGAGGTCTTCCGGCAGGACCTCGCCGAAGAGGTTCACGTCGTCGCCCTTGCTGTGCAGGGGTGCGCCGAATCCGATGCCCTTCTTGCCCGCGCGGGAGGAGATGATCTCCTCCAGCCCGGCGAAGGCGCCGGCCACGATGAACAGGACGTTCGTCGTGTCGATCTGGATGAACTCCTGGTGCGGGTGCTTTCGGCCGCCCTGCGGGGGTACCGAGGCGACGGTTCCCTCGAGGATCTTAAGGAGCGCCTGCTGGACACCCTCACCGGAGACGTCGCGCGTGATGGAGGGGTTCTCCGCCTTGCGGGCGATCTTGTCGACCTCGTCGATGTAGATGATGCCGGTCTCCGCGCGCTTGACGTCGTAGTCGGCAGCCTGGATGAGCTTGAGGAGGATGTTCTCGACGTCCTCGCCGACGTAGCCGGCCTCGGTCAGTGCGGTCGCATCGGCGACGGCGAAGGGGACGTTCAGTCGCTTCGCGAGGGTCTGCGCGAGATACGTCTTGCCGCAGCCCGTCGGGCCGATGAGGAGGATGTTGCTCTTCGCTATCTCGATGTCGTCGTGCACCGTCTCGGCGGGAGCGAGCGTGGCGCGTGAGCGGACGCGCTTGTAGTGGTTGTACACCGCGACCGAGAGCGCCTTCTTCGCGGCCTCCTGGCCGATGACGTACTCCTCGAGGAAGGCGAAGATCTCCTTCGGCTTCGGGAGGTCGAACTCGCTCACCGTCTCCTCGCTCGCTTCGGCGAGTCGCTCGGCGATGATCTCGTTGCACAACTCGACGCACTCGTCGCAGATGTACACGCCGGGACCAGCGATCAGCTGCTGGACCTGCTTCTGGCTCTTGCCGCAGAACGAGCACTTGAGCAGATCGGCGCTTTCGCCTATCCGTGCCATGTCTTTCCCTCTCCCTGGAGATTCGGTGCTCCGAGCCTAACCTGTCCCTGCGACAACTCGGCGCGCCACCCCGCTGGGATGACGCGCCGAGTCGTGAGCACTGGAGCCGGGTCAGGCCGTGATGGCCGCGATCGGGTTCTTCCGTGAGGTGAGCACCTGGTCGATGAGACCGTACTCGAGCGCCTCGGCGGCCGAGAGGATCTTGTCGCGGTCGATGTCCTTGTTGACCTGCTCCACCGAACGGTTGGAGTGGTGTGCGAGGGTCGACTCGAGCCAGCCGCGCATGCGGAGGATCTCGGCCGCCTGGATCTCGATGTCCGAAGCCTGTCCGTGGCCGGCCTCGCCGACGGCGGGCTGGTGGATCAGGATGCGGGCGTTCGGGAGCGCCAGGCGCTTGCCCGGCGTGCCGGCGGCGGTCAGCACGGCAGCGGCGGAGGCCGCCTGTCCGAGGACCACCGTCATGACGTGCGGACGGATGTACTGCATCGTGTCGTAGATCGCCGTCATCGCGGTGAACGAGCCACCGGGTGAGTTGATGTACATGACGATGTCGCGGTCGGGGTCCATGCTCTCGAGCACGAGCAGCTGGGCCATGATGTCGTCGGCCGATGCGTCGTCGACCTGCACGCCGAGGAAGATGATGCGGTCCTCGAAGAGCTTCGCGTACGGGTCCTGGCGCTTGTAGCCGTAGGCCGTGCGCTCTTCGAAGCTCGGGAGGATGTAGCGAGCACCCGGCATCTGCAGCGAGCGGCCCGCCGCACTGAACGTTGGAGTCTCCATGTGTTGCATTCCTGTCTGGTCGAAGCCGGGTTACTTGTCGCTGTCGACGGTTCCGCCGCCGCCGGCCACGTCGAGCGCGGACTCACGGAGGTGGTCGACGAAACCGTATTCGAGCGCCTCTTCGGCGTTGAACCAGCGGTCGCGGTCGCCATCGGCGTTGATCTGCTCGACGCTCTTGCCGGTCTGCGCCGCGGTGATCTCGGCGAGACGGCGCTTCATGTCGAGGATGAGCTGCGCCTGGGTCTGGATGTCGCTCGACGTCCCGCCGAATCCGCCGTGCGGCTGGTGGAGGAGCACGCGGGCGTTCGGGGTGATGTAGCGCTTGCCCTTGGTGCCGGCCGTGAGGAGGAGCTGACCCATCGACGCGGCCATACCGATGCCGACGGTGACGATGTCGTTCGGCACGAACTGCATGGTGTCGTAGATGGCCATGCCGGCCGTGATGGAGCCACCGGGCGAGTTGATGTAGAGGTAGATGTCGCGCTTCGGGTCGTCCGCGGCGAGGAGCAGCAGCTTGGCCGCGATCTCGTTCGCGTTCTCGTCGCGGACCTCGGCGCCCAGCCAGATGATCCGGTCCTTCAGCAGGCGGTCAAAGACACTGGGCGAGAACTGTGGTTCGGCCATTATCGCTCCGTTTCGGTTGTGCAGTGGTTCGAATCTATCGGAGGCCACGCGCGACCAACGCCCTGTTCGCCCTCGGCAGACTCCCGGGCGACGAGGTTCGCCGGCAGCGGACGGCGAGCGGACGGAAGGCGCGACCGTCGGGGCTCAGCGGAGCGGATCCGTCTCGAGTTCGTCGGCGTAGGCGCGGACGGACCGGTGGTAGCGCGGGAGGTGCGGCACGAGGGCACGGAGGGCGACCGCGGTCGCTCGGCGCGGGTCCCCCGAGCTGGCGAGCGCCAGGGCCAGGAAGGCCGCGGTCGCGTCCGCGTACGGACCGGTCGGATCGTCCGCGAGCTGCTGTTCCAGCAGGACGACGCTCTCAGCGGTCCGGCCGAGGTTGCGGAGGGTGCTGGCCAGTTGGATGATCGCCTGCGGACGGTGCTCCTCGTCGAGCCCGGCCTCGAGCGCGGCGCGATAGAAGACCTCGGCCTCGACCTCGTGGCCGGCGGAGTCGCGTGCACCGGCAACCTCGAAGGCGGCGCGGGCGTCACCCGCCGGACGCTCGGCGGCCAGGGCGTCGATCGCCGCGATGCGCTGCTCGTCGTCGATGGTCTCGTCGGCCCAGACGGCTGCGACGCGGTCGTCCCAGCCGGTTGCGTCGGTCGTCGTCATGATGGCTCCCATTCGGCTGACGTGTCCGGAGACGACGACAGGGGCGGAATCGCTTCCGCCCCTGTCGCCACTGCTGGTGCTGTCCTACTCGGCAGCGGCCTCGTCGGCAGCGGCCTTCTTGGCCGGTGCCTTCTTGGCGGGCGCCTTCTTCGCAGGTGCCTTCTTGGCGGCGGCCTTCTTCGGCTCTGCCTCGGCCGGAGCCTCGTCGGCGGCGTCCTCGGCCGGAGCCTCGGTCGTCTCGTCGGCCGCGGTCTCGGTGGCGGCGTCCTCGTCCTCGACCACGGCGACGAAGTCGCTCAGGTCGACGGGCTTGCCGTTGGAGTCGACGACCTCGGCCTTGCCGAGCGCGATGGCGATGGCCTTGTTGCGGGCGACCTCGCCGACCATGGCGGGGATCTGGCCCTGCTGGCCGAGTGCCTCGATGAACTCACCAGGCTCCATGCCGTACTGCGACGCGCTCTGGATGAGGTACTCGGTGAGCTCGTTCTGGTTCACCTGGACGTTGAGCGACTCCGCCAGTGCGTCGAGGAGGAGCTGCGTGCGCAGTGCCTTCTCGCTGGACTCGGTGACCTCGGCGCGGTGCTCGTCGTCCTCGAGGCGGTTCTCGCCCTCGAGGTGACGGTGCACCTCGTCCTCGATGACGCTCTCGGGCACGGGGATCTGCGCGGCCTCGAGCATGGCGTCGACGAGCGCGGTGCGTGCGTCGCGGCCCTGGGTGATGACCTGCTGGCGCTCGACGACCTCGCGCAGCTGCGCCTTGAACTCGTCGATGGTGTCGAACTCGCTCGCGATCTGAGCGAAGTCGTCGTCGGCCTCGGGAAGCTCGCGCTCCTTGACGGCGGTCAGGGTGACGGTGACCTCGGCGTCCTCGCCCTCGTGCTCGCCACCGAGCAGCGGCGAGGTGAAGGTGGTGGTCTCACCGGCGGTGAGGGAGTCGAGTGCCTCGTCGATGCCGGTGAGCAGCTCGCCCGAACCGATCTCGTAGGAGACTCCGCTCGCGCGGTCGACCTCGGCGTCGTTGATCTTGGCGACCAGGTCGAGCTGGGCGAAGTCGCCCGTCTTGGCCGGGCGGTCGACGGTCACGAGCGTGCCGAAGCGTGCACGGATGCGGTCGAGCTCGTCCTGGACGTCGGCTTCGCCGGCTTCCTGAGCGTCGACGGTGAGCTTGAGGCCCTCGTAGGCGGGAAGCGTGATCTCGGGACGGACGTCGACCTCGATGTTCACGAGCAGGTCGCCGGAGAAGTCCTTCTCGTTCGGCCACTCGACGATGTCGGCCTGCGGGCGGCCGAGCGGACGGAGTTCGTTCTCCTCGAGTGCCTTGCGGAAGAAGCCGTCGAGGCCCTCGTTGACGGCGTGCTCGATCACGGCGCCCTTGCCGACGCGCTGGTCGATGATCGCCGGTGGCACCTTGCCCTTACGGAAGCCGGGGACGTTGATGTCCTCGGCGATGTGTCCGTAGGCGTGGGTGATGCTCGGCTTGAGCTCCTCGGGCGTCACCGCGATGGCGAGCTTGACGCGAGTGGGGCTCAGCTTCTCGACCGTGGTCTTCACGTGATTACTTCTCCTGTGTCGGGGATTCTGCCTCAGTTGAGGACGCAAAACGGAGTCGGGGCGACAGGATTCGAACCTGCGACCTCCCGGTCCCAAACCGGGCGCTCTACCAAGCTGAGCTACGCCCCGGATCGGCGACAATCCGGCCAGCCGGCCCGACCGACGAGCGGTGGGCGAAATGGCCTCGGTCAGTCTAGCCCAGAATCTGTGCGGCCCCTGTGCGGTTTCCGGGGCGGAACCGGCCTCGGGACACGGAGCTGCACGGATGGGCGCTCGGGATGCAGTAGCATTACCGGGTGAGTTCGTCGCATTGCGACGCCTCGGGGATGTAGCTCAATGGTAGAGCCTCAGTCTTCCAAACTGATTACGCGGGTTCGATTCCCGTCATCCCCTCTCCATTCGTCAGAACCATGCAGCGCCGTGCGAGCAGGCGCGACGGTTCGGCTCCGGTCCAGCGGCCTTCTGACGCCGCGCCCTTCGACAGACTCAGGGACCGGATCGTTCCCGTTGACCCTCCTCCGGTCACTGAGCTTGTCGAAGTGCCCACGAGGAACCCGTCGGCAGGCCCAGGAACCGGAGCCATCCGGGCACACCTCACCCCGGGACACCGAGCATGCGCGACCGAGCTGCCCTTCGACAGGCCCAGGGACCGAATCGTCCCCAGTGAACCTCGCCCGGTCACTGAGCTTGTCGAAGTGCCCACGAGAAACCCTTCGACAGGCTCAGGGACCGGTGGGGGTCAGAACGGCGCGGGATCCGGTTCGGTTCGATGGCGTTTCCCGTCAGGTGTCGTCCAGTCGAGTACCCCGCCGGATCCGTGGTCGAGGCTCCAGCCGGGCAGATGCTTCATCCGGTGGTGATGTCGACACAGGCAGGCGAGATTGCCGACATCTGTCACCCCGCCGTCCTCCCACGCGACCGAATGGTCGAGGTCGCAGGCTCTGGCCCGCCTCCCGCAACCGGGTGCGCGACAGGTGCCGTCTCGCAGGCGGACCGCGCGTTGAAGATCGGCGGGAACGCGGTACTGATTCCGCCCGACGGAGAGGATGGCGCCGGTCTCGGGTTGTACGAGGATCCGGGTGAAGCTGGGTGCGTTCACGGCGATACGCGCGGCGGTCTCCGGGTCGATCGGGCCGTACCCGTCGAGCATGCCGGGTGCGTCGGATACTCCGGCCATCGTGAGTGCCGGGACGGTGATCTGCACCGTCGGCTTGATGTGCTCCTGCACCTCGATCGGGTGCGGCAGGACTGGGCTGGACATCACGTCTTCCGGGGTCACACCGGTGAGCGCGAGCGCCGCGAGGGCGTCCGCTTGCAGCTGGGCGCAGGTGCGGGTGTCACCGGCCTTGCGCGACTCCGCTGCTGCTGCTTCGACCCGCTCGACGAGCCCCTGGGCGATCGGCGCCGTGGTGAAGAGGTGCACCCACGCCATGCCGTCAGCCGCTGGCTCGAACTCGACCCGGCGGTCGGCCTCGGAGCGGACGGCGCGGGTGGTGATGGATTCGGGGTGGAGGCGCTCGCGCATGACGCGGGCGCTCGTGCGGAGGCCAGCGGCCGTGGTGCGCTCGGCGACGACGAGAATCTGTTCGAGGAACACCGCCCGCCCAGCAGCAGGGACGTCGCAGAGTTGGTCGGTGATCACTTGCGCATGCCGCGCCGAGATACGGCCTGCCTCCAGCGACGCGAGCACGGCTGGTGCGTCGTTGACGAGACGTTCGGCGTCGTTGGTCGCGCGCTGGATCGTCCGTTCCGGTATTCGGGTCGCCATCGCGAGGGCCGCACACGTCGACCGGCGGGAGAGCTCCCGACGCTCAGCCGGCGGAAAGATCGCCGGGACCGTGACGTCCGCGAAGGCGTCCGCATAGGCGGCAGAGCGGGCCAGGAGGCGCGCCTTCCGTGCGTCCAAGACGGCTTGCTGCCGGTGGATCTCCGCCCACTGATCCGAGAGCCCTGCGAGGCGCGCGGCGTGCTCGTCGCTCGCGCGGATCGCGGTGGCGGTGGTCTCGGTCATGGAACCAGTCCACCATGGACCACTGACATTCCAGATGCCGAGCTGCGCCGGTTGTGGAGGTTGCTCGTGTGCCCTTCGACAAGCTCAGGGACCGGAGGGGGTTACTCAGGGACCGGGAGAAGATCGCCGGAGCCGGAAGTCCCTCGTGTGCCCTTCGACAAGCTCAGGGACCGGAAGAGGTTACACAGGGACCGGAGGAGGTTACACAGGGACCGGAGGAGGTTACACAGGGACCGGAAGAGGTTGCTCAGGGACCGGGAGAAGGCCACCGGAGCGGGAGGTCCCACCCGTGCCCTTCGACAGGTCGTCGCCTGGGGAGGACGGAGGACAGGATGCCCGACGCCCTAGGCTGAGCGCATGCGACTCGACGCGATCTGGCCCCACATCTGGACGGTGGCCGGCGCACTCGTCTTCTTCGTCGGGGTGTACGCGCTCGCAACCGGACGACTGGGCGTCGGACTCATCTGCATGATCGGCTGCGTCGTCTGCCTGTCCGGCTCGCTCGCCGCGCAGCGTCGCCTCAGGAAGCGCGACGCACGCCGTCGCTAGTCGTCGTCGACGGCCGCGGCGTGGACCGCTCTGAGGGCGACGTAGTGTGCGGCGTTCTGCCGGATCGCCTCCTGCTCGTCGGCCGTCAGCTCCCGCCGCACCTTGGCCGGGACCCCCGCGACGAGCGAACCGGGCGGCACGATCATGCCCTCGAGGACCACCGCTCCCCCGGCGACGAGCGACCCGGCACCGATCACTGCTCCGCTCAGGACCACGGAACCCATACCGATGAGGCAGTCGTCCTCGACGGTGCAGCCGTGGACGACCGCGTTGTGTCCGACGGAGACGTTGCGTCCGATGACCGTCGGGTGCCCGCTGTCCGTGTGCACGGCGACCCCGTCCTGGATGTTGGACCCTGCGCCGAGCGTGATCGAGTCGGAGTCCGCGCGGAGGACCGCGTTGTACCAGACGCTCGAATCCGCGGCGAGCGTCACGGCGCCCACCAGCACGGAGCCCGGCGCCGTGTAGGCGCTCGGGTCGATGTGTGGCGAGCGTCCGTCTGAGAGTTTCCTGACCGTACCGTGCAGCGTCATACCGGCCACGCTATCGCAGGCGGCCGCGGCCGACGGGAACCCGCGTCGTTCCGGGGTGAATCGCCGGTACGGTCAGGCTTTCCTTGCTGAGTGCACCCTTCGTAAGCCGAGCCTCGACTTCCTTGCGGAATGTCTGCGGCTGAGTACCGTTGCATTCAAGCAGACCGACGAATCCGCCCGACCAGGGCCTCACTCGTCAACGAAGGGGAAACACCATGACCGACATCACCACCTCCATTCCGCAGGCCGTCGCCAACCCGGACGTCGCAGCAGGCACCGCGCAGTTCCTCAGCCCCGTCGTCGTCGACCTCACCGCCATCGTCGTCAACGGCAAGCAGGCCCACTGGCACGTGCGTGGCGCGAACTTCATCGGCGTCCACGAGCTGCTCGACGACATCGTCGACCACGCGCAGGAGTGGGCAGACCTCGCCGCAGAGCGCATCGTCGCCCTCGGCCTCCCGGTCGACGCACGCCTCAGCACCGTCGCCGCGAAGACCAGCACGCCCGAGCTGAGCGAGGGCTTCCAGCAGTCCGACCGCACCATCGCCGAGGTCATCGCCCTCATCGACGCCGCCTCCGCCTCGGTCAACACCGCGGTCGACGAGCTCGACGAGCTCGACCAGACCAGCCAGGACATCGCGATCGAGATCGCCCGCGGCCTCGACAAGGACCGCTGGTTCCTCTTCGCCCACCTCAGCCGGTAGTACTCCGGCGGGGCGACCCGCTCGCATCACCCACGAAGGGGCAGTCATCCGTGACTGCCCCTTCGTCGCGCGTGTCACCCTTCAGCCGTTGCGCTGGAGCAGGGCGAGGACCGCGAGGACGCGTCGGTGGTCGCTCCCGGAGTCCTCGAGACCGAGCTTCTGGAAGATGGCCGAGATGTGCTTCTCGACCGCACCGACACCGACCCGCAGGCGTTCGGCGATCGCCGTGTTCGTGCGCCCCTCCGCCATGGCGGAGAGCACCTCCGTCTCACGCGGGGTCAGGCCGGCCAACGGGTCGCGCTGTGCTGCGAACAGGGTGCGGACCACGTCGGGGTCGAGGACGGTCCCTCCCTCGACCAACCGGTGGATGGCGTCCTGCACCTCCTCCAACGAGGCGACCCGGTCCTTGAGCAGGTAGCCGATCCCACGCCCGCCGTCCGCGAGCAGCTCCCGGGCGTAGACGGTCTCGACGTACTGGCTGAGCAGCAGGACGGGGAGGTCGGGATGCTCGGCACGCAGCGCTATCGCTGCGCGGACCCCTTCGTCCCGGAACGTGGGCGGCATGCGGACGTCCATGACGATGAGGTCCGGTCGGTCCGCCGCGAGTCCGCGCTGGAGCGCCTCCGCATCGGCGTACGCGGCGACCGTGACGAAGCCGGCCTCGTCGAACAGTCGCATCAGGCCCTCGCGGAGGAGTGTCGAATCCTCGGCGATCACGATGCGGAGCGGTCCTCCACCGGCACGGTCAGGGCTGATCACGCGTTCAGCCTACGGGGAGCGAGATCGAGACGGCGCTGCCACGTGCGACGCCGTCCCACACCGGGGCCGGCTCGATCACCAGCCTCCCGCCGAGGCCCTGCGCCCGTTCGGTCAGGCCTTCGAGACCGTGACCCGGTTCCAGGTGCGCGCCGCCCCGACCGTCATCCGTCACGCGGAGGGTGAGCCGCGAACCCAGCTGCTGGTCCACCGTCACATGGGCCTCGACGCCGGCGCGCCGCGCATCCGCATGCTTCGAGACGTTGGTCAGGAGCTCGGCGACGATGAAGTAGATCCCACGCTCCGTCTCACGAGGCAGCGTCACCGATGAGACGACCGCCAGCTCCGTCCTCGTCGGCACCGGACACCGCGCGGCGAGGTCGTCGAGTGCCGCGACGAGGCCGCGGTCCTGCAGCAGTGGCGGCATCAGGCCCTTCGAGAGCGCACGGAGTTCGTCGAGCGTCTCGGCGGCCTGGGCGCGCGCCTCGCCCAGGAGCGAGCGTGCGGAGGCGGGGTCCGTGTCGAGGCGTCGTTCGGCGGCCGCGAGATCCATCTGCAGCCGGACGAGCCGCTGCTGCGGACCATCGTGGATGTCCCGTTCGAGCCGCCGCACCGCACCCGCCTCAGCCGAGACGGCGGCACCGCGTGCACGCCGCTCCGCCAACAGCTCGGCTCGGAGCTCCTCCTGTGGCCGCGCACCGAACAGCCCGGAGGCGATGGCGTGGTGCAGCAGCACCAGCACCCGGAGGACCAGCGGGAGCGTCACGAGGAACACGACACCGAGCGCGAGATTCCAGAGCTTGTCGGCGAGCAACGCGTCCGACGGGTCCAGCGTGGGAGCCAGCAGCTCCGCGAAGCCCGAGGAGGAACCAGCCGAGAGCCGGTCCGCCCAGATCCAGTAGGTCGTGCCGGCGACGGCACCCACGGTCCAGGTGATGGTCAGCCCCCAGGTGATGCCCCCGACGATCGGGTTCACGAGGACCGTGTGCAGGGCCGCCAGCCACCAACGCGGTCCGGCGAGTGGAGCGAGCACGGCACCCAGTGTCGTCTCGGTCCCGATGGACGACCGCCAGGCTCCTCGTCGGATCGGCGGGAGCCCCGTCGTGCTGAGACGCGCGACCTCGAGCTCCACGAACGCCCGCGAGACCCAGAGGGCTCCGACGACGATCAGGAGACCGACCCCCAGGATCGCGAGCCCGAAGCCGAGCGAGAGGATCACCACGGCGACGACGCCGCCGGCGATGACGATCGGCAGGTTGGGCAACAGGAACAGGAGCGATCCGGGGACGTCCAGCCAGAGCCGACCGTATCGCCATGCGCCTCGGGTGGAGGGATCAGGCTTCGCCGACGCGTCGAGCTGCCGGCCGATGGCGGTGGTCATGAAGGAGGTCCTTTCGACGGAGCGGTCCCGGCTCTCGCACCGGGCTCACCTCAGTCTGTTCGGCTCCGCCGACGAACGGCATCCGGTGGACGCCCCGTTCCGATCGGGGGTTATCCCCCGGCCGGGTGGACGGATGGAGCCGCCGTCAGGCGCCCACCCAGCATCGTCGCACGGACCGGCATGGTGCGCAGGGCTTCCGGCGCGCAGGAGAACGGGTCGAACCCCACGACGACGAGGTCGGCGGGGCGGCCGACGGCAACCACGTCGTCGTCTCCTCTCGTCGACGCCGCCAGTGCTTCCTCGACCGTGATGGCCTGCTCGCCGTGCCAGGCCTCGCGTCCATCGCGGCTGCGCGTCACGGCGGCGGCGATGGAGACCCACGGGTCGAGGGGAGCGACCGGGGCGTCGGAACCGAGTCGGAGCGTGGCGCCGGCGTCGAGGAGGCTGCGGAGCACGAAGGCACGGTCGGTGCGCCCGGCCCAGTGGACCTCGGCGATGTCCCGATCGTCCATCGCGTGTTCCGGCTGGACACTCGCAGCCGTTCCGGTCCGCGCGAACCGCTCCAGGTCCGATGCCCGGAGCAGCTGCGCGTGTTCGATCGTGCCCCTCGCGCCGGTCGTCTCGATCGCGTCGAGCGCGAGGGTGTTGGCGCGGTCACCGATGGCGTGCACCGCGCAGTGGAGGCCGTTGGCGGTCGCCAGGGTGAGCAATGCGGTGAGTCGCTCCGGCGGGACGTTGAGCATCCCGTGCGCGTCGGTTCCGGGAGACGAACCCGGATAGGGCGCGTCGCAGCAGGCCGTCCGGGTGTTGAGGGATCCGTCGGTGATGACCTTGAACGGGCCGACCTGCACCAGGCCGTCCGTTCCGGCGAGCACTCCCCCGGTCACGAGCCCGGCGTCGATCGCGCGCTCGAGGTGCTCGGCGTACACACCGAACGAGATGCGGAGCGCGCGAGTCCCGTTCCCGACCCGACGGATCCAGTCGGCGGCGTTCCAGCGCATCTCCAGGTCGACGACACCGACGACGCCGCGTGACGCCGCCTGATCGGCTGCGGCGTCGACCCAGCGGTCGGAGAGCTCGTCGGCGACCTGGTCGAGCTGCTTGAGGACGGCGAACGACTCCTCCTCCCGCAACAGGCCGGTGGGATGGTCGGCGAAGCCCGTGGCCCGGAGCGCCGCGCTGTTCAGCCAGCAGCAGTGGAGGTCGGCGCTGACCAGCACGACCTCGCGGTCCGGTGCGATCGCGTCGAGCAGCGCGAACGTCGGCGCGTCCGGCCAGAGGGCGTCCCGGAACTTCGCGCCCTCGACCCAGCCGTCACCATCGGCCCCCTGAGCGATCCGCTCAGCGACCAACTCGACCGCCTCGGCGGCGGATGCAGCAGAGGACAGGTCGACGCGCCTGGCCGTACGCGCCCACTGGGTGAAGTGCACGTGGTGGTCCCAGAGCCCGGGCAGGAGGAACCCACCACCGCCGTCCAACACCCCGGGGTCGGAGCGAAGCAGGACCTCGGGGTCGGCGGGTCGGATCGCCACGATCGAGCCGTCCTCGAGCAGGACGTCGACCCGTTCGGCGTCGGACGAGCCTCCGCGGCGCGGTCCGGACAGGTGGACGTCGGCGATCGTCGTGACGAGGTCGCCGTCGGGTCCAGGGCGGTGCTCGGTCATCACATCGGTCCTCGTCGGTTCGGCGGGCGGGTTCGGTTCAGCGCTGACAGTTCGGGCACCAGTACAGCTTGCGGGCGCCCATCTCCTCGAGGAGGATGTTCGTCCCGCAGACCCGGCACGACAGTCCCTCCCGCTTGTAGACCCAGTGGCGATCAGCGCGGTTGGCCATCGCGAGGCGGTAGTCGGCCGCCGACAGGTCGTCCATCGTCATCATCTGGCCGGTCTCGACCCCGGTCGCGAGCAACCGCGTCCAGTCGAGCCAGATCTCGCGAAGCGTCTCGACGGGGACCGTCTTCCCGGTGCGGTGCGGATCGAGACGGGCGCGGAACAGCAGTTCGGCGCGGTAGACGTTGCCGATCCCGCTGATGATCTGCTGATCCATGAGGAGCAGACCGATCGGGGAACCCTTGCGGTGTGCACGCGACACGAACCGCTCCCCCGCCTCCGCGCTCGGGTCGAGCAGTGGATCCGGTCCGAGCCGATCGATGACGGCCTGCACCCCGGCGGCGTCGATCACCTCGCAGGCGGTCGGCCCGCGGAGGTCCGCCACGGTCGTCTCGGTCAACAGCCGCACGCGCACCTGACCCACCGGTTCGGGTGGGAACCGCTCGTCGATCTCGGCGAGTGGACTCGACTGCTCGGACATCCGGACCCTGGCCCGGCGCGGTGCACCGATGCTGTGCAGGGAGTTCTCCCCGTCCGCATCGTGGATCGGCGCATCGTCGTCGTCGAGCACCGTCCCGCGCTGGTTCGTCTGCCCCATGCGGCCGTTCGAGGCGGCGATGGTCGGGTCCGACCGGATCTCACCGGCGAAGTCCCACGCGCCGTACAGACCGAGGTGCACCCGCAACCACAGTCCGTCGTCGAACTCGAGGAACATCTGCTTGCCCACGGCCTTGGCGTCGGTGACCGTCCGGCCGTCGAGCACGGCGGCACCCTCGGCGAAGCGCCCCTGGGGAGACGACACGGCGACCCGGTGTCCGACGAAGTTCTGAGCGAACTGTCGGGCGATGCGATGGACGGAGTGCCCCTCGGGCATGGTGACTCCTCACTCGGTGGGGGCGCGATCCGGCGCGCCGCGCGGTGGCGGTGGAGGACGCGTCAGGCGTCGACGTGCTTGCCGGCGATGGTGCCGGTCGCCTCGAACTCGGCGAGCTGGGCGATCCGACGGGCGTGACGTTCCTCGAGGCTGAACGGCTCGGCGATGAACGCGTCGATGAAGGACACCGCCTCGTCGGTGCTGTGCTGGCGCGCACCGATCGAGATCACGTTGGCGTCGTTGTGCTGCCGAGCCAGCTGCGCCGTGCTGAGGTTCCAGACGAGCGCCGCGCGGACACCGACGACCTTGTTCGCGGCGATCTGCTCGCCGTTACCCGAGCCGCCGAACACCACGCCGAGGGAGTCCACACCGGCCTGCTGGTCGCGCACGACGGCCTTCGCCGCGTTGATGCAGAACGCCGGGTAGTCGTCCAACGCGTCGTACTCGGCCGGGCCGTGGTCGACGACGTCGTGACCGGCCGCGCGCAGGTGGTCCTGCAGGAACTGACTGAGCTCGAGACCGGCGTGATCGGTGGCGATGTGGATGCGCATGTGGAAAGTCTAGGGTTCCGGGCGCCGGCGTCGCGTCAGTCGAAGATCGGGTCCGCCGTGCGGCTGCGCTTCAGCTCGAAGAAGCCCGGGTAGGCGGCAGCGGCGACGACACCGTCCCACAGCGCGAGCGCCTGCTCGCCCTTCGGCGCCGGCGAGATGACGGGTCCGAAGAACGCCACGTCGTCGATCGCGATGACGGGGGTGCCGACGTCCTGGCCGACCCGTCCGATGCCGTCGAAGTGGCTCTCGCGCATGGGCCCGTCGTAGGCGTCCGTCGTCGACGCTTCGGCGAGCGCCGCCGGGAGCCCGGTCTCGGCGAGGGCTTCGGCGATCACGGCGTCGACGTCCTCCGCGCGTCCGCCGGGGTGGATCCGCGTGCCGAGCGCGTCGTAGAGCGGCTTGACGACCGCGTGTCCGTGTTCGGCTGCCGCGGCGGCGACGAGCCGCGTGTATCGGAGCGCCCGGGGGAAGAAGGCCCGGTAGTCGTCGCTGACGTCCTGGTCCTCGTTGAGGACGGCGAGGCTCATGATGTGCCAGTGGACGTCGAGGTTCCGGGCTTCGGTGACCTCGTCGACCCAACGCGAGGTCATCCAGGCCCACGGGCAGGAGGGGTCGAACCAGAAGTCGACGCGGGTGGTGTCTGCAGCGGAAGTCGTCATGCCGTCACCCTACGCGCCGATCCCCGTCGACTCCCCCGAAACCGATGGACGGCGGGTCTAGGCTGGTTGACCGTGCCGCGGTCGTCACGAGCGACCACGTGCAGTTCACACGTCACGTGTCCATCAACACCAGGGAGCAGTTGTGCCAGGAGAGAACCTCACCCGAGTCGAAGCCCAGGAGCGCAGGGCGCTCGTCGACACGTCGAGCTACGAGGTCGTGCTCGACCTCACGACCGGTCCCGAGGTGTTCCGCAGCACCACGACGGTGCGCTTCACCGGTGAACCGGGTGCCTCGACCTTCATCGACGCCATGACGCGCACCGTCCACTCCGTCACGCTGAACGGCGTCGAGCTCGACCCGTCGACCGTCTCCGACGGCGTGCGCATCCAGCTCGACGGCCTCGCTGCGGAGAACGTGCTCGTCGTCGACGCGGACGCCGAGTACACCAACACCGGTGAGGGCCTCCACCGCTTCGTCGACCCCGTCGACGGCG
Source organism: Plantibacter sp. VKM Ac-2885 (assembly GCF_015351205.1). Lineage (NCBI taxonomy): Bacteria > Bacillati > Actinomycetota > Actinomycetes > Micrococcales > Microbacteriaceae > Plantibacter > Plantibacter sp. VKM Ac-2885. The sequence continues at coordinate 1,985,431 of NZ_JADKSK010000001.1, read as the reverse complement.
AGGTGTACCTGTACAGCCAGTTCGAGGTGCCGGACTCCCGTCGGGTGTTCGCGGTCTTCGAGCAGCCAGATCTGAAGGCGACGTTCACCTTCACGATCACGGCGCCCGCGGCCTGGCAGGTCGTCAGCAACTCCCCCACGCCTGAGCCGGTACCGGCGCACGACGGCGCGGCGACCTGGAGCTTCGCACCCACGCAGCGCATCTCCTCCTACATCACCGCGATCGTGGCAGGCCCGTACGACGTGGTGCGCAGCGAGCTCACCTCGAGCGACGGCCGGACCATCCCGCTGGGCGTCTTCGCTCGCAAGAGCCTGGCGGAGTACCTCGACGCCGACTACATCTTCGAGAAGACGCGTCAGGGCTTCGCGTACTACGAGGAGAAGTTCGCCTACCCGTACCCGTTCGAGAAGTACGACCAGCTCTTCGTCCCCGAGTTCAACGCGGGCGCGATGGAGAACGCCGGCGCGGTGACCTTCACCGAGACCTACGTGTTCCGCTCGAAGGTGACCGACGCGATCAAGGAGCGCCGGGTCGTCACGATCCTGCACGAGCTCGCCCACATGTGGTTCGGCGACCTCGTCACCATGAAGTGGTGGAACGACCTGTGGTTGAACGAGTCGTTCGCCGAATGGGCTTCGACGATCGCCACTGCTGAGGCCACCGAGTGGACCGAGGCGTGGACGACGTTCAACGCGATGGAGAAGACCTGGGCCTACCGCCAGGACCAGCTGCCGTCGACGCACCCCATCGTCGCGACCATCAACGACCTCGAGGACGTCCAGGTCAACTTCGACGGCATCACTTACGCCAAGGGCGGCTCCGTCCTGAAGCAGCTCGCCGCCTGGGTGGGCATCGAGGCGTTCTTCGCCGGCGTCGGCAACTACTTCCGCAAGCACGAGTTCGGCAACACCGTGCTCGACGACCTGCTCGTCGAGCTCGAGGCGACGAGCGGCCGCGACCTCCGCGAGTGGTCGAAGCTGTGGCTCGAGACCGCCGGGGTCGGGACGTTGAGCCCGGAGTTCACGGTCGACGCCGACGGCGCGTTCACCGCGTTCGCCGTCCGGCAGACGGTCCCCGCGGACTACGACACGCTGCGTCCGCACCGCCTCGCCATCGGCCTGTACCGACTGCAGGACGGCAAGCTCGTCCGCACCCGACGCGTCGAACTCGACGTCGACGGGGCGCTCACCGAGGTGCCGGAGCTCGTCGGTGAGACGCAGCCCGACCTGGTGCTGCTGAACGACGACGACCTCGCCTACGCGAAGATCCGCCTCGACGAGCGGTCGCTCGCGACGGCGATCAGCCACCTCGCCTCGATCGAGGACCCGCTCGCACGCTCGCTGGTCTGGGGCGCTGCCTGGGACGCGACCCGCGACGCCGAGTCGAGCGCCTCCGACTACGTGGAGCTCGTCCTCGGGAACATCGCCACGGAGACCGAGTCGACGACCCTGCGCACCACGCTCGGCCAGCTCGGTCTGGCCGCGCGCAACTACGTCGCTCCGGAACGCCGCCTGGCGACCATCTCCCGGGTCGGCGACGCGCTCTGGACGCTGGCCCAGGAGGCGGAGGCCGGCTCCGACGCGCAGTTCCAGTTCGTGAAGTTCTTCGCCGCCCTCGCCTCGACCCCCGAACACGGCGAGCACCTGCGCGCACTGCGCGACGGCTCCGCGGCACTCCCGGGCCTGGAGATCGACACCGACCTCCGCTGGGAGCTCCTCGAAGGCCTGGTCCTCCTGGGTCTTGCGGACGGTTCGGACATCGATGCTGCGCTCGCCGAGGACAACACGGCGAACGGTGCGCAGGCGGCCGCTCGCGCACGGGCGACGATCCCCACCGTCGAGGGCAAGCGCGCAGCGTTCGACTCGGTCGTCGAGCACGACGACCAGCCGAACGCGATCGTCCGGAACGTCGGTCTCGGGTTCGGGCACGTCATCGACCCGGCCGTCCTACAGCCGCTCGTGGAGCCGTATTTTGCCGCGCTCACGTCGGTCTGGGAGTCGCGCAGCTACAAGATCGCCGAGTACATCGTCGAGGGGCTCTATCCGGCGGCGCTCGCCTCCACCGAGCTCCGCGACCGCACCCGCGCGTGGTTGGAAGCCAACGCCGATGTCCCGGCACTCCGACGCATGCTCGTCGAAGCCCTCGCCGGGGTCGAGCGGGCACTCGCGGCACAGGCACGGGACGCCGCGTGATCCACTCGGCCGGATAGCACTCCGGTACCAGGATCCTCTGGCGAGAACCCCTCCACGGCACGACCCGCTGTGGAGGGGTTCTCCGTATCCTGGAGGGATGCGCGGCCCAGTGAACGACGACCGACCCTCAGGGTCGTCCTCGTCGTGACCGCTCGGAAGCCCTCCTCCGACCGCGACCGGGCCGCGACTGAGGCCGCACTGATGCTCCCGCGCCCACCCGGGGTCGTCCGACGCTGGTGGTCGAGGCATCCGTGGACCGCCGACTCACTCATCGCCGCCGGGTACCTCCTCGTCGCGCTCTCGGTCAGCACCGTGGAGTGGTTCGACGTCGACCTGGCGGCACAGCCCGGTCGCATCGCCCTCGCCGTCGCGATCGTGGGCATCACGACGCTCGCCGTCCTGCTCAGGCGACGGCGCCCGCTCGCGATGACCGTGCTCGTCATCGCGGTCGGGCTCGTCTCGGTCGCGCAGACGGTGGGCGTCGACGCGTTCGCGGTGCCGATCCTGCTCTACTCGGTGGCCGTGTACCGGACCGTCGCACTCGGCTGGCAGGCCTTCGCCGCCGCCGCGGTCGTCGCCGTCCTCGCCCCGTTCCTGCCCTGGGCCGCGCCACATGAGCCGGGAGAGCCGCAGCAGACCATCATCTCGGTCGTCCTCTTCGCGCTCTTCGGACTGCTGATCGGGATCAACGTCGGCAACCGCAAGCGGTACGTCGAAGCACTCGTCGATCGGGCGGCGCAGCTGGCCCGCGAGCGCGACCAGCAGGCCCAGCTCGCCGCCGTCGCCGAGCGGACCCGCATCGCCCGCGAGATGCACGACATCGTCTCCCACAGTCTCACCGTCATCGTCGCGCTCAGCGAGGGGGCCCTGGCGACGAAGGACCCGACGGCGTCCCGGTCCGCCATGACCGCCGTCACCGACGCCGCCCGGGGGTCCCTCGTCGACATGCGACGCATGCTGGGCGTCCTCCGCGAGACCGGCAGCGCACCCCTCGCACCGCAACCCGACGCCGCGTCGATCCCCGCGCTCGTCGAGACCTTCCGCGGGCTCGGTCTGCCGGTCGCACTCACCGTCTCGGGGCCGTCGACGGACGACCCGTCGATCCTCCTCGCCGTGCACCGCATCACGCAGGAGGCACTCACGAACGCGCTCCGGTACTCGGAGCGGCCGAAGCGCGTCGACGTCGTCATCACCACCGACGACGATCACCTCGAGCTCATCGTCGAGAACGACGGGTCCATTCCGGACGCGCCGTCGCTCGGCGCCGGCCAGGGGTTGCTGGGCCTCCGCGAACGCGTCGCGTTCCAAGGGGGTCGGGTCACCGCCGGAGCCGTCGGCGATCGGCTGTGGCGCGTCCATGCCGTCCTCCCCCTGGAACCACGCCCGTCGAGAACGTCCCCGCCGACCACCGAACCACGAGGAACCACATCATGACCGACCCCGTCCGCATCCTGCTCGTCGACGACCAACAGCTCATCCGGCTCGGATTCGGTCTCGTGCTCGGCGCTGAGGACGATCTGGACGTGGTCGGTGAGGCTTCGAACGGCGCCGAGGCGATCGACCTCGCCGCCAGCCTGCGGCCGGACGTGATCCTCATGGACGTCCGGATGCCGGGACTCGACGGGATCGAGGCGACCAGGAGGATCGTCGACGCGAACCCCGACAGCCGCATCATCATCCTGACGACCTTCGACCTCGACGAGTACGCCTTCGGAGCGCTGCGGGCCGGCGCGAGCGGCTTCCTCCTGAAGGACGCCCTGCCGAACGAGCTGACGTCCGCGATCCGCGCGGTCCACGCCGGCGACGCCGCCGTCTCGACCCGCATCACGAAGCGGATGCTCGAACTCTTCGCGACGGCCCTCCCCGGCACACCCACGGCCGCCGAAGACGGCTCGGCAGCAGAACTCGCCGAGCTGACACCGCGGGAGCACGACATCCTCGTCGCCATGGCGGAGGGGCTGAGCAACGCGGAGATCGCCGCCCACTTCGTCCTCTCCGAGTCGACGGTGAAGACGCACGTCGGTCGCGTACTCATGAAGCTGCAGCTGCGCGACCGCGTGCAGGCGGTCATCTTCGCCTACAAGCACGGACTCGTGCGTCCATGACCGTTCACGCAGGCACCGTCCGGCTCGCACTCGGGCGGCTCACACGGTTCACTCCGGGTCGCTCGATACACTGAGGCCCATATGAACTGGGATGAGATCTGGCCTGACGTGACCGCCTTCCTCTGGACGGCGGGGTGGAAGATCATCGGCGTGGTGGTCGTGATCGGCCTGGCGTTCGCCGCCGCATGGGTGCTCCGATTCGTCATCCGACGCGTCGTCGGCCGCATCGTGAGTGGCGTCAAGAAGAGCGCCGACGTCACCGACACGCAATCGCTGCTCGCCTCGCCGCTCGCCGCCGTCCGACTCGTCCAACGCACGCGGACCCTCGGCACCGTGCTCAGCAACATCGTCAACGTCACCATCGTCATCGTCGCGGCCATCCTCGTCGTCAACGTCATCGACTCGAGCATCATCGGCTCCTTCGCCCTGCTGACGGCCGCGGTCGGTGCCGGTCTCGGTTTCGGCGCGCAGAACATCGTCAAGGACATCCTCAACGGCCTGTTCATGGTGGTGGAGGACCAGCTGGGCGTGGGCGACGTGGTCGACCTCGGACCCGCCACCGGCGTCGTCGAGACCGTCGGCATCCGGATCACCCAGGTACGCGACGTCAACGGCACGCTCTGGTTCGTCCGCAACGGCGAGATCCTGCGGGTCGGCAACATGTCGCAGGGGTGGTCGCGGGTCATCATCGACCTGGCGATCCCGTACGACACCGACGTCGAAGCCGTCCAGGAGCGCATGCTCGACACGGCCAACGAACTCGCCCACGACCCCAAGTGGCGCTCCCGCATCCTCGAGAAGCCCGAGCTGTGGGGTCTCGAGTCGATCTCGGGTGACGCACTCGTCATCCGCCTGGTGATCAAGACGCGCACGAGTGCCAAGGACGACGTGGCTCGCGAACTGCGGATGCGGTTGAAGCGGGCCGTCGACGAGATGGACGTCAAGCTGCCGTCGCTCAACAGCATCGTCCTCTCGGGCTTCGAGGGTGCCGCAAGCGTGACCGGTTCGCGTCCCCCGCGCACCCACCCGACCACGGTGGTCCCTCCACGGGCGCCGAAGACCAAGCGACCCCCGAGAGGGCAGCAGTGACCGACTCCCAGGCACCAGGCATGTCCTTCTACGAGCAGGTCGGCGGACACGCCACCTTCAAGGCCCTCGTGGACGAGTTCTACCGCGGCGTGGCCGGCGACCCCGTCCTGAAACCGATGTACCCCGAGGAGGACCTCGGTCCGGCGGCCGACCGGCTGATGCTCTTCCTCGAGCAGTACTGGGGTGGGCCGGGCACCTACAGCGCCGAACGCGGCCACCCGCGTCTCCGGCTCCGACACCAGCCCTTCCACGTGAACCCCGACGCTCGCGACCGCTGGCTGCTGCACATGCGCGCCGCCGTCGACAGCCTCGACCTCGCGCCGGTGCACGAGGCGACGCTCTGGGACTACCTCGAGCGGGCAGCCCACGCCATGGTCAACACCTTCGACGAGGATCCAGGGGCACCGCACCGCAGTCTCCTCTGATTCCGGCCGCACGGTCGTAGGATCGGACGCACGTCCGTGCCGAAGGAGTCAGCAGATGCCAGCAGCCGTCCCTCCCAACCCGTCCGCCGATCGAACCGAGGCCGACGCGATCGTGATCGGCAGCGGGCTGGCGGGGCTCGTCGCAGCCGCAGAGCTGATCGACGCCGGCAAGCGGGTCATCCTGCTCGAACAGGAGCCGGAGTCGAACCTCGGTGGCCAGGCGCACTGGTCGTTCGGCGGCCTGTTCCTGGTCGACTCCCCCGAGCAGCGCCACCTCGGCGTCCGTGACTCGCTCGAGCTCGCGACCCAGGACTGGTTCGGCGCAGCAGCGTTCGACCGTCCCGAGGACCACTGGCCCAAGCGCTGGGCAGAGGCGTACCTCGATTTCGCCGCGGGCGAGAAGCGCGCCTGGCTCCACGAGCAGGGCGTGCGGTTCTTCCCGGTCGTCGGCTGGGCGGAACGGGGCGGCTACGGCGCCATCGGCCACGGCAACTCCGTTCCCCGCTTCCACATCACCTGGGGCACCGGACCCGGGGTCGTCGCGCCCTTCGTCCGACGGGTGAACGCCGGCGTCGAGGACGGCTCGGTGTCGGCTCACTTCCGGCATCGTGTGGACGAGCTGCTCACCGAGGACGGTGCGGTCGTCGGCGTACGCGGCTCCGTGCTCGCCCCGTCGCATGCCGAGCGCGGGGCTCCGAGCTCGCGCGAGGTCGTCGGCGAGTTCTCGTGCAGGGCGCCTGCGGTGCTCGTCGCAAGCGGTGGCATCGGAGGGAACCACGACCTCGTCCGCGAACAGTGGCCGGCCCGGCTCGGGACGCCGCCGACGACCATGCTCTCCGGTGTCCCGGCGCACGTCGACGGACGCATGCTGGCGATCAGCGAACGCGCGGGCGGGCATCTCATCAACGGCGACCGGATGTGGCACTACGTCGAAGGCATCACCAACTGGGATCCGATCTGGCCGCAGCACGGCATCAGGATCCTGCCGGGGCCGTCGTCGCTCTGGTTCGACGCGACCGGGAAGCGACTCCCGGTGCCGCTCTTCCCGGGCTTCGACACGCTCGGTACCCTCGCGCACCTGCGTGCCACCGGCCACGACCACAGCTGGTTCGTGCTGACCCAGCGGATCATCGAGAAGGAGTTCGCACTGTCGGGGAGCGAGCAGAACCCCGACCTCACCGGGAAGGACCTCGGGCTGCTCGCGAAGCGCATCGGCCCGGGAGCGCCCGGCCCCGTCGAGGCGTTCAAGGAACACGGCGCGGACTTCGTCGTCGCCGACACGCTCACCGAGCTGGTCGCAGGGATGCAGGAGCTCAGCCCGGGGACGCCCATCGACGCGGCGAACGTCATCGCCGAGGTGGAGGCCCGCGATCGCGAGATCGACAACCCGTTCACGAAGGACCTGCAGATCACGGCGCTCCGCGGTGCCCGCTCCTACCGGGGCGACAAACTCATCCGCGTCGCCGCACCGCACCGGCTCCTCGATCCGAAGGCCGGACCGCTCATCGCGGTGAAGCTGCACGTACTGACCCGCAAGAGCCTCGGTGGGCTCGAGACCGACCTCGCGAGTCGGGTACTCGGCCCGGACGGGAACCCGGTGCCCGGCCTCTACGCCGCCGGTGAGGCGGCTGGCTTCGGCGGTGGAGGGATCCACGGCTACCGCGCGCTCGAGGGGACCTTCCTCGGCGGCTGTCTGTTCAGCGGTCGGACCGCCGGCCGCGCGATGGCCGCCGGCTGAGGATCAGGACACGGCGCCCGCGAGCACATGCCCGCGTCGGGTGCTCAAGCGGACCCATCCGCCTGAGCGGAAGACGGCCGCGCGCTCCGGCTCGGCGATGAAGCCGAGGCCCACCGCGGCGAACGCGGCACCGGTCGGGAGTCCGTGGCCGTCGCCGAGGGGCCGAGACCAGACCTGCGACCGCACCTTCTGGACGATCTGATCGCCCACCGCTGTGGGGAGCGTCTCGGCGATCTCCGAGGCCCCCGTCCTGGCGACGAGTTCGAGCTCGATGGTGTCCACGTCGCCCGCACGTTCCCAGCCACCACGGGGCGGTGCCTGTCCGACCCACGGGGCCGTCCTCGTGGACGGCGGCAGCTCGAGCGGCACGGTCTCGCGGGCATCCGCGACCAGGTCCTCGGCAGCGACGCCGCCGAGCGTGCGGACGATGCGGTCGATGAGTTCACGCGGGGTCGCGAGCACGTCCGCCGTGGCGGGTTCGGCGAGTGCGAAGGTGCGCATCCCGATGATCGTCGGACTCCGGTCGAGCAGACCCTGCGGGTGCAGCACCGGAGCGGAGACCGCCAGGACGTCCCCGATAGCCAGGAGCCGCACACCGGAGTCGTCGATCCGGGCGGCGCGTGCAAGGAAGGTGCGGAGGTCGGCGAGCGAGGTGGCGTCGAGGAGCTGCAAGGTGGTGGACATCTCCTCTCAATCTACGCCACCGCCGCGTGCGCTCCGGCACCGCGTCGCCAGGGCCTGGATAGACTCGGCGGGTCGGGTCGGGCATCGACGACCGAGCCTCGACCCCCGGATGAAAGGCGTGTTCGCGTGAAGGAACCGATCCACTCCCTGCTCACCGCACTCGACCTCAGTGCTCCCGGTGTCCGGACCGACGAGGACATCTTCACCGGTCCGTCCCAATGGATGCCACAGGGGCGGGTCTTCGGTGGTCAGGTGCTCGCCCAGTCCGTCGTCGCCGCGACCCGGACCGTCGACGCCGAGCGCATCATCCACTCGATGCACGGGTACTTCCTCCGACCAGGCGACGTCGACCTGCCGATCACCTTCGCGGTCGACCGCATCCACGACGGACGCTCGTTCGCCACCCGGCGCACCCAGGCATACCAGAACGGGGTGCCGATCCTCTCGATGATCGCGTCCTTCCAGACCCAGGACGAGGGCCCGGAGCATCAGATCGAGCTGCCCGACGGGATCCCCGACCCGGAGACCCTCCCGTCGGCCGCCGAGCTCCTCAGCGGGATCGACCACCCGGCGGCCGAGGCCTGGGCGACGGGACGCCCCTTCGACCTCCGACACGTCGGCTCCCCCGTCTACCTCCGGGTGGAGGGCGAGCGGACCACCCGGCAAGCGGTGTGGTTCAAGACGATCGAGGACCTGCCCGACGACCCGGCGCTGCACCGTGCCGCGCTCGCCTACGCGAGCGATTACACGATCCTCGAGCCGGTGCTCCGTCGTCACGGCGTCCCGTGGGCCACGCCAGGCATCAAGATCGCCAGTCTCGACCACGCCATGTGGTGGCACCGTCCCGCGCGCGTCGACGAGTGGCTGCTCTACCTGCAGGATTCCCCGAGCGCCACCGGCGGACGAGGCCTGTCCCTCGGGCGCATCTACGATCGGGCGGGTCGCCTCGTCGCGAGCGTCGCCCAGGAGGGCATGGTGCGGTTCCCGACGCCTCGGTGACCGGCGTCGCTCAGCGCCGCGAGAACTCGATCGGATCCTCGACGAACGGCTCCCATGCGGCACGTTCGACGTCCGAGATCCGGCGCGGCTTGAGTGTCTTGGCGTCCACCATGACGACCGTCGTGGAGGCTCGGGCGTACAGCGTCTGCGCTGCTCCGCCCAGCGGCGAGTAGACCTCGTACGCGACCTGCAGGCTGGCTCCGCCGATCTTGCCCATCCAGAGCTGGACGTCGAGAGGATCGCGCTGGTACGGGATCGGGGCCAGGTACTCGATCTCCTGGTGCGCCACGAGCGTCAGCGTCTCGGCCTCGAGGCTCGCATCGATGACCGCGGTCGGCGGGACGTCCTCCGACGCCAGCGTCGGAATCCAGAAGACGCGGACGCGCGCTTCCTCCAGCAGCTTGAGCATCGAGGCGTTGTTGACGTGGTTGAAGGCGTCGAGGTCGCCCCACCGCAGTGGGATCGGCACGTGGAGTCTGGTCATTGCTGGGCCCTCCGTGGGTCGGGGACGTACGGGTCGTGAACGGACGACGGCCCACCGGCAGAAGCCGATGGGCCGTTCGCACGGGTCCTAGTCGCGTGTGAGCTTGCGGTACGCGGAGCGGTGCGGCTTGGCCGCGTCCGGTCCGAGGCGCTTGATCTTGTCCTCTTCGTAGGACTCGAAGTTACCCTCGAACCAGTGCCAGTTCGACGGGTTCTCCTCGGTGCCCTCGTACGACAGGATGTGCGTCGCGATGCGGTCGAGGAACCACCGGTCGTGGGTGATGACCACGGCACAACCCGGGAACTCGAGAAGCGCGTTCTCGAGGCTCGAGAGCGTCTCGACGTCGAGGTCGTTGGTCGGTTCGTCGAGCAGCAGGAGGTTACCGCCCTGCTTGAGCGTCAGCGCGAGGTTCAGTCGGTTGCGCTCACCACCGGAGAGGACGCCGGCCTTCTTCTGCTGGTCTGGCCCCTTGAACCCGAAGGTCGACACGTAGGCGCGGGACGGGATCTCCTGGTTGCCGACCTGGATGTAGTCGAGCCCTTCGGACACGACCTCCCAGAGCGTCTTGTTGGGGTCGATGCCCCCGCGGGACTGGTCGACGTAGGAGAGCTTCACGGTCTCGCCGACCTTGAGCTCACCGCCATCGAGCGGCTCGATGCCGACGATGGTCTTGAACAGCGTGGTCTTACCGACACCGTTCGGGCCGATGATGCCGACGATGCCGTTGCGCGGGAGGCTGAAGGAGAGGTCGTCGATGAGGACGCGTCCGTCGAAGCCCTTCTCGAGCTTCTTGGCCTCGAGGACCGTCGAGCCGAGTCGCGGACCGGCGGGGATCTGGATCTCCTCGAAGTCGAGCTTCCTGGTGCGCTCGGCCTCCGTCGCCATCTCCTCGTAGCGAGCGAGACGAGCCTTCGACTTCGCCTGGCGTCCCTTCGCGTTGCTGCGGACCCACTCGAGTTCGCTCGCGAGTCGCTTGGCGAGCTTCGCGTCCTTCTTGCCCTGGACGTTGAGACGCTCGCCCTTCTTCTCGAGGTAGGTCGAGTAGTTGCCTTCGTACGGGTACAGGCGACCGCGGTCGACCTCACAGATCCACTCTGCGACGTGGTCGAGGAAGTACCGGTCGTGGGTGACGGCGAGCACGGCGCCCGCGTACTGAGCGAGGTGCTGCTCGAGCCAGAGCACGCTCTCGGCGTCGAGGTGGTTGGTGGGCTCGTCGAGGAGCAGGAGGTCGGGCTTCTGCAGCAGGAGCTTGCAGAGCGCGACGCGACGCTTCTCACCACCGGAGAGGTGGGCAACCGTGGCGTCGGACGGCGGGCAGCGCAGGGCGTCCATCGCCTGCTCGAGCTGCGAGTCGAGGTCCCAGGCGTCAGCGGCGTCGATCGCCTCCTGCAGCACGCCCATCTCGGCGAGCAGGGCGTCGAAGTCGGCGTCGGGCTCGGCCATCGCGAGCGAGATCTCGTTGAAGCGGTCGATCTTGCCCTTGATCTCGCCGACGCCCTCCTGGACGTTCTCGAGCACCGTCTTGTCTTCGTCGAGTTCCGGCTCCTGCATGAGGATGCCGACGCTGAAGCCCGGCGTGAGCTTCGCCTCGCCGTTCGAGGGGGTGTCGATCCCCGCCATGATCTTCAGGATCGTGGACTTACCGGCACCGTTCGGGCCGACGACGCCGATCTTCGCTCCGGGCAGGAACGCCATCGTCACGTCGTCGAGGATGAGCTTGTCGCCGACCGCCTTGCGGGCGCGGACCATCGAGTAAATGTATTCAGCCATGTCGCCGTACAGTCTACGGGCGGACCCTCCGTTTGCGCTGCACGACGACACCCGCGACGACGGCCGCCGCAGCGATCGCGCAACTCGTCGTGACCTCGAGGAGCCGGGCGGGTCCGCCGAAGAACATCGACACCAGCAGCACGACGAGCGCGACGACGACCACGATCGTGAGCCACGGGTGTCCCCACATGCGGATCCCGCCGATGCGATCGCCGCTCTCCAATGTGGCGACCCGATCGAACCGTCGACTGCGCAGTTGGGCCACGGCGATCACGATCCACACGAAGATCGCGATCGCGCCGGTGGAGTTGACGAGGAACGTGAAGACCTCGTCCGGTGCGAGGTAGTTCAACAGGACGCACACGAGCCCGACGACCGCCGAACACAGGATCGCGACCGCCGGCGTGCCGCGTCGCGTCGTCGCGCGGACCGCTCGCGGGGCCTCCCCGCGGCCGCCGAGCGAGAACAGCATGCGCGACGCCGTGTACAGCGAGGCGTTGAGCGTCGACAGCAGGGCCGTGAAGACGATGATGTCCATCGCCACCCCGGCACCGGGGATCCCGGCGGCGTGCAGCATGGTGACGAAGGGACTGATCCCCGGCGTGATCTCCGTCCACGGCACCACGATGAGGACGACCAGGATCGAGCCGATGTAGAACAGCAGGATCCGCCAGACGACCGAGTTCACCGCTCGCCGGACGGCACCCTTCGGGTCCACCGATTCTCCTGCCGCGATCGTGGCGACCTCGGCACCGAACATCGAGAAGATGATCGGCAGCAGTGCCGCCAGGACGCCGCCGATGCCGAACGGTAGGAAGCCCCCGTCGGTTGGATTGAGGTTTGCGACGGTCGCCGTCTCGGTCGGGACGACGCCGACGATGATGAGGGATCCGAGCGCGATGAACAGGATCACGGCCGCGATCTTGATCGACGAGAACCAGAACTCGAACTCACCGAAGGACTTCACCGAGACGAGGTTGGCGGCGAGGAACGCGACGGTGATCACGAGCGCCGGGATCCACTGCGGGAGGCCGGGTAGCCACTGACTGACGATCTGCGCTGCGGCGGTCGCCTCGATGCCGACGACCACGACCCAGAACCACCAGTAGAGCCACCCGATCGCGAGACCGGCCCAGGGGCCGATGAATCGCGAGGCGTAGGCGGAGAACGACCCGGTCTCGGGCGACGCGGAGGCCATCTCCCCCAGCATGCGCATGACGAGCACCACGACCACGCCGGCCAGGGCGTACGCGAGGATCACGCCGGGCCCCGCTGCGAGGATCGCCGTGCTCGACGCCACGAGGAGCCCGGCGCCGATCATGCCGCCGAGGGCGATCAGCGCCAGATGACGAGGCTTGAGTGTGTGCGCCAACGCCGTCGGCGCCACGGCCAGACGTTCGTCGGCCAGGAAGACGGCCTCGGTGGCAGGTTCCCCGCCAGGTGATGGGTTGGCGGTCATGCAGGCCCTCGATTCCGGATCGAGCCACCCAGGAGGTGGCGATATCTGAAATGTCAGGTTATGGCATGCCCACGGCTTGCACCAGCCCGGGAGTGGTCGGCGGCTCTACCAATCGATCGCGCGGGTGACCCCGATGAGGCATCGCCCGGTGTCGAGCTGCGACGCCACCGACGAGTGGTACCCCGTCGCCGGCCCGTTCTGCCCGAGGATGCACTGCCCTTGCCACCGGATGGCGAACTGGATCGAGTCGGCCGGCTCGCCGATGCTCGTCGTGTCCGAGGAGACCTCCATCTCCGCCTTCGGGAAGCCGGCGGCGACGAGACCGTCGATGATCGCCTGGCCGCCGGCGGCGGGGTTCGCGGCGAGCGTGGCGGCGTTCACGGCGTCGAAGAACGGCAGGTTGTCGGTGGCGGTTCCCTCGGGGAGCAGCACGGGCGCCGCCGGAGCCGTCTCAGTGGCGGTCGGCGTCTGGCTCGGCGTGGCCGTCGGCTCGGGAGCGGGCTGGGAGCAGCCGGTCACGGCGATGCCGAGCAGGCCGAGCACCACGCCAGCCCGGACGCCGGCGATCGACGTGCGGCGACGGATCGAGGTGACGGCTGAGACGGGGCGGTCGCGGAGGCTCTTCTGCACGTCGAGCAGTCTACGCGGCGCGTCAGAACGGCGTGTCCTGCGGCGGTGCCGACGCCCACTCCCCGGTTCCGGAACCGGTCGACTCCGATGCGGCGGGCGCCGGGTTCGCTCCCGCTCGGACCGGCGCCTCACCGGACCCCTTCGGTTGCCAGCCGATGTCCGGCCCGATGTGATCGGCTTCGATGTCGACCGACGTCCCTCGTCGATCGCCCTGCTCCCAGTCGCGGATCCGCAACCGGCCGAGCACGATGACGCGTTGTCCTTTGACGAGCGATGTGGCGGAGGCGGTCGCCAATCCACGGAAGGCGCTCACCGTGTACCAGTTCGTCTCCTGCGCCACCCAGGAACCCTGCTTCTGGTCGTACCGACGTTGCTGCGACGCCAGGCGGAAACTGGTGATGTCCAGCCCGGACGTCGTGCGATGGTGCTTGGGGTCTGTCGCGACGTGTCCGCAGACGGTGATCTGGTCGTTCATGGGTTCCTCTCCTGTCGGTCCGACGATCCTGGCGGCGGATCGCGGAAGCGTCCGGGGCGGGTCCGTGCCGATCGCCGCCCCGGACGCGCTGCCAGCCTCACCGATCCCGTAGGCCCCGTGGCGAGCCGGGCGGCCCTCGTCGATGTCCACAACCGCACACCTCGCTGTGGAGGACCCTCGCTCCGCTCTGACCAGGGCCGATGTCGGTGGCCCCGCATACGCTGACGAGTACCAGCCGGCAGTCCCAGTCCGGTATCGCCCCACCAGCGCACGAGGAGTCCCATGCCCAACGCCCTTAGCATCCGTCCCGGCTACTGGCGCGTGACGACCCCCGACGGCCGCGTGCTCGGCAACATCGAGGCCGTCGGAGCGGACGGCGTCCCGGAGTACCGGGCCAACCGGTTCAGACCGGCGGTCCTCGGGTACGCCCCACTGGGCAGCTTCAGCGATCTCGCGGTCGCCATCGACGCCTTCCGCAACTGAGCGACGACCCTCCCGCCGTTCCCGTCGAACCCGGTGCGTCGCCCGTGTTCACGCCCGAACGAGGGGTAGTCTGCGGCCCATGCAGTGGTGGAATGACTTCGTAGAGTGGGTGACCTCAGCTGAGGTCCGCCCCATGCTGTTCGCTGCGGCCCTCTTCATCGTGGCCGTCGTGGTGTCCTCCCTCGTCGCCGCCGGCGCAAGCCGTCGCGCGCTGCGAGCCATCGTGGACCAACGCGACCGAGAGCAGAAGAACGTCGCGATCCTGGCGCTCGTCGACGCCGCCACCGAGGCCAGCGTCTGGAACTCGCTCACCCCGCAGGAGCAGGTGCTCAGCGATCGGGCCGTCGCCCAGGCCGACACCCTCGTGCGACTCAGCCCGATCAAGGGTGCGGCCGTCGCCGCGGACTGGGCGAACCACCAGCTCCACGAGATGAAGCGCAACTCCGCGACGTTCGGGTACGAGTTGGACCCGGTGGTCGAGGACTTCCGCGACCGCCTCGTCGAGTGGTCGAAGAAGCCGGCACGGGCCCGTAAGGACTTCGACGGCGACCTCCGTCGCTGGCGCGCCGAGTCCAGCGGATCGGAACAGGCGCTCGTCGCGGAGCAGGAGTCGTGGGTCGCCAAGCAGCACCACGAGCAGTACGCCGAGGTGAAGCCCGCGTCCACCGCCCCGGCTTCACGGCCCGGCGACATCACCCGCTCGACGGGCGGCACGATCAACACCAGCACGACGCAGCGCATCATCGACGATGTCGCGGTCCTGGAGGCCGAACGCAAGCAGTCCAGCGTCAGCTGACTACCGAAACCGACAGACGGCGGCCCGTTCATCCGATCGGGCCGCCGTCTGCGTGTCAGGGGTTCGTGGTCAGCGCCACCAGGTGTCGAACTTGCTGACCGGGACCTGTCGCTTGTGCTCCGTCGCGGCGTACCGAGCCTCGATCGCTTCGGCGGCCGCCGGATCGATCTCGCTCCCCTCGAGGAAGTCGTCGATCTGCTGGTAGCTGAGTCCGAGGTTCTCCTCATCGGTCTGGCCGGGGGTGCCGTCGAGGAGATCGGCGGTCGGGGCCTTCAGGTAGAGGCGTTCCGGAGCGTCGAGCGACTCCAGGAGCGCACGCCCCTGACGCTTCGTCAGGCCGCTGAGTGGGAGCACGTCGGCCCCACCATCGCCGAACTTCGTGAAGAAGCCGGTGACCGCCTCGGCTGCGTGGTCCGTCCCGACCACCAGGAGCCCCTGCTGACCGGCGATCGCGTACTGCGCGACCATGCGCGCCCGGGCCTTCGCGTTGCCCTTGACGAAGTCGCTGAGGGGTTCGCCGGTCGCATCCGCATACTCGGCTTCGAACCCGTCGACCGCACGCTGGATGTTGAACACGACGGAGTCGTCCGGGCGGATGAACGACAGCGCCAACTGGGCGTCGTCCTCGTCGTGCTGCACGGCGTACGGCAGACGGACGGCGACGAACCGGGCCTCGTCACCTTCGGCTCGGACCTCTTCCGCCGCGAGCTGGCACAGGCGCCCGGCGAGCGACGAGTCCTGTCCCCCGCTGATCCCGAGCACGAACCCCTTGGTGTGCGTCGCCCGCAGGTACGACTTCAGGAAGTCGATCCGGGAACGGACCTCGGTCGCCGGGTCGATCGTGGGGCTGACATGGAGTTCCGCAATGATGCGGGCCTGGATCTCGCGCATGTCCCCAGGCTACTCGCTCACCGGAGGCGCACCCGGAACTCCGAGGCACTTGCAACACACCGGAAACACGGTTCGGTGGACGAGGCGGGTCTCAGGCCCAGCCGAGCTCGTGTAGCCGCTCGTCGTCGATGCCGTAGAAGTGCGCGATCTCGTGGACCAGGGTGGTGTGGATCTCGTCGGCGAGCTCGTCGCGTGTCTCGCACGCCGCCAGATGCGGCTCGCGGTAGACGATGATCCGGTCGGGCATCTCACCGAATCCGTAGCGGTCGCGCTCCGTCAGGGCGACGCCGTCGTACAGCCCGAGTGTGTCGAGCGTGCCGTTCTCAGGGCGGTCCTCGACGACGAAGACGAGGTTGTCGAGACCGTCGACCATCTCGTCGGGCAAGCGGTCGAGTTCGTCCACCACGAGGGCTTCGAACGCCTCGGTGTCCAGCTCCAACATGCCCGCTCCCCGGATACGACAGAAGCCGGAGGGATCCTCCGGCTTCTGTACGACATGGGGTGAGTAACGGGGCTTGAACCCGCGACCTCCTGGACCACAACCAGGCGCTCTGCCAACTGAGCTATACCCACCATGCGACCTGCTCCGCGGAGACCGCGTCACAAGCGACTGGACGAGTCTATTACATGTTTGGGGCGTACCGTGACACGACGGCTTCCGAAACCTGCTTCGCGTCGTCGGACGACGGGCCGGGGAGGTCGACGAACAACGCTCCGCGGTAGTAGGCGAGCTCACGGATCGACTCGAGGATGTCCGCCAGCGCGCGGTGTCCGCCGTGCTTCGACGGGGCGTTGAAGTACACCCGCGGGTACCACCGACGGGCGAGTTCCTTGATGGAGGAGACGTCGACGTTGCGGTAGTGCAGGTGGGCGTCGAGTCGCGGCATGTACCGCGCGAGGAACCCTCGGTCGGTCCCGATGGTGTTCCCGGCCAGCGGCGCCTTCGACTCGTCGGGGACGAAGCGCTGGATGTACTCGATGACCTGGAACTCGGCGTCCGCGACGCTCACGCCGTTCGGGATCTCCTCGAGCAGCCCCGACGTGCGGTGCATGTTCGTCACGAACTCACCCATGTTGTCGAGTGCCGACTGGTCGGGCTTGATCACGACGGAGTAACCCGGGTCGAGGATGTTCAGTTCGAAGTCGGTGATCACGACGGCGATCTCGACGAGTTCGTCGACCTCCAGCTCGAGTCCGGTCATCTCGCAGTCGATCCAGACCAGACGGTCCCCAGCTGTGCTCATGGGTCGAGTCTACTCAGCACGACCGACGCCGCCGGTTCCGTAGACTCGAGCGGTGATCATCGCCATCTCCGTCCTGCTGCTCGTCAATGGTGTCTACAACGTCGTCGTCTGGCCCCGCTTCCTCAAGCGGATCGTCGCCGACCCGCGTGCCCGCGACGATCAGGGACGTGCGACGACCTTCCTGCGCGTCCACGTCATCCTCATCAGCATCGCCCTCGTCCTCGCAGCCGTGTCGCTCATCTTCGGTGTCCTCGGCCTCCTCGGCGTCGGCGCCTGAGACACCGCTGCGGTATCCTGGACGACGCCCGCCTCCGTAGCTCAGGGGATAGAGCAGGAGCCTTCTAATCTCTTGGTCGCAGGTTCGAATCCTGCCGGGGGCACCTCACACGACATCGTGGACCCTTCTCATCTCTTGGTCGCAGGTTCGAAT
>NZ_JADKSK010000001.1:1606699-1967437 GCF_015351205.1 Plantibacter sp. VKM Ac-2885 | reverse complement strand
CCTGCCGGGGGCACCTCACACGACATCGCGGACCCTTCTCATCTCTTGGTCGCAGGTTCGAATCCTGCCGGGGGCACCTCACACGACATCGCGGACCCTTCTCATCTCTTGGTCGCAGGTTCGAATCCTGCCGGGGGCACACCAGAAGCTCTCGCGGACCCTTCTCATCTCTTGGTCGCAGGTTCGAATCCTGCCGGGGGCACACCACCCTTCGACAAGCTCAGGGACCGATGACCGGAACCTGACCCTTCGACCGGCTCAGGGACCGGATACCCGGACGCTCATCGCTATTCGCGCAACCAAGGATTCCAACGTCCACGACTGTCGTGCGCGAGGGTGTCGAGGACGAGGGATGAGACCTGGTCCGCGGCGCCGGTCGCCTCGATGCGGAGGCTGGCGTCGAGGTCGGGCCGCTCCCGCTCGATGAACGCATCCTCCTGGAGAGTCCATCCCGCGAGCCAGTCGACACCGTCACCGCGCCCGATGAGGCGGTCGGTGCGCTGCACCACCGGCGCGTCGAGCCACAGCACCGTGTCGGCGCACACCCGCGACGACCGCGACGATGACCCGCAACCCTCGACGATGAGTGGACGGTCGCTCGGCACGAGGTGCGCCTCCGCACGGGCGGACCGTTCCCAGTCCCAGCGCCGCCACTCCCCCGCGCGCCGCTCGGCGAACGGTTCGAGGATCCACTCGACGAGGAGTCGAGCACCCTCGTCGAGCCCCTCCCACCCCGGATACAGGTCGTCCATGTGGACGACCGTGCTGGCCGTCAACGCGGACGCCACCGAGGAGGCGAGCGTCGTCTTCCCCGTGCCCGACCGTCCGTCGATGAGCAGGACCGGCGGAACCGCGCTCACTGGCCCACGACCCGGAACGTACCGGCGAGGACCGCCGTGGACAGCGCGAGGGCCATGATCGCGATCGTCACCAGGACGGCCAGAAGATCGGCCCGGCCCAGGCGGGACGGTCTGGCCCAGGTGCGTTCGATCGGTGCCCCGAACCCCCGCGCCTCCATCGCCGTCGCGAGTTTGCTCCCGCGGCGGATGGCGAACACCAGCAGCACGAACGCCATGGACGCGAACCGCCGGACCACTCCCCGGTCCCCCAGCCCACGGGCACGACGGGCGAGCGCGAGACTGCGCCAATCGTCGATGAAGAGTCCGAGCATCCGCGCTCCAGCGAGGATCCCGAGCACGAACCGCGACGGCAGCTTCGCGATCTGGGACAGCCCGTCGGCCAGATCGGTCGGATCCACCCGCGCGAAGAGCAGGATCGTCGGGAGACCGAGCGCCAACACGCGGATCGTCACGGCGACCGCCAGTTCGATCGAGTTGTCCGTCACGCGGACGAACCCGAGCGACAGGTACTCCGTCCCTCCCGGCTTCGCGTACAACAGCATGCTGATCCCGCCGATGGGCGCGAAGACGAGCACCGGCAGGGCCCGCTTCAGCAACGCGGTGAACCGCAGGCCGGAGAGCGGAAACAGCATCACTTCGAGCAGCACCGCCGTGCTCGCACTCACCCAGTCGATCGTCAGCAGCAACGGGACGGACAGGATGAGGACGGCCAGCACCTTCGTCACCGGATTCACCCGGTCGAGTGGCGGTCGATCGTGCAACACCGTCGAGCGCTCCGCTGCAGTGACGCTCGTCATGCAGCCCGCCTCCCGAGTTCCAGCGGTTCGAGGAGGATGCGATGGTCGCCCAGATGCTCGACGACCCCCGCGTCATGCGTGACGGAGACGATCGTCGCGCCGCGCTCGAGCTCCTGCTGCAGCAGGCGGACGAGCGACAGCCACGTGCGTCGATCCTGCCCGAACGTCGGCTCGTCGAGGACCATGACCGCCGGTCGGGCGGCGAGGACGGTGGCCACCGACAACCGGCGCTTCTGACCGCCCGAGAGACTGAACGGGTTCGCCTCGGCGAGACGACCCAATCCGAGCGCCTCGAGGATCTCGGAGACCCGCTCGTCGATGGCGGTCCGGGACCAGCGGAGGGCCTGCAGGCCGACACCGAGCTCGTTCCGCACGGTCGATGAGACGAACTGGTGCTCGGGATCCTGGAAGACCGTCCCGATGCGCGTGAGCAACTCGGTGGACTTCCAGCGTATCGGCCGGGATCCCAGCCTGCCGGCGAGCTGCGGAGCGGCGGTCACCGTCCCCGTGATCTCCGGTAGCAGTCCCGCCAGCGTGAGCGCGAGCGTGGACTTCCCCGCCCCGTTGGGGCCGACGATGACGGTCGCCGCGCCCTCGGGCACCGCGAGCCCCAGGTGCTCCTGCACCGGCTGCTTCCGCGTTCGACCGATCGCCAGGTCGTCGGTCGTGATGACCGCCGCTGATGGGCCGGACACCGGACGAGGGGCCAACCCCAGCGGGATGCCCGGCACCCAGACGCCCGCATCGGCCAGGCGCTGCCCGACGTCGTCGAGGACGAGGTCGGGTGGCCCGTCGGCGAGGACACCGCCGTCGGCGTCGAGCACGACGACCCTGGTCATCAGCTCGCGCCAGACGTCGACGCGGTGTTCGATGACGACCAGGGTGGACGAACCGTCATCGACCAGCCGAGCGACGGCGTCCCGCACCTCCGCCACCCCGGCCGGGTCGAGGTTCGCGGTCGGTTCGTCGAGCAGGAGGAGCGAGGGGTGCATGGCGAGTACGCCGGCGAGGGCCAGCCGCTGTTTCTGACCGCCGGACAGCGCCGAGGTCGAGTGGTCCAGCGGCAGGTCCAGTCCAACGGCCTCCAGTGAGGCGTCCACGCGGCGCCAGATCTCCTCGCGCTCGACGCCGAGGTTCTCGCAGCCGAAGGCGACGTCGTCACCGACCTTGGACAGGATCACCTGCGAGTCGGGATCCTGCAGCACGAGCCCGATGCGACCCCTCGCCCGTTCAGGCGGAACGCCGTCCACGAGGAGCGAGCCGTGGGACTCCCCCTCGTCCGCGCCGCCGAGGACGCCGGCCAGTGCGTGGATCAGCGTCGACTTGCCGGCACCGGACGCCCCCAGGAGGAGGACCCGTTCGCCCGGTTCGATCACGAGGTCGAGGTCGCGCACCGCCCAGGCCTTCCGACCGGCATGACGCCACCCCCAGTCCCGCGCGACGACGCGCGCCGGACCGGTCGCAGCCGTTCCCGGCACGATCAGACCTCGCGCCGAGCGTCCCGCCCCGACGCGAACCGACTGAGCGCTCCGGTCGACGCGAGTGCCCTGACGAGTGCCCATCCGACGACACCGGCGAGGATCGCGCCCGAGACGAGCAGCGAACCGAGGTAGATCGCGTTGAACTCGACACCCTTCTCGAGGTTGCCCGACATCACGAGCTCGAGGAGCCACGCGCCGGCCCCGGCTCCGGCACCGGCGAGGATCGCCGGAACGAGGCCGAAGCGCTTGTACGCGAGCGCCGCGAACACCAGCTCAGCACCGAGGCCCTGGGCGAGGCCGGAGTACACCGTCGTGACACCCCATGCGTTGCCGATGAGGGCCGAGACGATCGCTCCGATGGTCTCGACGAGAAGCGCTGCGCCGGGCTTCCGGATGATGAGTCCGCCGAGCACCCCACCGAGGAGCCAGATTCCGACGGCGATCCCGCCGAAACCGGGCGTGACGGCGCTGGCGCCCGCGTACCAGAGTGATCCGAGCGTGTTCCACGCCCAGAAGATGAGGCCGGTCGCGACGCCGAGCACGGCGACCACGACGATGTCGACGACCCTCCAGCGCAAGGTCCGCGACGCAACGCGTTCAGAGGGTGAGATCTTGGTCGATGCTGACACGATACGTGCCCTTCCTGTAGACGGAAAAGAGCACGGGATAGCGAGAAATGGTCTCCCTGCGCTGGCATGATCCAGATCAGGTTCGACGGTCGAAGGCGAATACCTTCCTCTCAGCCCGGTTCACCGGACTCCCGTGGTGGCACGAGTCTAACCCCTGCCGTGCGCAGTCGCACGACAGGGGTGCGACGGGGAGGGCTACTTCTTGAGGGCCTTGATCAGGCCGGCCAGAGCCTTGCCGCTCACCCAGATGAACGGGATCGCGACGGCGATGAGCGAGATGAGGTTCGGGTCGAAACGGAGACCCTCGTCGGTCTTGATGTAGGCACCGACCGGGATCGAGACGCCACCGCCACCGCCGCCGCTCGGGGCGTCGTCGCCGTCGCCCTCGGAGCCGCCGCCGAAGCCGTAGTACGTCAGTGCGACGGGCACGAGCTTCGTGCCGTCGACGTCCTGCTGCTCCCCGTAGGCTGCGGACACGCCGAGCCCCTTCGCCTGTTCTGCCAGCTTCTCCACGAGATTCGTCATACCGCGAGGCTACCGCTCGGTATCCACCGGTCCAAGGGGTTGATCCGTGCTCCCAGCACCCTGCGAGTCTCCGCGACTGCCGAGTCCGCGACGCCTCGGCTTGCCGAGGAGGGAGGCGGGAGCGATCGCGAGATCGCCGAACCGGCTCGCGACCCGGTCGATCGTCTGCTCGGCTTCACGCCACTCCTCGTCCGGGTCCCAGAGCCCGGCACCGGCCTCATCGGCGGGGACGAGCTGGTCGACCTTCACCCCGACGAGGCGCACGAGGCGTCCGCCGCGATCGAGGTCGTCGAACAGCGACGCCGCCTCGTCGTAGACCCGACGCCCGACGTTCGTGGCCTCGCCGATGGTGCGCGACCGGGTGACGACGCTGAAGTCCGCATAGCGGACGCGGATGCTGATCGTCCGTCCGGCGTAGCCGCCCTTCCGGAGCCGGATCGCGACGAGGCCGGCGAGGTTCAGCAGCTCGCGCTTGAGGATGGTCGGGTCCGAGACGTCCGTCGGGAAGGTCACCTCGTGGCTGACGCTCTTCTCGCGTCGTGCCAGCTCGATGCCGCGCGGATCGATCCCGTTCGCGAGCTCGAGGAGTCGGCGACCGGAGGCCTCACCGACCGCGCGCTGGAGCATTGACAAGGGGGTGGAGGCGAGCTGACCGATGGTGCGGATGCCCCGGTTCGTCAGCTGCTCCTCCGTCCGACCACCGACGCCCCACAGCGCACCCACCGGCAACGGGTGGAGGAACGCCAGGGTCTCGTCGGCGGGCACGACCAGCAGGCCGTCGGGCTTCGACAGGCCGGAGGCGAGCTTCGCGACGTATTTCGTCGACGCCAGGCCGACCGAGCACGGCAGACCGGTCGCGTCGAGGACCCGTTGCTTCACGAGCGCGGCGATCGTCCGCGGGCTCCCGAGCAACCGGACCGCACCGGAGACGTCGAGGAAGGCCTCGTCGATGCTCAGCGGCTCGACGAGCGGCGTGACCGACTCGAACACCTCCATCACCCGGTCGGAGTACTCGCGGTACCTGCCGTGGTGGGGCGGCAACACGACGGCGCTCGGACAGAGGCGCATCGCCTGGGACACCGGCATCGCCGCGCGCACGCCGTACCGGCGAGCCTCGTAACTGGCGGAGGTGACGACCGACCGCCCCTCCTTGTTGCCGACGATGATCGGCAGACCGCGCAGTTCGGGCCGTTCCAAGAGCTCGACCGAGACGAAGAACGCGTCCATGTCGACGTGGAGGATGGGGGTACCGCTGTCGTCGGCATCGTGCGCCGAGACGCGACGAGACGCTCCATCCTGCCGACTCATGCCTCCATTGTCGCAGTCGCCTCCGACACGCTCTCCACAAGGGCCGAGGCGGGAGGGCCCGGCGACGCTAGGCTGTCCGGCGATGAGCACGCGAACGCGGACCGGGTCGGCCCCGGCGGTCCCAGACCTCTCCGGGCGGGACCTCGCCCTCGACCTCGTGCGCGTCGCGTGCGTCGTGACGGTCGTCATCGTCCACCTCCTGATGGTCGCGGTGGCCGTCGAGCCGGACGGCGCGATCGGCATCTCCCGAGCGTTGGAGCAGCAACCCTGGTTCGACACGGGTACCTGGTTCGGCCAGATCATGCCGCTGTTCTTCATCGTGGGCGGCTTCGCGACGATCACCGGCTGGCGCAGCACCGTCCGACGTGGTGGCGGGACCAGCGACTTCCTCCGGTCCCGGGTCTTCCGACTCGCCCTGCCGACGATCCCGGTCCTGCTCTTCCTCGCCGCGGGGCTGTGGCTCGCCGGGGCGTTCGGTGTCGACCCCGCCATCATCGAGGCCGTCGCCGCAGGCGTCGGGTCCCCGCTCTGGTTCCTGGCCGCCTACCTGCTCTGCCAGGCGGTCGCCCCGTTCCTCGCCACCTGCCACGACCGCCACCCCTTCCTGACCTGTGCGGCGCTGCTAGCCGGCGTGATACTCGTCGACGTGGTCCGTTACTCGACCGGCCTCCTGGGCATCGGTCTCGTCAACCTGGTGTTCGTCTGGCCGCTGCTGCAGCAGTTCGGGTTCTTCCTGGCCGACGGACGTCTCCGCTCCGTTCCGCGCCTCGTCCTCGTGGCCGTGGTGCTCGTCTCCTACGGTGCGCTCGTGCCGATCACGACCTGGATGCCGTACTCGACCAGCATGCTCGGCAACCTCAACCCGCCGACCCTCCCCCTCGTCGTCCTCGGCGTCGGGCAGCTCGCCCTGCTCGCCCTGGTGCACCCGCTACTCACCGCCATCATGCGGACCCGCGCCGCGCGAGCGGTCGTCTTCCTCATCGGGTCCCGGCTGATGACGGTGTACCTCTGGCATCTCCCCCTGATCATCGCGGTCGCCGGTCTCCAGCTCGCCCTCGGCATCCCCTTCGCGGAACCGCTGAGCGCCGCGTGGTGGTGGACCCGACCGGTCGTGCTGCTCGTCGTCGCGGTCCTGCTCGCGGGCGTCGGCACACTCCTCGGCCGCGTCGAGCACCCCCGCAAGCTGCGCCTCGACCCGGAACGCAAGCCAGCACACGTCGCCGTGTGGATCGCACTCGCGAGCGCCTTCATCATGCCCTTCGCGGAGATCTCCCACCCGCTCACCGCCGCGATGGCGGCTGCCGGCGCTGTCGGCTCGATCATCGCGGTCGTGCTCCTGAACCCGACCCGTCGGCCGGTCGAGCGCGTCGCGAGCGGATCAGACCAGGCCGTGGACCAGCGGCCGTAGCCATTCGCGGAAGGCCTCCCGGTCGTCCCGGAGCGACTCACTGACCACGATCGTGTCGGGCGCGACCACCCAGGCACCCGGTCGGCAGATCGGGAGCACCTCGAGGTCCAACCGGAACGAGCTGGATTGCCGGCGCAACTCGAACTGACGCTCGCGGATGAGTTCGTAGACGTCGGTGAGGCGACTCGGCGATCGGCCTGCGAGCGCGCGCTCGTACTCCCGGATGCGAGCCGACGCCCAGCGGTGCGCGTCGTCGTACGCCCGGTAGGCGAGCTCCTGCAGGTCGAGGGCTCGATCGAACACCTCGAAGTGGGGTGGGCGGACCTCGGCCATGAACAGGCGCGTGTCGCGACGGGCGATCCCGGTCCACCAGCCGTCGAACTGGACGGCGAGCGCGTCGAGGTCGAGGCCGGCGACGTCGATCCGCTCCAGCCCCGGCGTGACTGCCGGAAGCTGCGCGACGCATCGCCCCCCGAGCCCTGCCATGTCGCGGAACGCGAGCGCCAGCATGAGGGCCATCGGAGCGTCTTCCGTGACCTGCCACCGCATGGTGCCTTCGACCAGCATGGCGGAAGTGTATGCCGGGCCAGCAGTCGACACCAGGGCTTCCCCTGGCCGACGACATCGGGCCCGAGCCGCCGTCATCGACGGTGGCTCGGGCCCGAGGGTGCAGCAGTGACCGCTACTGCGAGGCGCGCTCCAGGACGAGTTCGCGCACACGCGCCGCATCGGCCTGTCCGCGCATCGCCTTCATCACGGCGCCGATGACCGCGCCGGCGGCCTGGACCTTGCCGTCGCGGATCTTGGCGAGGACGTCCGGCTGAGCGGCCAGTGCCTCGTCGATGGCGGCGATCAGCGGACCGTCGTCGGACACGAGTGCGAGACCGCGAGCGTCGATGACCTCCTGAGGAGTGCCCTCCCCGTCGATGACGCCCTCGAGCACCTGGCGTGCGAGCTTGTCGTTGAGCGTTCCGGCCTCGACGAGCGCCGCGAGAGCCGCGACGTGCTCGGGTGACACGAGGCTCGTCGCCTCGACGTCGCGCTGGTTCGCGATCCGCGAGATCTCGCCCGTCCACCACTTCCGTGCGGCGGCCGGAGCGGCGCCGGCCTCGACGGTGGCCGTGATCTCGTTCAGCAGACCACCGTTCACGACGTCCTGG
Organism: Plantibacter sp. VKM Ac-2885; assembly: GCF_015351205.1. Lineage (NCBI taxonomy): Bacteria > Bacillati > Actinomycetota > Actinomycetes > Micrococcales > Microbacteriaceae > Plantibacter > Plantibacter sp. VKM Ac-2885. Next base: position 1,959,269 of record NZ_JADKSK010000001.1, on the reverse strand, counting down.
AACTCCAGGTCGGTGAAGCCCCACTCGCTCTTCAGCCGACGGCGGCGGACGGCCGGCTGCTCGGGCAGGGCCGCTCGGAGTTCCTCGATGAGTTCGGGCGACGGCACGACCGGGAGCAGGTCGGGCTCCGGGAAGTACCGGTAGTCGTCGGCGTCGCTCTTCGGCCGGCCGGCGGACGTGGCACCGGTGTCCTCGTGCCAATGCCGCGTCTCCTGGACGATGGATCCGCCGTCCTTGAGGATCGCCGCCTGCCGCTGGATCTCGTAGCGGACGGCGCGCTCGACGGAACGCAGGGAGTTGACGTTCTTCGTCTCGGTACGCGTGCCGAGCTTCTCCTGGCCGCGCGGGCGCAGCGAGATGTTGGCGTCGCAGCGGAGGTTCCCGCGCTCCATCTTCGCGTCGGAGATGCCGAGCGCCACGACGATGTCGCGGATCGCGGAGACGTAGGCCTTCGCGATCTCGGGTGCCCGGTGCTCGGTGCCGTAGATCGGCTTGGTGACGATCTCGACGAGCGGCACACCCGCGCGGTTGTAGTCGACGAGCGAGTACTCGGCACCCTGGATACGGCCGGTGGAGCCGCCGATGTGCGTGAGCTTGCCGGCGTCCTCCTCCATGTGCGCGCGCTCGATCGGCACCGTCACGATGATGCCGTCCGCCAGCTCGACGTCGACCGAGCCCTCGAACGCGATCGGCTCGTCGAACTGCGAGATCTGGTAGTTCTTCGCGAGGTCGGGGTAGAAGTAGTTCTTCCGCGCGAAACGGCTCGAGGGTGCGATCGAGCAGCCGAGGGCGAGCCCGAGGCTGATCGAGTACCGCACCGCCTGCTCGTTCACGACCGGGAGCGACCCGGGCAGACCGAGGCAGACCGGCGAGATGTTCGTGTTCGGAGCGTCGCCGAAGCCGTTCGGCGCCGAGGAGAACATCTTCGTCTTGGTGTTCAGCTCGACGTGCACCTCGAAGCCGAGCACCGGCTCGTACAGTTCGAGGGCTTCTTCGTAGGAGAGGAGCTTGTCCTTGGCCATGGGTTACCGACCTCCGAGAGCGGGTGCCTGCGAGATGAGGGTGTGCCCCCACGTCGATTCGAGAAGCGCCTCGAGGGCGGCGCCGACCCGGTAGAGCCTGGCGTCCTCCCGTGCTGGCGCCATGAACTGGATGCCGACGGGCAGACCGTCTTCCGGGGCGAGACCGATCGGCACGCTGATGCCGGGCACGCCGGCGAGGTTCGCCGGGATGGTGGTGACGTCGTTCAGGTACATCGCCAGTGGGTCGTCGATACGCTCGCCCAGCTTGAACGCCGTCGTCGGGGCGCTCGGGCTCACGAGGACGTCGACCTGGTCGAACGCCGCCGCGAAGTCGCGCTGGATGAGCGTCCGGACCTTCTGGGCGCTGCCGTAGTAGGCGTCGTAGTAGCCCGCGCTGAGCGCGTACGTGCCGAGGATGATCCGTCGCTTCACCTCGGGACCGAAACCGGCCTCGCGCGTCGCGGACATGACCTGCTCGACCGTGCCGCCACCCTCGGGCGTGACCCGCATGCCGAAGCGCACCGAGTCGAACTTCGCGAGGTTGCTCGACGCTTCGGCGGGGAGGATGAGGTAGTAGGCGGCGACGGCGTACTCGAAGTTCGGAGCGGAGACCTCGACGATCTCGGCACCGTTCGCCTCGAGTACCGCGAGCGCCTCCTGGAAGCGGCTCTTCACGCCGGCCTGGAAGCCCTCGCCGTTGAGCTCGGTGACGACGCCGACCCGGAGGCCGCGCAGCACGTCGCCGCGCGCGCCCTCGCGGGCCGCAGCGGCCATCGACGGCCAGGCGTCGCGGAGCGAGGTGGAGTCGAGGGCGTCGTGCCCGGCGATGACGTCGTGGAGGAGGCCCGAGTCGAGGACCGTGCGGCTGACCGGCCCGACCTGGTCGAGCGAGGAGGCGAGTGCGATCGCCCCGTAGCGGCTGACCGCGCCGTAGGTCGGCTTCACGCCGACCGTGCCGGTCACGTGCGCCGGCTGGCGGATGGACCCGCCGGTGTCGCTGCCGAGGGCGATGGGCGCCTCGAACGCGGCGACCGCGGCAGCGGAGCCACCGCCGGAACCGCCGGGGATGCGGTCGAGGTCCCACGGGTTGTGGGTCGGGCCGTATGCGGAGTGCTCCGTGCTCGAGCCCATGGCGAACTCGTCCATGTTCGTCTTGCCGAGCGGCACGAGACCGGCGGCACGCGACCGGGCGACGACGGTCGCGTCGAACGGTGACAGGTACCCCTCGAGGATCTTGCTCCCCGAGGTGGACGGCATGTCCGTCGTGACCAGCACGTCCTTGATGGCGAGCGGGACGCCCGCCAGCTCGCCGAGGTCCTCGCCCGCGGCCCGGCGTGCGTCGATGTCGGCGGCGACGTCGAGTGCGTGGTCCGACACGTGGAGGAAGGCGTGGACGTCGCCGTCGACCTGCGCGATGCGGTCGAGGTGCGCCTGGGTGGCTTCGACGCTGGAGACCTCGCCAGCGCGGAGCTTGCTCGACAGCTCGGCTGCCGTGAGACCGATCAACCCGCTCACTGCTCCTCCCCCAGGATCGCCGAGACCTTGAAGCGACCGTCGGCCGATTCCGGCGCGTTCTGCAGCGCCTGCTCCCGCGTGAGCGTGTTGCCGACGACGTCGTCGCGGTACACGTTCTCGAGCGGGATCGGGTGGCTCGTCGCCGGGACGTCAGGCGTGGCCACCTGCTGCACCTTCTGGATGTTGTCCACGATGGAGTCGAGCTCCGTCGTGAGGTGGGCGATCTCGTCCTGGCTCAGGGCGATTCGAGCGAGGTTCGCGAGATGCGCGACCTGCTCGGTAGTGATTTCCGACATGCGTCTCCCGTACGTGTAGCGGTGGCGGTCGCTCCAGTCTATTCGCCAGGGACGTGGTCGTCCGTCGGGCTCCGCCCCTACAGTGGAACGGTGACCCAGAACGACTCGAGCAGCCGTCCCCGTCCCCCGCACGAGCGTCCCTGGCTCGCGAGCTACGCCGCCGACGTGCCGGACGACATCCCTGAGCAGACCGGCAGCCTCGGCGATCTCGTCGAAGCCTCCGCCGCGAGCTACCCGGACGCCGTCGCGCTGGAGTTCTTCGGGTCGACCACCACCTACACGGAGCTCGAGGCGCTCATCGCCCGTGCCGCCGCCGGCCTGCGCGCACTCGGTGTCCGGGCGGGAGACCCCGTCGCCCTCATGCTCCCGAACTGCCCGCAGCACATCGTCGCGTTCTACGCGGTCCTCAGGCTGGGCGCCGTCGTCATCGAGCACAATCCGCTCTACACCCCCCAAGAGCTCCGCCACCAGTTCGAGGACCACCGCGCGACGTTCGCGATCGTCTGGGACAAGGTCGCCGAGCACCTGCAGGACTTCCCGGCCGACCTGGCGGTGCACTCGCTCGTGACGATCGACGTGACCCGGGCGATGCCGCTCCACATGCGCGCCGCTCTCCGTCTGCCCATCCCGAAGGCGAGAGCCTCACGGGCTCAGCTCACCGCGCCGGTCTCGGGCACCGTGCGGTGGGAGCAGCTCCTGACCTCGGGGCCGCTGCCGGCGAGCCACCCGAAGCCCGCGACCGACGCCCTCGCACTCATCCAGTACACGAGCGGGACGACGGGCTCGCCCAAGGGGGCCGCACTCACCCACGGCAACCTGCTCGCGAACGCGGCGCAGTCCCGCGCCTGGGTGCCCACGGTCAAGCGCGGGGAGGCCGTCGTCTACGCGGTGCTCCCGATGTTCCACGCCTACGGCCTGACGCTCTGCCTGACGTTCGCCATGAGCATGGGCTCGCGCCTCGTCCTCTTCCCGAAGTTCGACCCGGCGCTCGTCCTCAAGGTCATGAAGAAGCGACCGCCGACCTTCCTGCCCGCCGTCCCGCCCATCGCCGACCGACTCCTGACCGCGGCGACCGAGCAGGGCGTGTCACTGCAGGGCACCGAGATCGCCATCTCGGGCGCGATGCCGCTGCCGCACGACCTCGTCGTCCCGTTCGAGGCCGCGTCCGGCGGCTTCCTCGTCGAGGGCTACGGCCTCTCCGAGTGCTCACCGGTCATCTCGGCGAACCCGGTCTCGACCGCGCGGAAGCCTGGGACCATCGGTCTCCCGCTGCCGAGCACCGAGGTGCGCGTCGTGGATCCCGACGACCCGGAGACCGATCGTCCGGCCGGCGAGGCGGGCGAGTTGCTCGTCCGTGGCCCGCAGGTCTTCCACGGCTACTACAACAAGCCCGAGGAGACCGCCGCCGTCCTGCTCCCGGGCGGTTGGTTCCGCACCGGTGACATCGTGTCCATCGACGAGGAGGGGTTCATGACCGTCGTCGACCGGATCAAAGAGCTCATCATCACCGGCGGGTTCAATGTGTCGCCGAGCGAGGTCGAGCAGGTGCTCCGCGGGCACGCGTCGGTCGCCGACGCCGCCGTCGTCGGGCTCCCGGATCCCCACTCCGGCGAGCAGGTCGTCGCGGCCGTCGTCGCGGCTCCCGGTGCCACCGTGGATCCGGATGCCCTCCGAGCCTGGGCGCGGGAGATCCTCACCCCGTACAAGGTGCCGAAGCGGGTCGTCGTCGTGGACGAACTCCCGAAGTCGCTCATCGGCAAGGTGCTGCGCCGCCAGGTCCGCGACGAGCTGCTGCAGGCCGACCAGGACTGAGGTCAGTCGGTCGGCACCTCGTCGGCGGACGCCGCACCCTCGGCTTCATCCTCGGCCGGGGCGTCCGGCTCGCCGAGTGCTGCTGGACCCGCGGAGACGAGCAAGGCGAACTGCTCGGCGTCGATGATCCGCAGACCGAGCGCTTCGGCCTTTGCGAGCTTCGACCCGGCACCCGGGCCGGCGGCGACGAAGTCGGTCTTCTTCGAGACGCTCGACGCCGCCTTCCCACCCGCCTGCACGATCGCTTCCAGCGCGCCCTCCCGGGTGAAGCCCTCGAGCGAACCGGTGGCGACGACGGTGACACCGGACAGCACACCACCGGCCGCGATCGCCGCGCCCGGCCCCGGGTGTCCGGGTGTCGCCCACTGCACGCCCGCCGCAGTCCACTCCTCGACGATCTCGCGATGCCAGTCGACCTCGAACCAGGCGATGAGGGCGTCGGCGATGATCCCGCCCACGCCGTCGACCTCTGCGAGCTCGTCGCGGGTGGCCGCACGGATGGCGTCGAGCGAACCGAAGTACTCCGCGAGTGACCGGGCGGCGACCGGGCCGACGTGGCGGATGTTGAGTGCCACGAGCAACCGTGCGAGCGGGCGGGTCTTCGCGCCGTCGAGGTTGGCGAGGAGTTCGATCGCGTTCTTGGACGGCACCGAGGACTCGTCGCCGTCGAACTCGGCCGCGGCCGGATCGTGCACGCCGTCCTTCTTGGCGCGTCGGCGGCGGAAGGGCGTGACGCGCTTCTCGGATCCGTCCTCGTTGAGCTTGGGCAGCCCGGTCTCGTTGTCGCGGACGATCACCGTGACCGGGAAGATGTCGGCCATCGTGAGCGAGAAGAGTCCGGCCTCGGTCGTCAGCGGTGGTTCCGCGGGCTCCACCGGCTGGGTGAGCGCCGCTGCCGCCACCTCGCCGAGCGCCTCGACGTCGAGCGCGCCACGGGAGCCGATGTGCTCGACGCGTCCGCGCACCTGCGCCGGGCAGCTCCGCGCGTTCGGGCAGCGCAGGTCGATGTCGCCCTCCTTCGCGGGGGCGAGGGGGGTACCGCACTCGGGGCAGTGCTCGGGCATGACGAACTCCCGCTCCGAACCGTCGCGGAGCTCGACCACCGGGCCGAGGACCTCGGGGATGACGTCGCCGGCCTTCCGGAGGACGACGGTGTCGCCGATGAGCACCCCCTTCGCCTTCACGACGTCCTGGTTGTGCAGGGTCGCCTGACGCACCTCGCTGCCGGCGACGAGCACCTTCTCCATGACAGCGAACGGGGTGGCGCGGCCGGTGCGCCCGACGCTCACGACGATGTCGAGCAGTTTCGTGTTCACCTGCTCGGGCGGGTACTTGTAGGCGATGGCCCATCGCGGAGCACGACTCGTCGCGCCGAGCTCGCCGTGGAGCGCGAGATCGTCGACCTTCACGACGACGCCGTCGATCTCGTGCTCGACGCTGTCGCGGTGGGCGCCGAAGTACTCGATGAAGTCCGCCGCACCGGTCGCCTCGTCGTGGACCCGGTAGTGCGAGGAGGTCGGGAGCCCCCAGCTGTGCAGCAACTCGTAGACCTGTGACTGCCGGGCGACGGGCGGCTGTTCCCACGCGCCGATGCCGTGGACGAGCATCTGCAGGCGGCCGAGCCGGTCGTGCATGAGTGCGAGCTGGGCCGGGTTCTTGCTCTCCGCCTTCTGGCGCAGGGAACCGCTCGCCGCGTTGCGTGGGTTGGCGAAGACCCGTTCACCGGCCGCCGCCTGGTTGGCGTTCAGTTCGCGGAAGGCCTCGACCGGGAAGAAGATCTCGCCCCGGACCTCGACGACCTCCGGGAACTCGACCTCGGGGTCGGACGACGTCAGGCGCTCGGGGATGGAACGGATGTACCGCACGTTCTCCGTGACGTCCTCGCCGACGACGCCGTCGCCGCGCGTGGCCGCGCTCACGAGGCGGCCGCGCTCGTACCGGAGGTTGATGGCGAGGCCGTCGATCTTCAGTTCGCAGAGGTACTGGACGGACCCTCCGGCGTCGCGCTCGACCTTGGCGGCCCAGGCGAGGAACTCCTCGATCGAGAAGACGTTGTCGAGGCTGAGCATGCGCTCGAGGTGGGTGACGGGGGCGAACAGCGTGGTCTCGGCACGCCCGCCGACGGTCTGGGTGGGGCTGTCCTGGCTCTGCAGCTCGGGGAACAGACGCTCGAGCTCCTCGAGCCGCCGGAGCATCGCGTCGTACTCTTCGTCGGAGGCGAGCGACTCGTCGCGCTCGTAGTACGCGTCGCGGAGCTCGAGGATGCGCGAGGTGAGTTCCTCGGCCTCGGTCGATGCCTGCTGGAGGGTCTGTCCGGTGCTGTTCGCCACGGCGTCCAGTCTACGAGCGGCGTCCGACACCGGCGGGCGCTTGACACCCGGCACGTCCTCCCGGATGTGCGCAACGGGGTCGGGACGGGTCTCATCGAGGAGTATGGTGTCGCAGTGCCGCAGGAACCATGCGCGCGGAATCGGAGGAACCATGTCCCAGTCCAGCAGTCCGGGAACGGGGGCGGCTCTTACCAGCAAGCAGCTGACCGCGCGCGTCATCGGCATCTCCGTCTCGGCCGCGGTCGGTGGCTTCCTCTTCGGGTTCGACTCCTCCGTGGTGAACGGCGCGGTCGACGCGATGCAGGACCACTTCGCGCTCAGCGAGGCGCTCATCGGCTTCGCGGTCGCGTCAGCGCTGCTCGGTTGCGCGCTCGGCGCCTACCTCGCGGGCCGGATCGCCGACAGCCGCGGCCGCATCTTCACGATGCTGCTCGGTGCCGGCCTGTTCTTCATCTCCTCCTTCGGAGCCGGCTTCGCCTTCTCCCCCTGGGACCTCGTCATCTGGCGCATCGTCGGCGGACTCGGTATCGGCATCGCCTCGGTCGTGGCTCCGGCGTATATCGCCGAGATCGCGCCGAGCGCCATCCGAGGTCGTCTCGCCTCGCTGCAGCAGCTCGCCATCACGCTCGGCATCTTCGCCGCGCTCCTGTCCGACTCCGTCCTGGCGGGCGCCGCCGGCGGCGCCTCGAACCCGCTGTGGTTCGGCGTCGAGGCCTGGCGCTGGATGTTCATCGCCTGCGCGCTCCCGGCCGTGGTCTACGGCGTGCTCGCGATGCGGCTCCCCGAGTCGCCCCGGTTCCTCGTCCGCAAGGGCAAGTCGGACGAGGCCCGTCGGATCTTCGCGACCGTCTGGCCGCAGGAGGAGGTGGATCGCGCCGTCAAGCTCGCCGAGCAGGCGGTGAAGGACGATGAGCAGCAGAAGAAGGCGACCCTCTGGGGCGGACGCTTCGGGCTCCTGCCGATCGTCTGGATCGGCATCATCCTGTCGATCTTCCAGCAGTTCGTCGGCATCAACGTGATCTTCTACTACTCGACGACGCTGTGGAAGGCCGTCGGGTTCCAGGAGTCCGACTCGCTCCTCATCTCGGTCATCACCTCGGTGACGAACGTCGCGGTCACCGTCGTCGCCATCCTGCTCGTGGACCGCATCGGTCGACGGCCGATCCTCCTCGCGGGTTCCATCGGTATGACGGTCTCGCTCGGCGCGATGGCGATCGCGTTCACACAGTCGGTCACGGACAGCGCCGGCGAGGTCTCACTGCCCCAGCCGTGGGGCACGATCGCCCTGGTGGCCGCCAACGTGTTCGTCGTCGCGTTCGGCGCGTCGTGGGGACCGCTCGTCTGGGTGCTCCTCGGCGAGATCTTCCCGAACCGCCTGCGCGCGAAGGCACTCGGTGTCGCGGCGATGGCGCAGTGGATCGCGAACTTCCTCATCACGGTCAGCTTCCCGGCCCTCGCCGCGTTCTCCCTGCCGGTGACCTACGGCATGTACGCGCTGTTCGCGCTCCTCTCGTTCGTCTTCGTCCTCGCGAAGATCCCCGAGACGAACGGCCTGACGCTCGAGGAGGCGGAGACGCTCTTCGTCAAGAAGCCCAAGAAGTCCAAGGCGGGCGCACAGACCCGATCCTGACGACCGACGCGGAACGCCCGACGAGCCTGCCGGCTCGTCGGGCGTTCCGTCGTTGCGGCGTCCTCAGGCGGAGGCGGCGGCTCCGACGGGCACCGCACTGACGGTGCGGTCGATCGTGAACTGGCCGAGGACGCGCGTCCCGCTGTACAGCACGGCGGTCTGTCCGGGAGCGACGCCGTCCAGCGGCGTCTCCGGGTGGACGACGAGCTCGCCGTCGACGAGCGTCAGTGCGGCGGGGACCGGGTCGGCGTGCGCACGGATCTGGACGTCGCACGGGATCGGTGCGACACCGACCTCCGGAGCCCTCCCAGCCCAGGTGAAGCGCGAACCGGCGATCTCGCCGATGGCGAGCGCCTCCTTCGGCCCGACGACGACCGTGTTGTCCTTCGGACGCACCTCGAGGACGAAGCGCGGACGTCCATCCGGCGCCGGCACGCCGAGGTGCAGGCCCTTGCGCTGGCCGACGGTGAAGGCGTGCGCACCCTCGTGCGAACCGACGACGGCTCCGTCTCGGTCGAGGACCTGGCCGGTCTCGGTGCCGACCCGCTCCCCCAGCCAGCCCTTCGTGTCGCCGTCGGGGATGAAGCAGATGTCGTGGCTGTCGGGCTTGTTCGCCACCGTGAAGCCGCGCTCCGCGGCCTCGGCTCGGACCTCGGCCTTCGACGGTGTCGCGCCGAGCGGGAACATCGAGTGCGCGAGCTGTTCGGCGGTGAGCACGCCCAGGACGTACGACTGGTCCTTCGCCCAGGCACTCGCGCGGTGCAGCTCACGATCGCCCTCGGGGCTCGTGACGATCGTGGCGTAGTGACCGGTCACGACCGCGTCGAACCCGAGGTCGAGCGCCTTCTCGAGCAACGCCGCGAACTTGATCTTCTCGTTGCAACGCATGCACGGGTTCGGGGTCCGGCCGGCGCGGTACTCGGCGATGAAGTCGTCCACCACGTCGAGCTTGAAGCGCTCCGAGAAGTCCCACACGTAGTACGGGATGCCGATCAGGTTCGCCGCACGCTGGGCGTCCATCGAGTCCTCGATGGTGCAGCACCCGCGACTGCCGGTGCGGAGCGTGCCCGGCATCCGGCTGAGCGCCAGGTGGACGCCGACCACCTCATGGCCTGCGTCGACGGCGCGTGCCGCTGCCACGGCGGAGTCGACTCCGCCACTCATCGCTGCCAGAACTTTCACCGGGCAAGTCTACGCGCCAGCCGCTGGACGGCCACCCGCAAGCGGTGACGGGACGGCTGCTCAGGGACGAGCGCCCAGCGCCGTGTCGCGGTCGGCGGAACCGGCCCGACTCGCCTGTGCGTACGCGCGCGGCAGGGCCTGGAGGAAGTCGTCCACGTCCGTCTCGGTCGTCGTCCGACCCAGCGTGATCCGGAGGACCGATCGGGCCTCCGTCTCCGGGCGTCCCATCGCGAGCAGGACATGCGACGGTTCCGGGACGCCGGCCTGGCAGGCGGAACCCGTCGAGACCGCCACCCCTGCGAGGTCGAGGAGGAAGAGCATCGAGTCTCCCTGTGCGCCGGGGAACACGAAGTTCGCGTTCGACGCGAGTCGCTCGCTGGGATCACCCGTCAGCTCCGCCTCCGGAACGGTCGCGCGCACGCCGGCCACGAGTCGGTCGCGCAAGGCGCTGAGACGCTCCTGCTCCGCGGTCCGCTCGAGCGCCATGAGCTCCGCGGCGACGGCGAACCCGACGGCTGCCGCGACGTCCTGCGTGCCGGAGCGGAGTCCGCGCTGCTGTCCGCCACCGTGCTGCAACGGCTCCACCACGGCTGCGCGGCTCACGACCAGGGCTCCGATCCCCACTGGACCACCGATCTTGTGCGCGGAGACGCTGAGCGCGACGAGACCACTGGCACCGAGCGATCCGGATGCGGCGCGAAGGTCGGCGAGGTCGATGGGGAGGTGTCCGTAGGCCGAGACCGCGTCCAGGTGGAACGGCACCTCGGCCGCTGCGGCGAGCGCCGCCAGCCGGACGACGGGCTGGATGGTGCCGACCTCGTTGTTCGCCCAGAGTGCCGTCGCCACGGCGATGTCGGGGCCGTGGTCGGCGAAGTGCTCGGCCGCCGTGTCGAGTGAGACCCGGCCGAGGTCGTCGAGCGGGATCCAGAGCGGGGACGCCCCCTCGTGGCGTTCGAGCCATTCGACGGTGTCGAGCGTGGCGTGGTGCTCGCCTGCCGGTGCGAGTACGGCGGCGCGGCGTCGATCCTGCTGGCGGTGCCAGTAGAGCCCCTTGAGGGCGAGGTTGATGGATTCGGTTCCGCCTGAGGTGAAGACGAGTTCGATGGGGTCGCACCCGAGGGTCGCTGCGACCCGCTCACGCGCCTCTTCGAGGAGGCGGCGGGCCTGCTGCCCGGGGCCGTGGATGGAGGCGGGGTTGCCGACGGTCGCCATCGCGGACGCGTAGGCCTCGATCACCTCGGATCGCACCGGGGTCGTCGCGGCGTGGTCCAGGTACACCACCATGCCGCTCCTCCCCTCGCCGCGGTGTCCGCGGATCTTCGCGCACTCCCGCACTCACTACTGTAGAACCCATGAACGCTGGTGACCCCTTCCACGATCTCGGCGTCCGCCTCGGCCCGTCCGGTGGTGAGCTCCGTGTGTGGTCCGAGCACGCGGATGCCCTCGAACTCGTGATCTTCGACGACAAGGATCTGAACTGGATCACCCACTCGGTCGAGATGACCCGAGACGACGATGGAATCTGGAGTGGGAGTTCCGAGGAGCTGGTGCTCGGCCGACGCTATGCGGTCCGCGCTTCCGGGCCGTCCTCGCCGAACAACGCCTTCGACCCGAGCCTGCTGCTGCTCGACCCCTACGCCCGCGGCCTCGCCCGGGTGTCGGCCGAGCAGTGGCGTTCCGTCGTCGTCGACGACGCGTTCGACTGGGGCGGTGTGCAGAAACCCCGTGTCCCGCTCGACCGGACCGTCGTGTACGAGGCGCACGTCAAGGGGCTGAGCAAGCTGCACCCGGATGTCCCGGAGGAGCTGCGGGGCACGTATGCGGGCCTCGCCCACCCCGCGATGATCGCGCATCTGCACGATCTCGGCGTGACGAGCGTCGAACTGCTTCCAGTGCACGCGTTCACCTCTGAGCAGCGTCTCATCAAGCAGGGCCTCGTCAACTACTGGGGCTACAACACCCTGAACTTCTTCAGTCCACACGCCTCCTACGCGACGAGGACAGCTCAGGCGGGTGGAGCGGACGAGGTCCTCCGCGAGTTCAAGGGCATGGTGAAGCTGCTGCACCAGGCCGGCCTCGAGGTCATCCTCGACGTCGTCTACAACCACACCGCCGAGGAGGGGCCCGGCGGCCCCCGCACGAGCTTCCGCGGCATCGACAACGCGACCTACTACCGTCAGGACGCCACCGGCGCCTACATCGACGTGACGGGCTGCGGCAACACCGTGGACTTCGGCCACCCGGTCCCGCAGCAGCTCGTACTCGACTCGTTGCGGTACTGGGCGGACGAGGTGCAGATCGACGGCTTCCGGTTCGACCTCGCCGCGACGCTCGGTCGGAACGAGGCGGTCGAGTTCACGCCCGACCACCCCCTGCTCGAGGCGATCGTCCACGACCCGTCGCTCGTCGACGCGAAGATGATCGCCGAGCCCTGGGACGTCGGGATGGGCGGCTGGCAGACGGGGAACTTCCCCGCCGGTTGGCACGAGTGGAACGACCGGTACCGGGATCGCGTCCGCAACTTCTGGCTCTCCGACATCGACTACGCGAGACGGGCGGACGCCCCGGTCGGGATCGGTGGGTTCGCGACCCGTCTGGCCGGATCGAGCAACACCTTCTCCGCTGAGCGCGGTCCGCTGGCCTCCGTCAACTTCATCACGGCCCACGACGGGTTCACCCTGGCCGACCTCGTCTCGTACGACGTCAAGCACAACGTCGGGAACGGCGAGTCCAACCGCGACGGCACGGACAACAACCGTTCCTTCAACCACGGTGCCGAGGGCCCGACGGACGACCCCGCGATCCTCGCCGCTCGTCGTAAGGCGATGCGGAACCTGCTCGGCACGCTCCTGCTGTCGGCGGGTGTCCCGATGCTCACGGCGGGCGACGAGTTCGGGCGGAGTCAGCGCGGCAACAACAACGCCTACTGTCACGACTCCGAGCTGACCTGGGTCGGATGGACGAGGGAGCCTTGGCAGGACCAGTTGCTCGCGCACAGCCGCCGGCTCCTCGAACTGCGCCGCGAACACCCCGCCCTCCGACCGGAGCACTTCGCCGCCGCCGGGACGACGGTGCCCGGCGCGAGCGTCATGGACTGGTTCGACGCCTCGGGCGGGACCATGAGCACCGAGGACTGGACGAGCCCGCGGAACCGGACACTGCAGTTCTTCTCGACCAGCACGCCGGAGTCAGAGGACCTCGACCGCGTGCTGCTCATCGTGCACGGCGTCGAGCAGCCGGTCGAGGTCACCTTGCCCGAGCACGAGGGCGTGACCGCGTTCGTGCTCATCTGGAACTCCGCGGACGACGCACCGATGTCCGAGGAGGAGCAGTTCCTCCCCGGCCAGACGGTCCCGGTCTCGGCGACGTCGATGCAGCTCTTCCGAGCCGTCTGACGATGGCGAAACGCAGGGCCGAGGGCGGCGGCACGCCGGCGACGGTGACGTTGACCTCGCTGGGCATCCCCTTCACCCCGCGCTCCTACCGACACGACCCGTCGGTGACGGCCTTCGGTCTCGAAGCCGCCACGGCGCTCGGGGTCGACCCGCCCAGGGTGTTCAAGACCCTGCTGGCGGAGGTGGACGGGTCGCTCGTCGTCGCGATCGTCCCGGTCGCCGACCAACTCGACCTCAAGGCGCTCGCGGCGGCCCTCGACGGGAAGCGGGCGACGATGGCGGACCCTGCCGTCGCCGAGCGGAAGACGGGCTACGTGGTCGGCGGCATCAGCCCGATCGGGCAGCGCACCACGCTCCCGACGGTGCTCGACGAGAGCGCCTTCGAGCACGAGACGGTGTTGGTCTCGGGTGGTCGGCGCGGGTTCGACCTCGAACTCGCCCCGTCCGACCTCGGATCGGCCGTCTCCGCCGTCGTCGCGCGGATCGCCAGATAGTCGGATCCCTCGAGGAGATCGCCCTACTGGTCCGCCACGGCGACGAGCCCGAGCTCCGCGGGGGTGAGGAGCAGCCCGTGTCTCGGCACGATGCGCACCGTGTACCCGAACCCTCCGGCCCGATCGAGGGGAAGCGTCCCCGCGTACTCGAGCGTGTGCTCCGGCCGACTCGTCGACGGGGACTGCTGCTGCTCGAGCGGCTGCGTCCGGATCTCGAGCAGTTCTCCCCCGGCACCGGGTACCCCGCAGACCACCTCGACGGTCACGTCCTCGGGTGACAGCGATCCCAGCTGGACGTAGGCGCGCAGCCGCAGCACGTCACCGACCTGCGGGACCGCGTCGACACCGCCGCTCTCGACATGGGCGACCGCCAGCTGTGGCCAGGCCTCGCGCACCCGCTGCTTGTATGCCGCGAGCTCGCGCGCCCGCTGCTGATCGGACGCGTTCAGCTCGCGCTCCATCGCCGCCGCCGGGAGGTACATGCGCTCCGTGTATTCGCGGACCATGCGGTCGGCACTGAGCGGTTCGGACAGCGTCGAGATCGTGTGTCGCACCATCTGCATCCAACGCTGCGGCAGCCCGTCGTCCTCGCGCTCGTAGAACCGGGGCACCAGCTGGTGCTCGAGGATCTCGTACAGCGCCGTGGCCTCGAGGGCGTCGCGTTCCTCGTCGTCCGCCGCCCCGTCCGCCGACGGGATGACCCAACCGTTCTCGCCGTCCGCGTACTCGTTCCACCATCCGTCGAGGATCGACAGGTTCAGTGCTCCGTTGAGCGCGGCCTTCATGCCGGACGTCCCGCAGGCCTCGAGGGGACGCAGCGGGTTGTTCAACCACACGTCACAGCCGGGGTAGAGCGTCTTGGCCATCCCGATGCCGTAGTCCGGCAGGAAGACGATGCGCGATCGGAGCTCGGGATCCTGGGCGAACTGTACGAGGCGCTGGATGAGTCGCTTGCCGTCGTCGTCCGCCGGGTGTGCCTTGCCCGCGACGACGATCTGGACGGGCCGTTCGGGGTGGAGCAGGATCGCGCGCAGTCGGTCGGGATCGCGCAGCATGAGGGTGAGCCGCTTGTAGCTCGGCACCCGCCGGGCGAACCCGATCGTCAACACCTCGGGGTCGAGCAGTTCGTCGATCCAGGACGGGAGCACCGCTTGCGGGTTCTGGGTCCGATAACCATCGGCGATCCGGCGCCGTACGTCGGCGACGAGGCGCTCCCGCATCCCGTGCTTGCGCGACCAGAGCTCGGCGTCCGAGAGCGACGGATCGGACCAGTCCGCCCGACTCGTGTCGGTCGTCCCCCACCGGTCCACGGCGAGGTCGACGAGCGACGGATCGGTCCAGCTCGGGGCGTGGACTCCGTTCGTGATCGACGTGATCGGCACGTCCGAGACATCGAAGCCGGGCCAGAGGCCTCGGAACATCGCCCGGCTCACCTCGCCGTGCAACCGACTGACGCCGTTCGCGCGCTGCGCCAGACGCAGGCCCATGATCGCCAGGTTGAAGACGTCGGCCGAGCCGCCGTTCGCCGTCTCGTCGCCGAGTGCGAGGACGTCCGGTGCGGCGACGCCCGGGAGTAGGTCACCGCTGAAGTAGCGCGTGATCACCTCACGGTCGAACCGGTCGATCCCGGCCGGAACGGGGGTGTGCGTCGTGAAGACGGTCCCGCCGCGCACGAGCTGCAGCGCCTCGTCGAAGGAGAGTCCGTTCCCGACGAGGTCGCTGATCCGCTCGAGCCCCAGGAAACCGGCGTGGCCTTCGTTGGAGTGGTAGACCTGCGGCAGCGCGTGGTCCGTGAGCTCGCTCCACTGCTTGATCGCTCGGACGCCGCCGATGCCGAGGAGGAGTTCCTGCAGGAGTCGATGCTCGCCGCCACCGCCGTACAACCGGTCCGTCACCCCGCGCAGGTCGGCGACGTTCTCCGGGATGTCCGTGTCGAGCAGCAGCAGTGGCACCCGACCGACCTCGGCGATCCAGACCCGTGCCGACAGGCTCCGGTCGTCGGGGAGCGCCAGGGTGACGGTGACCGGTGTCCCGTCCGGTTCCCGGAGCACCGTGACCGGGAGTCCGTCGGGGTCCTGCACGGGATAGGACTCCTGCTGCCAGCCGTCGTTCGTGATCGACTGCGCGAAGTATCCGGAGCGGTAGAGGAGGCCCACGCCGACGAGCGGCACACCCAGGTCGGACGCGCTCTTCAGGTGGTCGCCGGCGAGGATGCCGAGGCCGCCCGAGTACTGCGGCAGGGCCGCGGCGATACCGAATTCGGGCGAGAAGTAGGCGATCGTCTGCGGTTTCGGGTCCGGGAGGCCCTGGTACCACCGCGGCTCCTCCAGGTACCGGCGGAGGTCGGCGTGCAAGGCGTCGGCCCGGCCGACAAAGTCCGCATCGGCGGCGAGTTCCGCCAGTCGCTCCGGTGTCACGAGTCCGAGGCCGCTGATCGGATCGTGGTCGGACTCGCGCCAGACGTCCGGTGCGATCTCGTCGAACAGGCGCTGCGTCGGCTCGTGCCACGACCACCGCAGGTTCGCAGCAAGGGCGGTGAGCGAGGTCAGGGACTCGGGGATGAGCGCGCGGACGGTAAACCTGCGGATAGCCTTCACGCGCTCACTCTATGGCAACCGCAGCGGCCGCTCAGGGCACGGCAGCGCCCGAGGCCTTAGCATGACGCGCGACACCCCGCGCGCCCCTTCATCGGTGGTCGTTTCGCGGTACGGTCGGACCAGTGGCACCGAAGGAGATGGAACGCACTATGCCGAAGTCAGTACCGCAGTCCTCCACCGTCGACGACGCCGTACCGGTGTCGCTCACGCTGTCCCCGAGCATCGGGCGCATCCCGATCCTGGATCCGACCCCCTCGGTCGAAGGTGGCCGCTGGCCGGCCAAGGCGTTCGCGGGCGAGGTGGTGCCGTTCGGCGCGACCGCGTTCCGCGAAGGACACGACCTCATCGGCGTCGAGCTCCTGCTCACCGATCCGCGCGGGAAGACGGTCGCGCATCGGATGGCTCCGGGCGCGCCGGGCACGGACCGCTTCGAGGTCGAGGTCCAACTCGCGACGGAGGGCACCTGGCGGTACCAGGTCCGCGCCTTCGCCGACGAGTTCTCGACCTGGGAGCACAACGCCCGGGTCAAGATCGAGGCCGGCGTCGACGTCGATCTCATGTACCTCATCGGCGCGGAACTCCTCGAGCGCGCCGCGACGGACAAGCTCCGCCCGGCGAAGGACCGCCGCTTCCTCACCGCCGCCGCCAAGCTCCTCCGAGACACCGACGCCGAGCCGGAAGCCCGGTTCGCGGTGCTCGACGATCCAGAACTCCTGGCCATCGCCGACCGCCGGCCGTTCGCCGGTCTCGCGAGCACGAGCGACGAGCGCGTGGTCCGCGTCGAGCGCACCCGGGCCGGCGTCGGTTCCTGGTACGAGTTCTTCCCGCGATCGGAGGGTGCCGTGCGGAACCCGGACGGCTCCTGGACGTCGGGCACCTTCCGCAGCGCAGCCGGGCGGTTGCCGGCCGTCGCCGCGATGGGGTTCGACGTCCTCTACCTGCCGCCCATCCACCCCATCGGCGTGACGTTCCGCAAGGGACCGAACAACACCCTCACACCCGGCGAGCACGACCCGGGCTCCCCCTGGGCGATCGGTGGTGCCGCGGGCGGTCATGACGCGATCCATCCCGACCTCGGCACGGAGAAGGACTTCGTCGCCTTCGTCCGCCAGGCGAAGAAGGTCGGCCTGGAGGTCGCCCTCGATCTCGCCCTCCAGGCATCGCCGGACCACCCCTGGGTGACCGAGCACCCCGAGTGGTTCACGACCCTCCCCGACGGCACGATCGCGTACGCCGAGAACCCGCCGAAGAAGTACCAGGACATCTACCCGGTCAACTTCGACAACGACCCCGAGGGCATCCGGGCCGAGGTGTTGCGCATCGTCCGCCACTGGATCTCGCTCGGCGTGCGCATCTTCCGCGTCGACAACCCCCACACCAAGCCGCTCGACTTCTGGGAGTGGTTGCTCGCGACCGTCAACCGGACAGACCCCGACGTCGTGTTCCTCGCGGAGGCCTTCACCCGTCCGGCCCTGCTGCAGGGTCTGGCGAAAGTCGGTTTCCAGCAGAGCTACACCTACTTCACCTGGCGCAACACGAAGGAGGAGCTCGAGGAGTTCCTCGGCGCGGCAGCGACCGAGACCGCCGACTTCCTCCGGCCCAACCTGTTCGTCAACACGCCGGACATCCTCACCGAATACCTCCAGTTCGGTGGCCGGGCGGCGTACAAGGTGCGTTCGGCGATCGCCGCGACCGCCGCTCCGACGTGGGGGGTCTACGCCGGGTACGAGCTCATCGAGAACGTCGCCCGTCCCGGAGCCGAGGAGAACATCGACAGCGAGAAGTTCGAGTACCGTCCGCGGGACTGGGCCGCTGCGGAAGCCGCCGGCACCTCGCTGTCGCCGTACCTCACCCTGCTCAACCAGATCCGGTGTGCGCATCCCGCCCTCCGGCAGTTGCGCAACATCAGCTTCCACTGGAGCGACGACGACCAGATCCTCGTCTTCAGCAAGCATCTCGACCAGCGGTTCACCGGCACCGGTGAGCACGACACCCTGCTCGTCGTCGCCAACCTCGATCCGCACTCGGTCCGACAGACCATGGTGCACCTCGACCAGACCGTGTTCGGTGGCGTCCCTGGCGGCAGCTTCGACGTCACGGACCTCGTCACGGGAGCCGAGTGGATCTGGTCCGACAGCAACTTCGTGCGCCTCGACGCCTTCACCGAGCCCGTGCACATCCTGAGCGTGAGGATCCGACCATGACCACCAGCCCTGTGACCCCAGACGGAGCCGCTGCACCGAAGCGCTCCGGCCGTCGAGCCGCACCGATGCCGGTCGACGCCACACCGGCGCCCCGGGAGCTCCCGCTCCCCTCCGTCGAGGACTGGATCCTCGACGCCGTCGCGGAGGGCCGCTACCACGATCCGCACGAGATCCTCGGCCAGCACCTGGTCGACCTCGGCGGGGTGAGCGACCCCCTCGTGGTCGTCCGCGCCAGACGCCCGCTGGCCGAGCAGGTCACGGCGGTGCTCGCCAACGGAGCGCGCGTCGAGCTCGCGCACATCCGCGCAGGCATCTGGCAGGGCTTCCACGTCGACGGCATCATCGACTACACGCTCGACGCCCGCTACAGCGACGGATCGATCTGGAACGCCGACGACCCGTACCGGTTCGCGCCGTCGATCGGCGAACTCGACCTGCACCTCATCGGCGAGGGTCGCCACGAACGGCTCTGGGACGCCCTGGGCGCACACGTCACCGAGCTGTGTGGGGTCACCGAGTCGGTCGCCGGCACCGCGTTCGCCGTCTGGGCACCCCACGCACGTGCGGTCCGGGTCATCGGCGACCTCAACTCCTGGGACGGCACGGCGCACGCCATGCGCAACATGGGTGCGACGGGTGTCTGGGAGCTGTTCATCCCCACCATCGGCGCCGGCGAGCTGTACCGCTTCGAGATCCTGACCCAGCACGGCGACTGGGTCCGTCGGTCCGACCCGATGGCCCGGTTCACCGAGCGCTCCCCCGCCACCGCATCCGTGACCGGTGTCAGCGACTACCGCTGGACGGATGAGGCGTGGCTCGATCGGCGAGCCGCGAGTGATCCGCACAACGGACCCATGAGCGTCTACGAGCTCCACGTCGGCTCCTGGCGTCCCGGGCTCGGCTACCGGGACCTCGCGGACCAGCTCATCGAGTACATCGCGGAGCTCGGCTACACGCACGTCGAGTTCATGCCACTCGCCGAGCACCCCTTCGGCGGCTCCTGGGGCTACCAGGTCACCGGCTACTACGCGCCGACGAGCCGCTTCGGTTCGAGCGACGACCTCAAGTACCTGATCGACCGTCTCCACGGCGCGGGGATCGGCGTCCTCATGGACTGGGTGCCCGGCCACTTCCCCAAGGACGAGTGGGCCCTCGCGAACTTCGACGGTCAGCCCCTCTACGAGCACCCCGACCCGCGACGTGGCGAACAGCCGGACTGGGGCACCCTCGTCTTCGACTTCGGCCAGCCCCAGGTCAAGAACTTCCTGGTGGCCAACGCCCTCTACTGGCTCGAGGAGTTCCACGTCGACGGCCTGCGCGTCGACGCCGTCGCCTCGATGCTGTACCTCGACTACTCGCGGAAGGACGGCGAGTGGCTGCCGAACGTCCACGGCGGGCGCGAGAACCTCGAAGCGATCAGTCTCCTCCAGGAGGCGAACGCGACGGCCTATCGACGGAACCCCGGCATCGTGATGATCGCCGAGGAGTCGACGAGTTGGCCCGGCGTCACCGCGCCGACGAGCGAGGGCGGACTCGGGTTCGGCCTGAAGTGGAACATGGGCTGGATGCACGATTCGCTCCAGTACATCGAGCACGACCCGCTCTACCGGTCGCACCACCACGGCGAGATCACCTTCTCGATGGTCTACGCCTTCAGCGAGAGCTTCCTCCTACCGATCAGCCACGACGAGGTCGTCCACGGCAAGGGGTCCCTCCTCGCGAAGATGCCCGGGGACCACTGGCAGCAACTCGCGAACATGCGGGCCTACCTCGCCTTCATGTGGGCCCACCCCGGCAAGCAGTTGCTCTTCATGGGCCAGGAGTTCGGTCAGCCCTCCGAATGGTCGGAGGAACGCGGGCTGGACTGGTGGATCCTGGACCAGCCGAGCCACCGGGCACTGCTCGGCCTCGTGTCCCGACTCAACGCCGTGTACACGGAGCACCCGGCCCTCTGGGCCCTCGACCACGACGCCGCCGGCTTCGAATGGCTCGATGCCGGGGACGCGCAGAACAGCGTGCTCTCCTTCCTGCGCTGGGACGACGACGGCAACGTGATCGCCGCGCTCGTCAACTTCTCCGGCGCCCCCGTCGGCCCGTACCGGGTCGGTCTGCCTCGCGCGGGTCGGTGGGAGGAACTCCTCAACACCGACGCCGTGGAGTACGGCGGATCCGGCGTGGGCAACTACGGATCGGTCGAGGCGTCGGCGTCACCGTGGGCGGGACGCCCGGCTTCCGCCGAGCTCACGCTCCCTCCGCTCGGCATGATCTGGCTCAAGCACGTCGGCTGACCAGGCTTCCGCAGCACCCGGCTGCACGACGAAGGCCCGCCTCCTGAGGGAGGCGGGCCTTCGTCGTGCATCGGTCGGTCAGTAGAGCAGGCCGGTCAACCGGGCCCTGGCCTTCATGACGCGCGGATCGGTGACGCCGGCGACCTGGAACAGCTCGAGCAGGCGCGTCCGGACGGTGTCCTTGCCCGACTGGTCGAGGTCGGGGAACAGCGTCAGCAGACGGTCGAAGGCGTCCTCGAGGTGTCCTCCGGAGAGGTCGAGGTCGGCGACGGTCAGCTGGGCGTCGAGATCGTCGGGAGCGGCAGCCGCTCGTCCGCGGATCTCATCGAGGGTCTTCCCCGTGAGGCGGTGCAGCAGACGGACCTGGGCGAGGCCGGCCACAGCCATGTCGTCCTTCGGGTTCTGCGCGATGGCCTTCTCGTACGCGGCGATGGCCGTCGGGTAGTCGGCGCGCTCGATGGCCTCGTACGCCTCGGCGTGGAGGGGCGGCAGCGGCTCCTCCACGGGCTCGGCGGGAGCTGCGGCATCACTATCGGCGACGACGGCCCGACCGGAGACCCCGTTCTGCTCGGCCAGCTGCAGCAGTTGCTCGATGACATCGCGCACCTGCGACTCCGGGATCGCGCCGTTGAACATCGGCACCGGGCGTCCGCCCACGACGGCGACGACCATCGGGATCGACTGCGCCTGGAAGGCCTGGGAGAGCTGCGGGTTCGCGTCGACGTCCACCTTGGCGAGCACGAAGCGACCGGCGTATTCCGCGGCGAGGCGCTCGAGCACCGGCGAGAGCTGCTTGCACGGTCCGCACCATTCGGCCCAGAGGTCGATGACGACGGGGACCACGGAGGACAGCTCGACGACCTGTCCGAACCCGTCGTCCGTCGCGTCGAAGACGAGGGACGGGACCTGGACGGTCTGGTCGGTCGTCGCGCCGGGCGCTTCTGCAGGCGCGCCTGCTTGCGTCGGCGCGACGGCAGGCGGCGTCTGGTGGCGACGCGCGAGGCCGGAGAGGTCGACGGCGCCGCGCAGGTGTGCCGCGCTCGGCTCCGCGGCACTCACGGGAGCTCCGATGCGGCGATGAGGGTCTGGGTGAATCCGAGCAAGGTGATCTTCTCTCCGGAGTTGACGGCTGGCACGTAGAACAGGAGCTGGTCGCCGTAGGTGGCCTGTGTCCCCTTCGCGCTCTCGGTGATCCCGGAGAGCGCGGCGACCGCACCCGAAGGTTTCACGGTAGCACCGGCTGTGACGACGGAGACCACCTCGCCCTCCTGCACATTGACGGCGACGATCGCGCCGGAGTCGTTGGTCGCCAGCGCGACGTTCGGGCCGGTGCCGGCGGCCGCCGAGAAGGCGATACTCGCCGTGGTGGGGAGGCTCGCGGCCTTCGTGGCGCGGTCCGCGGCGACCTGCGTGCGGAAGACGTCGCCATCGGCGTTGAACAGGCCGGCGAAGGTGCTCGCATCGCCGTTCGTGATGATGTCGGCGTACGCCGCGGCGATCTCCTCCGGCGGCATGACGAGCAGCTTCGAGTCCGGCGGGACGCTCGCGGCACCGATGGTCGCGGGCGCGACGTTCTCGAGTCGCGCGCCCTCGAGGAGCTTCTCCGCGTAGACGACCTGGTAGTTCGACCGCGGGTCCTGCTGGGTCATCACGAGGACCGTCGGCGACACCGTCTCGTCGGCCTTGTCCTGGATCGCGGTCATGACCGTCCGTGGCCAGGCATCTGTCGCCTGAGGCAGCGTGAGCGTGACGGGTGACGCGGGGATGGGCGTCGCGCCAGCGGCGTCGGCCACCTTCGAGCGGAGGGCGTAGTTCGCGGTGCGCTCCTCGAGCGCCGGCCCGGAGAACCGGACGGCTGCGGCGGTACCGTCGAGCGCAGCATCGGCCTCGGACGCCGCCGTCGAGATCCGCGACACGATCCGCTCGACCTGAGGCACGGTGACGACGGGCGCCGCGAAGTCCTGGTCCTGGCTGTCGGTCGGCAGGTCCGTCGCGGTGACGGTGGGCGTCGGTGACGGCGCTCCGATGGTCGGCCAGTAGTCCTGGGAGCAGCCGCTCAGACCGAGCGTGCCGATGAGGACGAGCGGGACGCCCACGACGAGGGAACGGCGGAGCGGGGAGCGCTTCGTCTTGCCGGCTCCGAGTTCACGGGGGCGGCGCGGCTTCGGTTGTCTCGACATCTTCGTGATGCCCTTCTGTCCTTGTCCCGGACCCTTGCGACGCGGGCCTCGCGAGCGACGCATGCGCTGGATCCCCGAGAGGTAGAGCACGATGCCGGCGAGGAGCACGAGGATGCCACCGGCGATCAGCGGGCCGGCCCACGGGGTGGCGTTGTCGAGTGGCCAGGAGAGGCGGAGGGAATCCGGAGCAGCGGCCGAGCCGTCGGTCGCGATGAGCACGTCGATGTCCTTCGGCAGGTTCATCGTCGCGATGACCGCGCCCGCCTCGTCGTACTCGCCGAGCCAGAGGTCGGATCCGCGCGGGTCCGGGCCCTTCTCGGAGGTGGTGGTGTCGTCGGTGGCCTCGGGGGCCGGCGTCGCCGACGGCTCGGGACTCGGGGTCGCCCCGTCGTCGTCGGTGGCGTCCGCCTCGGCGGTGACGGTCGTGGTCGTCAGGGCGGTGCCGGCACTGTTGACGCCGACCCGGCTGTAGGGCTCGTCGCCGAGCCAGGCCGCGATGTCGTCGGAGCGCCCGTAGCTCATGAACACCTGCGTGTCGCCGCCCGCGCCCGCCACGATGGACTGCGCTCCCGGCTGCGACTGCAGCACGCTCCCGGGTATGACGATGAACCGGTCACCGCTGTCGACCGTGGTGGACAGGCTGAAGGTGCCGGGCGAGAGGAACACGGTCCGTTGCGCGATTCCCGTCACGATCATGACGGCTGCCACGACGAACGCGGCGATGGCGAGAACGAAACGCACGGATTACTCTCCTCTGGCGTCGGAGCGACGCGGGTGATCCTGCGTCCGACGGGATCCGGCGGGTCGGGCCGGCAGGAGACGCAGGTGGTTCAGGCTATCGGAAATGACTGGGAGGCGGCTAGACGGCCGCTGGGAGGCCGGGGGCCGGCCAGTGGGTCGGGAGCGGCAGCGCCTCGGGACGCACTGCAGCGACGATCTCGGTGAGCACGCGTCGGGTCTGGCTCTCCCCCACCCACAGGTGCTTGGCACCGTCCACAGGGACGAGGGTGGCCCCGGGGAGCACGCCGAACCGTTCCGCCGCTTCCGCTGGTCGGAGGTAGTCGTCGAACTCGGGCACGAGGACGACCATCGGTCGGTCGTCGCCGGTCCAGGCCCGGAGCTCGTCCTCCGTCGTGCGGTGCAGCGGCGGAGAGAGGAGGATCACGCCGTCGACGGCCGGGTCGCGCCCGTACTTCAAGGCGAGCTCGGTCCCGAACGACCATCCGACGATCCACGGATGCGGAAGCCCGCGCTCGGCCACGAACGCCAGCGCGGCCTCGACATCGGCCCGCTCGCCGACGCCGCCGTCGAACGCGCCGTCGCTCGTCCCCCGCGGAGACGAGGTGCCGCGGGTGTTGAAGCGGAGCACCGCGATCCCCGCGAGCGCAGGCAGGCGCGCCGCGGCCTTCCGGAGTACATGGGAGTCCATGAACCCGCCGGCGGTCGGCAGCGGGTGGAGCGTCACCAGGGTCGCGACGACCTCGCCGTCGGCCGGCACCGCGAGCTCACCGACGAGGGTCAGGCCGTCGGCCGTGTGCAGCTCGATCTCCTCGCGGACGGCGGGGAGCTCGGCGCCACCACGGATCTCGATGGTGTCGGTCATGAGTCAGTCCTCCGGGGCAGTGTGGTCGGGTCGTTTCGCGGCGTGCGGGGGTTCACCGGATCCGCCAGCAGTGGGAGTGCCAGTGCCGCCGGGCAGCGATGTCGGCCTGGTCGCCCAGGACCCCGTCAGCGCGCCACGTCACCACATGGGCGGTGCCGGGCGGGATGGACTGTCCGCATCCAGGACACACATAGGTCTTCTGCGCACTGGAACCGCTGACGGGCTGGACGAACCAGGATCCGTCTCGATGGTCCTCGGTGCGTTTCCACCCCGCCATCAGCCGTTCGAGACCGTTACCCTCGTCGTCGCCGGGCCGTGGCCGGTGGCGGTGGTGTCGGGGCATGGGTCAAGTCTAGGCTCAGCCTCCACGACCGTGTCGGGAGGCGGTTCCGGTCAGTACCAGCCGTTGGACTCCGAGTGGGCCCACGCGCCACACGGCGTGCTGTACCGACTCGTGATGTATCCGAGACCCCAGGTGATCTGCGTCGCGGGGTTGGTCGCCCAGTCGGCTCCGGCCGAGGCCATCTTGGAGCCGGGAAGCGCCTGCGGGATGCCCGTGGCGCCGGAGCTGGCGTTGTAGGCGTACACGTTCCAACCCGACTCACGGTTCCACAGGGAGACGAGACAGCTGTACTCGCCCTCGCCCCAGCCGTTGGCCATGACCATGTCGTAGGCGATGGCCTGAGCCGTACCCGGGTCGGGCGTGCCTGCCGCGGGAGCGCTGCCCGTGGACGAGGAACCGCCGCCGGTCGCGGCCGGCGTCGCCACGGGAGGCGGCGGGGGCGGAGCGACGACCTCGTAGCTGTCGCGGGCGAAGGTGTACTGGTAGTTCGAGCTTGCGACGACGGACTGCGCGGCGTTGCCACCGAACTGCGCCTGCTTCTCCGCATAGGAGGATGCCACGACGCTCGAGGTCGGGTCGACCATCGTCACGGCGACGAAGCCGAACGCAGCCGTCGCCGCGAAGATCCCGAGGACCTTCTTGCCGCGAGAGCGCGGCCGACGGTAGGGCTGAACAGCCTTACCGGTGTTCGGCTGGGCTGATGGTTTCCACGGGGTCACGTCAGTTGAGTCTTGAGGCACGATGCATCGATGGTAGCCGAGAATGCCTGATCAGGCCACCTGGTCGCCCGACGCTCAGCGAACCGCCAGCATGACGTCCACGACGCTGTCGAGCAGTGCGTCGACCTGGGACTCGCGGTAACCGGCCCATTCGTTGCGGAACACGGCCGTGCGGACGCGGTCGACGTTGAGCGGCGTCCCGTCGTGGAAGTAGGCGACGAGGCGATCCGCGAGGGCGTCCACGTCCTTCCGGCTGTAGCCGCGGGCGAGCAGGCTCACGCGCTGGAACCGCTGGCCCTCCGGCCTCGTCAGCCGGTTGAGGATGACCTGCGCGGTGCCGCGGGCGTCGCGCAGCCACTCCTTGGCGCCGCGCTCCTCGACCGACCGCTCCCGCTCGCGGAGCGAGAAGGCGTCCTCGAGTCGCTCGAGCGCCGCGTCGACATGCTCGGTGCTGTAGCCACCCCGGACGAGCCGGAACGCCACGTGCCGGATGTCCTCCGCGCTCAGGATCGCATCGGCGTCGGCGTCGGTGTCCTGCCCGTAGGCGGCGCGAGCGCGGTCGAGGAACTCGTCGACCTCGGCCGGATCGTAGCCACGCTTCGAACGTTTTGAGGTGGGGAAGATCGTGCTCACCGGACCATTCTCCCCCATGAGGGGCTGATCGGGCGAAATCGGACCGAGCCGGGACTCAGACCGCGAGTCCGCCGAACAGGAGGTAGACCACGTAGGCGACGACCGCCGACGGCAGGATCGAGTCCAGGCGGTCGAGGAATCCCCCGTGCCCGGGAAGCCACGAGCTCATGTCCTTCACGCCGATGTCGCGCTTGATGAGCGACTCCGCGAGGTCGCCGACCGTGGCACTGCCGAGGAGCAGCAGACCGAGCAGGACACCGACCCACCACGGAACACCGAGCATGAGGATCGCGAGCAGCACGCCGGCCACGACCGAGACGACCCCCGCCCCGGCGAAGCCCTCCCAGGTCTTGTTCGGGCTGATCACCGGCGCCATCTTGTGCTTGCCGAACGACAGGCCGCTCACATAAGCGCCGACGTCGACGCAGATGACGAGGATCAGGAACGCCAGCGTCCACCATTCGCCCTCGGGCTGGGCGACCAGGAACACGGCGAAGGAGGCGAGGAAGGGGACGTAGACCTGGATGAACGTCCCGGACGCGAGGTCGCGGACGAGAGTGGGAAGGTCGGTCCGCTTCGAAGCGATGGCCTGCTCGGCCACGCGCCAGACGATGACCAGCAGGATGCCGAGCAGGACGACGGACCAACGCCAGACGTCGTGGAGGAAGAACGCCGCCGGCTGCATCGCGACGGCCGAGATGACGGTCGGGATCGCCGGCACCCGGCGCCCGGTCTGCTCGAGGGCCTTCCGCAGCTCCAGTGTGGCGAAGGCCACCACGGCCGAAGCCAGGACGACGAAGATCACCTTGAAGATGATCAGGCTCACGAGCATGATGCCGCCCGCGGCCACCCCGATGAGGATGGCGTTCACGAGGTTGCGGCCGACGCGCGCCTCGATGCGTTCGTTCGTCGCATCGAACTGCGCCTTCGTCGCCTGGACCTGCCGTTCGATGTCGGCGCGTTTGGCGTCGACCTGCCGCTCGAACTTCGCGCGGCGGTCCTTCAGCTGGGACCGCAACTCCTGCGAGCCCGACTTGCCGGACCGGCCGGGCTCGGGCTTCGACGGATCGCTCGATCGCCCGGGAGCGACATCGTCTTCCACAGGTACCTCCAGCGGGCGTGCCGTCGGTCGAGGGACCGGTCGGCGAACGGAATCAGCGGTGGGACAGCGGCTCAGATGGAGAGCAGCTCGGTCTCCTTGGCCTTCAGCGCGGCGTCGACGGCGTCGATGTGCGACTTCGTGACGGCCTCGAGCTCCTTCTCGCCGCGTGCGACGTCGTCATCGCCGACCTCGCTCTTGAGCGCCTCGAGGTCGTCCTTGCCCTTGCGACGGATGTTGCGGATCGACACCTTCGCGTCTTCACCCTTGCCGCGGACGATCTTGACGTATTCCTTGCGACGCTCAGCGGTCAGTTCGGGCATGGTGACCCGGATGACGGTGCCGTCGTTCGTCGGGTTGGCGCCGAGGTTCGGGATGTCGCGGATCGCCTGCTCGATGTCGCGCAGTGCGGACTTGTCGTAGGGCGTCACGACGATCGTGCGAGCTTCCTGGTTCTGCAGGGAGGCGAGCTGCGCCAGCGGCGTCGGCGTGCCGTAGTAGCTCACCAGGACCTTCTGGAACAGCTGGGGGTTGGCGCGACCCGTACGCACCGTGGCGAAGTCATCCTTCGCGGCCTCGACGGCCTTCGACATCCGGGTACCAACATCCGAGAGGACATCCGCGATCACGAGCACTCCTTTGATTGCATTACTGGGTTCAGTCTAGTCGGGCGGCGGCGCTCGGCCTGGCCGCCCTGCCGCCTAAGCGGAGGTGACGAGGGTGCCGATATCGGCACCGCGGATGGCCGCCGTGACGTTGCCGGCCGGCTCCATGCCGAAGACGCGCATCGGCATGCCGTTGTCCATGCAGAGGCTGAAGGCCGTCGAGTCGACGACCTTGAGGCCGCGCTGGAGCGCCTCCTGATAGGAGATGGTGTCGATCTTCGTCGCCGTCGGGTCGACGCGGGGGTCGGCGGTGTAGACCCCGTCGACACCGTTCTTCGCGACGAGGACCTCGACGGCTCCGATCTCGAGCGCGCGCTGTGCGGAGACGGTGTCGGTCGAGAAGTACGGGAGTCCGGCGCCCGCTCCGAAGATGACGACGCGACCCTTCTCGAGGTGTCGCTCGGCGCGGAGCGGGATGTAGGGCTCGGCGACCTGCGTCATGGCGATGGCGGACTGCACGCGCGTGGCGGCGCCGGCCTGTTCCAGGAAGTCCTGGAGCGCCAGGGCGTTCATGACCGTTCCGAGCATGCCCATGTAGTCGGCTCGGCCGCGGTCCATGCCGCGCTGGCTGAGCTCGGCTCCGCGGAAGAAGTTGCCGCCTCCGACGACCACTGCGACCTCGACCTCGGCGGTCGCCTCAGCGATCTCGCGGGCGATCGACCCGACCACGTCGGGGTTGACGCCCAACTGGCCGCCTCCGAACGCCTCACCTGACAGCTTGAGCAGTACCCTGCGCTTCTTCTCCGGCATCCGCCTGTCCTTCCTCGTCCCTCACACAACTTAGCGTCAGGAGCCGCCCGCTGTCCGCGACAGCCGTCGACTCGCTGGCTGGATCGTCACCGATCCCACGTGCGCGGGTATGCCCGCGCACGCAAAGGGGTCCGGATCGCCACTGGCGATCCGGACCCCGTCACAACTGCTACGCGCCGACCTTGAAGCGGGCGAACCCGGTCACGGTGAGGCCCGCGTCAGCGAGCACCTTCTGCACGGACAGCTTGTTGTCCTTGGCGTAGTCCTGCTCGAGGAGCGCGACCTGCTTGAAGTACGAGGTCACGCGGCCCTCGACGATCTTCGGCAGTGCAGCCTCGGGCTTGCCCTCGTTCTTCGAGATCTCGGTGACGATCTCGCGCTCCTTCTCGACCTCGTCGGCCGGGACGTCGTCGCGGCTGAGGTAGGACGGGTTGGCGAACGAGATGTGCTGCGCGATGCTACGAGCCGTCTCCGCGTCGTCGCCCGTGTAGCCGACGACCACGCCGACCTGCGCGGGCAGGTCCTTGTTGGTCTTGTGGAGGTAGACGGCGAAGTGCTCACCGTGCACCACCGCGAGGCGGCGGAGCTCGAACTTCTCACCGATGATCGCAGCGGAGTCCGCGATGACCTCGGCGACGGTCTTGCCGTCGGCCGGGGCCGCGTTCCCCTCTTCGACGGTGGTCGCGCCGGCGGCGACGACTGCGTCGAGGACGAGGTCGGCCAGGGCGAGGAACTTCTCACCCTTCGCGACGAAGTCGGTCTCGCAGGCGAGCTCGATGAGCGTGGCGGTGTCGCCGTTCTCCTTCGCGGCGACGAGGCCCTCGCTCGTGGAGCGGTCGGCACGCTTCGCGTTGCCCTTCGCACCCTTGAGACGCAGGATCTCGGTCGCCTTCTCGACGTCGCCATCGGCTTCGACGAGAGCGTTCTTGGTGTCGACCATGCCGGTGCCGAGCTGCTCGCGCAGCACCTTCAGGTCAGCGAGAGAAAAGTTGGCCATTGCTGGTGTCCTCCTTGATTACTTCTCGTCGGCGACGACGGCGGCAGCTGCGCCCTCGGCGTCGGCGGCGGACTCGGTTGCAGCGACCTCGACGTCTTCGACAGCCGGAGCTGCCTCGACGGCGTCGGTTGCGGCGATCGCCTCATCGGCGACCTTCTCGGTCTCGGCGGAACCCTGCTCGCCGCCCTGGAGCAGCTCCTGCTCCCACTCGGCGAGCGGCTCGGCCGGGGCGTCGCCCTCGGTCGGCTTCTGGTGGCGCTGGATGAGACCCTCGGCGGCGGCGTCGGCGATGATGCGCGTCAGCAGGCCGACGGAACGGATCGCGTCGTCGTTACCCGGGATCGGGTAGGTGACCTCGTCGGGGTCGCAGTTGGTGTCGAGGATGCCGATGACCGGGATGCCGAGCTTGCGCGCCTCGTCGATCGCGAGGTGCTCCTTCTTGGTGTCGACGACCCAGAGCGCCGACGGCGTCTTCGAGAGGTTGCGGATACCACCGAGCGACTTGTGGAGCTTGTCCAGCTCGCGCTTCTTGATGAGGAGTTCCTTCTTGGTGAAGCCGCTCTTGGAGGCGTCTTCGAAGTCGAGCTCCTCGAGCTCCTTCATGCGGGCGAGTCGCTTCGACACCGTCTGGAAGTTGGTGAGGAGGCCACCGAGCCAACGCTGGTTGACGTAGGGCTGGCCGACGCGCGTCGCCTGCTCGGCGATGACTTCCTGCGCCTGCTTCTTCGTGCCGACGAAGAGGATGGTGCCGCCGTGGGCGACCGTCTCCTTGACGAAGTCGAAGGCCTGGTCGATGTAGCCGAGCGACTGCTGCAGGTCGATGATGTAGATGCCGGAACGCTCGGTGAAGATGAAGCGCTTCATCTTCGGGTTCCAACGGCGGGTCTGGTGCCCGAAGTGCACGCCGCTGTCGAGCAGCTGGCGGATGGTTACGACGGCCATGAGCCGTTCTCCTGTTCTGCGCTCGCCACCGCACCGCTGACGCGGACGGGTGGGAGTGCCTCGGTTGTCTGACGGACCGGATGGCCTCGTCCCTGGTGCCCGGCGCACGTCCGCCACGCTCCGGAGAGCGAGGACCGATTGGAAGTGGTGGCCGAAATGGCACGCGTAGTCACCCCGACGAGCGAGGTGCTCCGTTCAGCATAGCATCAGGCCACCGTGATGACGGCGCTCCACAGGCCGTCCGACCAGGTCCGTCTCCCCGCTCCGAGGCGCCCACCCGCCCTCGCTCTCCCGAGCCCGTCAGGCTCGGATCATGATGACCTCGATCGCGAGCCGGTTCCTCATCTCCTGCCTGGTGCTCCTCGCACCCGTGAGCACGTCTGGGGCGGCGCCGGCCTGGAGCTGGCCGATCGCTCCCCCGCACGTCGTCACCGAGCCGTTCGTCGCGCCGCCCGACCCGTACAGCGCCGGCCACCGGGGTGTCGACATCGCGGCATCGCCCGGTCAGCCGGTGGCCGCAGCAGCCGCCGGCGTCGTGACGTTCAGCGGGACGGTGGTCGACCGCCCACTCGTCGTGATCCGGCACGACGACGGACACCTCTCGAGCATCGAGCCGGTGGTGGGTTCGGTCGACGTCGGTAGCCGCGTGACCCGCGGGGCACCGATCGGGACGGTCGGCGTCGGCGGACACTGCGCCGACGGCTGCGTGCACTTCGGGGTGCGGCTCGACGGCGTCTACGTCAATCCGATGCTGCTGATCGGCGAGGTGCCACCGGCCGTCCTGCTCCCACTGACCACGACGGCGGGGGCTCAGGCCCGCGGGTGGGCGTTGCGGTAGCTCTCCTTGATGCGTTCGACGGAGACGTGCGTGTAGATCTGCGTCGTCGCGAGACTCGCGTGGCCGAGGAGTTCCTGGACCGCGCGGAGGTCCGCTCCCCCGTCGAGCAGGTGCGTCGCGGCGGTGTGCCGCAGGGCGTGAGGCCCTGCCGGACCACCACCGGGCACGGCGTCGAGGAGCCGGGCGACGAGCGTGTAGACGGAGCGTGGGCCGAGCCGTCCTCCGCGTGCGCCGAGGAAGAGGGCTGCGCCGGGCGTCGGTCCGCGGTCGTTCGCGGCTGCACGGGCGACCAGCTGCGGGCGGGCGCTCGTGAGGTAGTCGACGATCGCCGACTGAGCGGGGACGCCGAACGGCACGACCCGCTCCTTGTCGCCTTTGCCCGTGACACGGACGGTGAGCCGGTCGAGGTCGAGGTCGTCCCGGTCGAGTCCGCACAGCTCGGACACGCGGAGGGCCGAGGCGTAGAGCAGTTCGACGACGGCGAGGTCGCGGAGGGCGTTCGGCTCCCCCGATGCGGCGCGGTCCTCGAGCCCCGCGAGGAGGTCGTCGAACGGGCCCCGGCCGACGACGCGTGGCAGGGTCCGACCCGTCTTCGGACTCCGGAGACGTGCCGCGACGTCCGAATCGACCCTGCCGGTGCGCAGGAGCCAGGCGCTCCAGGCCTTGGCCGTGGCGGTGCGTCGCGCGAGCGTCGCCTTGGACGAGCCGGCCTCGGAAGCGGCCCAGAGCCAGTCGCGGAGGAGGTCCAGCGTCACGCCGTCGACGAGCTCGACGTCGCGTCCGGTGGCGAAGTCGGCGAGCTGCCGGAGATCGGAGGCGTAGGCGCGAACGGTCTGCGGCGACAGCCGACGCTCGGAAGCGAGGTGCTCCGAGAACCCGTCGATGCTGCTCCAGATGTCCACGTGGACAGCATGCCCCACGCGTCCGACGCCGTGGCCTTCCCCCGCCGACCGATCACCTCACGCCCGTCCCCCGACGAGCACCCACCCTCGTTCGCGTTCCTCGACGGCCCCGGCGAGATCGAGCGCACCGAGCACGCCGCTGACCTCGCGAGGACTCAGCCCACTCGCTTTCGCAAGCGCCTCGACGGTGCGCGGCGAGCAGGCACTCATCACATCACGGACCCGGCGTTCCTCTGGCGAGGCGAACGCCTGCGCGTCCGCGTCGACAGCGGTCCATCCGGCGAGTTCCGCCATCTGCTCGGCGTTCGTTACGCAGGTGGCGGCGTACTCACGGATCAGGCGGTGACAGCCCGCCGACGACGGACTCGTGACCGGGCCGGGCACGGCTCCGAGCGGACGCCCGAGGGACGCAGCGTGACCCGCCGTGTTGATCGACCCGGAGCGGTCGCCGGCCTCCATGACCACTGTCGCAGCCGAGGCTGCGGCGATGAGTCGGTTCCGCTGCAGAAATCGCCATTTGGACGGTGTGGACCCGCACGGTGATTCGCTGATGACGGCTCCACCGGCTTCGCGGATCCGCCGGATGAGCGCATCGTGACCGGCCGGGTACGGCCGATCGACCCCGCCTGCGAGGTAGGCCACGGTGACGCCCCCGCTCCCGAGGGCGGCTCGGTGCGCCGCGCCGTCGATGCCGTACGCGGCACCCGACACGATCGCGAAGCCCCGATCGACGAGCCCGGCCGCCGCCTCGAGGGTGACGTGCTCGCCGTAACCGGACGCGGCCCGGGCCCCGACCAACGCGATGGCGCGTTCTCCCGCAGGGACGTCGGGAGAACCACGCAGCCAGAGGGCGTGCGGCGCGTGCACACCGAGGTGGTCGAACCCCGCATGCCAGCCCGGAGCGCCTGGCAGGAGTAGTCGGACGCCGACCTCGATGGCCACCTCGCATGCGGCGACGAGGTCAGCCGAGACGAGACGGGGGCGCCAGCGTTCCAGCGCACTTCCGAGCACGCGGGAGGCGGGCATCGCGGCGGGATCCTCGGACTCGGCATCGGCATCGGCCGACGTCGAGCCTGAGCCTCTCGACCACTCGCTGCCGAGGATACGGCGCTGCAGTTCGGTCGGCCCCACCCGTTCCAGAACCGCTGACAGTGCGCCAGCAGGGCCGAGCGCACCGACCACGAGCCCGGCCACGCCATCGCCCGGTTCGGCGATCATCGTCCAGGCCGCCCGAGCGAAGGCCGCCCGTATCCCGGCGGTGCCGACGTTGTCGTCGGCGTCCGAGACGCGCTCGGCACCTCCATCTGCGCGAGGACGGCCCGCGGCCTCGACCGACTCCAGGCCGCCGAAGCCTCGGACGAGGCGCTCGACCAACTCGCGGTCCAAGCCGAACCACGCGCTCATGAGATGCCCTTCCGCAGGAAGAGGGCGCGCCCCAAGTGCTCGGCTGTGGGGCTACCGGCTCCGTCGAGGTCGGCGAGCGTCCAGCTCAGTCGGAGGATGCGGTCGTAGCCACGCATGGTGATCCCTCCCCTCTCGAGGGAGCGGTCCAATGCGGTGGTGACGGACCTGGGCAGCCGCATCCGCGGGCTCCTGAGCCAGGTGCCGCTCGCCTGTGCGTTCGTGATCCAGCCGGTGCCGGCCAACCGCTCGGCACTCGCGGCCCGCACCGCTTCGACGCGGGAACGGGCCTCAGCGGTGGAGACCCCGCCCTCCTGCGAGAGACTCGTCAGTGCCGAGGTGATCCGGTGCACTCGCACGCGGATGTCGATCCGGTCGAGGAGCGGCCCCGAGATCCGTCCGAGATAGCGTCGACGGGCCTGCGGTGGACAGGTGCAGACGCCGTCCGCCGTGCCGTACTGACCGCAGGGGCAGGGGTTCGCGGCGAGGACGAGTTGGAAGGCGGCTGGGAACGTCGCGCTGCCGTGCGCACGATGCACGGTGACCACGCCGGCTTCGAGTGGCTGACGCAGCGAGTCGAGGACGTCGGCGCGGAACTCCGGCGCTTCGTCGAGGAAGAGCACACCGTGCGCCGCGCGCGCGGCTGCCCCAGGCCGGATCTGGCGCGAACCACCACCGATGATCGCCGCCGCCGAGGACGAGTGGTGCGGGCTCTCCCACGGTGGTCGTCGGGCGAGCGCGCCGTCCGGCGGCAGACCGATGAGCGAGCGGAGGCAGCTGACCTCGACCGCTGCCTCGGGCTCGAGGTCGGGAAGGATCTCGGGGAGCCGGGCGGCCAGCATGGTCTTGCCGGCACCGGGAGGTCCGACCATCATGACGTGGTGCCCGCCGGCAGCCGCCGCGACCATTGCATCGACCGCGTCCGGTTGTCCGACCACGTCCGCGAGATCGAGCGGGTCGGGCATGGGCAGCCGATCGACCCGCTGTCGGACGGGTTCGAGGTCGATCGCGGAGAGTTCTGCACCGTGCCAGATGGCCGCATCACGCAGCGAGGTCGCCCCGATCACCGTGACGCCGGGCACGAGCTGCGCCTCCTCGACGTTTGCCGTCGGCACCATCACCGCGTCGTAGCCGGCGCGGGCGACGGCCAGGACGGCCGGCAGCACGCCGACGAGCGGACGGAGCCGACCGTCGAGCCCGAGTTCACCAAGGTGGACGACCCGCTCGGCGGACTCCCGGCGGACAAGGCCTCCCACGGCGAGACAGGCGATCGCCATGGAGAGGTCGAAGGCGCTCCCCTGCTTGGGCAGCGACGCGGGAGACAGGTTGATCGTGAGCTTGCCACCGGGCAGCTCGCAGCCGGAGTTCGCCGTCGCACTCTTGATGCGGTGTGCGGCCTCGCCGAGCGATTTGTCGGGAAGGCCGACGATCGCCATGCCCGGCACGGTCGCGGCGGCCGACGCCTCGACCTCCACGATCGCGCCCGTGAGGCCAGCGAGTGCGACCGACCAGGTGCGTGCGACGGCCATCAGGAGACTCCCCGCAGGTGCTGGAGTCGCATGTCCCCTTCGGACGGCAGCACGATGCCGACGACGTCGACGCGCATCCGCCGCGAGCGCGGGCGGTGCTCAGCGCACCAAGCCCCGGCGAGGCGACCGATCCGGGCCAGCTTGCTCGGCGTGACCGCCTCCGCGGGATCGCCGAAGCCGACACCGGAACGGGTCTTCACCTCGACGAACACCAGCGTGCCGTCGTCGTCCGCGACGAGGTCGAGTTCGCCCTGCGGGCATCGCCAATTGCGGTCGAGGATGCGGTATCCGCACGCCTCGAGATGATCCGCCGCCACCTGCTCGCCGCGTCGGCCGAGCTCGTCCTTCCGTGCCATGTGCACCTCCTGGCATCCAGCCAAGCGTGCAGACGAGGCTCGTTACCCGGAGGTGAGTCTGTCGTCGACGAGCGCGCGGCGAAGCGCGCCTGTGGAGCGCTGTCGGTCGCGGGGGCATCACTCTACTCGTCGAGCGTGAGTTCCTTCGGGAGCTCGAAGTCGCGCGAGGACAACTGCTCCACATTGACGTCCTTGAACGTGAGCACTCGGACGCTCTTGACGAACCGGTCGGACCGGTAGACGTCCCACACCCAGACGTCGGTCATGGAGAGCTCGAAGTAGAAGTCGTTCGCCGTGTCGCGTCGCACGAGGTCGACCTCGTTGGCGAGGTAGAACCGGCGCTCGGTCTCGATCACGTACTTGAACTGACCCACGACATCGCGATACTCGCGGTAGAGGGCCAGTTCGACCTCGCGGTCGTAGTCTTCGAACTCGTCTTCGTCCATGGTCTCTCCAGTCTACGTGTAGGCGGGCAGCCAGCTGCTCCGGTGGTGGAGGGTCAGGCCGTGCTCGGAGAGGGCCGACAGATGCTGCGCCGAACCGTATCCCTTGTTGCCCTCCCACCCGTACTCCGGCAGTGCCTCGTGCAACTCGATCATCAGTCGGTCGCGGTGCACCTTGGCGAGGACGGACGCCGCGGCGACCGACGCGCAGTCCCGATCCGCTTTGACCCTCGTGGTGATGGTGAGCGG
The DNA here is from genome assembly GCF_015351205.1 of Plantibacter sp. VKM Ac-2885. Taxonomy (NCBI): domain Bacteria; kingdom Bacillati; phylum Actinomycetota; class Actinomycetes; order Micrococcales; family Microbacteriaceae; genus Plantibacter; species Plantibacter sp. VKM Ac-2885. The sequence goes on along the minus strand of NZ_JADKSK010000001.1, from coordinate 1,922,855 downwards.
TCGCTGGAGCGCCCGGCTCAGCCAGTCGCTGTTGCCGTCGAGCAGGACGGTCGATCCCGTGACGTCCGCGCCGACGGCGTGCAGTTCGAGCAGCGCCCGCCGTCCGGCCAACCCGAGACACGCGGTGATACCGAGCTCGTCGACCTCCGCGGGACTCGCGAGCCCGACGGCCCCGTACAACACCCACTCGCGGGCCAACGGTTCCAGACGGGTCCTCGCTCGCTCGCTCAACAGCTTCGAGTCGCGGAGTCCCTCCGGGAACGGCCCGCACGCCGGGGCGACGACCGCGGCGCCGACGGCCACCGGGCCGGCGATGGCTCCGCGACCCACCTCGTCCATGCCGATGACCGACGGGACACCCGCAGCGAACAGTTCGTGCTCGACCTCGAGGGTCGGTTCGCTGACGGCCATCACTCCTCTTCTGGGGCGGGGATGCCCTGGAAGACGGTCGGGTAGTTGTCGAGCCAGGCCCAGTTGCTGGACGGCCAGGTGATGACGAACGCACGCCCCACGACGTTGTCGATCGGGACGAAGCCCCCACCGGGGGTGTCGCCGTTGTAGCGGGAGTCCTTCGAGTTGTACCGGTTGTCGCCCATGACCCAGAGCGAGCCCTCCGGGACGACGATGTCGAACGGGTCTCCGGACACCTTCTCGGTGCCGGCCGGAAGCTTCACGTACGGTTCGTTCAGCGGAACCCCGTTGACCGTCATCTGCCCGAGCGGGTTGCAGCATGACACGTGGTCGCCCGGCAAGCCGATGACGCGTTTGATGAGGTGGTCGTCGCTGTCGGGAGCGACGAGGCCGAAGATCGACAGCACCCATTCGACGGCTGCGGTGACGGGAGGCTGCGGAGCCTCGACCGTCTGCGGGAGCCAGCCGCCCGGATCCTGGAAGACGACCACGTCGCCGCGGTTCAGCGAGACCACGTCGGGGACGAGCTCGTTCACCAGGATGCGGTCCTGGATCTGCAGCGTGTTCTCCATCGACCCGGACGGGATGTAGAACGACCGCACGAGGAAGGTCTTGATGAGGAAGGAGACCAGCAGCGCGACCACGAAGATGATGAGGAGGTCGCGAAGGAAGAGCAGCGCTCCGCGTTTGCCGCGAGGGCGCTGCTGGTGTTCGGGCGACGCGTCTGCCGCCAGGGAATTGTCTGTCATTTAACCGCCTGAGCTCCCCACCAGCTTATCCGGTGGGGAGCTCAGGAATGATCGCGGAGGGCGACCGGGAGGACGACTAGTTGTCGCGCTTCTCCTTGATCTTCGCCTTCTTGCCACGGAGCTCGCGGAGGTAGTACAGCTTCGCGCGACGGACGTCACCGCGGGTGACGACCTCGATGTGGTCGATGTTCGGGGAGTGCACCGGGAAGGTACGCTCGACGCCGACCTGGTAGCTCACCTTGCGGACCGTGAAGGTCTCGCGGACACCCTCGTTGGAGCGGCCGATGACGACACCCTGGAAGACCTGGATACGGGACTTGTTGCCCTCGATGATGTTCACGTGCACCTTGACGTTGTCGCCGGCGCGGAAGTCGGGGATGTCCGACTTGAGGGATGCTGCATCGACTGAGTCGAGAGTGTGCATGATGATTCCATCTCTGCGACCGCCACAGGTCGACCGCTGAATACGTTCGGAAGGAAGGGTGTGCCCGATGCCGGCGTTCCCCTGTGGCAGAACTGCGGAGGCACAAACAGCAATTGTGCCATGAAAGGGCCTCGGATGGGAAACCGGGCCCCGGATGGCGCAGGCGACGGCGGTGGATGTGACCGCTCAGCGACGCTCGTCGGGCTTCGACTCCTCGATCACGATGAACTCGCCGCCGTCGATCGGACCGGGATCGAACCGCGGCTGCGGCGGGATCGCCGATCCGGGGACCGTGCCTGGCCCCGCTGCAGCGGCCATGCGCTCGAATTCGGCCATCGTCTCCCGGGCGCGGCGTGCCGTCTCGGAGATGAGTTGCGCGATGACGCCCCAGAAGGCGGCGAGGCCTGCGACGACGCCGAGGACCGCCCAGAGGGCGACGCCCGAGCTGAACGAGCCGAAGCAGATGATCGTGACGTGCCAGAGCGTGAGCAGGCCGACGTCCGTCCACGACACGAGCTTCGTCGTCCGGACGCTGGCCCTGGCGGAGATGAGGAACGCGATCGCGGCGAGCGCGATGGCGAGGATCGGCATGGCGATGAAGAGCCCGAACAGGCTCCAGCCGCTCTCACCGAAGAGTCCCCATCCGACGAACGGCCAGGCGGGCAGCACGAAGATCGCGGCGAATCGCCAGTAGTAGAACGCCCGACGGATGATCATGTCTCTCAGGCTACCGCCGGGCTCCTGAGCGCGCACTGGTCGTTCGCTGTCGGCCGATGTCGGTTCCGGCCCGCGTGGTCAGAGGAGCTTGCGCTGCAGGGCCCAGGCGGCGAGTTCGTGGCGTGAGGACAGCTGCAGCTTGCGCAGCACGCTCGACACGTGGGTCTCCACGGTCTTCACGGAGATGAACAGCTCCGTCGCGACCTCCTTGTAGGCGTAGCCGCGGGCGATGAGGCGCATGACCTCCTGCTCACGGGCGGACAGCCGGTCGAGCTCGTCGACGGACTCCGCCGTCTCCCCCGTCACGGCACCGAAGGCGTCCAGGACGAATCCCGCGAGCCGGGGTGAGAAGACCGCGTCGCCGTCGTCGACCCGTCGTGCGGCCTCCGCGACCTCGGCTCCCGAGGAGCTTTTCGTGATGTAGCCGCGTGCACCGGCCCTGATCACCCGGACGACGTCCTCGGCGGCGTCCGAGACGCTGAGCGCGAGGAACCGGGTGGCGGGCGCGGTGGTCACCGAGCCGGCGATCACGTCCGCGCCACCGCCGCCGGCGCCACCCGGCAGGTGGACGTCGAGCAGCACGACCTGCGGGCGGGTCTCCCCGATCACCCGGATCGCCTCCTCCACGTCGCCGGCCTCCCCCAGCACCTTGATACCGGGATCGAGCTCGCTGCGCAGCCCGGAACGGAAGATGGAGTGGTCGTCGACGATCACGACGGTCAGTGGTCGGTCGCTCATGGTCGGCTCCTCGGAACGGTCGGGACGGTGTCGGGCTGCGGCGCAGTCGGCGCGGCGTCGTGGACGGGCAGGATGAGACGGACCTCGGTACCTCGTCCGCCTGGCCCTGATCGGATGGTCGCCTCGCCACCGATGCGCTGCATCCGGCCGATGATCGACTCCCGGACCCCGAGGCGGTCCCGCGGGACCTGTTCCAGGTCGAACCCGGGGCCGCGGTCGGAGATCGACACCTCGATCCGCTGCGGTGCCGTCTCCAGGTAGACGGAGACGTCGCCGCCGGCGTGACGTGCCGCGTTGAGCACGGCCTCCCGTGCGGCGGCGAGGAGCGGCTCCGGGGCGTCGTCGATCGCACGCCCGACCGCGACGACGTCGACGCGCACCGCGTGGTCGGCCTCCACCGCGGCCGCGATGGTCCGCAGCTCGGTCGCGAGGTCGCCCGTCGGAGCGGTCCCGCCGGAGAAGAGCCAGTTCCGCAGCTCGCGCTCCTGCGCCCTGGCGAGACGGGACGCCTCGCTCCCCGGACCGGCCTGCTGCTGGATGAGCGCGAGCGTCTGGAGCACGGAGTCGTGCAGGTGCGCGGCGATCTCTGCGCGGTCGGCCTCGCGCATCCGCGCGGCGCGCTCGTCGGCGAGGTCACGGTTGAGCTGGAGCGCCCAGGGGGCGATGACCACGGCGACCCCGAGGAGCACGGCGATCGCGGCGACGATGACCGTCCACATGTTCGGGCGGTCACCGGTGACGAAGAACAGGAGGATGCCGAGGACGACGAGGACGAGCGCTCCGAGCACGCGGATCAGGAGGGCACGTGAGCCCTCACCGCGACCACGCTCGCCGAACTGCCGCCACGCGAGTGCGGCTCCCGCGAGGACGACGATGACGGGGATGACGGCCTCGAGCGGGATGTCCAGCCCGGTCCGAGTCGCGATCAGTGCGGTCCCGGCCGCGAGCAGTGCGATCCCGAGCAGCACCTCCGTGATCGGCGCGCGACGGGGGCCGTCGAGGTCGTCTCCGTCGTCGTTCGAGGCAGGCCGGAGCAGGTGCTCCCGAGGATCGAGCGGTGCGTCCGCGCCTTGCGTCGGCGTCATGACCCACAGCCACGCGTAGAGGAGCAGGCCCGCTCCGCCGCAGCACGCGAGGATGACCGTCGCCGTCCGCACCGCAGCGACGGGGAGACCGGTGTGCTCGGCGAAGCCGGCGCAGACACCGCCGAGCAGGCGGCGCCTCGGACGGATCATCACCTCGGTTCCCATGGAGCCATCCAAGCAGTTCGGGATGCGGTCGGCACCCTGGGACGGCAGGATCAGGGTGCACTCAGGGTCATGCCGGATGGGCCCGACCCGGACGCTTCGCCAGAATCGGACCATGACGAACCACAGCAAGCCGCCCACCGGAGCAGAACCGGGGGCACCCGCCCCGCAGGATCCGACGACCCGCTTCTTCGACTGGTGGCGGTCCACCGGTCTCCGTCGCTCGAGCGACTCGTGGCTCGGCGGTGTCGCCGGGGGTGTCGCGGTCCGGCTCGGCCTCGATCCGATGATCGTGCGCGGAGCCCTCATCGTCATCGCGATCCTTGGCGGGCCGGTCCTCTTCGTCTACGCCGCGGGCTGGGCGCTCATCCCCGACCAGCAGGGGCGGATCCACCTCGAGCGTGCGATCCGGGGCGTCTTCGACCCGGCGATCGTCGCGATCGGCATCCTCGCGGTCCTCACCGCCGTGCCGTTCATGCGCGGCCTCTGGTGGGACGGCGTGCCGCATGCGTGGAACCTGCCCGGGTGGCTGGAGTCGACCATGACCGCCGGTTGGGTGATCGCCCTGGTCGCCGCAGCTGTCTGGCTGATCGTGATGTTCTCCCGCCGCGACCCAGGGCGGGCGACTCCGTCTGAGACACCGCCGCAGCGCGACCCGTGGACCAGCGACGCCTCGATCCCGAAGCCGACGGCACCATCGCCCACGGCCTCCCCCTCGGGCCCTGCCGGCTCGGCCCCGGCCTCCCCCGGTGCCGCGAACCCGGTGTCGCTCGCGAAGGTCGACGGTTCGCCAGGTGCTGCGGGCGCGACCGTCCCGCTCCCCGGAGCCACCACCACCGCAACCGCGTGGGAGGGGGCTCCGAGCCAGCAGCGCGGCTGGACGAGTCAAGAGTTCCGGGACGAGATGAGCCGCCAGCGAGCCGAGCAGCAGGCCGAGCGCGAGACGAAGGCTCGAGAGCGTCGTGCGCAGCACCCTGGAGCGGCCTTCGTGGCGATCACCCTCGGACTGGCGCTGCTCGCCGGTGCCGGCGCGGCCGTCATAGCAGCGGGCGCCGGGTTCTCGGTCCCGGTCGTCGTGGTCATCGGGCTCGCCGCAGCGCTCGGTGCGCTCGCCGTCGCGACGATCATCGCGGGCATCAGCGGACGGGAGAGCGGCTGGCTCGGGCTCTTCACGTGGGCCGCTGTGATCTCCTTGCTCGCCACCGGCGTGTTCCCACTCGGCTCTTCCTTCCTGCCGGTCGGACGCACGACCTGGACCGTGACGTCGACGGATGCGGACGACCGACGCGGCTACGTGATGATCGCCGGCCAACCCACGCTCGACCTCGGTGAACTCGCCAACGACGACGCGTTGCGCGGTGGGACGATCGACGTGTGGATCCTTGCAGGCGAGGTCGACGTGCTCCTCCCCGAGGACGTGCCGGTGATCGTCGAGTTCTCAGCGATCGCGGGCACCCTCGAGACGGGACGCGACGGTCGGGACAGGACGGACCGACGCGGCGGAGCCCTCTTCCAGGATGAGGCACGGTACGGACGAACGGCGTCAGGAGACACGACGCGGGTACGGGTGTGGACGGTCGCCGGCAGCGCTGTCGTGACCGAGGAAGCGGAGGCGGGACGATGACCGAGCAGGACGACCGGACCGGAGCGGCGGACATGTCGTCCCCAGCCGACGCGGCGACGGGACCGACTCCTTCGGAGACCGATCAGACGGCCACCACGGAGTCGACCAGAGCGCAGCCGACCACTTCACAGACGGCAGATGAGCCGAGGACCGATGTCGGCCCGACGGATCGAGTTGGTCGACCACCGCGCTTCGGCACGATCCTCTGGGGCGTGCTCCTGCTCGTCTTCGCCGGGGCCATGCTCGTCACCAACCTCACCGAGGTGCGCATCGACCCCCTGGGGTGGATCACCGGGGCGATCATCGCGACCGGGGCGGTCCTCGTCATCGCCGGCATCGCCGCCGCCGTGCGGCGTCGGCCCTGACGGCCGTCAAGCGCGGAACCCCTGCGCGCTCAGGCGTCCGGCTCGTCGGCGGGCAGCAGATCCGGGCGGACCTCGCGGGTCCGCTCGATCTGCTGCTGCCGACGCCAGGTGGCGATCGCACCGTGGTTGCCGCTCAGCAGCACCGGCGGCACCGGTAGTCCTCGCCACTCGGCAGGCTTCGTGTAGCTCGGGTACTCGAGCAGCCCGTCTTCGTGCGACTCCTCGACGAGACTCTCGGGGTTGCCGACGACCCCCGGGACGAGCCGACCGATCGCCTCGATCATCGCCATCACGGCGACCTCTCCCCCGTTGAGGACGTAGTCGCCGAGGCTCACCAGCCGGACCCGCGCTCGGCTGGCGGTGTGGTCGAAGACGCGGTGGTCGATGCCCTCGTACCGGCCGCAGCCGAAGACGAGGTGCGGCTCGGCCGCGAGCTCGCGGGCCATCGCCTGGGTGAACACCTCGCCCGCCGGAGACGGGAAGATGACCAGCGGCTCCTCCTCGGTGTCGTCACCCAGGATGCCGTCGAGCGCCTCACCCCAGGGCTCCGGCTTCATGACCATGCCGGCTCCCCCGCCGTACGGGGTGTCGTCGACGGTGCGGTGACGGTCGTGCGTCGAATCCCGCAGGTCGTGGACGTCCAGTTCGATGAGCCCGCTCTGCTTCGCCTTGCCGAGCAGCGAGAGGTCCAGGGCATCGAAGAAGGTCGGGAAGATCGTGACGATGTCGATGCGCATGAGGAGCAGTCTATTCGCGCGACGGTCGTCGTCCCGGTCGCGTCGGTCAGCCGATACGACGACGACGGAGGCGCCGGTTGCACGCAACCGACGCCTCCGTCATGGGTGTTCCGAGCCGGAGGACCGACTCGGAACGAGTACTACTGCTCCGGCTGCGAGGCTCCGGTGTCGTCCGGAGCCTCGTCGGAGGCCTCGGACTCGACTGGACCGGCCGTCGTCGTCTCGGGGGCGTCGTCGGCCTCCGGGAGTTCCTCGAACAGGCCGGTTGGCGGCGTGACCGTGACGATCCCGGCGGCGATGTCGACCGTGGGGACGATCGCCTTGACGAACGGAACCATGACCTCGCCGTCGCCGGTCTTCACAATCAGGAGGTCCTGAGCCGGGAAGTGGTCGACGCGAGCGACGGTACCGACGGCGACGCCGTCGCGGTGCACGGCCAACCCGACGAGCTGGTGGTCGTACCACGCGTCGTCTTCGACCGGCAGCTCGGTGGGATCCTGCTCGACCCAGAGGATCGCTTTCACGAGGGTCTCCGCCTCACTGCGATCGGAGATGCCGACGAAGAAGGCGACCGGCTGGCTGTTGTACCAGCGCAGTTCGATGAGCTCGAGCGTCTTGCCGCGCCACTTCGATCCTGCGGGGACCTGGAGCGTGAACGTCGAGCCCGGGGTGAACCGGTGCTCCGGCTCATCCGTGTAGAGCTCGACCTTCAGGGCGCCCTTCAGGCCATGGGCTTTCGTGAGCCGACCGACCCGCAACTGGGTCTTCGGCTCCGTCTCGTCCGCCACCTACGCGCTGGCGCCGGAGGCGTCCGTGTCGACCACGTCGACTCGGACCCGCCGACCGTCTGCCAGCGCTGCCACGAGGGTGCGCAGGGCTTTGGCCGTCCGGCCGGCACGACCGATGACCCGGCCGAGGTCCTCGGGGTTCACACGAACCTCGAGGACCTCGCCACGGGCGGAATTCTGTGCCGTGACGCGAACGTCATCCGGGTGATCCACGATCCCCTTGACGAGATGTTCGAGCGCGGGAGCGAGCAAGACTACGCCTGCTCTGCTTCAGCGGCGTCGGCAGCGGGCGCCTCGGCCTCGGCCGGAGCAGCCTTGGCCGCGGGGGCCTCAGCCTTCGGCTTGAGGACGGGCTTCTTCTTCTCGTCGGCGACGAAGGCGGCCTTCGGCTCCTTGACGCGGACGGTGCTCACGGCGTCCTTGTCGCCCTTGAACTTGCCCCAGTCACCGGTGAGCTTGAGGAGTGCTGCGACCTGCTCGGTCGGCTGGGCGCCGACGCTGAGCCAGTACTGCGCACGCTCGGAGTCGACCTCGATGAACGAGGGCTCCTCGGTGGGGTGGTACTTGCCGATCTCCTCGATGACACGACCGTCGCGCTTCGTGCGCGAGTCTGCGACGACGATGCGGTAGTACGGCGCACGGATCTTGCCGAGACGCTTGAGACGGATTTTGACAGCCACGATTCTCCTGAATGATGTGATGTTTGATGTGCTCGCTGCCGAAAGGTGGGGCCACACGCTCGACGCGAAAACTGTGGTTGCTGCGGGCGTCGGATAGAGGGTCGAACTCCGCGCAGACTCAACTCTCTATTCTGCCAGACATCGGGCGATCTGGGTAATCCGAGGACACCGATACCGGATGACCCCTCCACCCCGTGTGAAGATGGGCTGGCGCGCGGCATCCGGCCGCGCCCTGCGGGAGGTCGACGCCAATGCCCATCGAGTTCGCCAGATCCGAGCGTTCGACCGTCGGCCTCGAATGGGAGGTCGCCCTCGTCGACCGCGACACCGGCGATCTCGTCGGCGTAGCGGACACCGTCCTGTCGGAACTCCGCCCGAGCGACGGTTCCGATCATCCGCAGATCACCAACGAGCTGCTGCTCAACACCGTCGAACTCGTCTCGGGCGTGCACCACACGGTCCCCGAGGCGATCGCGGACCTCGAAGGCCAGCTGGCCGAGGTGCGGGCGATCACGGATCCGATGGGCGTCGAACTCATCTGCAGCGGTTCGCACCCGTTCGGCCAGTGGTACGACCAGCAGGTCACCGACAAGCCCCGCTACCACAAGCTCATCGACCGCACCCAGTGGTGGGGTCGCAACATGATGATCTGGGGCGTGCACGCGCACGTCGGCGTCGAGACGGTCGACAAGGTCCTCCCGATCATGAACGGGCTGCTGACCTATCTGCCCCACCTCCAGGCGCTATCGGCATCCAGCCCCTACTGGGGCGGGGTCGACACCGGGTACGCGTCGAACCGCGCGCTCATGTTCCAGCAGCTCCCGACGGCGGGCCTCCCCTACCAACTCTCGGACTGGGAGCAGTTCGAGGCCTACGTCGACGACATGACGGTGACCGGCATCATCGAGGACCACACCGAGGTCCGCTGGGACGTGCGACCGTCGCCGCAGTGGGGCACGGTGGAGATGCGTGCGTGCGACGGAGCGTCGACCGTCGCGGAGTTCGGGGCCCTCGCCTCGCTCATCCACTGCCTCACCGAGCACCTGTCCGAGCGCCTCGACGCCGGAGAGCGCCTGCAGACCCTGCAGCCGTGGTACGTCCGCGAGAACAAGTGGCGTGCGGCGCGGTACGGCCTGGACGCCGAGATCATCCTCGACTCCTCGGGCCACGAGCGCCTCGTGACCGACGACCTGCATGACCTGCTCGACACCCTCGCGCCGGTCGCTCGCCGGCTCGGCTGTGCGGACGAACTGGCGAGCATCGCCACGATCATCGAGCACGGCGCGAGCTACCAGCGACAGCTCGCCGTCGCCCACGCGAACGGCGGCAGCCTGCAGGCGGTGGTGAGCTCGCTCGCGAAGGAGCTGCGACACGGGGTTCAGCCCTCCGCCTGACGAGGCGGCGTCACTCAGCGCGGTCGAGCGTCCCGATCCGCGTGCCGGCGTCGTCGGTCACGGTCAGGCGGCCGCCGTCGTCCGAGAGCGTCGCCTGTGCGATCCCCCGCAGCCAGGTGTCGACGCCCGGGCACGCCATCAGGGTGCTCGCGACGTCGGAGACGACGACCGCGTCGTCCTCGGCGCGCCAGGAGCCGGAGAGGCTGTTGCAGCCGTCCGAACCACTCACGCGACCGTCGTCGGTGAACACCAGGTGCGGGTCGGCGGCGCCGGTCCCCTCACCCCAGGTGCCCAGGACGCGTTCGCCCGGAGGCGGAGCGGAGCACCCGGCGAGCATGCCCGCGGCCAGGACGACTGCGACGACCGAAGCCGCTGTCCTCAGCGCGCGCATACCACCTCCGCTCGACTCAGCGACCCAGGAACTTCTGCAGCTCGGCGAGCTCCGCCTCGGTCGGGGCTGCCGATCCCGACGACGAACCGCCGCCGAGGCCGAATCCAGCGCCCGTGGCGGCAGCCTGCGTCTCGACGGCGCCGGCGTTCTCCGCCGCGCGCTTGGCCGGGTTGCCTGAGCGGGAACCCTTTTTCTTGGCCTGCGGCTTCGGTCGGTTCGTCCTGGCACCGGGGACCGGACCCATCCCGGGGATGTTCGGCACGCCGCCCTTGGCGACGGTCTTCATCATCTTGGCCGCCTGCTCGAAGCGGTTGACGAGGGCGTTGACCTCGGTGACGGTCATGCCGGAACCCTTGGCGATGCGCAGGCGGCGGGATCCATTGAGGATCTTCGGGTTCGTGCGCTCGGCCGTGGTCATCGACTGGATGATGGCCTCGGTGCGGACGATCTCGCGTTCGTCGAAGTTCTGGAGCTGCTCCTTCATCTGCCCCATGCCGGGGAGCATGCCCATCATCTTCTTGATGGAACCCATGCCGCGCAGCTGCTGCATCTGCTTGAGGAAGTCGTCGAGCGTGAAGGAGTCGGTCGCGAACTTCTCCGCGACCTTGCGCGCCTCCTCCTCGTCGAAGTTCTGCTGCGCCTGCTCGATGAGGGTGAGGATGTCACCGAGGTCGAGGATCCGGCTCGCCATGCGGTCGGGGTGGAACGGCTCGAAGTCGTCGAGACCCTCACCGGTCGACGCGAACATGATGGGGCGTCCGGTGACCGAGGCGATGGAGAGTGCCGCACCACCGCGGGCGTCGCCGTCGAGCTTGGAGAGCACCACGCCGGTGAAGTCGACGCCGTCGAGGAAGGCCTTGGCCGTCGCGACCGCGTCCTGACCGATCATCGCGTCGATGACGAAGAGGACCTCGTCGGGATCGACCGCCTTGCGGATGTTCGACGCCTGCTTCATGAGCTCGGCGTCGACGCCGAGTCGTCCGGCGGTGTCGACGATGACGGTGTCGTAGAGCTTCTGCTCGGCGAAGCGCACGCCGTCGCGGGCGACCTTGACCGGGTCGCCGACCCCGTTGCCGGGCTCGGGAGCGTAGACGGGGACGCCCGCCTGCTCGCCGACGACCTGGAGCTGGTTGACGGCGTTGGGGCGCTGGAGGTCGGACGCGACGAGGAGCGGCGTGTGGCCGTCCTTCTTGAGCCACTTGGCGAGCTTGCCCGCGAGTGTCGTCTTTCCGGCACCCTGGAGTCCGGCGAGCATGATGACGGTCGGCGGCTTCTTCGCGAACTCGAGACGGCGCTGCTGTCCGCCGAGGATCGTGACGAGCTCGTCGTTGACGATCTGGACGACCTGCTGCGCCGGGTTGAGGGCCTTGCTCACCTCGTCACCCAGGGCGCGTTCGCGCACGCGACCCGTGAAGTCCTTGACGACGTCGAGTGCGACGTCCGCGTCGAGGAGGGCGCGACGGATCTCGCGGACGGTGCCGTCGACATCGGCCGCGGAGAGCTTGCCCTTGGTGCGGAGGTTCTTGAACGTATCCGCGAGGCGGTCAGAGAGTGTGCCGAACGTTGCCATGATCCCTCCAGTTTAGGGCAGACCGCGGCGCGAGCCGGTCGAACGTCGCCATGGTCCGAAGATGAGTATTTGGACGCCGTCCAACAATGCTATTGTGGCGGCCATGACACAGCTCCTCATCGCCGGGCTCGCGCCCGCATTCGTCCCGTACCGCGAGGGTTGGGCGCTGCAGCGTCGGGTCCATGAGGCGGTCGTCAGCGGTGAAGGGCCCGAGCACCTCATCCTGTGCGAACACGAGCCCGTGTACACGGCGGGCAAACTGACCCGGCCGCATGAGCGTCCCGACGACGGCACACCGGTCGTCGAGGTCGACCGCGGCGGCCGCATCACCTGGCACGGACCCGGACAGCTCACCGGCTATCCGGTCGTCCGCCTCCCGGAGCCGGTCGACGTCGTCGCCCACGTCCGTCTGCTCGAGGAGGTCATGCTGCAGACGATCACCGAGCTCGGCGTCATCGGCCGCCGCATCGACGGACGGTCGGGTGTCTGGGTCGACCCCGTCGCCGGTGGACCGGCCGCGAAGATCGGCGCGGTCGGTGTCCGGGTGCAAGCGGGGGTCACGCTGCACGGCTTCGCGCTCAACTGCGACAACTCCCTCGAGCCCTTCGGCCACATCGTCGCGTGCGGCATCGCCGATGCCGGGGTCACCACGATCAGCGCCGAGCTCGGTCGACGGATCACGCCGAGCGACGTCGCGGAGCGCGTCTCCGAGATCTTCGAAGCACTCCGGCCCGGCTGGACGGCCGCGTCCGTGACCACGGTCGGAGCGGCCGCGTGAGCGGCTGCGGCGCACCGGCACCCGCTCCCGCGGCGGACACCGGCGGACGGAAGCTCCTGCGACTCGAGGTCCGGAACGCCCAGACCCCCATCGAGCGGAAGCCCGACTGGATCAAGACCCGCGCGACGATGGGACCCGAGTACCGACAGCTCCAGGCGCTCGTGCAGGAGGAGGGCCTGCACACGGTCTGCCAGGAAGCCGGCTGCCCGAACATCTTCGAGTGCTGGGAGGACCGCGAGGCGACCTTCCTCATCGGCGGGTCGCAGTGCACGAGACGCTGCGACTTCTGCCAGATCGACACCGGCAAGCCGGCCGACTACGACCGCGACGAGCCACGGCGGGTGGCCGACTCGGTGCAGCGGATGCGGCTGCGCTACGCGACCGTCACGGGCGTGGCGCGCGACGACCTCCCCGACGAGGGGGCGTGGCTGCACGCCGAGACCGTCCGGCGCATCCACGAGACGAACCCGGGGACGGGGGTCGAGATCCTCGCGACCGACTTCTCCGGCAACCCCGACCTCCTCGGCGAGGTGTTCGCCTCCCGTCCGGAGGTGTTCGCACACAACGTCGAGACGGTCCCACGCATCTTCAAGCGGATCAGGCCCGCCTTCCGCTACGAGCGCTCCCTCGACGTCCTGACCCAGGCGCGTGCCGCCGGCCTCATCACGAAGTCCAACCTCATCCTCGGGATGGGCGAGGACCGGAGCGAGATCAGTCAGGCGCTCGAGGATCTGCACGAGGCCGGCACCGACATCATCACCGTCACCCAGTACCTCCGCCCGACGCCTCGACACCTCCCCGTGGACCGCTGGGTCAAGCCGCAGGAGTTCCTCGAGATCAAGGAGGAGGCCGAGGAGATCGGGTTCCTCGGTGTGCTCGCGGGTCCGCTCGTCAGATCGTCCTACCGTGCCGGACGCCTGTGGGCGCAGTCGATGACCGCGAAGGGCCGCGAGGTCCCCGAGGGACTGCAGCACCTCGCAGACGCCTCACTCGGCTTCGCCCAGGCGGTCTGAGGCCGACGCCTCGACCGGTCGGGCTCAGTCCTCGCTCGTGACCCCGGTGACCTCGCCGTCGGAGCTGTACGCGACCATGAGCACGCCGTCGAGCTGGTCCGCGTCGAGCGAGTACTCGAAGATCGCGAACGCCTCGTCGCCGTTGTGCTGATGCGGCGCGAACCCGACGCTCAACAGCGTCATCGACCGGATGACGTCGACGTCGCGGTCTCCGGACTCGTCGACCAGGACGTCCGGCAGGGACTCCCCCAGCTCCTCGACGGCCTGGATGATGTACTCGGTCACCTCGGAGGTGCGGTCGTCGACCTCGCTCAGCATCGCCTCACGCGAGCGCAGGTCGAAGCCCTCCAGGGCGAGGATCATCGCGGCCGCCAGGTCGAGAGCATCGGCCGGGATGTCGTCCTCGTCCGGGGCGCTCAACGAGATGGAGACGGACTGCTCCCCGACGTCGATGTTGTCGGACCAGTAGACGCCACCACCAGGCTCGGTCGCGATGATGCCGAAGTAGTCGTGTTCGATCGCCATCAGCTGCCCACCAGGTTCTGTGCGAAGACGTGCGGCGTGAAACCGGTGAGGTCGCCGATGCCCTCACCCTGACCGACGAGCTTGATCGGGATGCCGGTCTTCTCCTGCACGGCGAGGACGAACCCGCCCTTCGCGGAGCCGTCGAGCTTCGTCAGGACGAGCCCGGTCACCCCGGCGTGCTCGATGAACGCCTGCGCCTGCGACAGACCGTTCTGACCGGTCGTCGCGTCGAGGACGAGGAGGACCTCGGCGATGGGCGCCTGCTTCTCGACGACGCGACGGATCTTGGACAGCTCGTCCATGAGCCCGCCCTTCGTCTGCAACCGGCCAGCGGTGTCGATGATGACGATCTCGGTGCCGGTCTGCTTGGCGTACTCGATCGTCTGGAAGGCGACGGACGCCGGGTCCTGTCCCTGCTGCTGGGGGCGGACGATCTGTGCGCCCGCGCGCTCCGCCCACGTCGCCAGCTGCTCCACGGCAGCGGCACGGAAGGTGTCCGCGGCGCCCACGACGACGGTGCGGTCGTAGTTGCGCAGGAACTTCGCGAACTTGCCGATGGTGGTCGTCTTGCCGACCCCGTTGACGCCGACGACGAGGACGACCGCCGGACGCTCGCTGAGCTTCAGCGTCGTGTCGAACTTCGACAGCCGCTCCTCGACCTCCTCGCGCAGCATGCGCTGGAGGTCGCGCGGGTCGGTGGTGCGGTAGCGGTCGACGGAGGCGTGCAGGCCCGTGACGATCGACTCGGTGACGTCGGGACCGAAGTCGGCGCCGATGAGCGCATCCTCGAGGTCCTCCCAGGTGGTCTCGTCGATCGTCGGACGTTGGAACATGCCTTTGAGGGCACCGGAGAGTGACCAGGGTGTGCGTGCAGCCATGGTCTCAGCGTAGCCGTCGGCGACGCGGTCCCGTCGCGTGGGCACGAGACCGGATCAGCTCGCGCGTTCTGCTGCCACGCGCTGACCGACGACGGCCGACACCCCGTCCTGCCGCATCGAGACGCCGTAGAGGGCGTCGGCGATCTCCATGGTGCGCTTCTGGTGCGTGATGACGATGAGCTGGCTCGTCTGACGGAGGTCCTCGAAGATGGTGAGGAGCCGCCCGAGGTTCGCGTCATCGAGGGCCGCCTCCACCTCGTCCATGATGTAGAACGGGCTCGGCCGGGCTTTGAAGATGGCGATGAGGAGGGCGACCGCGGCGAGCGAGCGCTCCCCACCCGACAGGAGCGACAGGCGCTCGATCTTCTTACCGGCGGGCTTGACCGACACCTCGATACCCGTGGTGAGCAT
Source organism: Plantibacter sp. VKM Ac-2885 (assembly GCF_015351205.1). NCBI lineage: Bacteria > Bacillati > Actinomycetota > Actinomycetes > Micrococcales > Microbacteriaceae > Plantibacter > Plantibacter sp. VKM Ac-2885. The sequence goes on along the minus strand of NZ_JADKSK010000001.1, from coordinate 1,907,415 downwards.
GTGCTCGGGGTCGGTGAGCGAGATGCTGCCCGTGCCGCCCGGGAACAGGATCGGGAACACCTCGGTGAAGGCGGCTTCGGTGTCGGCGAACGCCGAGGCGAAGATGACCTCCATCTTCCCGTCGATGTCCTCGATGATCGACAGCAGGTCGGCGCGGGTGCTGGTGAGGTCGGCGAGCTGTTCGGTGAGGAAGCGGTGGCGCTGTTCGAGTGCCGCGAACTCCTCGAGCGCGAGCGGGTTGACCCGCCCGAGTTGGGCGTAGGTGCGCTCCGCTGCTACGAGACGCTTCTGCTGCTCGGCGCGGACGTAGGGCGTCGTCGGCACGTCGTCCGACTCCTCGGTGGGTTCCTCTTCCGGCTCGGCGTCCGGCGCCGCGGGTCCGTCGGCAAGTGCCTCGGGTGCCTCGTCCGAGTCGGGCGTCGTCGTCTCGGGCGAGACCTCCGAACCGGTGTCGTCGGCCGTTCGCACAGCCGAGCGGGCGGTCGCGCGGGGTGTCGGAGGGTCGACGGGCACCGGAACCTCGGGCCCGTACTCGGCGACGAGCACGTCCTCGACGAGTCCCAGCTCCGACCCGGCGCGCTCGAGCAGACCGGACAAGTGGAGCTTCTTCTCGTAGATCTGGAGTTCGAGGCCGTGGACGCTCTCGGTGACGACCTGCAGCCGCTGCCGGAGCGTGTGCTCCTCGCCGCGCAGTCGCACGAGCTCGGCGTTCCGGCTGGACCGCGTCGCCTCGGCTGCCGCGAGCGCGACGCGGGCCTCGGTGACCGACCGGTCGACCGAGTCGAGGACGGGCGGGAGCGCCTCCGTCACGGCGGCGGCGGCCGCGGCCTGGCGCGCACGGATGACGGCACGCCGAGCTGCTTCCTCAGCTGCGGCCTGGTCGGCCTGCCGCTGCCGCTCGAGGTTCGCGACCGCGAGCTCCTCCGCCCGCACGCGTTCGCGCGCGGTCTCGAGGAGGAGGCGGCGCTGCACTTCGGCCTCGCGCGCCGCGTCCAGTTCGGCGGAGAGCCCATCGCGTGCCGAGACGTCGAGGAGCGGTCGTGGACGCGCGCGAGCGGTGTCGTGGTCCAGCTTGGCCCGTTCCACGGCGGCAGCGGCGTCGGCGACGGCCGCCTCCGCCGTCCCGGCAGCTGCGAGGAGGCGGTCGTGTTCGGCCTGCGCGGATTCGTACCGGACCGTGACCCGGTTCACGCGCTCGGCCTGTGAGGCACGGTTGGCGTCGAACTCGCGGAGGGCGCTGAGCGCCGCCTGCGCGGTCTGCTTCGCCTCCTGCAGGATCGTGCGCTGCTCGGCCAGGGCGAAGCGCGCCCGTTCGATGAGCGACTCGACCTCACCGTGTCGATCGGCGGCAGCATCGCGCTCGGCCAGCAGCTCGATGCGACTCTGCGCTCCGCCGCTCCCCCCGCGGACAATGCTGTCCGTTACCACTGCGCCGTCGCGGGTCACGAGGGTGAACGCGCTGAGCGACGAGCCGAGTCGGTCGTACGCCGCGATCGCGTCGTCGAGCGAGTCGACCACGAGGACCGAGGCGAGGATCCCCAGCACGCCCGGAGGGGCATCCACCAGCTCGGCAGCCGAGGTGAACCCGGCGGGCACGTCCGGGACGTCTCGCGCACCGTCGGCGATGACGATCTCGACCCGGCCGAGCTCCTGATCGGCCGCGTGATCGAGCGCCCGACGGGCAGCGTACCGGTCGACGGCGACGGCGGCCTCCGCGAGCGTGCCGAGCGCTGCGGCCACAGCCGACTCGTGGCCGGGTCGGACCTGCACCCGGTCCGCGACGATCCCGTCGATCCCGTCGAGACCGCTCGCAGCGAGCTCGGCCGAGCCGGTCTTGAGGTCGAGGGCGCGCGAGAGTGCACTGGTCTTGGCGCCGAGCGAATCGCGTTCACGTTCGAGGGTGTGGAGCTGCTCGCGCAGGCCCTCGATCTCCCCTTCGGCCTCCGCTGCGCCGCGCTGGGCCGCCTCGTAGGCGTCGTCGAGTCCGGAGTCGGCGGCGTCCGCCAGGGTCGGGTCGTCCTCGAGCGCTTCATACTCCAGCCGCGCGGCGTCCAGACGGAGGGCAGCGGCGTCGATCGCGTTCTGCTGGCGCAACGCCTCGCCACGGACCGCGGCGAGTTTGGACCCGGCGGCGTCGACGGCACCCGCGAGCTTGGAGAGCTCCAGGTCGTGTCGTGACACGAGCGCGCTCTGCGCTGCGATCTCGACGTCCACCGCGTCGAGTGCGGCGCGCTTCGCGCGGGTGTCCGCCTGCGCCTCCTGCAACGCGCGCTCCGCGTCGGCGACCGCCACCCGCAGTCCGTCGATCTCCGCGGTCGCGTCGGCGACCATCTGCTTCGTGATCCGGGGTTCGGCGGCCGTCGCGTCCGTCGAAGAGCCGAGGAGTGCGAGCCGCTGATTGGCGAGCGTGTACAGGTTCCGGAGGCGCTCCTGCACGCTCTCGAGCTCGAAGGTGATCCGGCGGGCGTCGTCGACCGCGTCGCCGAGTTGTGCCTGCTCGATCCGGTTGATCCGCAGTTCCGCCTGTTCCAGCTGCTCCTGGAGGACGAGGCGCTCGCTGTGGCGCTCACTCTCCGAGCGGTTGTGCTCGTCGAGGGAACGCCGGAGGCCCACGACGTCGTCCGCGAGGATCCGAGCGCGGGCGTCGCGGACGACCGCGGCGATCGTCTGCGCCTCCCGGGCGATCTCCGCCTGACGACCGAGCGGCTTCAGCTGCCGGCGGATCTCGCCGGCGAGGTCGCTCAACCGCGTGAGGTTGGTCTGCATCGCCTCGAGCTTCCGGAGCGTCTTCTCCTTGCGTCGGCGGTGCTTCAGGATGCCGGCCGCCTCCTCGATGAAGCCGCGTCGCTCCTCGGGCGTCGCCCGCAGCACCGCGTCGAGCTGCCCCTGTCCGACGATGACGTGCATCTCGCGGCCCAGACCGGAGTCGCTCAGGAGCTCCTGGACGTCGAGCAACCGGCACGTGTCGCCGTTGATGGCGTACTCGCTCCCGCCGTTGCGGAACAGGGTGCGGCTGATCGTCACCTCGGTGTACTCGATGGGCAGTGCGCCGTCGCTGTTGTCGATGGTGAGCGTGACCTCGGCTCGACCGAGCGGTCCCCTGGTCGACGTGCCAGCGAAGATGACGTCCTCCATCTTGCCGCCGCGGAGGGTCTTCGCCCCCTGCTCGCCCATCACCCAGGCGAGCGCGTCGACGACGTTCGACTTGCCGGAGCCGTTGGGACCCACGACGCAGGTGACGCCCTGCTCGAACGCGAAGGTGGTGGGGTGCGCGAAGGACTTGAACCCTTTGAGCGTCAGGCTCTTCAGGTACACGCGCACCTCCTCTCCCGCGTCGCGGATGCTGTGCACTACGGTAGCGAATCCGCGGACGGACGAGGGACACCACGCTGTGCCGGCCCGCCGGGGCGGTCGTACCATGGACCGCATCACCCAGGACGGTCTGGTGTGGGAGGGAGGCGACGATGCGCGTCACGATCGACGAGGTGGAGATCCCGGCGTCCGGGAGCTCAGCCGTGTTCGAAGCGGTCCAGGAGGTCGCGAACACGCTCGAAGCGGAGATCTGGTCCACCGACGACTTCGCCCTGACCTCCGCCATGACCCTTCCCGAGTACCGCGACCAGCGGTTTCAGCGACGCGTCCTGCTCGCCGCCGTCCTCGACGGCCGTGTGGTCGGTCGCGGCTGGCTCGGGTATGGCACCGAGGCCGACGCGGTGACGGCCTCCCTGGACGTCGGTGTCCTCCCCGAGGCGCGTCGTCGTGGGATCGGCACAGCGCTCCTGTCGGAGTTGGAGCGACGGGCCCTCGCGGCCGGCCGCCCGACGGTGACCGACTTCACCCAGCACGCCGTCGACGACATCCCGGCCGGCGAACCGCTCCTCGGTGCGAGCGTCGGCGAACAGGCGATCCCCGCGAACGCCGCGGCCAGCCGGTTCATGCTCGATCGTGGATACGCCCTCGCGCAGGTCGAGCGGACGAACCGCTGCGACCTCGCCACGACGCTCGGGGAGCTGCCGGACATCGTCGCTGCGTCGACCGCCCGAGCCGGGCACGAGTACCGCCTCGTGCACTGGTTGGATCGCACCCCCGACGAGCTGCTCGGCTCGCTCGCGACGGCCCGCGAACACATGGCGACGGACATCCCGGCCGCCGATCTGGAGCTCGACCCCGAGGTCTGGACGCCCGAGCGGGTCCGCGCCCGCGAGGACCAGCTGGCGGCGTCTGGCGACCACGCGATCGTCGTCGCCGCCGTCCACCGCGACAGCGGCACGGTCGCCGGGTACAGCGAGCTCGTCCTCGGCGAGGGCAAGGAACACGCGGAGCAGTGGGACACGCTCGTGCTCGCCGACCACCGGGGACACGGCCTCGGACTCTGGATGAAGGCGGCGAACCTCCTCGCACTCGCCGATCAGGCACCCGAGCGGTCCCGGATCTACACCTGGAACGCCGACGAGAACGCGCACATGCTCGCGATCAACGACCGACTCGGTTTCCGCATCGTCGGCTACTCCGGAGAGTGGCAGCGCCGACTCCCCCGCAGCGACTGATCGTCAGGTGCGGCGCTGGCACACGGGACAGCGGTGCGAGCCCCGGTTCATGAACTGCTCGCGGACGATGAGCGTGCCGCAGCGCGCGCACGGTTTGCCCTGCCGGCCGTAGGCGTTCAGGCTGTGGGCGAAGTACCCCGCCTGACCGTTGACGTTCACGTACTGGGCGTCGAAGCTCGTCCCGCCCTCGGCGAGGGCCTTGGCGAGCACGGAGCGGACCTCTTCGAGCAGCCGGCCGGCGCGTCCGAGCCCGAGACGGGCGGTCTCCTGCTCGGGGTGGATGCGCGCCGCCCAGAGCGACTCGTCCGCGTAGATGTTGCCGATCCCGCTGACCAGGGTCTGATCGAGGAGCGCCCGCTTCACACCGGTGCGTTTCTCGCGCAGTCGTCGGAGGAAGACGGCGTCGTCGAAGGCCGGGTCCATCGGGTCGCGGGCGATGTGAGCGACCTGGTCGGGCACCATCGCGACCTCGTCGCCGAACCCACCTGCGGCTCCGTCCGTCGTCGGGACGAGCGCGGTCACTGCCATGGAGCCGAAGATCCGCTGGTCCACGAAGTGCAGCCAGAGCTCGCCGTGCTCGGGATGCTCCAACTGCAAGCGGATGCGCAGGAGTCGGTCGGCGTCATCGCCAGGTGACCGGAGCAGCATCTGCCCGCTCATGCCCAGGTGACCGACGATCGCCTCATCGTCGTCGAGAGGGAACCAGAGGAACTTCCCGCGTCGGACGGCCGATCGGATGGTCCGCCCCGTCAGCCGTGCGGTGAAGTCGGCGACACCACTCGCGTGGCGGCGCAGGGAGCGTTCGTCGAAGACCTCGACGCCGGCGATCGTCGCCCCGCTGACGGCGGGCTCCAAGCCGGCGCGGACGACCTCGACCTCAGGGAGTTCCGGCACTGATCCTCGACCAGGCTTCCAGGGCCGCGGCCATCTCGGCGTGCTTCTTGCTCGTGCCGGAGCCCGTCGCCGTGACGGCGGTGCCCACGGTGACCGTCGCGACGAACCGTCGGTTGTGGTCGGGGCCGGAGCTGGCGATCTCGTAGACGGGCGCCGGCGCACCGATGGCCGCGGCGGCCTCCTGGAGGCTCGTCTTCGGGTCCATCGCCGCACCGAACCGCTCAGGGTTCTCGAGCAGGGGGTTCACCAGCCGCAGGACGAGTGCCGTCGCCGCGTCGGGACCGGCCGACAGATACGTCGCGCCGATGACCGCCTCCATCGTGTCGGCCAGGATGGACGCCTTGTCGCGGCCACCGGTCTGGTCCTCGCCCTTGCCGAGCTTGATCCGCTCGCCCAGACCGATCGAGCGTGCGACCTCCGCGAGCGCGATCGTCGAGACGAGGCTCGCACGTCGCTTCGCCAGCTGCCCTTCGTCGAGGTGCGGGAAGTCGCGATAGAGCATGACGGTGACGGCCTGCCCGAGGATCGAGTCGCCGAGGAACTCGAGGCGCTCGTTGTGCGGGAGTCCACCGTGCTCGTACGCGTACGAGCGGTGCGTCAGCGCCAGGTCGAGCAGCTCGTACGAGACGTCGACACCCAGTTGCCGTGCGAAAACGACCACACCGGGATCGGTCTCCGATACGGAGCCGATTCCGGTGTGGTCGGAATGATTCGTGTTCACGCTGTTCGAACGCGGACGTTCAACGCGCGGATCAGACGTCTGCGACCTTGCGGCCCTTGTACTCGAGGTACAGGGCGGTGCCCTGCGAGTCCTCGACGACCTTGGCGCGGTGCGGCAGGCTGTACGTGACGCGGCCGTTCTCCACCGTCTTCACGAGCGTCGGCACGGCGGCCTTCCACTGCGAGCGACGCGAGCGGGTGTTCGAGCGCGAGACCTTCCGCTTCGGGGGGTTTCCAGCCATGATCTATCTCTCTTCTGTGTCTGCAGCGGCGCGCTGGGCGCTACTGGCGTCTGTGTCAAGTACGGAGTCTGAGGACAAGCCCGCGAGCGCAGACCAGCGAGGATCTGCGACGTCGTGAGGGTGTCGTTCCGGACGTTCGGCCAGCCGCTCACCGGTCTCGGGGTCGAGTCCGGGGCAATCCGGCTGGCACACCGGCTGAAACGGCAATGCGAGAACTACCGCATCTCTGACCAGAGGTTCAAGATCCACGTGGTCGTCGTGAACCTCGAAGTCAGACGCTTCCGAATCAGGATACGCGAAAAGTTCCTGAATCTCGACTTCGACAGGCAGTTCGATGTCGCGGAGGCAGCGTCCGCACTCGCCGGTCGCCAGTGCGTCGACGTCGACGGTCACGAGGATCCCCTCGTGAACGGATTCGAGACGCACCTGCTCGGAGAGCGTCGTGCCCTCCTGGACGGCGACCAGACCCTCGCCCCAGCGCTCGGCGAGCACCACCTCGAGGTCGTGCTCGCGCATCTCCCCGGGACGGTTCACCAGATCGCGCACGTTGACGCTGAACGGCGAATTGTTCGTTCTCTTCCTAGTCACGATCGACGATTCTACGCCGAACCCGACCGGGAGGACGCCCTAGCCCTCCTGGAGGAAGGTCGCCACCACCTGCGGGACGTACGGGCTGACATCGCCACCGAGCGCGGCCACCTGCCGGACGAGTGAACTGGAGACGTGCGCGTGTGCCGGATCAGGCAGGAGGAAGACCGTCTCCACGCCGGCGAGGCTGCGGTTCATGATGGCCATGGGCGTCTCGTACGCGACGTCGACCTGCGAGCGGATGCCCTTCACGAGCACGCTCGCGCCGACGTCCGTGCAGTAGTCGACGAGCAGGCCGACGTTCCACTGCGCTACGACGATGTTGTCGGGCAACCCGCCGTCGGCGATGGAGCGCTCGAGCAAGGACACCCGCTGCGGCATCGGCAGTAGAGCGGACTTGTCGGGATTGTGCACGACCAGCACGTGCAGTTCGTCGAAGATGCGCGCCGCCCGCTCGATGACATCCAGGTGACCGAGGGTGACTGGGTCGAACGATCCGGGGACGACGGCGATCCGCTTCATGCCGCCAGCCTATCGGTGCTCAGTTCTTGGCGAGCGCGGCGCGATCGGATTCGTCGAGGCGCCGGCGGAGCGCTTCGGCCAGCACCGGGTGGTCGGCGAGGTCGGGATCGGTGTCGAGGAGCTCGGCGGCATCCGCCCGCGCCTCGATGATGACCTCGCTGTCGTGCACGACCCGGAGCAGCTTGAGCGAGGACCGCCCGCCCGACTGCATGCTGCCGAGGACGTCGCCCTCGCGCCGCAGTTCGAGGTCGACCTGCGCGAGGTCGAAGCCGTCGAGCGTCGCGGCCACCGCGTCGACGCGCTCGCGTGCGGTGCTCTCCGCCTCCGCCGCGGTGACGAGCAGACACAGACCCGGGACGCCGCCTCGGCCGACGCGTCCGCGGAGCTGGTGGAGCTGCGACACCCCGAAGCGCTCCGCGTCGAGCACGACCATCGTCGAGGCGTTGGGGACGTCGACGCCCACCTCGATGACCGTCGTCGCCACGAGCACGTCGATCTCACCGGCCGCGAAGGCCCGCATCGTCCGGTCCTTCTCCTCCGCGCTCATCCGGCCGTGGAGGACGTCGATGCGTCGGGAGGCGAGCAGCGGGTGGGTACGCAGCTGCTCCACCGTGGTGAGCACGGACGCGATCGGGCGCGCCGGGTCGGCGTCCTCCTCGAGTTCCTCACCGGGCTCGACCTCCTTGGCGTCGATCGCCGGGCACACCACGAACCCCTGCCGCCCCTGCGCGAGTTCCTCGGCGAGGCGCTCCCAGACGCGGGAGATCCACCGCGGGTGATCGGCCAGGGCGACCACGAAGCTCTCGATCCCCTGCCGCCCGCGTGGCAGCTCCTTGATGATGCTGACGTCGAGGTCGCCGAAGACGGTCATGGCCACGGTCCGTGGGATCGGCGTCGCGGTCAGTACGAGGACGTGCGGCGGTGTGCGTCCCTTCTGACGGAGCTGGTCGCGCTGCTCCACGCCGAAGCGGTGCTGTTCGTCGACGACGACCATCCCCAGATCAGCGAAGGTCACGGCGTCACCCAGCAGCGCGTGCGTCCCGATCACGATCCGGGCCTGGCCTGCGACGATCCGCAGCAGCGCCCGTTTGCGATCGGAGGTCGGCAGCTGGCCGGTGAGCAGCGTCGGCATGAGCTCGGCCGAGAGGTCGGGCCCGAGCGAACGGACGATCGACCGCAGGTGCTGCGCCGCGAGGACCTCGGTGGGCGCCAGGAGCACCGACTGTCCCCCGCTGTCGGCGACGGCCGCCATGGCCCGGAGGGCGACGAGCGTCTTGCCCGAACCGACCTCGCCCTGGACGAGCCGGTTCATCGGATTGGGCTGCGCGAGGTCGGCCGCGATCTCCGTGCCGACCGTCTGCTGGTCGCCGGTCAGCTCGAACGGGAGCGCGGCATCGAGGCGCTCGAGGTAGCCGCCGGCTTTCGGCACGCGGGGTTCGGCCGCCAGGGCACGGGTGGCCGCGCGCTGCTGGAGCAGGGCCGTCTGCAGGAGGTACGCCTCCTGGTACCGCAGACTGCGCCGGCCACGCTGCCAGTCGCGGTCGACCGCCGGGCGGTGCACCGCCCGGATGGCGGCGTCGAAGGAGAGCTCACCCCTCGCGGCACGGACCGACCGCGGGACCGGGTCCTCTTGCGGCGGCAACGCGTCGAGGACCAGTTCCACGGACTGCCTGAGGTTCCAGCTCGTGATCGTGCTCGTCGCCGGGTAGATCGGGATGGGCGCCTCCGACCACGCCTTCGCCTGGGCGTCCGCGAGCGCCGGTGCCTCGGCGTCGTCGGGGAAGAGCTGGTACTGCGGATGTGCGAGCTGGTAGCTGCCGCGGTAATCACCGACCTTGCCGGCGAAGATGCCGCGGAGTCCGGGCCGGAGTTCGTTCGCCCGCCACTTCTGGTTGAAGAACGTGAGGTTCAGGCGGCCCTGGCCATCGGAGATGACCACCTCGAGGATGGAGCCCTTGCGCTGCTTCATCTCCCGGTCGCGGACCTCGACCACGTCGGCGACGATCGTGACGTCCTCCCCGAGTGGCAACTGGCCGATGGCCGTCAGTTCACCCCGACGCGCGTAACGGCGTGGATAGTGCTCGAGGAGGTCGCCGACGGTCTCGACACCGAACGCCTTCTGCAACGCCGTCGCCGTGCGACCGCCGAGGACGCCACCGAGCTTCGTGCCCAGCTCGATCCCCGTCATGCCGTCGATTCTATTCGGCACCTCGGACACCGCGGTTCGCCCGGCTCCGCGCGGCCTGCGAGGATGGGACCATGGCCGGCATCAGGATCATCTCGGGTTTCGCCGGATCACGCACGATCCGGGTCCCGGGCAGCGGGACACGACCGACGAGCGATCGCGTCCGCGAGGCGCTCTTCTCCGCGCTGGAGGCCCGCGACGTGATCGCCGGCGCCGAGGTGCTCGACCTGTACGCAGGCTCGGGGTCGCTGGGGCTCGAGTGCGCCAGCCGGGGTGCCGCCGTGGTCACCCTCGTCGACCGGGGGTCGGAGGCCGCGAAGCTGTGTCGGGACAACGCGAGGATCGTGACCTCGGCAGCGCCTCGCGGCGCGGCACCACGCATCACGGTGCACGCCAAGTCGGTCGCCGCCTATCTGTCCGGGGCGACGGTCCCGTCCGACCTCGTCTTCATCGATCCCCCGTACGACCTCCCCGAGGCGGAGCTCACGGCCAACCTCGCCGCGCTCGTCGGTCTGGTCACCGACGACGGGCTCGTGCTCGTCGAGCGGAGCTCCCGCTCGCCCGAACCGACCCTTCCCGCCGCGCTCGAGGTCCTGCGGAAGAGCACCTACGGCGAGACCGTCGTCTGGTGGATCACGCCGGTCTGAGTCACCGCGTCACCGTCACCGCGTCACCGCACGGTCCTCGCGCCACAACGGCCGGGAACACCGCTCAACCGGACGCGTCGTCCCAGTCGCGGTAGGGGTCCCAACCGGCGCGACCGTCGTAGGCCACACCGTCGACGAGGACCCCGGCACCGGTCCGGGCCGTGCCGATGGTCCGGAAGCCGGCGGGGATCGTGGTGGCGGCCGGGAACGTCGCCAGGAGGGAGTGGTCCTCGCCACCGGCGAGGGCGAGCGCCACATCGGCACCCAGGTCCTCGGCCCGCAGGTCGATCGCGACCCCACTCGCCCGCGCGAGGCGACCGGCATCGAGCGCGAGCCCGTCCGACAGGTCGAGCATCGCCGTGGCACCGGCGACGGCGGCGACGACCCCGGCAGCGATCGGTGGCCGTGGCGCGAGTTGTGCCTCCACCTCGACCGGGTGATCGCGTCGTAGGACGGATGCTGCCTCGGCCGAAGGCACGCCGTCGGTGTCGACCCCACGCGAGAAGAGGAGTCGCAGACCTGCCGCAGCCGAGCCCAATTCCCCCGCGACCGCGACCACGTCGCCGGGTCGCGCTCCGTCACGTCGGACGGGGGCACGACCCTCCAGGTCGCCGAACGCCGTCACCGCGATCATGAAGACGTCGGACACGGCCAGATCGCCGCCGACGACACCGCAGCCGGGCGCGAGCTCGGCACAGGCGTCGCGCAGTCCGTCTGCGAACCCGTCGAGCACGGCGACCGGCAGGTGCTTGGGCATGGCGAGTGCGACGACGAGTGCCGTCGGACGCGCCCCCATCGCCGCGACGTCCGCCAGGTTGCTGGCCGCAGCCTTCCACCCCAGGTCGTGGGCGCTCGACCACGCCAGCCGGAAGTCCGGCCCATGGATCATCGTGTCCGTCGTGACGACGAACCGACCGTCCGGCGCCAGGACGACCGCGGCATCGTCACCCGGCCCGAGGAGTTCGGCGTCGGCGTGCGGCAGGCGAGGGAAGATGCGCTCGAGCAGCTCACCCTCGGCGAGGTCCCCGACACAGGGCCCGACGGTTCCGTGATCGTCGGACGCGCTCCCAGACTCGTTCATGGGATCAACGGTAGCCTGGTGGGCGATGTCCCCGATTCGTGTGCTCCTCGCCACCGCCCTCGCCGCAGCCGCAACCCTGGCCCTCGCCGGCTGCGCGCCCGCCGTCGCGCTCGAACCCGCCGCCGATGCGAACAACCCGCAGTGCGCGGAGGTCACGGTGCGTCTGCCCGACGTCGTCGCCGAACTGCCCGAGCGAGGGACCGACGCCCAGGCCACCGGCGCCTGGGGCGATCCCGCGACGGTCCTCCTGCACTGCGGCGTCGCGATCCCCGGCCCGACCACGCAGCAGTGCCAGTCGGTGAACGGCGTCGACTGGATCATCGACGACGCCGACGCGCCGAACTACCGGTTCACCACCTTCGGGCGCACGCCCGCGGTCGAGATCGTGCTCGACGGCGACGCCGTCGCCAGCAGCACCGTCCTGGCCGATCTGGCGCCTGCCGTGTCCGTGCTCCCCGTCACCGGGAAGTGCACCGCACTCGGCGACGCCGACCTCCCGATCCCCACCGACGGCTGACCGTTCCGGCGCCGCTGCGTTCAGGAGCGGGCGCGCGCGACCTCGATCAGCTCGGTGATGAGCTCGGGGTAGCTGAGCCCCGAGGCCAACCAGCAGCTCGGGAACATCGAGATCGGGGTGAACCCCGGCATGGTGTTGACCTCGTTGACGACGAAGCCGTCCGCGGTCAGGAAGAAGTCGACCCGGGCGAGCCCCGCGCAGCCCAACGCCTCGAACGCCCGACGAGAAAGGTCCTGCATCTCCGACAACTGCTCGGGACGAAGATCGGCGGGGCAGACGAGCTCGATACCGGGGGCGTCGAGGTACTTCGCCTCGAAATCGTAGAAGTCGCGTCCGGTCACGACGACCTCGCCGGCCACCGAGACCCGAGGTGGCTCGCCGGGGAGGGACTCGAGGACCGCACATTCGACCTCGCGGCCCACCAGACCGGTCTCGACGAGCACGGTCGAGTCCTCGGCGAGGGCCAGTTCGATCGCCGCACGGAACGCGTCCGGCGTCGACACCTTCGACACGCCGACGCTCGAACCGGCTCGCGCCGGCTTCACGAACGCCGGTGACCCGAGCGATCCGAGCGACACGAGCACCTCCTCGGGTGCCGTGGCCCAGTCGTGGGCGGTGAACCGCACCCACGGGGCGACGGCGATCCCGGCGGCCTGGAGCACCGTCTTCGTGAAGTGCTTGTCCATGCCGAGGGAGGACGCGAGGACGCCGGAGCCGACGTACGGGAGGTCGACGAGCTCGAGCATGCCCTGCACGGTGCCGTCCTCGCCGAACCGACCGTGGAGGATCGGGAAGACGATGTCGATGGGGCCGAGGGTGAACGGGACGCCGTCCTCCCCGACGACGGTCAGCTCACGGCTGCCGATGCGCTCAGGCCAGCGCACGGCCGGCCGCGAGGGGTCGACCTCCGGCAAGTGCGCGGGGTCGAGCGCGTACCGGCTCGGGTCGTCGACCTCGAGGACGTACGAGCCGTCGTGGGCGATCCCGACCGGGTAGACGTCGTACCGTTCGCGGTCAATCGCGGCGAGGACGCCGCCCGCCGTTGCGCAGCTGATCGAGTGCTCGCTTGAACGGCCTCCAAAGAGCACCACCACTCCGGTCTTGTGCGTCATCGTTGCTTCTCTCCCCCTGGGGTTCGTCGTCGTCGGTCGTGAGGTGCGGTGCGATGTCCTTCGGGTCGAGCGTGCCGTCGAGCACCTGCTTGACCTGTTCGACGATGGGCATCGCGACCCCCTTCGCCTTGGCCAGCTCGAGCACCGGCGCCACGGACGCGAGCCCCTCCGCGGTCTGCTGCATCTGTTTGACGACGTCGTCGAACTGATACCCCTGGCCGAGGAGACGCCCCGCCGTGTTGTTGCGGGACAGCGGCGACTGGCAGGTCGCGATGAGGTCGCCGAGCCCGGCCAGGCCCGAGAGGGTCTCCGGCTGCGCGCCGTGGGCCACCGCGAAGTCGGTCATCTCGACCAACCCGCGCGTGATGATGGAGGCCTTCGTGTTCTCGCCGTAGCCGACGCCGTCGACGATGCCGATCGCGACGGCGATGAGGTTCTTGAGCACACCGCCGAACTCGGTGCCGATGACGTCGGTGTTCACGAAACTGCGGAAGTACCGGTTGCGCGCGAGGAGCGCGACCGTCTGCGCCGTCTCGAGGCTCTCCGAGGAGATCACGGCGGCCGTCGGCTGCTCGCGGGCGATCTCGAGCGCGAGGTTGGGGCCCGAGGCGACGGCGATGCGTGACGGGTCGATGTCGAGGGTCTCGCGGATGACCTCGCTCATCCGGGATCCGCTGCGACGCTCGACGCCCTTCATGAGCGAGACGACGATGGTGCCGTCCTCGAGGTGCGGGCGGAGCGCGATGAGGTTGTCGCGCAGGGACTGGCTCGGGACGGACAGGAACACGACCGAGGCACCGCGCACGGCGTCGACCATGCTCGCGGTCGCCGTCATCCGCATCGGCAGATTGATCCCGGGCAGGTAGTCGCTGTTGCGCTTGGCCTCGGTGATCTCGCGGGCGAGCTCGGGCCGTCTGGCCCACATGACCACGTCGGAGCCACCGTCTGCGAGGATCTTGCCGAACGTCGTGCCCCAGCTGCCCGCTCCGAGCACGGCGACCCTCGTGGCGGCCGGTGGTTGCGGAACGTTCCTAGGACTCAAAGCGGCCTGTCTCCTTCTGCTGGTGTTTCGAGGGATCCCAACGCTCCGTGGGAGCTTGGGCACCGCGCAGTTCCTCGCAGAGGGCGGTGATGGCCTGCATGACGACCTCGGTCGCCTCGTTCAGCGTCTTCGAGTCTAGCTGCCGCCCGGCGAAGGCCGAGAGGTCCACCGGCTCGCCGATGGCGACCTCGACGCGCTTCCGCAAGGGGAACACCCGCAGCTTGCCGTACCGGGGCATGACCTCCTGCGTGCCCCAGTGCGCCGCGGGGATGATCGGCAGGCCGTGCGTGAGGGCGATCCGGACCGCGCCGGTGCGCCCGCGCATCGGCCACAGGCCCGGATCACGGGTGAGCGAACCCTCGGGGTATACGACGACGCCCTGACCGCGTTCGGTCAGGTGTGCTGCAGCGCTGACCGGGTCCATCCCGCGGGCGGAACCCTCGCGCTCGACGGGGATCTGGCCGGACTTCCGCAACAACCACCCGACCACCGGGACCTTGAACAGACTGCCCTTCGCCATGAAGCGGGGCTGTCGCCCGAGCCGCCAGACGGCCACGCCCATGATCAGCGGGTCGAACTCGCTGTCGTGGTTGGGCGACAGGATGAACGGCCCCTCCTGCGGCAGGCGTTCGCCGTGCCGGACGCGGAGCTTGACGAGAGCACTGAACGGCGGGATCGCGATCGACGACAGCAACCAGTAGATCGACGGCCTCGACCGTTCCACCCCCACGGCGGACTACTTCGTTTCGAGGACGAAGTCAGCACCGAGCTGCTGGAGCTTCACGATGAAGTTCTCGTACCCACGGCTGATGATGCCGACGTTGCTGACCGTCGACTTGCCCTCGGCGGTGAGCGCCGCGATGAGGTGGCTGAAGCCACCGCGGAGGTCGGGTACCTCGATGTCGGCACCGTGCAACGGAGTCGGTCCGTTGATCACGGCGGCCTGCTCGAGGTTGCGCCGCGGCACCCGACGAGGCGTACCCGACAGCCCGTTGGGGTGCACGACGATGTTCGCGCCCATGGTGTTGAGCGCGTCCGTGAAGCCGAAGCGGTTCTCGTAGACGGTCTCGTGGACGATCGACTCGCCCGTCGCCTGCGTCAGCGCGACGATGAGAGGCTGCTGCCAGTCCGTCATGAAGCCGGGGTGCACGTCGGTCTCGATGACCACGGGCTTCAGCTCCTCCTTGCGGTAGAACCGGATGCCGTCGTCGGTGATGTCGAACCCGCCACCGGCCTTGCGGAAGATGTTGAGGAACGTCATCATGTCCTGCTGCTTCGCGCCGCCGACGAAGACGTCGCCGTCGGTCGCGAGCGCGGCCGACGCCCAGCTCGCGGCCTCGTTGCGGTCGCCGATGGCCGTGTGGTCGTACCCCTCGAGCTTGTCCACGCCTTCGATGAGGATCACGCGGTTCGGCTCGTAGGAGATGATCGCGCCCATCTTCTGGAGGACGGCGATGAGATCCATGATCTCCGGCTCGATCGCCGCACCCTTGAGTTCTGTGGTGCCCTTGGCACGGACCGCCGTGAGCAGGACCTGCTCCGTGGCGCCGACGCTCGGGTACGGGAGATGCACCGTCGTCCCGTGGAGACCGTTCGGGGCCGAGAGACGGATGCCCTGCGGGAGCTTCTCCACGACCGCGCCGAACTTGCGGAGCGCGTCGAGGTGGAAGTCGATGGGGCGGTCGCCGATGCGGCAGCCTCCGAGGTCGGGGATGAACGCCGCCCCGAGGCGGTGGAGCAGCGGCCCGCAGAACAGGATCGGGATCCGGGAGAAGCCGGCGTGCGCGTCGATCTCCTCCATGTGGGCGGACTCGACGTTGGTCGGGTCGAGGCGGAGCTCGTTCGGGTTCTCGCCCTCCGTCACGTCCACGCCGTGGATCTCGAGCAGGGAGCGGACCACCCGGACGTCGCTGATGTTCGGCACGTTGCGCAGGACGCTGACGTTCTCGCCGAGCAGCGACGCCACCATCGCCTTGGTCACGAGGTTCTTGGCACCCTTGACCTCGATGCGGCCCCGGAGCGGGATACCGCCGTTGATCGTGATGCGGTCGACATCGAGTCCGACCGACGAGCCTGCCGCCTGTGACGCCTGGACGAGTGAATTCAAACCGGTACCTACTGCCTTGCTACTTGACGGGAATGGTGCGGGGCAGCCAGTTCGGCCGCCGGGCTTCGAATGCGGTGATCTGCTCCTCGCTACGGAGCGTCAGCCCGATGTCATCGAGTCCTTCGATGAGCCGCCACCGAGTGTAATCGTCGACCTGGAACGAAACCGTGAGATCGCCGACCGTGATGGTGCGGGAGATGAGGTCGACGACGGAATCCGCGCCTGGAGCGGCCTCGATCGCAGCCCAGAGCTGCTCGAGCTCCTCCTCCGTGACCTGGGCGGCCAGGAGGCCCTGCTTGCCGGAGTTCCCGCGGAAGATGTCGCCGAAGCGGGACGACACGACGACCTTGAACCCGAAGTCGCGCAGCGCCCAGACGGCGTGCTCACGCGACGACCCGGTACCGAAGTCGTGCCCGGCGACGAGGATGCTCGCGCCCTGGTAGGCCGGCTGGTTCAGGATGAAGTCGGGGTCCTGGCGCCATCCGGCGAAGAGTGCGTCCTCGAAGCCCGTCTTCGTGACCCGCTTCAGGTAGACGGCGGGGATGATCTGATCGGTGTCGACGTTGGAGCGCCGCATCGGAGCGGCGACGCCGGTGACGGTCGTGAACTTGTCCATCAGGCGTGCACGCCTTCCTGCTCGGTGGCCGCGTGTCTGCCGGGCTCGACCTCGAGATCGGCCGGGCTGGAGAGCGTGCCTCGGATGGCGGTCGCCGCGGCGACGAGCGGTGAGACGAGGTGCGTGCGGCCGCCCTTGCCCTGGCGACCCTCGAAGTTGCGGTTCGACGTCGAGGCGCAGCGCTCCCCCGGAGCGAGCTGATCGGGGTTCATCCCGAGGCACATGGAGCATCCGGCGAACCGCCACTCCGCACCGAAGTCGGTGATGATCTTGTCGAGCCCCTCGGCCTCCGCCTCGATCCGAACCCGGGCGGAACCCGGGACCACCATCACCCGCACACCCTCGGCCTTCGTGCGGCCCTCGATGACGGATGCGAACGCCCGCAGGTCTTCGATCCGGCTGTTCGTGCAGGAGCCCATGAAGACCGCGTCCACCGGGATCTCCTTCATCGGGGTCCCGGCTTCGAGTGCCATGTACTCCAGCGCGCGCTCGGCTGCGGAGCGCTCGTTCGGGTCGGCGATGGCCGCGGGGTCGGGAACGTTCTCGCTGAGCGAGACGCCCTGGCCCGGGTTGGTGCCCCAGGTGACGAAAGGTTCCAGCGCGTCGGCGTCGAGGAAGACCTCGGCGTCGAAGGCGGCGCCTTCATCGGTCGCGAGGGTGTCCCAGTAGGCGACGGCTTCGTCCCAGTCGGCTCCGGTCGGAGCGTGCGGGCGGCCCTGCAGGTAGTCGTAGGTGATTTGGTCCGGGGCGACCATGCCGGCACGGGCACCGGCCTCGATCGACATGTTGCAGATCGTCATGCGGCCCTCCATGGAGAGCGCACGGATCGCCGAGCCGCGGTATTCGAGGACGTAGCCCTGCCCGCCGCCGGTGCCGATCTTCGCGATGACGGCGAGGATGATGTCCTTCGCGGTCACGCCCGGCCGCAACGTGCCTTCGACGGTGATCGCCATGGTCTTGAACGGCTTCAACGGCAGCGTCTGCGTGGCCATGACGTGCTCGACCTCGCTGGTGCCGATGCCGAAGGCCATGGCCCCGAAGGCGCCGTGGGTCGAGGTGTGCGAGTCGCCGCAGACCACCGTTATCCCGGGCATCGTGAGGCCGAGCTGCGGCCCGACGACGTGCACGATCCCCTGATCGAGGTCGCCGAGGGAGTGGATCCGCACCCCGAACTCCGCGGCGTTGCGACGGAGGGTCTCGATCTGCGTGCGGCTGGTGAGGTCGGCGATCGGCTTGTCGATCGCGAGCGTCGGGGTGTTGTGGTCCTCGGTCGCGATCGTGAGGTCGACGCGACGCAGCGGCCGGTCGGCCAGGCGGAGACCGTCGAAGGCCTGCGGGCTCGTCACCTCATGGACGAGGTGCAGGTCGATGTAGATGAGGTCGGGCGTGCCGTCCTCACCCTTGACGACGAGGTGGTCGTCCCAGACCTTCTCGGCGAGCGTGCGCGGGTGCTCGGGAATGCTCGGGACGGACGGATCGGCGTTCAGCTGCGACATGTCGTGGAATTCCTTCAAACGATGAGTGGTCAGGCGTCAGCGACCTCCGCGACGAGGGAGCCTGGATCTAGGCCTCGTCGCGGCTGGGAAGGAGGAGCAGCCCGGACAACATTCGCCCAGCGTACCACCCGGTCCGTGGCGAAGCCGTCGGCACCGTCGTCGCTCGAGGGGACGCCGGTGCCGACACCGTGCTACTTCGGCGCGTCGATCCCGACGCGGTACTGCCCCTGGTCGTTGATGACCTCGACGGCCACCGGGTAGCTCTTCGCGTTGTACGAGAACGTGCACTCGAACTGTGTCCCGGTCGTGGCCGGCTGATCGCTCGGGCACTCGACCTTCTCGACGTCTGCGAGGCCGAAGTCCTGCTTGAGCACCTCGGCCACACCGGTCTGCACCGAGCCGCGGTCGAGCATCGGCGTGAACAGGCGACCGACCGAGAGGAGGGTGAGCGGGACGGCGATGAGCGATGCGGCGACCGCACCGATGAGCACGCCGATCCAGAGTTTGCGCCCGAGCGGCTTGCGCGCGGGTTTCCGGCTCGGAGCAGGCTGCTGGCCCGCGACGCCGTACTCGGGGCCGGGACGGAACGGACCGGTCTGCTGTGGACCGGACTGCGATCCTTGCTGTTGCGGACCTGGCTGGAACGGGCCGGTCGGGTGCTGCGCCTGTCCCGGACCGAAGGGCTGTGGCCCGGTCGGGCGTGCCTGACCGTAAGGAGGTTGACCCTGCGGCCCCTGAGGCTGGCCCTGCGGCGCGCCGAATGGACGTCCCTGTGGAGCCTGGCCGGGGGCCCGACCCTGCTGAGGACCCCCGGGCGCGTGACCGGGCTGACCAGTCGATGTCGGGGGCCGGAACCCGTCCGGACCGCCTGGCCGCCCCTGCTGCTGCGGCTGCTGGTTCGGGCCTGCGTTCGAGGGCCGCTGCTGCTGCACCCACGGCTGCCCACCGGGCGCGCCGGCGAACGGCGCTCCAGGCTGGGTGGGCGGCTGCGGCGCTGGACCGTTGGACTGCTGCCCTGGGGCGTCTCCCTGCGGACGGGGCCCTCCGCCGGCCTGACCAGGCGCGGACAGCTGAGACGGGCCGTTCTGCGACGGGACGCCCTGCGGTGGTCCGTTCTGACCCTGCGGCGCGCCGTTCTGGGGTGCACCGTTCTGCGGCGGCGTCTGACGCTGCGGGCTTCCCGGTCCGAACTCCAGGCGAGGTGCGTTCGGGTCGGGGAATCCCGGCGGCTGCTGGTCGGGGCGCAGGGGGCCGCCGACCGGGGGCTTTCCGAGGTCCTCGGGCTTCTGGTCGTCGGTCATTTCCTCAACTCCTCGATCCGATCCCAGAACGCGGCCTGATCGGCCGCCGGGATCACCGTCACGTCGAATCCTGATGGTGCGGTCGGCAGGTCCTCGAGCGTCGACGTGCCCGACACCTCGAAGCCGGCCTGCAACTGCAGCGTCGTCTTGCTCTCGACCGTCCCGCTCAACTCCATTTTCACGAGGCCGCCCTCGGCGTTCTGGAAGATCGTCACCGGGAGGAGCGTCGCGAGGTCGTCCTCGCTGAACGACGCGACGAGGTCGTCCGGGAGGTCGAACAGCGTCCCGACGGCCAGCACGCTCTCGAGGCTCGCGCTCGTCGAGATCTGCGAGGAGCCGTCGTTGCGCATCGAGACGACGACGCTGCTGAGCGCGCCGTCCCCCGAGCTGCGAGTGGTTTCGACCGCGCTGTAGATGTCGCACGCGATGGAGATGCCGGGGTAGACGCAGGCCGGCCCGAGCGAACCTTCGGCGTCCTCGTCAGCCACGTACTGCGTCTGGACGGCCACCCACTCCGTGGGCGCGAGCTCCTTGAGTTCACCGCCGAGCAGCAGGAGGTCGTAGTCGACTCCCGCCTGGTGATAGATGTCGACGGTGTCCCCGTCGGCCGAGCCCTTGTCCTGGCTGAACGACGCGGTCGGGTCGCCGAAGAGCACGACCGAGTCGTTCTCGTGCGACTCGAGGTCTCCCGAGACGGCGTGGACGTATGCCGACCCGATCACGTCCGGCGCCTGGCCGATCTGGGCTGACAGCAACTCCAACCTCGCCTCGGCGAGATCCTGCATGTAGCTCTGCTGGGCGGCGGCGTCGGGGAACGCCGATCCGGGCGTCGTGCACGCGCTCAAGGCGAGCGCGGCGCTCCCGGCCAGAGCCAGGACGCCGATCCGCCGCCGGCGTCGCGTCATACTCGCGCTGGCGGTCATGACCCCTCCGCCAGAGCGTCGTTGTACAGGGTGAGCGCCCGCTGTCCGAGGACGGGGCCCTCGAGCCAGGAACCGTCGCCGCGCGAGGTGACCGAGGTGACGTACCCGGCGCCGGTGGCGGGATCCAAGCGGGTGAGCCAGCCCCCGCCCGAGCAACCCGGGGTCATGAGGCAGTCGACCCGGTATCCGGCGTATCCCTTCGTGGCGGCCTGGCTCGCGCAGTAGCGCTGCGACTGTCCGTCGAACGGTGCGGCGGACGGATACCCGATCACCGTGATGCCCTCGGGCGGCGTACCGAACGAGATGCCCTGACCGCCGGTCACCTCCTGGATCTTCTGGCCTGCAGCGTTCGGGGCGAGCCGGATGAAGGCGAAGTCGTAGGCCCAGCCGTTGCCGCTCGTCGCACCGCTGGCGTCCGAGGTCGCCTCACTCGTGAACTCGTCGGGGACGTAGGTGCTGACCCCGGCCCACTGCCCGTAGGGCTGGGTCTGGCCGTTGGCCGCGTCGGCCGGGATGAAGATGATGTTCTCGGCGAGCTGTTTGCCGTACGTGTCCCAGACGCAGTGGCCCGCCGTCAGGACGAGGTCCATGGTCGGGGCGTTGACGACGCTCGCGGAACAGACGTACGTGGCACCGCCGATGGAGAAGTACAGACGTCCCTGCGTCGCCGCCGCCAAGCCGGTCGCCGGGTACGGGTCGCCGGCTGCTGTCGGGGTGATGGCCTTGACGTCGACGTCGGGACCGACCCCGGTACTCGGGTGCACGACCACGCCGGTGGCCTGGTCGCCCGTGAGCGTGTCCTCACCCGGCTTCAGATCCGGTGCCGTCGCTCCGCCGAACTTGTCGTCGGTCCAGTAGTCGTTGACCTCCTGAGGACTCGCGTCGAAGTCCTTGCGCAGCGTGTCGTCGGTGCCGCCGGCGACGTCGACGACGGGGCCGGCACCGCCGGCCACGGGCTCCCCCGTCACCGGGATGGAGCACCCCGTCAGCAGGGCGGCGAGGATCAGGACTGCGGCTGTCGCCGGAGCGCGGCGCTTCTGCTTCACGGTCACCCGGCCAAGCTAGCACGCAGCGGCACTCGGCGAGATCGGTGCGGGCCCTGCCTTCGGAGCGTCCCGGAAGGCCCGCGTGGCCATCCCGAGGCGCACTCGAGCCGCCAAATGAACGAAGCCCCGCTTCCTGATGACTCAGGAAAGCGAGGCTTCGTTCGGTGTTGTGACCCCAACGGGATTTGAACCCGTGCTGCCGCCGTGAGAGGGCGGTGTCCTAGGCCGCTAAACGATGGGGCCGTAAGCAACGGATATGAGTATGCCATACGATTTCGAGCCGTACAAATCGAGGCCACCAGCGGCATCCGACGGGCGTGTCGCGCGGTGGTCGTGCTCGGGCGGACGCGGTCACGCGAGCACTCGGAGGGCGCCGGGGACCACGTCGATCGTGACCGGCAGCGGACCGATGCGCTCCCCGTCGGCGTAGGCCGTGATGCCGTCCGCGGCGATCGAGACCGAACGGACCCTCGACAGTCGCACGATGTCGAGATCCGTGTGGGCACCCGAGAAGACCTTGGGGAACAGCCGGAGGAACCGGAATCGGGACACGGGTGTGACGACGAAGAGGTCGAATCGGCCGTCGGCGAGGTCCGCCTGCGGCGCGATGAGCATGCCTCCACCGATCGAGGTGTTGTTCGCGACGGCGAGGAGGACGGCGTCGACCGTCTCCGGCGCCCCGTCCACGGTCAGCTCGTACCGGCGGGGTCGCAGGGCCAGGAGCTCACGGAGGATCGCGATCGT
Source organism: Plantibacter sp. VKM Ac-2885 (assembly GCF_015351205.1). Taxonomy (NCBI): domain Bacteria; kingdom Bacillati; phylum Actinomycetota; class Actinomycetes; order Micrococcales; family Microbacteriaceae; genus Plantibacter; species Plantibacter sp. VKM Ac-2885. The sequence continues at coordinate 1,885,085 of NZ_JADKSK010000001.1, read as the reverse complement.
GTACCGACTGCGCCCGCGCGGCCGTCGCATGCGGTTCGCCCGTTCGTTGACGAGGGCGTCGAAGCCTGCGGACACCGCACCGACGAACCAGGTCGTCCGCTCGCCGTCCGTCACCGTGCCGGCGTCGATCACGCGCGGCTCGCCCTCGAGCGCACGGAGCAGGGACGCGATCGCGGCTGCGGGATCCCCCAGCGGGATCCCGAGTCCCCTGGCGATGTCGTTGCCCGTACCGGACGGGACCACGCCGAACGGCAGGCCCGAGTCCCGCACCGCCTCGACGGCCAGACTCACCATGCCGTCGCCACCGACGACGACGAGCGCGTCCAACCCAGCCTCGATGGCAGTCTGCACCGCGCTCCGGAGCTGCCCGACGGTCTGCTCCTGCAGACGGACGGCGCGGTGCCCGGCTTGCTCGAGGGCGTCGAGCACCATCGGGCCCACGGTTCGGGTCGAGCCGAACGACGCGGTCGGGTTGATGGCGACGCCGATGCGTCGGGGCTGCGTGGTCACCTGCCGATTCTGACAGGCCCACGGCGGCTGGATACCCGGACGACCGGGTTGCCCCCGGCGCTCCCACGGTATTCACTCGTCCTATGAGACTCACGAAGTTCGAACATGCAGCATTCCTCCTTGAGACGGACGGCGCCAAGCTGATCGTCGACCCGGGCGCGTTCACGTCGCCAATGGCCGATGTGGAGCACACCGCGGCGGTCCTGATCACGCACCTGCACCCCGACCACTGGACCGCGGAGCACCTCGACCGCATCCTCGCCGCGAGCCCGGATGCCGTCCTCTACGGACCGGCCGGTGTCGCCGCCGCCGCGGACGGCTACGACATCACCGTCGTCGCTCCGGGAGACGTGGTCGAAGCCGGGCCGTTCACGCTCCGCTTCTTCGGAGGGACCCACGCGGTCATCCATTCGTCGATCCCGGTGATCGACAACGTGGGCGTCCTCATCAACGACCTGGTGTACTACCCCGGCGATTCCTTCGCCGTCCCCGAGGGCGTCGAGGTCGACGTCCTGGCCGCCCCGGCTGGTGCACCGTGGATGAAGATCTCCGAGGGCATGGACTTCGTCACCGCCGTCGCGCCGAAGCGCGCGTTCGGGACACACGAGATGGTGCTCTCAGGGCCGGGACAGAGCATGTCGCACGACCGCCTGCAGTGGGCGACCGAACAGGGCGGCGGGACCTACTACCCGCTCGCCCCGCTCGACACGCTCGAGGTCTGAGCCGGATCGACTACCGGCGGCGGAAGTTCGCCGCCGCCGGGCAGTCGAACGGGTCGCGGGCTGAGAGCCCGACCCGGTTGAGGTACTCGATGACGATGGCGTAGGACTGCAGCAGGGTCGTCTCGGTGTACGGCACCTGCTGGGTCTCGCAGTGCTCTCGAACGATGACGCGAGCACGGGCCAGAGCCGGGCGAGGCATGCTCGGGAACAGGTGGTGCTCGATCTGGTAGTTCAGGCCGCCCATGAAGGTGGCCATGCCGAAGCCGCGGACGTTGCGCGAGGTCAGCACCTGCTTGCGGAGGAAGTCGAGCTTCATGTCGGCCGGGATGATCGGCATGCCCTTGTGGTTCGGCGCGAAGGACGCACCCATGTAGACACCGAAGACCGCGAGCTGGACGCCGAGGAACGCGAACGCCATGCCCACGGGCAGGAAGAGGAAGATCGCAGCCAGGTACAGACCGACGCGGGCGACGATCATGCTGATCTCGGCGGCGCGGCCGTCGACCTTGCCCGGACCGAAGAGGGTCTTGAAGGACAGCGCGTGGAGGTTGATGCCCTCCAGCATGAGGAGGGGGAAGAAGAGGTAGCCCTGCTTCCGGGTGATCAGCGCCTGCAGGCCTTTCGCCTTCGCCGCGTCCTCCTCGATGAAGGAGATCGTGTCGATCTCGATGTCGGGGTCCTTGGTGACCTGGTTCGGGTTCGCGTGGTGGCGCGTGTGCTTCGTCATCCACCACGAGTAGCTGATGCCGACGATGCCCGCCGCGAGGAAGCGGCCGGCGCGGTCGTTCGCCCGACCCGACTCGAAGACCTGACGGTGCGAGGCCTCGTGGGCGAGGAAGGCGAACTGGGTGAGGATGATGCCGAGCGCGCCGGCGATGAGCAACTGGAACCAGGACTCGCGGAGCAGGACGAACCCGGTGACGCAGCCGAGGAGCGCGATCACGAGGAACGAGAACGTCAGGATGTAGAACATGCGGTGGCGGCGGAGGAGTCCCGCCTCGCGAACCGTCTTCAACAGCGACGAGTAGGAGCTGGTGACGTTCGTGGCGCCGGGCTTGCGGGGGCTCGTGGCACGAACCGGGCCGAGGATGGCTTCAGTTGACATGGGCACTCCGGAGGAATCGTGTCGACTTCCCAGCCGGGGTGGTGAGCGGACGCTCGGGCGAGCATGCGCTCTGCAGATGGCCTCAGCCTACGGTCGACGGCTGGGGAATCACCGCAGACCGCGAGATCCGCTGGAGATACCCAGGCATCACGTCGAATGTCGGAAAAAGATGCAGAATTGGCCAATCCGTTACGTGTTCGGCTGCCGTTTCGAGCCGAGATGGGCTAACGTGGATCGAAGTTGTTGTGTTGCGCAGGTATTTCAAGCCGCGTTTCCACCGATGGATACGCTGCTTTTCTGAGGAGCGAGCAAAGAACACCGCGACGAACGGGCCCGAAAGTCGGGAACGGTCACTCATGAAAGAGGAAATACATGTCAACTGGAACTGTGAAGTGGTTCAACGCCGAAAAGGGCTTCGGATTCATCACTCCTGACGACGGCAGCGCCGACGTCTTCGCACACTTCTCCGCCATCGCGACGAGCGGCTACCGCTCGCTCGAGGAGAACCAGAAGGTCGAGTTCGAGACCAACCAGGGCCCCAAGGGCCTGCAGGCCGAGAACATCCGCCCCCTCTGATTCTCTGATCAGTCGGAGCTGACGATCCGAGCGGCCGGTCATTCCAGCCCTCGCGTCTGAGACACCGAGAACCGCCCCTGACGTTCGCGTCAGGGGCGGTTCTGTGTGCCCGGGGTAGGTTTCGTGTCTCCGGGGCGGTTCCGTTCCGCGCCTCCGGCCGACTCTCCTGCGGCTATTCCTGGACGGGGAGGATGAGCTCCGGTCCATCGCCCTGCAACGGCGCCACCCGGTGGAAGACGAGCTGCTCCGCGACGTCGGTCGCTGCGGACACCATCTCGTCGACCTCGTCCTGGTCGGCCTCGTGGTGCGGATCGAGCCAGGCGTCCCAGCATTCCGGCGGCAGCGTCACGGGCGTCCGTGGGTGCAGCTCCTGCAAGGGACCGACCGCCGGCCGCGTGAGGATGGTCGCGCTCAGCACCCAACGCCGCGGGTCGTCGTCCGGTAGCGAGCGGTCGCGCCACCACGAGTAGAGGGCCGCGAAGACGATCGGTTCACCACCAGCGGTCTGCACGTAGTACGGGGTCTTCGTCGCGCCCTCGGTGTGCCACTCGTAGTACCCGGCGGCGGGGACCAATGCGCGCTTCTGTTTGACCGATGGCGCGAACGTGGGCTTGGTGGTGACCTCCTCCGCGCGAGCGTTGAAGGTCGGGTACTGACTCTTCAGCTCGGTGGCGAACGACGGCACGAGTGACCACCGCGCCGATTCGAGCCGGCGGACCACCGGCCCCGTCTTCACCGAGTCGAGGATGATCGGGATCTGCTCGGTCGGGCGCACGTTGTACGAGGGCCCGGGCAGCTCGGCAGCCGCGTGGTCGATGTCGAAGAGCTCGATGAGTTCCTCGGTGGATTCGGTCACGACGAAACGTCCGCACATGGGCCCAGCGTACCGGGCGCCGCTGACACCGCGGACCGCGTGTCGGTGGGATGCCGGACCATGGTCGAGTCATCCGTCAGTCGCCGTCGAGACCGGATCGAGCCGGTTGACTTGTTCGAAGATATGTTCGAATATTGAGCCATGGCTCTCCGCGCACTCGTCGACTCCCCCGTCAGGGCGGACACCGCGACCGAGCTGCACGAACTCCAGGGGCGCATCAAGCGGATGCAGGGGACGCGCCTCGACACCCGATCCCTGCCGACCGCTCCTGAGCTCTCCCGGCTCCTGCCCGGTGGCGCCCTCCAGGCCGGAGGCAGCTACTCCGTGCTCGGCTCCACGGCGCTCGCCATGTCGCTCATGGCCGGGCCGTCAGCAGCCGGGACCTGGTGCGCCGTCATCGGTCTCCCGTCGTTCGGCGTGGAGGCGGCGGCCTCCATGGGCATCGACCTCGAACGACTCGTCCTCGTCCCCCAGCCCGGTCCGGACTGGCTCACGGTCACCGCGGCCATGGCCGACGTCGCCGGCGTGCTCATCACAGCGCCTCCCGGACGGATCGCCCCGAGCGACGCCGCCAGACTCGCGGCTCGCCTCCGGCAGCGCGAGGCCGCACTGATCGTCCTCGGTTCCTGGCCGCAGAGCGATGCGACGTTGCGCGTGACCGAGAGCTCCTGGAGCGGCCTCGGGGCGGGGCACGGACATCTCCGGCATCGGCGGCTCACCGTCAGCTCGATGCTCGGCCAGGGGGCTGCGGGCCGGCCCAGGACCGCGCACCTGACGCTGCCCCTGGGATCGACCGAGGGTCGCACCGCACCGCTCGCCGGCTCCGGTCTCCTCGACGACGACACCGTCGTCCGGCTCCCGATGATCGTGAACCGATGACGACCGAACCGCCTGCGGGACCGGTCGAGCGCACCATGGTCCTCTGGTGCCCCGACTGGCCGATCGTGGCGGCACGACTCTCTGGAACGCTGTCCGAGGACACGGCAGACGCTCCGCTGGCCCTGGTCGAGCATGGTGAGGTCCTGGCCTGCGACGCCAGCGCACGTCGAGCAGGAGTGCGGCGTGGACTCCGTGTCCGCGAGGCCGAGGCCCGCTGTCCGGAACTGGCGACCGCCGACTACGACCCGGTCGTCGACACCCGCGCCTTCGAGCCGATCCTCCTCGGCATCGAGGAGCTCATGCCGGGCGTCCAGCCCTTCCGGGCCGGGCTCTGCGCCATCCGATCCCGAGGACCGAGCAGATACTACGGCGGCGAGTCGGCTGCGGCAGAGGTCCTCCTGGCCCGCCTCGACGAGCTCGGTGTCCCCGATGCACGAATCGGCATCGCCGACGGCCCCTTCGCCGCGGAGCAGGCCGCGAGGTCCACCGCGTTCCAACAGGACGGTTCCCGGATCATCGTCATCCCCTCCGGAGCCTCTCCCGCCTTCCTGGCCCCGCTCCCCCTGTCCACCCTCGGGCGCCCCGAACTCAGCTCACTGCTGCACCGGCTCGGGATCAGCACCCTGGGGGCGTTCGGCGCACTGCCCGCGACCGAGGTCCGCGACCGCTTCGGCCCCGACGGCGCCCGAGCGCACCGCCTCGCAGCCGGCGCGGACGCCCGAAGCGTCGTCCCTCGCGTGCCGCCGACCGAGCTGGCCGTGTCGATCGCCTTCGAGCCCCCGCTCGACCGCATCGACCAGCTGACCTTCGGGTTCCGGCAGTCCGCGGAACGGTTCATCACCGGCCTGGCGGAGGCCGGCCTCGTGACCACCGCGATCACGATCAGCATGCGGAGCGAGCGCGGGGAGCGCTCCACCCGCACCTGGCTCCACCCACGCTGGTTCACCGCCGGCGACGTCCTCGATCGCGTGCGCTGGCAGTTGCAGGGCGCGTCCAACATCGATCACGGACTCGCCTCTCCCGTCGAACTCGTCGAGGTCGTCCCGGAGACCCTCGACGACGCTGCGGAACACGAGGAAGGACTCTGGGGCAGCGGACCGGACGAACGCATCCACAGCGGACTCGCCCGCGTCCAGAGCATGCTCGGCCACGACGGCGTCGTGACCGCGATGCCGTCCGGCGGCCGCCTCCTCCTCGACCGCCGCATCCTCGTCCCCTGGGGCAGCGTTCCGCCGGGTGGTGAGGCAGCCGTGGCCGAACGTCGGAACCGGCCGTGGCCAGGGACCATCCCGGGAGCGGCTCCCTCGACCGTCTTCGACACCGCCGTGCCGGTCGAGGTCGTCGACGCGACGGGCCAGGCTGTGGCGGTCGACGAGCGCAGCACCGTGAGTGCAGCACCCGCACGGTTCTTCGCTTTCTCGGACTGGCACGTCATCGACGGTTGGGCCGGCCCCTGGAGCATCGACGAACGCTGGTGGGACGACGACGGCCACCATCGCGTCCACCGTCTCCAGGTCCTCGACGACTCGGGTGACGCCTGGCTGCTCCTGCTGGAGGAGCAGCACTGGAGGGCTGAGGCCCGCTACGACTGAACCGCATCACGTCCGCACCACACCGCATGACGAAGGAGCCCAGCATGGGATGGAACAACCCCCCGGTCTCATGGTCGGAGTTCGAGCGCCGTCTGTCCGACGCGAGCCGTCCGGCCACCCTGCCGCTGGGAGCCGACGGTGGGGACAGCCCGGCCTGGTCGCGGAAGCGTCAACCGTACGTCCCCGAACCACCGGAGCAGCGCCCGTCGACGACGCGGGTCCCCTATGCGGAACTCCACGCGCACTCGAGCTTCAGCTTCCTCGACGGCGCGAGCCCGCCGGAGCGGCTCGTCGAAGAGGCTGCGGCACTCGGCCTGCACGCGCTCGCGCTCACCGACCACGACGGTTTCTACGGTGTCGTCCGGATGGCCGAGGCGGCGGAACGGTTCCCCGACCTCCGGACGGTCTACGGTGCCGAACTGTCCATCGGCTTGGACCGGCCGCAGAACGGCGTCCCCGACCCCGTCGGACATCATCTGCTCCTGCTCGCCCGTCGAGCAGAGGGGTATCACCGCCTGGCCGGTGCGATCACGGACGCACAACTCGCCGACGGAGCCGAGAAGGGTCACCCGATCTACGACCTCGAGCGGCTCGCCGCCTCCGTCGCCGGCCACGTGACCGTGCTCACCGGGTGCCGCAAGGGGTTCGTCCGCACCGCGCTCCGTGAGCACGGTCTGGAGGCCGCCGCCGCCGCGGTCGACCGACTCGTCGCCCTGTTCGGTCCGGAGCACGTCGTCGTCGAGTTGAGCGACCACGGCCACCCGGAGGACTCGGCGGAGAACGATGCACTCGCCGAGATCGCGGCGTTGCTCGACCTCACCGTCGTCGCCACGGGCAACGTCCATTACGCCACGCCCGAGCAGCATCGACTCCAGACCGCGCTGGCGGCCGTCCGAGCACGACGCAGCCTCGACGAGCTCGACGGATGGCTTCCCGCGGCCGGAACCGCGCACCTGCGGAGCGGCGCCGAGATGGCGGACCGGTTCGCCAGATACCCCGGAGCGGTGGCACGGAGCGTCGAGCTGGCCGACGAACTCGCCTTCAGCCTGCGGGCGGTCCGCCCGAAGCTCCCGCGACAGCGCGTCCCGGAGGGCCATACGCCCATGAGCTGGCTTCGGCACCTCGTGCTCGAAGCCGTCCCCGTCAAGTACCCCGACGCCACTCCCGAACACCTCCGACGCATCGAACGGGAGCTCGAGGTCATCGAGCAGAAGGACTTCCCCGGGTACTTCCTGATCGTGCACGACATCGTCAGTTTCGCCCGCGGCCGGGGCATCCTCTGCCAGGGACGCGGTTCCGCCGCGAACTCGGCCGTCTGCTACCTGCTCGGGATCACCGCCGTCGACTCGATCTTCTACGAGCTGCCGTTCGAACGGTTCCTCTCCAGCATGCGAGAGGAGGAGCCCGACATCGACGTCGACTTCGACTCCGACCGGCGCGAGGAGGCCATCCAGTACGTCTACGAGACCTACGGACGCCGCAACGCCGCTCAGGTCGCGAACATCATCAGCTATCGGCCGAAGTTCGCCGTCCGCGACACCGCCAAGGCGCTCGGGTACAGCCCCGGTCAGCAGGACGCCTGGTCGAAACAGGTCGAGCGTTGGGGCGGGGTCATGTCGAGCACCGACCACGACATCCCCGAGCGCGTCGTCGGCCTCGCGCAGCAGATGCTCACCCTGCCCCGGCACCTGGGCATCCACTCGGGTGGCATGGTGCTGACCGATCGGCCGGTCGGCGAGGTCTGCCCGATCGAGCACGGGCGCATGGACGGTCGCACGGTCCTCCAGTGGGACAAGGACGACTGCGCCTGGATGGGTCTCGTCAAGTTCGACCTCCTGGGTCTCGGCATGCTCTCGGCCATCCAGTACTGCTTCGACCTCGTGGCCGAACACACCGGGGAGCGCTGGACCCTGGAGACCATCCCGAAGGACGAAGCAGGGGTCTACGACCAGCTCTGCCGGGCCGACACCATCGGGGTCTTCCAGGTGGAGAGCCGCGCGCAGATGGGCATGCTGCCGCGCTTGCTCCCCCGCCGGTTCTACGATCTCGTCATCGAGGTCGCCATGATCCGCCCGGGGCCCATCCAGGGCGGCGCGGTGCACCCCTACCTGCGCCGGAAGACCGGCCAGGAGCCCATCACCTACCTCCACCCGAGCCTCGAACCGGTCCTCGAACGCACGCTCGGCGTGCCGCTGTTCCAGGAGCAGCTCATGCAGATGGCGATGGCCGTCGGTGGGTGTTCGGCCGAGGATGCGGACCTCCTGCGCCGGGCGATGGGATCGAAGCGCGGCGAGGAGAAGATCGAGAGCCTCAAGGACACGCTGTACCTCGGCATGGCCGGTAACGGCATCGTCGGAGCGGACGCCGATGCCGTGTACGCCAAGATCCAGGCCTTCGCCAACTTCGGCTTCGCTGAGAGCCACTCCCTGAGCTTCGCCCTCCTCGTCTACGTGAGCGCCTGGCTGCGTCTGCACTACCCGGGGGCGTTCCTCGCGGCCCTGCTCCGGGCGCAGCCCATGGGGTTCTACTCGCCGATGACGCTCGTCGCCGACGCCCGCAGACACGGCGTCTCCGTCCTTCGTCCCGATCTGCATCGCTCCGGCGCACAGGCCGGCCTCGAAGCGCTCGACCCGGAGGCCGCCCCCGGTGCCCCGGTCGCTCCCGGCGGACGCACGCGCTGCCTCGAACACGATCAGGGACCGACCGGGCTCTTCGATCCACTCCTTCCCGACGATTCGGCAGGACACCGGCGCGACGGCGCACTCGCCGTCCGGCTGGGTCTCTCCTCCGTCCAGGGGATCGGTGAGGAGCTCGCGAAGCGGATCGTCGCCGAACGGGAGTCCGGAGGGCTGTTCACCAGCCAGGCCGACCTGGCCAGGCGGATCGGCCTGAGCTCCTCGCAGTTGGAGTCGCTGTCGGCGGCGGGCGCCTTCGACGGATTCGGCCTCACCCGTCGTGAGGCGATGTGGGGCGCAGCGCAGGCCAGTCGGCATCGTCCCGACCAGCTCGAGGGGACGTTCACGACCGTGCAGCCGCCGTTGCTCCCGGTTCCGACGGCCGCCGAACAACTCATCTCCGACATCTGGTCGACCGGGATGTCGACCGACGACCACCCCATCCGCCACGTCCGTGCCGATCTCACACGACGAGGTGCGCTGCGGTCCGACGAACTCCTGACGGCGCAGACGGACCGTCGCGTGGAGGTCGGGGGTGTCGTGACGCATCGGCAACGGCCGGCGACGGCGAGCGGCATCACCTTCATGAACCTCGAGGACGAAGCGGGACTCGTCAACGTGATCTGCAGTGTCGGCGTCTGGAACCGGTATCGCCGCGTGGCCAGGGAAGCCCCGGCGATGGTGGTCCGCGGCATGCTGGAGCGATCACCGGAAGGCATCGTCAATCTGGTGGCGGATCGGTTGGAAGCGCTCCGGATCGGGGCGAACACCCGTTCGCGCGACTTCCAATGACCGGTCACGACCAAACCGCGGCGGCCTCCTCCTCCGAACACCCTCTACAGCACAGCACGAGACTCATGGGATTCCCAGGCAGGCCCCGGGAAGGAATGACCGGGAGCCACCCGGCGTTGTCCCCAGTGTTGAGTAGACCAGAAGGGGGTCACCCATGGCGAGAGTGTACGAAGAGATCGAAGGCCGGACCGGCGAGGTGGAACGGTACCGTCACCACCCGAACGGCAAGGGCATGGTCGCAGCTCGTGCACTGATCGATCCGTCGGCGTTCATCGAACGCACCACCTTCGTGGAGGCTGACGCGGACATCCGTGCCAACGCCTGGATCGGTGCCGGAACCTGGATCGACCGGTCCGCGGTGATCGGGGAAGGCGCCTTCATCGGCGCGAACGTCCACATCGGGGAGCGCTGTGTCATCGGACGCGGAGCGCGGGTCGGAAGCGACGCCCGTCTGGGTGCCGACGTCCAGGTCGCCCACGGCGCGAGCGTCGATCGGGATGCCAGGGTCGCAGACCGCACCGTGGTCGGCAGTGAACGACCCGTCATGACCGAACCGACGGTCCGTCAGACGAACCGCGCCCCGCGCCGACCTCGTGCGAACGGCACCGACCGGTTCGGCAAGGCCGCCTGAACGGCAGACCGCCCCACCACCGTCATGCAGGGCCCGGACTCGTGAGTCCGGGCCCTGCGTCATGTCCGCCGACGCGGCGGACATGCCAGACGACTAACATATCAGGATGGACCTGAAGGACTACCTGCGCATCCTCCGCCATCGTTGGCTGCTCATCGTCGCGATCACGCTGGGGGCCACCGCACTCGCCCACGGATACACGCTCATCACCAAACCCGTCTACCAATCGACGGGCCAGCTGTTCGTGGCCGTCACCGGTGGAGACTCCGTGGGCGACCTCAATCAGGGCAACACCTTCGCCCAGAGCCGCGTCGCCTCATACGTGATCCTCGCCACCGGCTCGACGGTGCGGTCCACGGTGGCTGACCGCCTCGACCTCGACCCCGCGTCGCTCATCGGGACGATCTCAGCGTACAATCCCGCGCAGTCGGTCCTGATCAACATCTCCGCCGTCGACAGCGATCCGGTTGCAGCAGCCCGCATCGCGAACACCGCAGCCCAGGTGCTCGTCGACCTGGTCGACGATGTCGAGAGCGCCAACGAGGTGGGCTCCGCCGGTGCACCAGGTGATCCGACCCCGGTCGGGCTGACGATCGTGGAACCGGCGTCTCCACCCCGGTCGCCCGTTGCGCCGAACGTGCTGCAGAACCTCGCGGTGGGCGTCCTCACCGGCCTCGCCCTGGGCGTCGGGATCACACTGCTCATCGAGGTCCTCGACACCCGACTCCGTGGTCGTTCGGCGATCGAGAAGCTCACGGACACGAGCATCCTCGGCGCCTTCCACACGGAGCCCACCGACGCGGCGCAACTCATCCTCGGATCGACGGAGAGCTACAGCCGGCGCGCCGAGAGCTTCCGGCAACTTCGGACGCACCTCCAGTTCGCCTCCATCGACGGCGGACTCCGCAGCGTGATGGTCACGTCCTCGGTCCCGGGCGAGGGGAAGAGCACCACCGCGGCGAACCTCGCGCTCGTCCTCGCAGAGGCGGGGAACGCCGTCCTCCTCGTCGATGCGGACCTGCGCCGACCCCGCCAGCACGAGATGTTCGGACTCGAGGATGCGGTCGGGCTCACGACCGTGCTCACCGGCAGGATCAGCCTCGGCGAGGCCTCGCAAGCGGTCGACGGGGCGGGGCGTCTCGCCGTCCTCACCTCCGGCGAGCTGCCGCCGAATCCGAGTGAACTCCTCGGATCGGCGGCGATGGAGCGCGCGCTCTCCGAGATGGAACGCGCGTACGACGTGGTGGTCATCGACACACCCCCGCTCATCAACGTCTCGGACCCGACAGCACTGTCGACCCTCGCTAGCGGGGTCCTGCTCGTGGCGTCGGCCGACGGGCGATTGCACCGCGATCAGCTCCGGCAGTCCCTCGAGAACCTCAGCTTCGTCCAGGCGAAGCTCCTCGGGGTCGTCCTCAACCGCGTCGAGGTGGCTCGAGGAGAGCAGTCGTCGTCCTACGCGTACTACCACCGGACCGCCCCGACGCGTCGACCGCGGCGGACCACAGCATGAACACCCCGCTCGATCCGCCTCCGACCCGAATCCTGATCGTCTGCACCGGCAACATCTGTCGGTCCCCGTATGCCGAGTTCCTCCTCACGAGCGGGCTGGCGGAGGTCGACGCGTGCGGCTTCGAGGTGCGGAGCGCCGGGACGGGGGCGCTGCGCGGACACCCGATCGACGCCTCGAGTGCGGCGTTGCTCGGTCCGCTCGCCGCGACGGCCGCCGACTTCACCGCGACGCAGCTCACCGCCGACCTCGTGGCTCGACAGGACGTCGTCCTCACCATGACGCGGGAGCATCGCAGCGCCGTCCTCAGGTTGTGCCCGGAGGCGCTGCGTCGAACCTTCTCCCTGCGTGAGTTCGCCCGGCTCCTCGACACCGTCGACTCGGGACGACTCCCCCGCCCTCGAGCAGGGCGCTGGAAGCATCTTGGCCCCGAACTGGCGGCCAACCGGACGAGCGCGCGACTCCCTGATCCGGCGCAGGACGACGTCGTCGACCCGTTCGGTCAGGGCCTGGAGGTCTTCCGTCGGATGGCCTCGCAGATCATCCCGGCCGTCGAGCGCATCATCGCATTCGAGCGCACATCTGTGGAGGAGGATTCGGAGCCGCGGTGAGAGACGTCGGTGGTTCGGCGGCGTCGCCAGCCCACGGAGCTGCACAGCACGCCGGAAACGACGAAGGCCCGCGATGATCGCGGGCCTTCGTCGTGGTGATGCTGTACTGCTGGGGTACCTGGACTCGAACCAAGAACAACTGAACCAGAATCAGTCGTGTTGCCAATTACACCATACCCCACTGTCAGAACCGAAGCCCCGACCGAAGAACAACACTAGCCTACGGAGGCGGTCGTCTCAAATCGAGGCGTCCCGGGCGCGTCGCGGGTCACTCAGCTGGGGACGCCCGCGAGGTCCCGGTTGAGTGCTCGGGACACTCGAGCGCCGTTCCCGGCCGCGACGATGAGCTGCTGCGGACCGGGAGGCGTGATGTCGCCGGCGGCGTACACGCCCGGCACGGACGTGCGACCCCAGGCGTCGACCACGACGTACCCGTCGGTGTCGCGATCGAGTGAGAGCTGTTCCAGATATCCGAGGGGCGCGGCCCACTGCGGCCGCACGAAGCCCCCGGAGCGCGGGATGAGCGCACCGTCGGCGAGGCGGACACCGGTGAAGCCGTCGCGACCGCCGTCGAGCTCCGCGATCGCTCCGCGCTCGACCCGAATGCCCGCGGAGGCGAGCGCGGCCTCCTCGGGACCGGTGACGGTGTCGGTACCGTTCGTGAAGACGATGAGGTCCGACGACCACTGTGCGATGAGGATCGCCCATTCCGCCAGGTCCGTCGTCTCGCCGATGAGCGCGAGCGGCGCGTCGGCCTTCTCGTACCCGTCGCACTCGACGCAGCTGTGCAGATCCGTTCCGTAGAAGGCCCGCAGGTTCGTGACCCTCGGCAGCGTCTCCGTGAGACCGCTCGCGACGACGACCGTCCGGGTCACGACGTCGCGATCCGGCTCGCCGCGGACCCCCTGGGCGACGACGTGGAAGCCGTCGGTGGTCGCCTCGATCGACTGCACGGACGCGAACTGGACCTCCGCGTTCGCATAGGCGGCAACCTCCTCGCGCCCCATTCGCCGGAGATCCAGCGGAGCGATGCCGTCGCGGGTGAGGAAACCGTGCGAGCGCAGCGTCGCAGCGTGCCGTGGGCGATTGCCGTCGAGCACGAGGATGCGCCGACGCGCGCGCGCCAGGTTCAGCGCGGCCGAGAGTCCCGCGGGTCCCGCGCCGACCACGACGACGTCGTACGAGTCGTTCATGACGCGAGGTGCGCGGAGAGCCGATCGAGTCGCGTGATCGATTCCGTCTTCCCGAGGATCTCGAGCGACTCGAAGAGCGGCGGGGAGATCCGACGCCCGGACGCGGCGACGCGGAGCGGGCCGTAGGCGATACGGGGCTTCAGACCGAGGCCTTCGATCAGCGCGCCGGCGAGCGCGTCCTGGATCGAACCAGCCGTCCACTCCGATTCGGGGACGAGCTCGAGCGCGCCGATGGACGCGGTGAGCACCTCGCCGGCGTTCGCCGGAAGACCCTTGAGCGCGTCCTCCTGGTACTCGAGCTCCGCGGCACCGCGGAACAGGAAGCCGAGGAGCGCGGGGACCTCGCCGAGCAGCGCGATGCGCTGCTGGACGAGCGGGGCTGCCTGCTCGAGCACGACCTGCTGCGCCTCGGTGACGGGCTCGCTCACTACACCGGCCTCGACGAGGTACGGCGTGATGCGGCCGAGGAAGTCGGCCGGCTCCAGCAGTCGGATGTGGTCGCCGTTGATCGACTCCGCCTTCTTGAGGTCGAAGCGCGCCGGGTTCGGGTTGACGTCGACGACGTCGAACGCGGCGATCATCTCCTCGATCGAGAAGACGTCGCGGTCGCCGCTCAGCGACCACCCGAGCAGCGCGAGGTAGTTGATGAGCCCCTCCGGCACGAAGCCGCGGTCGCGGTGGTGGAAGAGGTTCGCCTCCGGGTCCCGCTTCGAGAGCTTCTTGTTGCCCTCGCCCATGACGTACGGCAGGTGACCGAACCGCGGGACGAAGGTCGTGAGACCGATGTCGATGAGCGCGTGGTACAGCGCGATCTGCCGCGGCGTCGACGGCAGGAGGTCCTCGCCGCGGAGGACGTGGGTGATCTGCATGATGGCGTCGTCGACGGGGTTCACGAGCGTGTAGAGCGGCTTGCCGTTCGGGCGCACGAGGACGAAGTCCGTGAACGACCCGGCCGGGAAGGTGATCTCACCGCGCACGAGGTCGTCGAAGCTGAGGTCGTCGTCCGGGACCCGCAGACGGAGCGCCGGCTCGCGGCCCTCGGCTCGGAATGCGGCGCGCTGCTCGTCGGTGAGGTCGCGGTCGAAGTTGTCGTACCCGAACTGCTTCGGCCGGCCGGCCGCCTCGTTGCGGGCGTCGATCTCGTCGGCATTCGAGAAGCTCTCGTAGAGGTGCCCGGCAGCCGTCAGCCGCGCGATCACGTCGGCGTAGATGTCGCTCCGCTCGGACTGCCGGTACGGCGCGTGGGGTCCGCCGACGCCGACGCCCTCGTCCCAGTCGAGCCGCAGCCACGTGAGCGCGTCGACGAGCTGCTCGTAGCTCTCCTCGCTGTCGCGAGCGGCATCGGTGTCCTCGATCCGGAAGACGAGCTTGCCCCCCGTGTGCCGGGCGTACGCCCAGTTGAACAGCGCCGTGCGGACGAGACCGACGTGCGGCGTGCCGGTCGGCGACGGGCAGAACCGGACGCGGACGTCGGTGCCGGAAGCCGTGGAGAAGGGGTGCGTAATCGTGTCAGACATCGCCTGTCATCTTAGTCGCGCCGCCCAGGGACGCGGCGATCCGCAGGAGTGCAGCGACGGCGGGGATGCGGTCCGCGTGCTCGGCGCTGACGAGGTGGAGCGCCCGGTCGTCGTCGTTGCGCGTCGGCAGCACGACCACCTCGGTCGGCAGCTGTGCGGCCGCGAGCGCGAGGGTTGGGAGCAGGGCGACGCCGAGCCCGGCCGCCACCAGGGCGGTGACCGCGATCGCGTTGTCGGTCTCGTGCGCGATGACGGGCTCGAAGCCGCTCGACTGGCAGAGACCGAGGAGATGACCTCGGCAACGCGGACAACCCGCGATCCAACGCTCACCGGCGAGGGCCGCGAGGTCGACCTGTCGGTCACCGGCTCGAGCGTGGCCGACCGGGAGTACGAGACGCATCGGGTCGGTTCCGAACCGGCGCACGCGGAGTCCGGCCGCGCTCTCCCGATGCGGGTCGTCCGGATCGTCCGGGTAGCTGAAGGTGATCGCGACGTCGGCTTCACCGGCACGGACCGCGGCGACGGCCTCCGGCGGTTCGGCCTCGACGAAGGAGACGCCGATCCCCGGATGCTCGTCGGCCAGGCGAGCGAGGAGCTGCGGCACGAGCATCGACGACGCCGACGGGAAGGCGACGAGGCGCACCCGCCCACTCCGCAACCCCGCGAGTGCCGCGACCTCCTCGGACGCCGCGCGCACCGCTCGGTCCACCGCCACCGCGTGTCCGGCGAGGATCGCACCGGCCTCGGTGAGGCGGACGCCGCGACCGACGCGCTCGACGACCGGCATGCCGAGCCGACGCTCGAGCCGGCGGAGATGTTGGCTCACCGCCGGTTGACTCGAGCCGAGCGCGTGCGCGGCGGCCGTGATCGACCCGGTCGAGGCGATGGCGCCGACGACGAGGAGGGAACCGGCGTCGAGGGCCGATGACGAGGGCGGCGGCGAGAGGGTGGACATCCTCGAAGCATAATCTCTCGTTATGGTTCTCATCGAGAGCCGGTCCTTGTCGTATGGATACCCGGCGAAGAGACTGGATGCATGAGCACCCTCAGCCTCCAGGAAGCCAGCGGATCCTTCCCATCCGCACCCGGCTACCTGGCCGCCTGCACGCTGGGACTGCCGACGACGGGCACGACGGACGCCATCATGGCCGACCTCTCCGCGTGGCAGGCGGCTCGAACCGATGCAGCCGCCTACGGCGCCGTCGTCGAGCGGGTGCGCGGCTCCTTCGCCGAGCTGGTCCACGTGCCGGCCCGCTCGGTCGCGATCGGATCCCAGACCTCCGCCATGGTCGCCATGGTCGCGGCGTCGGTGCCGGACGGCGCCGAGGTCCTCTGCGTCGAGGGCGACTTCAGCTCACTCGTCGCTCCATTCCTCATGCAGGCGCACCGCGGCGTGCGTGTCCGCCACGCACCGCTGACCGAACTCGCCGCCCACATCGACGCCTCGACCTGGCTCGTCGCCTACTCCGCGGTGCAGTCCGCGACCGGCGCGGTCGCCGACGTGGTCGCGATCCGTGAGGCGGCGGCCGTGCACGGCGCGCTGACGCTCAACGACCTCACACAGGCGGCCGGGTGGCTCCCCGTCGACGCCTCGGCCGACGACATCACCGTGTGCCACGCCTACAAGTGGCTCTGCGCGCCACGAGGCGTTGCGTTCATGACGGTGCGCGACGAGGTGATGGACCGCCTCCGGCCGAGCCAGGCCGGTTGGTACTCGGGCGCCGACGTCTGGTCGTCCTGTTACGGCCCGTCGTTGCATCTCGCCGTGAGCGCACGACGGTTCGACGTCTCCCCCGCCTGGCAGGCCTGGGTCGGCGCCGAGCCCGCCATCGCCCTCTTCGCGGCGGTCGACGCCGTCGCCGTGTACGAGCACGACACCCGGCTCGCAGCGGCGCTCCGGGCGGGCATCGGCGAGAGCCGGTCGCTCCTCACCGGGACGGCCTCGGCCATCGTGACGTGGACGGATCCCGATGGACACGACCTCCGGGCGCTGCAGTCGGCCGGGATCACGGCATCGGGTCGCGCAGGCCGGGCAAGGGTCGCGTTCCACCTCTGGAACACCGACGACGACGTCGCAGCTGCGCTGACCGCTCTCGGTCAGCGCAGCTGACGCGGGTCAGGGCCGGCGGCCGGTGTTCCGCAGGATGCCGATGCCCGAGACCTCGACCTCGACGACCTGGCCGTCGGTGAAGGGTCCGACGCCGGCCGGCGTCCCGGTCAGGATGACGTCACCCGGGAGGAGCGTCCAGACGGCGGATGCGTACTCGACGATCGCGCCGATGGAGTGCACCATGTCGGACAGCGGGGCGTGCTGGCGGACCTCACCGTCGACGCGGGTCTCGATCGTCGCGCCGTCGAAGGAGAACTCCGTCTCGATGTAGGGGCCGAGCGGGCAGAACGTGTCGAAGCCCTTCGCG
Source organism: Plantibacter sp. VKM Ac-2885 (assembly GCF_015351205.1). Classification (NCBI taxonomy): domain Bacteria; kingdom Bacillati; phylum Actinomycetota; class Actinomycetes; order Micrococcales; family Microbacteriaceae; genus Plantibacter; species Plantibacter sp. VKM Ac-2885. The sequence continues at coordinate 1,867,481 of NZ_JADKSK010000001.1, read as the reverse complement.
CGGGCCCACTGGCCGTCGGACTCCTGGAGGTCGCGGGCCGTGACGTCGTTCGCGATCGTGTAGCCGAAGATGACCTCGTCGGCACGCTCCGCGCTGACGTTCTTGGCGACGCCACCGATCACGATGGCGAGTTCGCCCTCGAAGTCGATGCGCTCGGACTGCTTGGGGAAGACGACGGCGTCTCCCGGCCCGACCACGGAGGTGTTGGGCTTCAGGAAGAGCAGCGGCTCGGCGGGAGCCTCCCCACCCATCTCGGCTGCGTGGTCGTGGTAGTTCTTGCCGACGGCGACGACCTTGGAGCGAGGGATGACCGGCGCGAGCAGGACCGCATCAGCGAGCGGGACGCGCTCCCCCGTCGGTTCGAAGCCCGAGTAGAGCGGATCGCCGTCGAGGACGACGAGATCCGCATCGTCGATGATGCCGTAGCGGATGGCCTGATCGTGACTGAAGCGAGCGATTTTCACCAGGCCAGCCTATCCCGAGGTGCCCCGGCGACACGGAAGCCCCGCACGAGGTGCGGGGCTTCCCAGGCTGCTCGGAGCCTACTCGGCGTCGAGACGCGTCATCCACCCGTGGCGGTCGGGCAGTCGACCGTACTGGATGTCGGTCAGTTCCTGACGCAGCGACATCGTCAGTTCGCCCGCCGGAGCGTCGGCGTCGCCCACGGTGAAGTCCTTGGCCTTCAGCTGCGCGATCGGCGTGACGACCGCAGCCGTGCCGCAGGCGAACACCTCGACGATGTCGCCGCTCTCGACGCCCTCGCGCCACTCGTCGATCGTGACCCGGCGGCGCTCCACCCGGTGTCCGCGGTCCTCCGCGAGCTGCAGGATGCTGTCGCGGGTGATGCCCTCGAGGATCGAGTCCGATTCCGGCGTGACGAGCGTGCCGTCGCGCTTGACGAGGACGACGTTCATCCCGCCGAGCTCTTCGATGTAGGTCGCCTCCTGCGCGTCCAGGAAGAGCACCTGGGCGCACCCGTGCTCGTACGCCTCGGCCTGCGGGAGCAGGGAGGACGCGTAGTTGCCGCCGGTCTTCGCCGCCCCGGTGCCGCCCTTGCCCGCACGGCTGTAGTCGGTTGACAGCCAGATGGACACGGGGGTGACGCCGCCGGTGAAGTACGCGCCGGCCGGGCTGGCGATGACGTAGTAGTTGACCTTCTTCGCGGGGCGGACGCCGAGGAAGGCCTCCTTGGCGAACATGAACGGCCGCAGGTACAGGCTGGTCTCCGGCGCGGAGGGCACCCAGGCACCGTCGACGGCGATGAGCTGCTTGATCGACTCGACGAAGTACTCGACCGGGAGCTCCGGCAGCGCGAGCCGCTTGGCCGAGCGCTGCAGGCGACGGCCGTTGGCGTCGGGGCGGAACGACCAGATGGACCCGTCGGCGTGACGGTACGCCTTCAGGCCCTCGAAGATCTCCTGGGCGTAGTGGAGGACGGCGGCGGCCGGGTCGAGCGAGATCGGACCGTACGCCTGGACCCGTGGGCGGTGCCATCCACCACGCTCGGACCAGCAGATGTCGACCATGTGGTCGGTGAAGTGCTGCCCGAAGCCCGGGTCGGCGAGGATCGCGTCGCGCTCTGCGGCGGGGACGGGCTGCTCGTTTGGGGTCACGGTGAAGGCGAGTTCGCGCTGCGCCATGGGGAGGTTGATCGTCATGATGGTGTCTTCCGTCGTGATCTGCGTGTCTGGTGGGCGTCTACCGGTTCGCCGCGAGGGCCGCGATCGCATCGCCGACCTCGGTCGTCGTGCGTGCTGCGCCGGTGCGGGCGGCGATGTCGGCGGTGACGGCAGTGGCGACTCGCGCCGCCTCCGTCTCGAGCCCGAGATGCGACAGCATCAGGGAGACGGAGAGGATGGCGGCGGTCGGGTCGGCCAGCTGCTTCCCGGCGATGTCGGGCGCCGATCCGTGGACGGGCTCGAACATGCTCGGGTACGTGCCGTCCGGGTTGATGTTTCCCGAGGCCGCGAGTCCGATGCCGCCGCTGATCGCGCCGGCCAGATCGGTGAGGATGTCGCCGAAGAGGTTGTCCGTGACGATGACGTCAAATCTAGCAGGATCCGTGACGAGGAAGATGGTGGCCGCGTCGACGTGCAGGTAGTCGACCGCGACGTCGGGGAACTCCGCGGACACCGCGTCGACGACGCGCTTCCAGAGCGACCCGGCGAAGACGAGGACGTTGGTCTTGTGGACGAGGGTGAGCTTCCGCCGACGCGCGGCCGCAGCGGTGAACGCGTAGCGCACCACCCGCTCCACGCCGTAGGCGGTGTTGACCGACACCTCGTTCGCGATCTCGTGGGGCGTGCCCTGGCGGATCGCTCCGCCGTTGCCGACGTACGGCCCCTCCGTGCCTTCTCGGACCACGACGAAGTCCACGTCGCCGGGCTCGCTCAGCGGGCTCGGGACACCCGGGTACACGACGGTCGGGCGCAGGTTCACGTAGTGGTCGAGGCTGAACCGGAGCTTGAGGAGCAGCCCGCGCTCGATGTTCGCGTTCGCGAGCCGGGGGTCGCCGGGCACGCCGCCGACCGCTCCGAGGAGGATGGCGTCGTGCGAGGCGATCGCGGCGAGGTCCGCGTCGGTCAGCACGTCGCCGGTCTCGAGGAACCGCGCGGCGCCGAGCGAGAAGGGCGTCTGCTCAAACCGGACGTCGCCACCCTGCACCGCCGCATCGAGGACCTTGAGCGCCTCGCCGACGACCTCGGGACCGATCCCGTCGCCGGGGATGACTGCGAGCTTGACGGTGCGGGACATGCGACTCCTGAGGATGCGACGACGGTGTGCGCCCAGCTTAACGCTTCCGACCTCGGGTGGATCGTGCCACCCGTCTCCGGGTGGCACGATCCACGGAGCCCTACCGGACCCGGCGCAGACCGATCGCCGCGACGAGCATGGCGGCCACGATGAGGCCGACGCCGATCCACGCTGCGACACCGACACCGCTGTCGAAGGCGTGCCGCGCGGAGTCCATGAGTGCGCCCGCGAGGTCACCGGGCAGCTGCTCGGCGACCGTCGCCGCACCACCCAGGGTCTCCCCCGCCGCCTGCTGCTGGGCGGCGGTCAGTCCGTCCGGCAGGACGACCGAGGAACGGTAGGACGCGGTGAGCACGGTGCCGAGCGTCGCCGTGCCGAGCACCGCGCCCAGCTCGTAGGCGGTCTCGGAGACACCGGACGCCGCACCGGCCTTCTCCGGCGGCGCACTCGCGATCACGAGCTCGTTCGACACCGTCTCGGCGGAGCCGATGCCGAGCCCGAGGGCGACGAACGCGAGGCCGATCCCGAGGGCCGAAACGTCTCCCCCGGTGATCGCGATGGAGGCGTATCCGACGGCGGAGACGACGAGTGCGATCGGGACCACGATGCCCGGACGGACCCGCTTGGAGATGGGCACGATCACGAGGCCGGCGATGATCATCACGATGAGGCCGGGGAGCAGGACGAGCCCGGCGTCGAGCGGCTGCAGACCCAGCACCAGCTGCAGGTGCTGCGACACGAAGAACAGCCCACCGACGAGCGCCGTCACGCTCAGCAGGTTGATGACCACGGCGCCGCTGAACGAGGCCCGCCGGAACAGGCTCAGGTCGAGCAGCGGATGCTCGAGGCGGAGCTGACGGCGGATGAACAGGACGCCGCTGATCACGCCGACGACCATCGAGGCGACCGTGAGCAGGTCGAAGCCGGCTTCCGCCAGGTGCTTGATGCTGAACACGAGTGGCGTCATCGTCAGGAGGATGAGCAGGATGCTCGGGACGTCGATGCGTCCGGGGTTCGGGTCCTTCGACTCGGGGATGAGGAAGGGCGCGAGGACGACGAGCGGCAGGAGCACCGGGACGGCGAGCAGGAACACCGCGCCCCAGGCGAAGTGCTCGAGGATAATCCCACCGACGATCGGCCCGAGCGCGCTGCCGGCGGCGAACCCGCTGGCCCAGACGGCGATGGCGAACCGTCGCTGGTCGCGGTCGAGGAAGATGTTCCGCAGCAGCGAGAGCGTCGACGGCATGAGCATCGCTCCGAAGAACCCGAGTGCCGCCCGAGCCGCGATCAGGAGCTCGGCGCTGGGCGCGAACGCCGCGGCGACGGAGACGACGCCGAACCCGATGGAACCGATGAGCAGGAGGCGACGACGACCGATGCGGTCACCGAGGCTGCCCATCGACACCAGCAGGCCGGCGAGCACCAGCGGGTAGATGTCGACGATCCAGAGCAGCTGCGTCCCGGTCGGGGTGAGCGCGCTCGAGATCGCGGGCAACGCGAAGTTGAGGACCGTGTTGTCGACCGACACCAGCAGGACGGGGAGCATGAGGACGGCGAGCGCGAACCAGGCTCGCCGACCGGCACGGGGAGCGGCGACGGCGGTGGGTTCGGTGGCGGTGGACACGATGACCTCTTTCACAGCGTGGAGAACGGCGCCGGTCGGGCGCCGCCCGCTCGACTATACCGTCCAGCCGGTATAGTATCAATCCGAATCCGACGAGCCGAATACGATGGAGCCATGGCGAAGCAGACCGCAGCCCGAGAACGCGTCCTCGACGCCTTCGCCGAACTCCTCATCGAAGAGGGCGAACGCGCCGCCACCCTCGACGCCGTCGCCGCGGCGGCCGGCGTCTCCAAGGGCGGACTGCTCTACCACTTCGGCAGCAAGGAGGCGCTCGTCGACGGCCTCATCGACCGGCTCTCGGAGATGAGCGAGGCCGACACGGCGCGGATGCTCGCGGCCCCGGAGGGCGTCGTCGAGTACTTCGTGCGCACCTCCGTCGACTGCGGCACCCCGTTCGACCGGACGATCATCGCCGTCGCGCGGCTGGCACAGGGGCAGCACGCCCAGGCGAGCGGCGCGATGGCGGACATCCGCCGGAGCTGGTTGCGCACGGTGGAGGATGCCGTCGGCGACCCGGACACCGCCCGCGCCATCGTGCTGATGTGCGACGGTCTCTACGCCAACACGGGGCAGCTCGGCATGGGGGTCAGCGATCCCGATGAGGGCAGCGACGAGGCGATCGAGCGGCTCCTGGCCGTCATCGCGCGGCTGCTTCCCGCCGGCGGGCACTGAGCCGGGACACCCCGACGGCCACACCGGAACGGCCTCGGCGCCTCGGCCTGCAGACGACGATGCCCCGCACCGGACGGCGCGGGGCATCGGGTCGGAGCAGCGGTCGGGTTACTGCTCGGTGATGTCGATCTCACGGAGCAGCGTCGCGTCGATCGTCTCGCGGATGACCTCGAGGACGTCGTCGGCGACCGGCGAGTCGACCGTCAGGACGCTGAGCGCCGGGCCGCCGGCCTCGTGACGGGCGATCTGCATGCCCGCGATGTTGATGCCCGCCTCGCCGAACCGCTGGCCGTAGACGGCCACGATGCCGGGTCGGTCGGTGTAGACCATCACGATGTGGTGCTTCGCGAACGGCACCTCGACGTCGTAGCCGTTGATCTCGACGATCTTCTCGGTCTGCTTCGTGCCCGTCAGCGTGCCCGACACCGAGATCTGCGATCCGTCGCTGAGGGCTCCGCGCAGCGTGATGACGTTGCGGTACTCCTCGCTCACCTCGTCGGTGAGCAGGCGCGTCACGACACCGCGCTGCTCGGCGAGTAGCGGGGCGTTCACGTACGAGACCGTCTCGCTGACGATGTTCGTGAAGATCCCCTTGAGCGCGGCCAGCTTCAAAACGCTGACGTCGTACCCGCTCAGCTCGCCGTGGACCTCGACGTCGACGCTCGTGAGCGACGAGGTCGAGAGCGCGGCGAACACCTGCCCGAGCTTCTCGACGAGCGGGATGCCGGGACGGACGTAGGGGTCGATCACGCCGCCGGCGACGTTGACCGCGTCCGGGACGAGTTCGCCGCCGAGCGCGAGGCGCACGGACTTGGCGACCGAGACGCCGGCCTTCTCCTGTGCCTCATCCGTCGACGCACCGAGGTGCGGCGTCACGATGACGTTCTCGAGCCCGAGCAGCTTCGTGTCGGTGGGCGGCTCGCTCACGAAGACGTCGAGGCCGGCACCGGCGATGACGTTGTTGGACAGCGCCTCGTACAGCGCGTCCTCGTCGATCAGGCCACCGCGGGCGACGTTGACGACGTAGGCCGTCGGCTTCATGAGCGCGAACTGCGGGCCGGCGATCATGCCCGTCGTCTCCGGCGTCTTCGGCATGTGGATGGTGATGAAGTCGGACTGCGCCAGCAGCTCGTCGAGCGTGACCAGCTGCACCCCGAGCTGCTGTGCACGGGCGGACGTGATGTAGGGGTCGTACGCGATGACATTCGTGCCGAACGCCTGCAGACGGGCCGTGATGAGGGCACCGATACGACCGAGGCCGATGATGCCGATGGTCTTCTCGTACAGCTCGGTACCGGTGTACTTGGAGCGCTTCCACTGCCCCTGGGCGAGCGCGGCGTGCGCGGCCGGGATGTGGCGGGCGAGGCTCAGGATGTGGCCGACGGTGAGCTCGGCCGCGGAGATGATGTTCGACGTGGGCGCGTTGACGACCATGACCCCGGCCGTCGTTGCCGCCTTGATGTCGACGTTGTCGAGACCGACACCCGCGCGCGCGACGACCTTCAACCGGGTGGCCGCCTGGATGGCCTCCTCGTCGACCTTGGTCGCGGATCGGACCAGGATGGCGTCGGCGTCGGCGATCGCCGCGAGCAGAGCCGGGCGGTCCGTCCCGTCGACGGAGCGCACGTCGAAGTCGGGCCCGAGGGCGTCGACGGTTGCTGGTGAGAGTTCTTCGGCGATCAGTACGACCGGTTTCGACACGGAACGGTTCCTTCGCAGTAGCAGTGGGGTGGGCAGCGCGTCGGTGTCCGGCGGCCATCGCAAGCCTATCGGAGGCGCACCGGGCGGTTCGTCGTGTGACGAGGCGACGGCCGGGTCAGACGGAGAGGTCGATCAGCTGCTGCGCGCCGAACATCGCGAGGACCGACAGCGAGATCGCCGCGACGACGCACAGGGCGACGAGGTAGCGCACGGCCTGCTCGCCGAGCGACCGGTCGCGACCGGTCCAGAAGGCGATCGCGAAGGCCACGATCGGCAGGAGCAGGCCGCCGATGAGGACGACCCAGCCGAGCGGCAGGACCGGCACGGCGAGGCCGTTCGCCGTCCCGACGATGCCGACGAGGTTGCCGACGGCTTCGAAGACGTCATAGGCGAAGAACAGGCCGAACAGGACGGCGACGGACCAGCTGAGCCAGCCGGGTCGCTCGGCGGCGGGTTTCGACACGGGGTCCGCGGTGGTGGAGGGCATCAGGGTCACACTCCTCGGAGGAACGGCCAGGGCAGGATGAGCACGACGCCGAGCAGGAGCATCGCGATCCTGACGACGGGTCTGCCGCCACGCGTCAACCAGAGCGTCGCGGCCATCCACACGGGTCCCGCGGCGACCGCGAGTCCCTGTCCGAGATCGAACATGAACCGGCCGACCGCGTCGCTCGGCACCGCCGCGTCGGGACGGAACGCCGAGATCAGCCAGCCGACGCTGTACAGCAGGAAGACCCCGCCGAAGATACCGAGCGTGACGAGCATGACCGAACTCATCTGCTCGCGCTCACCGGCGGCAGCCTCGTCCGTGACCCTGTCGGTCGGCTTCGCGACGTCGACCTCGACAGGAGGGGCGACCGGTTCCGCACTCGGACCGGCCGACTCAGAGGCCGGCGGGACCGCCGCGGTCGCCCGACCACGTGTGATCGGCTCCGGCGATGCGGGCTCGAACATGGTCCGGTCGCCGGAAGCCGAGGCGTCGAGCGTCGGATCGTCGTCGCCCGCCCAGCTCAGCGCGTCTTCGTCCCGCGGCTCAGTCATACCGCCAGCCTATCGCCGCCGGGCCGACCACCGAGTGCGGCGATCCGGACGCGACGGAGCAGAATTGCCTGGTGAACCCGTTCCCGCTCCTGCAGTCCGTCCTGACCGTCGTCCTCGCGATCATGTTCATCGGCATGGGAGTCCTCCACTTCCTCCCGGGACCGGCGAAGACCATGGCCGCGATGATCCCGGGACCGCTGCGGAGCAGCACCATCACACCGCGGATGCTCGTCGTCTTCACCGGTGTGTGCGAGGTCGCGGGCGGCGTCGGCCTGCTCGTCCCACCCACCAGGCTCGCCGCAGTGGTCTGCCTGATCGTGTTCCTCGTCGCGGTGTTCCCCGCGAACGCCGCTGCCGCGCGCCAGCCCGAGCGGTTCGGTCGCCTCGCCGTGCCGTTCGTCCCACGGCTCATCGGTCAGCTCGTGCTGATCCTCGCCCTCGTCATCGTGGCGCTCTGATCGCACGATGTGACCGATCGACGGTCCCCTCGGTGCCGACGGATCTCAGACGGCGACGGCAGCACGCCTGGCCGCGGCCACCGCGCGAGCGACGGTCGTCGCGTCCGTGATGTCGTAGCTCGGCGATCCTCCGCCGGGGCCGGTCTCGGTGACCCGGCCGGCACGACGACGGGCGGAGAGGTGCACCGCGTCGACACCCGCCCGGGCGAGGGCGGGGATCGCATCGATCGTGACGCCGCCACCGGCCATGATCTGCATCGAGCTGTCGCCCCTCGAGGCCATCTGCGCGAGCTTCTCGGCACCGTCGATGCTCGCGCGCGCGCCGCCGGAGGTCAACAGACGGTCCACACCGGCGTCGCGCAGCTGGTCGGCGGACCGGACGGGGTCGGTCGTCGCGTCGACGGCCCGATGGAACGTCACCGCGAGCGAGCCTGCAGCCTGACGCAGCTGCGCCAGCGCCTCCAGGTCGATCGTGCGGTCGGACCGGAGGGCGCCGACGACGATGCCCGCAGCACCAGCGGCCTCGAGCGCGAGGATGTCGCCGGACATGACGTCGATCTCCGCGGGCGAGTAGACGAAACCACCCTCTCGCGGACGCACGAGGACGTGCACGAAGTCGCTGAGCCCGGCTTCGTCCGCAGCACGGACCGCCGCCATGACCAGTCCGATGGAGGGGGTGAGCCCGCCGGTGCCGAGGGCCTGGCACAACTCGACCCGCTGGGCTCCCTCGCGGATGGCGATGCGGACCCCCTCCACGTCCTGGACGGCGATCTCGACGGCGATTGGCGACTGGAGGCTCATTGGACCCATTGTTCCAGTGATCCGCTCGAGCCGAGGACGCGCACGCCGCTGCGCTACTTGTCCGTGCCCTGCGACACCGAACCCTGCAGCTGACGCTGGAAGATCAGGTACACGATGAGCACGGGGACCACGGTGATCACGGACGCCGCGAAGAGTGCACCGAAGTCCACCGAGTACCCGGCCTGGGCGGCGAAGGACGCCATCCCCTGCGTCAGGACGTAGTTCTGCGGGTTCGAGTTGAGCGCCACCGGCAGGAGGAACTGGTTCCACAACCCCACGAAGTTGAGGATCGCGACGGTCGCGAGGCCCGGCCTCGCCATGGGCAGCATCACCTGGAAGAAGGTCCGCCACTCCCCTGCTCCGTCGATCGCGGCCGCCTCCGCGATGGAGACCGGCAGCGACTTGAAGAACGAGAACAGGAAGAACACCGTGAACGGGAAGGCGAACGCCGCGTACGTGAGGATGAGTCCCGGGAGCGAGTTGAGCAACCCGAGGCTCTGCAGCACGAAGAACAACGGCACGATCGCGAGGAACACGGGGAACGTGAGGCCGGCGAGCATCAGGTAGTAGATGGCCCGGCTCCCGAAGAAGCGGAACCGCGCCAGCACGTACGCACACATCGAGCCGAACAGCATGGTCACGATGAGGGCGCCGAACACCACCACGATCGAGTTCAGGAAGAAGCTCCCGATACCGGCCGTCGTCCACGCGTTCACGTAGTTGTCGAAGTTCCATTTCGACGGCAGCGAGAACGGTGACGCGAAGATCTCGGAGCTCGTCTTGAACGACGACATGACCGTCCAGAGCAGCGGGACGACGACCACGATCGACCAGATGATGAGCACCGTGTGCGATGCCGTCCCGACGACGCGGTCGCCCGTGGTCGGCTTGCGGCTGGCCGGTGTACGCGTGCCGGTTCCGACGACCGCCGGGTTCGCGGTCGTCGCCGTGGTCTGGACGGTCATTCCGCCACCCCTTCATCGTTGCCGCCGGTGAGTCGGCTGACCAGGAAGACGACGCCTGCGAACATCAGGGTGACGAGCGCGAGCACGACTCCCATCGCACAGGCGTAGCCGAACTGGCCCTTGGTGAACGCCGTCGTGAAGAGCTGCTGCGACATCACGAGCGTCGTGTTGGACGGGCCGCCGCCGGGATTCAACGCGGCCATGTACACGAACGCGTCGAGGGCGAGGATGCCCATGTAGATGTACGCCGTCTGGATGTTGTCGCGGATCAGCGGGATCGTGATCGTGAGCGCGGTCCGCAGGCGACCCGCGCCGTCGATCCGTGCCGCCTCGTACACCTCGGCCGGCACGCCCTTGATCGCCGCGATGAAGAGCACCGTGTAGAACCCGATGAGTCCCCAGACGATGACGAACATGGTCGCGATCATCGCCGTGTCCGGTGAACCGAGCCAGGCGAAGGAGGTGAACTGGTCGAGCCCGATGCCGGTCAGGAAGCCGTTCAGCAGCCCGGACGACGGGTCGTAGATCTGCTTCCAGATGAGGCCGATGACGATGGCCGGCACGACGTACGGGAAGAAGGTGATCACGCGGTACACGCTCGAGTTGCGGAGGCCGCGGATCGGACCGTTACTCGGTCCGCCGATCGTGATGAGGGAGGCGAAGAGGAACGCGATCCCGAGGGTCACGAGCGGCAGGACGATCGCGAGCGCGACGCTGTTGCCCATGGACTGGAGGAAGGTCTGGTCCTGGAAGAGCTTCGTGTAGTTCGAGAACCCGACGAAGTCCATGCCCGGGGAGAACCCGGACCAGTTCGTCAACGAGTAGTACGCCGCCTGCGCGAACGGCGAGACCACGAAGACGACGTACCCCACCACCGGCACGATCAGGAAGACCAGGAAGAACGAGACCCGGTCGAACGTGAAGTCCCGGCGGCGCAACCGCCGGGCGGCGGGAGGGGTAGCCCCTCCCACCTTCCCGATCGGCGTGCCGACCGCCGTCATTTGACGGTGACCTTGTCCACGGAGTCGTCGTTGCGGACCTTGTCGGAGATGTCCTGCATGCCCTTGGTGAGGGTGGCGACGTCGGAACCACCCTGCAGGAACGTGTTCCAGAGGACGAGGAGGTCCGTGTTGAGTCCGTACAGGTCGATGAAGCTCCACGAGAACACGTCGGTGCCGGCGTCGTTCAACATCTTCACCTGGGACACGAGCGCCGTCGAGCCGAAGCCGTCCTCGGGGATCGTGTCCTTGACGATCGTCGACGAGAAGGTCGTCTTGGCGAAGTTCACCGCGGCGTCGTTCGACAGCATGGCCCGCAGGAACTCCTTGCCACCGCCGACGTTCTTGCCCTGCGACGGGACGATGAACCCTTCACCTGCGGTGCTGTGCAGCGCCGAGTACGGCAGGGCGGAGTCGGCGGAGACCGTCGGCTCGGGCGCGCCGGTCATCTTGAAGCCGTCCTTCGTCTGGGTCTTCATCTCGTTCTCGATCCAGCCACCCGAGGGGTAGAGGATGAAGTCCTCCGAGTTGCTCCACTGCGCCTGCGCAGCGGTGAACTGCGTTCCGGCGCCACCGGGCTTGACGTACCCGGCGTCGATGATCGCCTTGAGACCCTTGAGCACGTCCTGGACGGCCGGCTTCGACCAGCAGTCCGCCTCGAGGTTCTCGAGCGCCAGACGGACCTCGTCGCCGCCCTCCTTGATCGCGGACGCGATCGCCATCGTCAGGTAGTAGGTGGCCGCCTCGGTGCCCCAACCGAACAGGTACTTGCCCTGCGCCTTGGCCTTCGCACCGAGATCGAGTGCCTCGGCCCAGGTCTTCGGGGGCGTCCAGCCGTTCGCCTCGAAGAGCGCTGCCGAGTACCAGACCGCGTAGACCGTCAGCACGTAGTTCAGCTGCACGAACTTGCCGTCGAAGGTGCCCGGCTCGACGACACCCGGGTAGAGGGTGTCCTTGATGACCTTGCCCTCGTAGTTCTTCGCCTCGATGACGTCCGTCAGGTCGGCGAGCTGCTCGCGGATCGTGTTGATGCCGATGAGGCCGGCGCCGCTGTTGTCGATGACGTCCGGCGGGTTGCCGGCGACGAACCGCGGCTGGAGGGTCTGCGCGATGTTCGTCGCGGCCGTGACCTTGACGGTCGAGCCTGCCTGCTGCTTCTCGACGAGCTTCCCGGCGAACTCGGTGTACTCGATGCCGTACCCGCCCTTGAAGATGACGGCGTCGACCGTCGAGTTGGCGGCCATGCCGAACGGGTTGTCGGCCGAGACCGGTCCGCCGGTGGTGGTCGCCCCGCCTCCGCCGCCGACACAGGACGCGAGCGTCCCGCCCAGCGGGAGGAGGATCGCGGTCGCGAGTGCTCCTCGCAGGAAATCGCGGCGTTGGAGCGTTGCTGGCTGCTTGTCCATCGGTCTACCTTCCAGTGATTCGAGTGTTGCCCGGGTGTGGTGCTGTCGGGGTGGTGTTGTCGGGTGTGTGTTGCGGGAGTTGCGACGCCTCGGGTTCAGGCGTCACGTCTGATCCGGCCCCGGTAGCGGTCCTCGAGCACACTGTTGTGCTCGTCGCCGCCCGGGATGTTGGCCGAGATGTAGAGCGGTGGGGTCTCGCCGGTCGCCGCGATCCTCGCTGCGACGCCGATGGTGAGGAGCTGCGCGAGGTAGGCCGCCGTGATCGAGGACACCGCGCCGACCGGGACGCCGTCCTGGACCTCGATGGTCGCGTCGCCGAACGGAGCACGGTTGTCGAGCACCACGTCGGCCACCTCGGAGAGCCGCAGCCCGCTCGGGTGCTTCGGCTCGACGCGCGAGGTGTGCTCGAGCGAGGTCACGGCGATGACGGGGTGGCCGTGTTCCTTGGCGATCAGGGCGAGTCCCACGATCGACCCGTTGACGCCGGAGTTCGACGCGATGATGAACACGTCGCCCTCCCCCACCGGTGAGATCGCGAAGAGCTCCGCCGCGACGTCGCCGCTGCGCTCCAGCGCGGCACCACCGAGGTCGTCGACGGACCGTTCGCCGCGGAGGACGACGTCCCGCAGGGCGATCTTGTTCGTCGGGATCAGTCCACCGGCCCGGCCGGCGATTTCCATCGCGAACGCCTCCGAGTGGCCGGTGCCGAACGCCTGGATGACCGCTCCGCGCTCGAGGGCCGCGACCAGCAGGTCGATCGCGGGGTCGAGTTCGCCGGACCGTGCCGCCTGGGTGATGTCCGCGAGGCGCGAGGTGACCTCGTCGGTGTAGCGATCGACGTGATCGGTCCAGGTCGTGGTGGATGTGGTGCTCATTCGGTTCCTCTCAGACGCCCACGGGCGAGGCGGTCTCGGACAGGGCTCCGGCCTTGGTCGGTCGGCGGTGCGGGGCGACCGCGAGGGCGGAGGCCGCGAGGCGCTTGGTCGTGCGCTCGAAGTTCTGCTGCGCGACGAACAGGTACAACAGATCCAGGACGAACAGCTGACCGTGCTTGGCGGAGAGGTCGTCGGGCTGCAGGAACCGTTCGTGGGCCGAGGTGATGATGGCCAACGTCGACGCGGCGACGAGCGGGGAGTCCGGGTTGTTGCTGATCGCCACGGTGAGCGCGCCCGCGCGACCCGCCTGGCGGAGCATCTGGATGGTCTCCTCGGTGCGCCCGGTGTTGCTGATCCCCAGGGCGACCGAGTCCGGGCCCTGGATCGCCGCGCTCGTGAGGCCCGCGTGGACCTCCGACCAGGCGTGCGTGCTGATGCCGATCCGGTACAGCCTGGCCTGCATCTCGTCGGCGAGCATCGCGCTGCCGCCGACACCGTAGATGTCGACGTTCCGGGCGCGCGCGATGGCTGCGGCGATCTCGAGCATGACCTCGAGGTCGATCACGTCGGCGGTCTCCCGCAGCGTCCGGGTGTGCGCGTTGAGCAGCGTGCTCAGGACGTCCGGAGCCGAGTCGTCGGGGCCGAACGCCCGGCCGATGTCGGTCTGCCAGGAGTCGCGTGCGGTGCTGCGACCGAAGTCCTTGGCGAGGTCGACCCGGAACGGCGCGTAGCCGGTGTACCCGATGATCCGGCAGAAGCGGGTGATGGTCGCCGCTGAGACGCCCGAATCGGCTGCGAGCTCACCGATCGTGAGGGTGAGGGGCGCGTCTGGGTTCTCCAACAGGTAGTCCGCGATACGCAGCATGACCCCGGACATCTCCGGCATCCGCGACCGAATCCGGTTGGTCACGCCGGTGGCGTGCTCGACCGGTGGGTCGGTGCGGATGGAAACAGTCATGGAAATTCCTTTTCTCCTTCGTTGGAGTGACGCGAAACTGATTCTTACAGTACGTTGTGGCCCACGGCAACATGTTTCGAGATGATGACGATGATGAAAACAACTCTGGCGGTCGACGCCGGCGGCACCTCGTCCCGCGCGGTGCTCGTGGACGCCTCAGGACGTCGCCTCGGTTCCGGGCGCGCGGGCGGCGGGAATCCGACGTCGTCCGGTGTGGACAGCGCTGCCACGCAGATCGCGCTCGCGGCTCGTGCCGCACTCGACCAGGCCAGGACGACGTCGTCCATACCGCCCCTCCCGTCCGGGTCGCTCGTGGTGATCACGCAGGCGGGGCAGGTGTCCGACGCCTACCGCCGCGCCTTGGACGCACACCTCGTACCGCTCGGACTCGGACCGGTCGTCATCGAACCGGATCTGCTCGGCATGTACGGCTCCGGCTCGGCGTCGCCGGACGGCGTCGTGCTCGTCGCGGGGACCGGGAGCGTCGCGGGACGGATCAGGGACCGTCTCGTCGTCCGGGAGGTCGGTGGTGCCGGCTGGCTCCTCGGCGATGGCGGCTCCGGATTCTGGATCGCCCGGCGCGTGATCCGCGCGGTCGCCGCCGACCTCGACGGCATCGGCCCCCGCACGGGCCTCACCCCGCTGCTCTCCCGGGCGGTCGGGTTCACTCCGGACCCGTCCTCATCCGGTGACGCGGACCACCGCCGGTCCCCGGTACTCGACACACTCATCCGCTCGGTGAACGACGGTCCCCCCATCGCCATCGCCCGCCTGGCGCCGCTCGCCTTCCAAGCCGCGGACGACGACGTCGCGCGGTCCATCCTCGACGCTGCCGTCGACCGCCTGGCGGTCCTCGTGGAACGGGTGCTGGCTCCGGATTCGGACCACAGAGAGAGCACGCTCGTCGTCGGCGGCAGCGTGCTCGTCGACGGACTCCTCCCGTCCGTCCCCTCAGCCGCGGAGCGCCTGTCGTCGGCTGCCGCCGGGGCCCGACTCGTCCCGGTCGCCGACGGCCTCGTCGGAGCCGCCGCCCTGGGCATCAGGATGCTCGGCGGGGACGTCGACGACTCGACGCTCAGCCGCCTGCGCGAGGACCTGGCTGCTGGGGCGACGCGGTGACGGCGGATCGGATCGCCGTCATCGGCACCGGTGCCATGGGGCTGGCGCACGTCCGCGCGCTCGCCGGACTCGGTGCGGCGGACCGGATCGCCTACCTGTGCTCGGCCCGGTGGCCGAGAGCCATGCCGGAGGCACCGGCCGCACGACTCACCACCTCGGTCGACGAGGTGCTCCTGGATGCCTCCGTGGGGATCGTCGTCATCTGCACGCCGACCGACACCCATCGGGACCTCGCCGTCAGGGCACTCCGTGTCGGCAAGCACGTCCTGCTGGAGAAGCCGATCGCCCTGACGCTCGCCGACGCCCACGCAATCCTGCGCACCGCCGACGAGTCCGGCCGGACCTTCATGGTCGCGCACGTCGTCAGGTTCTTCGGCGGGTACGAGGCGATCGACGATGCGGTGCGCGACGGCGCCGTCGGCACACCGCTCGCCGTCACGGCCGAACGGCTGAGCTCCCCCGCCGCCCCGTCACCGTGGTGGCAGGACGAGCGACGATCCGGCGGCCCCCTCGTCGACTTCGCGATCCACGACTTCGACCAGCTGAACCAGATCCTCGGTCAGCCGCGATCCGTGTCAGCACGACGCACTGGGACCGGTCGCCCGATCGAGACGACGGTCGACTACGCCGACGGCGGCATCGGGCGCGTCCTCACCTCCATGGAGCTCCCGCCGGCCTTCGGATTCAGCTCGGCCATCGAGGTGCTGGGCAGCACCGGGCTCATCGCCCACCGATTCGTCGGTGCGTCCCCGACCCACGCACCGCCGCTCTCGGTCGACGCCCTCGGGACGGCCGCCGCGCACGGTCCCTACGACCTCGACGAGACCGACCCCTACCGACGACAGATGGCCTCATTCCTCGACTGCGTGGAGCGAGACGTCCAACCGTTCCGAGCGACCGGCCGGAGCGCCCTCGCGGCCCTGACGGTCGCGTTGGCGGCGAAGGCATCGCTGGACACCGGCATGCCCGTGCAGGTCTCCGAACCACACGACGCCTGAACCGTCGACGCGCAGCGGGCCCGTCGTCCTGACCACGCCGGTCCACCGGACAGTAGACATCCGACCTTTCGTGTTAGCCTGCCCCCGCACCACCGTGAACCCACTCGACGATCGAAGGGCCGCCGTGACCGAGACCACCATCCCCCGACCCGACACCGCCTGGTTCGACGAGGCGAGATTCGGATTGTTCCTGCACTGGGGCCTTTATGCCCTCCCCGCACGCCATGAGTGGGTGCAGACGCGGGAACACCTCTCGGCCGAGCACTACGATCGCTACCGCGAGCACTTCGACCCCGATCGGTTCGACCCCCGTGCCTGGGCCAGGCAGGCCAAGGCGGCCGGCTTCCGGTACGCGGTCCTCACGACGAAGCACCACGACGGATTCTGCCTGTGGGACTCGGCACTCACCGACTTCACGTCCATGCACACGCCCGCCGGCCGCGACCTCGTGGCGGAGTTCGTGGAGGCCTTCCGCGCCGAGGGGCTCCGGATCGGCTTCTACCACTCGCTCATCGACTGGCATCACCCCGACTTCACGGTCGACGGCATCCACCCGCGACGCGACGACCCCGAGGCGCTCGCAGCGAACGCGGACCGTGACTGGTCCCGCTACCGGGACTACCTGCACGGCCAGGTGCGCGAGCTGCTCACCGGTTACGGCCCGATCGACTACCTCTTCTTCGACTTCAGCTACTCGCAGGGCATCGAAGGTCTGCCGGGCAAGGGCGCCGCCGACTGGGGCTCCGAGGAACTCGTCGAGATGATCCGCGGGCTGCAGCCGGAGATCCTGATCAACGACCGCCTCGAACTCCCGGGCGACGTCACCACCCCGGAGCAGTACCAGCCCGTGGTGACACCGGTCGACTCCGACGGCGAACCCCTCCGGTGGGAGGCCTGCCAGACCCTGAACGGCAGCTGGGGGTACGACCGCGACAACCTCGACTACAAGTCGCCGGAGCTGCTCCTGCGGATGCTCATCGATTCGGTCTCGAAGAACGGCAACATGCTGCTGAACATCGGACCGACCGCGCGCGGGACGATCGATCCGCGCGCGATCGAACGACTCGAGGTCCTCGCCGACTGGTTCGCGCTCCACGAGCGGGCGATCCGAGGATGCGGCCCGTCGGAGTTCAGCAGTCCGACCGACGTCCGATACACGCAACGCGGCGACCGGCTGTACGTGCACGTCTTCGCCTGGCCGTTCGTGCACCTGCACCTGCCCGGTCTCGGCGGCCGGGTGCGCTACGCGCAGCTGTTGTCGGACGGCTCCGAGGTGCCGTTCCAGGTGCATCGCCCCGAGCACGATCTGCCGAACCAGCACACCCAACCGAAGGGACTCGGTCCCGACACGGTGACCCTGCACCTGCCGATCGGTGAACCCGACACCCCGATCCCGGTCATCGAGATCTTCCTCGAGCCCGGCACGACCGGAGCAACGACGGCCTGAGGCTCCCGCAGACGACGGAACGCCCGCCCCGACGGATCGGGGCGGGCGTTCTGGCTCGGTGCCGCTGAGCGGCTGGACGAGCGGAGACTAGCGGGCGACGCTGCCGTCGACGTAGTCGTCGTCGTTCGAGGCGTTCCACGCGAAGAGCTTGCGCAGCTCGCGACCGGTTGCCTCGATCGGGTGGTCCTCGCCCTTCTTGCGCAGCTCGAGGAACTCGGGCGCGCCGGCGTCCTGGTCGTCGATGAAGCGCTTGGCGAAGGTGCCGTCCTGGATGTCCTTGAGGACCGCCTGCATGTTGGTCTTGACGCTCGGGTCGATGACGCGCGGGCCGGAGACGTAGTCGCCGTACTCAGCCGTGTCGGAGACGCTCCAACGCTGCTTGGCGATGCCACCCTCCCAGATGAGGTCGACGATGAGCTTCAGCTCGTGGAGCACCTCGAAGTAGGCGATCTGCGGCTGGTACCCGGCCTCGGTGAGGGTCTCGAAGCCGTACTGGATCAGCTGCGAGACGCCACCGCACAGGACGGCCTGCTCGCCGAAGAGGTCGGTCTCGGTCTCCTCGGTGAAGGTGGTCTTGATGCCACCGGCACGGAGGCCACCGATCGCCTTGGCGTAGGACCAGGCGAGCGCCCAGGCGCCACCGGTCTCGTCCTTCTCGACGGCGACGATGACGGGGACGCCGCGGCCGGCCTCGTACTCGCGACGGACGGTGTGGCCCGGGCCCTTCGGGGCGACCATGAAGATGTCGACGCCCTCGGGAGCCTCGATGTAGCCGAAGCGGATGTTGAAGCCGTGGCCGAAGACGAGCGCCTTGCCCGGAGCGAGCTGGTCCTTGATGGACTCGGCAAAGATCGTGCGCTGGTACTGGTCCGGAGCGAGGATGACGATGACGTCGGCCCATGCGGAGGCGTCGGCGACGTTCTTGACGGTGAAGCCCTGCTCCTCGGCCTTGGCGATCGACTTCGAGCCGTCCTTCAGGCCGACGACGACCTCGACACCGGAGTCGCGGAGGTTGAGCGCGTGTGCGTGGCCCTGCGAGCCGTAGCCGATAACGGCAACCTTCTTGCCCTGGATGAGCGACAGGTCTGCGTCCTGGTCGTAGAAAATCTCAGTCACTGGTGGTTCTCTCCTTGGTTGTGGTTTCGCAATATGCCGCAGATGCGACTAGTTCTTGAAGACGCGTTCGGTGATGGACTTCGAGCCGCGCCCGATGGCGAGGAGACCCGATTGGGCGATCTCCTTGATGCCGTAGGGCTCGAGCACCTTGAGGAGCGCGGTCGTCTTCCCGGAGTCGCCCGTGACCTCGATCACGAGGGCGTCGGTCGCCACGTCGACGACGCGGGCGCGGAACAGGTTGACGGCTTCCAGCACCTGGGAACGGGTGGAGTTGTCGACGCGGACCTTGATGAGCAGGTGCTCACGCTGGACGGACTGCGCCGGATCCAGCTCGACGATCTTGATGACGTTGATGAGCTTGTTCAGCTGCTTCGTCACCTGCTCGAGCGGAAGCTCCTCGACGTCGACGACGACTGTGATCCGGGACAGACCCTCGATCTCGCTGTGGCCGACCGCGAGGCTCTCGATGTTGAAGCCCCGGCGGGCGAACAACCCGGCGACGCGGGTCAGCAGACCGGGCTTGTCCTCGACGAGGAGGCTCAGGACGTGGCTGCTCATGCTCAGGCCTCCTCATCGAACGACGGACTGTGGTCCTTGGCGTACTGGACGTAGCTGTTGCTGACACCCTGCGGCACCATCGGCCACACCATCGCGTCGGCACTCACGACGAAGTCGATGACGACCGGACGGTCGTTCGTCTCCAGGGCGAGCTTGATGGCGGCGTCGACCTCCTCCTCCTTCGTCACGCGGATCGCGAGGCAACCGTAGGCCTCGGCCAGCTTGACGAAGTCGGGGATCCGGATGGTGTCGTGCCCGGTGTTCAGGTCGGTGTTCGAGTACCGACCGTCGTAGAAGAGCGTCTGCCACTGGCGGACCATGCCCAGCGAGGAGTTGTTGATGATCGCGACCTTGATCGGGATGTTGTTGATCGTGCAGGTCGCGAGTTCCTGGTTGGTCATCTGGAAGCAGCCGTCGCCGTCGATCGCCCACACGTGGCGATCGGGCTGGGCCACCTTGGCACCCATGGCCGCGGGGACCGAGTAACCCATGGTCCCGGCACCGCCGGAGTTCAGCCAGGAGTTCGGACGCTCGTACTTGATGAACTGCGCCGCCCACATCTGGTGCTGGCCGACGCCCGACGCGAACACGCCCTCCGGCCCGGTGATCTCGCCGATGCGGGAGATCACGTGCTGTGGCGAGAGCAGACCGTCGGTCGGCTCGGCGTAGCCCAGCGGGAACTCCTCGCGGAGCCCGTCGAGGTAGGACCACCACTCGGCGATGTCGGGGGTGACCTCGCGGGCGGCTGCCTCGAACGCCGACTGGAGGTCGACAATGACGTCCTTCGCGTCGCCCACGATGGGGACGTCCGCGATGCGGATCTTCGAGATCTCGGCCGGGTCGACGTCCACGTGGACGACCTTGGCGTTCGGCGCGAAGAGCGAGGCCTTGCCGGTCACGCGGTCGTCGAACCGGGCACCGAGCGACACGAGCAGGTCGGCCTCCTGCAGCGCGAGCACTGCCGGGACGGTGCCGTGCATGCCGGGCATGCCGAGGTGCTGCGTGTGCGAGTCGGGGAACGCCCCGCGAGCCATGAGCGTCGTCACGACCGGAGCCCCGGTCGCCTCGGCCAGCGCGAGCAGTTCCTCGGAGGCCTTGGAGCGGATCACGCCGCCGCCGACGTACAGCACCGGCTTCTTGGCGTTGACGAGCAGCTGCGCAGCGGCCTGGATCTGCTTGCCGTGCGCCTTCGTCACCGGGCGGTAGCCGGGCAGGTCGACCTTCGGCGGCCAGATGAACGGCGCTTCAGCCTGCTGGGCGTCCTTCGTGATGTCGACCAGCACCGGTCCGGGACGGCCGGTACCCGCGATCTCGTAGGCCGCGGCGATGGCCGCCGGGACCTCCTCCGGGGTCTTGACGAGGAAGGAGTGCTTCGTGATCGGCATGGTGATGCCGACGATGTCCGCCTCCTGGAACGCGTCAGTGCCCATGAGGGTCGAGAACACCTGACCGGTGATCGCGACCATCGGCACCGAGTCCATGTAGGCGTCGGCGATGGCGGTGACGAGGTTCGTCGCGCCGGGGCCGGACGTCGCGATGCACACGCCGATCCCGCCACCGGCGGCGGCGTATCCTTCGGCCGCGTGGCCGGCGCCCTGCTCGTGGCGGACCAGGATGTGGCGGAGCTTCGTCGAGTCCATCAGCGGGTCGTAGGTCGGCAGGATCGCTCCGCCGGGCAGACCGAAGATGTCGGTGACCCCGAGGAGCTCGAGCGATCGGACGATCGCCTGGGCTCCCGTCAGGATCTCCGGTGCGGCCGGGGCCGCAGGTGTTCTGGGATGAGGCACGGGTTGGGATTCCGTGGGCATGATGATTCCTTCAGCGATGAGATGCACGAACGAGATGCTCGGTTATCCCGTGATCGCGCCCTCCGCTGCGGAGTGCACGAGACGAGAGTACTTTGCGAGAACGCCACGGGTATAGCGCGGGGGAAGAGGCGCCCAGCCGTCGCGGCGGGCTTCCAGCTCTGCTTCGTCGACGAGTAGGTCGAGCGAGCGGCCAGCGATATCGACCCGTATCAGATCACCATCGCGCACGAAGGCGATTGGACCTGCGTCCACCGCTTCGGGTGCTATGTGGCCGATGCACAGTCCGGTTGTGCCGCCTGAGAATCGACCGTCCGTCAACAGTAGTACATCCTTGCCGAGTCCGGCGCCCTTGATGGCGGCCGTGATCGCGAGCATCTCGCGCATCCCCGGCCCACCCTTCGGGCCCTCGTAGCGGATGATGACGACGTCGCCCTTGTTGATCTTGCCCTCGGTGAGCGCGTCCATGGCTCCGCGTTCACGTTCGAAGACCCGCGCGGGTCCTTCGAAGACCTCGGCGTCGAATCCGGCCGTCTTCACGACGGCGCCCTCGGGCGCGAACGAGCCCTTGAGGATCGTGATGCCGCCGGTCGCGTGGATCGGGTTGTCGAGCGTGCGGATGACCGTGCCGTCGATCGGGTCGGGGTTGATGTCGGCGAGGTTCTCGGCGACCGTCTTGCCGGTGACCGTGAGGCAGTCGCCGTGCAGCAGACCGGCGTCGAGCAGCGCCTTCATGACGACGGGGACGCCGCCGTGACGGTCGACGTCGTTCATGACGTACTGGCCGAACGGCTTCAGGTCGCCGATGTGCGGCACCTTGTCGCCGATGCGGTTGAAGTCGTCGAGTGTGAGGTCGACCTCGGCCTCGCGGGCGATCGCGAGCAGGTGCAAGACCACGTTCGTCGATCCGCCGAATGCCATCGCGACGGCGATGGCGTTCTCGAACGCCTCCTTCGTCAGGATGTCGCGCGCGGTGATGCCGAGTCGGAGCATGTTGACCACGGCTTCGCCCGAGCGGTGCGCGAAGTAGTCGCGACGGCGGTCGGCCGAGGGCGGCGATGCCGAACCCGGGAGGCTCATGCCGAGCGCCTCGGCGACCGACGCCATCGTGTTGGCCGTGTACATCCCGCCGCAGGCACCCTCGCCCGGGGCGATGGCGCACTCGATGCGCTTCAGGTCCTCTTCGCTCATGTTGCCGGCCTTGCAGGCCCCGACCGCCTCGAAGGAGTCGATGATCGTGACCTCCTTCTCGGTGCCGTCGGAGAGCTTGACCCAACCCGGCGCGATCGATCCGGCGTAGAGGAAGACCGAGGAGAGGTCGAGCCGCGCGGCGGCCATGAGCATGCCCGGGAGCGACTTGTCGCAGCCGGCGAGCAGGACCGTGCCGTCGAGGCGCTCGGCCATGACCACGGTCTCGACGCTGTCGGCGATGACCTCGCGCGAGACGAGCGAGAAGTGCATGCCCTCGTGGCCCATGGAGATGCCGTCGGAGACGGAGATGGTGCCGAACTGCAGCGGGTATCCCCCACCCGAGTGCACGCCCTCCTTGGCACCCTGTGCGAGGCGGTCGAGCGAGAGGTTGCAGGGCGTGATCTCGTTCCACGAGCTCGCGATGCCGATCTGGGGCTTGTCCCAGTCCTCGTCGCCCATGCCGACGGCGCGGAGCATGCCGCGCGAGGTGGTCGCCTCGATCCCGTCGGTGACGGCACGACTGCGTGGTTTGATGTCGATCTCTGGCATTTTAAGAGTCTACGGCTTCCTTGTTGCTTCGATATTCCGCGAGCATGCCGAGGACGCGCGCGATCTCGGAGGGTCCTTCGACCCTGAAGTCGGCGGCGGTCACGCCGGTGCCACTCTTCACCCCGAGGTCGCCGGGGCCGAGTGCGCCGAACGCGTCCTCGTCCGTGACGTCGTCGCCCGCGTAGAACACGGCATCTGCTTTGGTGTACCGCCGGAGGTGTTCGACGGCTTCGCCCTTGGTCGCGCTCCTGAGCGAGAACTCGAGGACGTTCTTGCCCTCTCGAACCGTCAGGGCGCCGAACTCGTCCTTGGTGTGGGCGAGTGCTTCGAGGTGGGCGATCCTGGAGTCTTCTTCACTGGCGAGCCTCGTGTGCAGGGCGAACCCTGCCGGCTTCCGCTCGATCCAGACATTATCGTAACCCTCCGCGACGTCCTGGAGGATCCGTTGGAGGGTCTCCCGCTGTTCGCGTTCCTCATCGTCGAGGGCGAGGGCGTCGTCGGGGTTGTCGAGGCGGATCTCGACGCCGTGCGAGCCGGCGAACAGCGCGTGGTCGGGCAGCTCGGCCACCGCCACGAGACTGTCGATCGCGCGCCCGGACACGAGTGCGACGCGCGTCCCTGGCAGGTCCATCAGCGCCAACACGGCCTTGCGAGCTGCTGGCAGCGCGCGCGCCTGATCCGGGTCGTCGACCTCGGGTGCCAGGGTGCCGTCGAAGTCCAGGGCCACCAGGAGCTTCGGGACGTCGGCCAGGCGGCGGAGTTCCGCACGCAGTCCGAGGGGAAGCCCCCCGAGGGTGTCGGTGGGCTCGTCGGTGGTGCTCATGACTGGGTGGTGCTCCCCTGCTCGATGGTCGGTGACTGGTCGCGCACACGCTGCAGCTCATCGAGGAAGGATGCCGACCAGCGCGCGACGTCGTACTCCATGACGCGCTTGCGCAGCGCCCGCATGCGACGACCACGCTCGGCCTTCGTCATGTGCACGGCCTGGAGGATCGCCGACTTCATCCCCTCGATGTCGTGCGGGTTGATCTTGAGTGCCTGCTTCAGCTCGTCGGACGCGCCGGCGAACTCGCTCAGCACGAGGACGCCGTCGTTGTCGTAGCGAGCGGCGACGTACTCCTTCGCGACGAGGTTCATGCCGTCGCGCAGGGCCGTGACGAGCATGACGTCGGCGGCGAGGTAGAGCGCGGCCATCTCCTCGCGGGGGTACCCGTGGTGCAGGTACTGGATCGCGGTGTGGCCGATGGTGCCGAAGTCACCGTTGATCCGGCCGACCGTCTGTTCGATGTCGTCGCGGAGCTGACGGTACGTCTCGACGCGTTCGCGGCTGGGGCTGGCGACCTGGACGAGCGTGACGTCCTCGACCGCGAGCTTGCCCTGTGCGAGGAGTTCTCCGAAGGCCTTGAGTCGGTGCCCGATGCCCTTCGTGTAGTCGAGGCGGTCGACGCCGAGCATGATCGTCTCCGGGTTGCCGAGCTCCTCGCGGATCTGCTTGGCACGGGCGATGATGTCGGGGCGCTGCGCGAGGACCTGGTACCCCTTGCTGTCGATCGAGATCGGGAAGTGCCGGGCGATCACCGTGCGGTACGGGGCGCCGCGCTTCGACGCGACCGGTGCCGCGTCCGTCGTGACCGACACGAGTGCGGCATCGAGCGGGACCTGGATCGCGGCCCCCTTCGTCTCGTACCCGAACAGGCGGCGGACCGCCCGGGAGAAGTTGCCCGCGTCCGCGACGCGCTGGAAGCCGATGACGTCGGCGCCGAGCAGTCCCTCGATGATCTGGCGTCGCCATGGGAGCTGCGAGTAGATGCCGTAGGCCGGGAAGGGGATGTGGTTGAAGAAGCCGATCGTGAGATCGGGTCGCAGCTCACGCAGGATCTTCGGCACGAGCTGCAGCTGGTAGTCCTGCACCCAGACCGTCGCGCCGTCGGACGCGGCCGCTGCGGCCGCCTCCGCGAACCGTCGGTTCACGGCGACGTAGGAGTCCCACCACTCGCGGTGGTAGCTCGGCGGAGCGATGACGTCGTGGTAGAGCGGCCAGATGGTGTCGTTCGAGAAGCCCTCGTAATAGCGGGCGATCTCGTCCTCGGACAGCGGGACCGGGATGATCCACATGTCGTCGTTGTCGAACGGCTCGATCTCGAGGTCGGCGGAGCCGGCCCATCCGATCCAGGCGCCGTCGGCACCGCGCATCACGGGTTCGAGGGCGGTCACGAGTCCACCGGGTGAGGTCCGCCAGCTCTCGGCACCGTCTGCATCGACGACGCGGTCGACCGGCAGCCGGTTCGATACCACGATGAAGTCGAAGGTCGACGCTGATCCGCCGTCAGGCGCGGAATATCTGGTGATGATGGCCCTCCCGGGGTGCTCGGGTTCGCTGTTCAGGCTAGCAGCGTTCCGCATGGCGAAACCGCGTGTTCAGACGGCGAGCATATGCTTGCGCTGATGATCCGCCATGGCATGAGCACGTCCTGCGTCTACCCGCTGGGAACCCGGCGCGCGTTCGAGTTGGCCGCCGAAGCCGGCTACGACGGCGTCGAGGTCATGGTCACCCAGCACCGCGTGACGCAGGACGCCGACGCCCTCCGCGCCCTCGCCGCCGAGACCGGGCTGGACATCCTCTCGATCCACGCGCCGGTCCTGACCCGGACCGCGTTCGTCTGGGGCCGCGACCATCGGGAGAAGCTCCGCCGCTCGGCTGAGCTCGCCGTCGCCGTCGGGGCGTCGACCGTCGTCGTCCACCCGCCGTTCCGGTGGCAGCGGCGCTATGCCAACGCCTTCGTCGACCTCGTCGCGGAGCTGACCGAGACGCACGGACTCGAGCTGGCCGTCGAGAACATGGCGTGCTTCCAGAGCCGCGGGCTCCGGGTGCAGCCGTTCGCCTTCGGGTACGACCCTGCCCCACTCGCCTGCGCCGCTCTGACGCTCGACTTCTCCCACGCGGCCCTCGCGGGTGAGGACTCGCTCGAGATCGCGACCCGCTACGGCGGTCGCCTCCGACACGTGCACCTGTGCGACGGGACCGCTCCGTCGCCGCGGGGCGCCTTCCTCGACGAGCACCTCCTCCCAGGCGACGGTGAGCAGCCGGTCGCCGAGGTCCTCGAGCTGCTGCGCGCGGCGGACTGGTCGGGAAGCATCGTCGCGGAGGTGCATCTGCCCGCGACCGGCGGCGACGCACTCCGCCTCGCCCAGCTGCGGGCCTCACTGGCCTTCGCGAAGCGTGCATTCGCTAGCACAGGCGAGAACCCGAAGGAAAGCCCGGATGCGGGGGGCCTCCCCTACCGGCTAGCGTGAAGTCATGCGCAAATTCCTCTTCAACGGCAGCATGATCTCCACGGTCTTCGGCGGGATCTCCGCTCTCCAGGCGACCCGACAAGGACCGCGGGACTGGAAGCTCGCCCTCCTCTGGGTGAGCTGGGGCATCTCGCTCGCCCTCGCGATCAGCTCGGTGCTCGACGACAGCAAGCAGGCCGAGATCGGCCGCTGAGGTCGCGCCGACCGCGCTACCACGACCGACCGGAGAACCCGAGAATTGGGGCGCTCACCCGCGTGTCTCCGCATCGTTCCGCGCCTCGTGATCGACAATGAAGGCAGTCCAGCCTCACGGATGATCCGCTTTCGATGAAGGGCCCGCCATGTTCGGTCGCCGACGCCACGCAGCACCAGTCTCCGCATCGAAGCTGACCGAGAAGCAGCTGTTCGACCTCGTCCACGCTCGACTGGCGAGTGAACTCGGCGCCAACGGCGCCTGGGTGCTGTCGCGCCGCATCCCGAGCTCCGGCGACGAGATCTTCCACGAGGTGTATGCCCAGCAGCTCGCTCACGAGATCGCGACGGACATCGACCTCGAGCAGGCAGCGGTGACGGTTCGTGCCGAGGCAGCTCCGGCACGTGGATGGCGCCTCTGGTCGCGCGGCCAGGAGGAATCCGCGGTCGACGCCGCCGACGAGGTCGAGGCCGTCGAGGTCATCGATCCGACCGTCGCCGAGAAGCCTGCCGCCATCACCGAGACGATCGACGCGCCGTCCGAGGCGCAGGCCGGTGACGACCACCCCGAGGCGGCGGCAGACGACACCGAGCCGACGCTCGTCGAGCGAACCCTCCTCGAGCCGCAGCACTACCCCATCACCGTCTGGGCCGAACCCGAGTTCATCGACGCGAGCCTCGTCAACCCGGTGCCGGCCCGCCGCAGCTCGGTCGCCTGACCGGCGACGCACCTCGAGAACGGCCGTCCACTCCGGTGGGCGGCCGTTTCGTCGTACCGGGCCACTGAGCGGGCATGACGCCTCATCGAACCCGAATCGATGAGGCGCCACGGCGCTGGTGGGCACGAATGCCCGACCGTCGCTCTGCTCCGCACGGTGGGGTGACCACGCGAAGGCTTCCGCCGGCAACGGCAGGACCCGATCCCGCCATGCTGCCGACCCTTCCAGGGTCTCATGCCTGAGGCCTGCTCCGCCCCGATGACGCGAATCGGACGGGAGCTGTCGCGAAACGTCCCTGGAGCGTTTCGTCGGGCCGCAGGCTCGCGCGAGTCGAGCCGAAACGCAGAACGGCCCCGTCCGAAGACGAGGCCGTTGCTGGTGTGGTGCACCCCCCCGGACTTGAACCGGGAACCCACTGATTAAGAGTCAGTTGCTCTGCCAATTGAGCTAGAGGTGCGTGGTTTCGGAGTGTTCCGAACCGAGATATGACACTAGCACCCAACTGGCCCGGGTGCGAAATCGAGCCGGTCGGCGTGTCGCGGAGGCACGTCTGCGGGCCCTCGAGCGTCGTTCGATCAGGCCCGCGCGACCCTATCCTGGAGAGGTGACCGAACCCGTGACCGTCTCCCCCGCCGACCTCGATCTCGCGCTCCGGCTCGCCGACGCGGCCGACCGCATCGCGATGGACCGCTTCGAGGCTCGCGACCTCGAAGTGTCCACCAAACCGGACCGCTCGCACGTCACCGATGCCGACCTCGCCGTCGAACGCGCCATCCGCGGCATCCTCGAGACCGAGCGCCCGGACGACGGCGTGTTCGGCGAGGAGTACGGCGCGCAGGGACCCACGGATCGCCAGTGGATCATCGACCCGATCGATGGGACGGCGAACTTCCTCCGCGGGGTCTCGAACTGGGCGACGCTCATCTCCCTCGCCGTCGACGGCGTGCCGGTCGTCGGCGTCGTGAGCGCACCCGCCATGCACGCCCGCTGGTGGGGTGCCATCGGACACGGCGCGTGGGGCGTCCGGTTCGGCGAGACCACCCCGCGCCGGCTGTCCGTCTCGGGGGTCTCCGACCTCGCCGACGCGTCCTTCAGCTTCCAGAGCATCGCGCAGTGGGCCTCGGTCGGGCGGATCCCCCAACTGCTGGCCCTGTGCGGCTCGCTGTGGCGCGATCGGGCCATCGGTGACATGTGGCCCTACATGCTCCTCGCAGAGGGCTCGATCGACGCCGTGGCCGAATTCGGCGTGCAGGAGTACGACCTGGGCGCCCACGTGCCGATCGTCCTCGAGGCCGGCGGTCGGTTCACGGACATCGACGGTATCGAGACCATCTCCACGCGGAGCTCCCTCGCGACGAACGGGCGCCTGCACGACGCCTTCCTCGCCGAGTTGCCACCCGTCGGCTGACACGAGCGCACGGCACCGCGCAAGCCCGCCGAGCGGGATCCGACCGCGCCGTACGCTGGGCGGATGGTACGACTGAGGCGCAGCGACGTGAACGGACAGGGCATCCGACGGGTTCGATCCGGGCGCGGTTTCAGCTACCGGTTGCCGGACGGCTCGCTCCTCGACGATCAGGAGATCCGAGCCCGGATCGACGGCCTGGTGGTCCCTCCCGCATGGAACGAGGTCTGGATCACCCCCTACGCGAACGGGCACATCCAGGCGACCGGGATCGATGCGGCCGGGCGACGGCAGTACCTCTACCACCCGTCCTGGCGCGAGCGTCAGGACCGGAGCAAGTTCGACCGCGCCCTGGCCCTCGCCGAGGCACTCCCCGCCGCGCGAGGTCGGGTCACGCGGGACCTCCGGCTCGAGGGCTACCCGCTCGCACGGGTGTCAGCCGGCGCGTTCCGCATGCTCGACACCGGCTCCCTGCGCGTCGGCGGTGAGCAATATGCGGAGGCCAACGGCAGTCACGGACTGTCGACCCTCGAGGGTGCGCACGCTCGCGTGAGCGGCGACACCGTCGCGCTGAAGTTCCCGGCGAAGAGCGGACAGCCCTGGGAGTCCGACATCGTCGACGCCGACCTGGCCTCACTCATCCGCTCCTTGAAGCGCCGTGGACCGCACGCCCGCCTCCTGGCCTGGAAGGACGGGAAGCGGTGGCGCCACCTCCAGGCGAGCCAGATCAACGACTACGTCCGGGCGCAGACGAACGGTGAGTTCACCGCGAAGGACTTCCGGACGCTGCACGGCACCGTGGCGGCCGCGGAGAGCCTGGCGAAGGCCGGACCCGTGCAGAGCAAGACGGCACGCTCGAAGGCTCTCGCACAGGCCATGCGTGACGCAGCAGCGGTCCTCGGCAACACCCCGGCGATCGCGAAGTCCAGCTACGTCGACCCGCGGGTCGTCGATCGCTATACGCACGGCGAGACGATCCCTCCGGACGGTCGCGGCTCACCGGAGACAGCGCTGCGCGTCCTGCTCGTGGGGACGGACGACCCGTCCTAGCCGTGATCCTGGTCGTGAGACTCGGTGCCCGCGTCGCGCGGCGCTCCGTTCCCCGCGAGGTACCCCTCGACATCGGACTCCGGGATGAGCTGCAGCCCTCGCGGGGTGTGGGATGAATCCGAGAGGACCTCGAGCCACGCACGGTTGAGTTCCGGCGGGCGGCTCCCGAAGAAGCGGAACTGCAGCGGGATACTCGGGGACAACCACAGCGAGCGTCGTCCGGAACCGTGCTCGGGATCGTTCGCCCAGCTGAGGAAGAAGCTCTCCTGGCGGCGCAGCTTCGCCCCGATGACGGCCTTCAGGTGCGCGAGCGCGCGGTCTTCGATCTCGTACTCGTCGCCGGACCCGTAGATGAGCATTCCCATGGGGACATTCTGCCGCTATTCGGGCGTGTGGCCGGGATGTCGTTCCTCGCCGAGTTCTTCGCGTCCCGCGAGCTCGTCGCGGACGAGGACGGCCTCGTCGAAGTTGCCGCTGCGGTAGGCCGCCCGAGCGACCATGTGCGCGGAGATCGGCGCGGTGAGGCTCTGGAACACGATGATCGCGATCGCGATGGTGATGGTCCCGACCGTCGGGCTCGAGACGGCGACGTCCGCCATGATCGCGATGAGCCCGAGGATCTGCGGCTTGGTCGCCGCGTGCAGGCGGGACAGCACATCGGGGAAGCGCAGCAGGCCGACGCCGGCGGCGAAGCACATGATCGCCCCGACGAGCACGAGGGCCCCGGTGACGATGTCGCGGATCAGCTCGCCGGTCATGCGTCGTCCTGCTTCGACATGAAGCGGGCGACGCTGACCGAGCCGACGATCGCGAACATCGCGAGCGCCAGGAGGACCGGCAGGCCGTCCGTGTGACGGTTGATCGCCATCTCGGCCCCGATCGCACACATGACGGTGGCGACGAGCACGTCGGAGGCGATCACGCGGTCGAGGAGGCTCGGCCCGCGGATGATCCGGTAGACCGCTGCGAGGGCTGCGGCACCGAACAGCACGGAGACGATGATGATCACGACGAGCATCACTGCCCCCTTCCGATCGAGACGTGGTCATGGTCGTGGCGGAGGGCGTCCGCCTCGGCGCGGGAACCGATCGCGAGGATGAGCCGTCGCTCCGTTCCGAGGACCTCGGCGACGACCGCGTCGATGTCGGCGTCGTCATGCACGTTGAGCGCGTGCAGGTAGAGCGTCGAGGCCGTGCGGTCGAGGTCGACCACGATCGAGCCGGGGACGATCGAGACCGCCTCGGCCGTCCAGCTCATGATGAGGTCGGAGGTCGTCCGCAGACGGACCGCGATCACCGCGTTACTGGACCGGAACCTCGGCTTGAGGACGAGCCACGCGATCTCCGCACTCGCCCGCACGATGTCGATGAGGAGCTTGCCCAGGAAGATCGCGGTCCGCCAGAGGTTGATGCGGCCGCTCAGCTCGACGGCCGGCAGGTAGAACAGGAACGACACCAGCAACGCGACCCCGAGACCGGTCACGAGCGTGAGCAGGTCGAACATCCCCCAGAGGAGACACCAGAGCAGGATGAGTCCGGCCAGGAGGAGGGCCTGGCTGAACAGTGCGCGACGACGTGACGGTTGCATTACTTCAGGTGCTCCGTTCCGTCGGGGAAGACCGCGGTGATGTAGTTGTCCGGGTCCTCGATGTTCTCCGCCGCGCGCGTGGCCAATCCGAAGAGGGGCCCCGCGAAGACCGTGAGGGCGAGGGTCAACGCGACCATGCCGGTCGTGGCACCGATCATCGGGCGCGAGATGGTCTTGGTGTCGACCGAGCCCGAGTCCTCGGGGCTCTCCGCGAGCTGGTCGAGCAACGGCGACGAGTATCCGGCGACCTCGTCCTTCCCACGCCAGAAGCCCATGTTCCACACGCGCGCCAGGGCGTACAGCGTCAGGAGCGAAGTCGCGGCTCCGGCGGCGATGAGGATGTACGACAGCGGGTCGCCCAGGGCGACACCCGCCTGGAACAGCCCGATCTTGCCGAGGAAGCCCGAGAACGGCGGGATGCCGCCGAGGTTCATCGCTCCGATGAAGAACAGCACGCCGACGATCGGGGAGGCCTTCAGGATGCCGCCGAGCCGGGAGATGGACGTCGTTCCACCGATCCTCTCGACGAGACCGGTGGTGAGGAACAGCGTGGTCTGGACGACGATGTGGTGGACGATGTAGTAGATCGTCGCGGCGGTCCCGGCGACCCCGCCGACGGCGATGCCGAAGATCATGTAGCCGATGTGACTCACGAGGGTGAACGACAACAATCGTTTGATGTCGGCCTGGGCGACCGCGCCGAAGATGCCGATGAGCAGGGTCAGGAACGCGATGACCATCAACGGTGTCGCCAGCGGCACGTCCTTGAAGATGAGCGTGTCGGTCCGGATGATCGCGTACACACCCACTTTCGTCAGCAGGCCCGCGAACACCGCCGTGACCGGCGCCGGCGCGGTCGGGTAGGAGTCGGGCAGCCAGAACGACAGCGGGAACACCGCAGCCTTCACCGCGAAGCCGAGCAGCAGTGCGGCGCAGAGGATCGCCTGCACCTCCATCGGCAGGTCGCGCACGCGGTCCGCCACGAGGGCGATCGTCACCGTGCCCGTCGCGCCGTAGATGAGGGCGATCGCGGCGACGAAGAGCAGCGACGACATGAGGCTGATGACGATGTACGTGACACCGGCGCGGATCCGCGCTCCCGTGCCGCCCAGGGTGAGGAGGACGTAACTGGAGGCGAGGAGCATCTCGAAGCCGACGTACATGTTGAAGAGGTCGCCCGCGACGAAGGCGTCGAACAGCCCGGCCGCCAGGACCAGGTAGGTCGGGTGGAAGATCGACACCGGCGTCTCCCGGTCGCCGTCGACGATGCCCTGACCGATGGCGAAGATGAGGACGCCCAGCAGCATCAGGGCGGCGACGAGCAGCATGATCGCCGACAGTCGGTCGACGACGAGCACGATCCCCCACGGCGGGGACCAGCCGCCCAGCTCGACGACGATCGTGCCGCTCTGGTCGACGGCCGCGAGCAGGATCGCACTGATCACGGTCACCGCGGTGAGCGCGATGACGCTGATCGCCACCTGCGTCTTGCGGCGGTTGCGGAACATGAGCGCGATCGCCGAGCCGATCAGCGGGATCATGACCACGAGCGGGACGAGTGCGTTCATTCGCCTGCCCCCTTCCTGGTCGTCTTGCGATCGTCGCCGTGCTCGTTGCTCTCGTCGAGGACCCGTTGGATGGCCTCGTCGTCCAGGTCGACCTGGTTGAAGACCGCCTCGGTCGCCGCCTCCGTGTCGTCGGCGTGCTCGTCGCTGAGGGTGTCGCCCTCGTCGCCGAGTTGTGCCAACCACCAGGTCCGGTAGATGAGCGCCAGGATGAAGGCGGTCACGCCGAAGTTGATGACGATGGCCGTGAGCATGAGCACCTGCGGCACCGGGTCGACCATGCGGTCGTCGGAGGCGGTGCCCGTGACGAGCGGTGCGGTGCCGCTCGGGCCGCTCATGATCAGGATGAGCAGGTTCGTCGCGTTGCCGACGAGCACGAACCCGATGAGGAACCTGGTGAGGCTCCGCTCTAGCATGACGTACACCCCGGTGCCGTACATGACGGCCATCAGGACGACGAGGGTCAGAGAGGCGCTCATCGTTCGGCCTCACTCGCCGAGAACTCGTCCGTACTCTGCTCGTCGATGTCGGCTTCCTCCTGTTGACGGTCGACTTCGGCCCCGAGACTGCGCAGGATGTCGAGCGCCAGTCCGACGACGACGAGGTAGACGCCGATGTCGAAGATGCTGGACGTGCCGAACGAGAGGTGTCCGAGGATCGGGACGTCGGCCGAGAAGTACGCGGACTGGAGCGCCTCGCCGCCGAAGAACAGGGAACCGACGGCCGTCCCCACCGCGAGCAGCAGCCCGACGCCGAGCACCTTGCCCGCGTCGATCGGCACGGCTTCGCCGAGCTCGTAGCGTCCGCCGGCGAGATACCGCATCACGAGCGCGAGGCCGGCGAGCAGACCACCGGCGAAGCCGCCGCCCGGCTCGTTGTGGCCGACGAAGAGCAGGAAGACGGAGACGACGATCGCCGGGTGGAAGAGGAGCCGCACGAGGACCTCGAGGAGGATCGAACGGTTCGCCTCGGCGATCGCCCGGCCACCGATGAGCCATGAGTGCCGCCCCACCGCATCGCGAGGCGCCTCCATCTCGCTGTCCGCGAGGTGGGGGTCGGACACGACCTGGGATCGGAGGCCCGGGATACGTCGGCGCCGCGCACCGCTGAGGCGCGGGACCTCGGCGCCCCGCTGTGAGACGAAGAGCAGGCTCGCGATACCGGTGGCCACCACGACGAGCACGGAGATCTCCCCCATGGTGTCCCAGGCTCGGATGTCGACGAGCATCACGTTGACGATGTTCTTGCCGTGGCCCTCCTCGACGGCGAGCCGGGGCAGCTCGGTCGCGATGCTCTCGGCCTGTCGCGCGCCCAGGGCGATGACCCCGATGAGCCCCATGACCAGGCCGGTCAGCGTCCCGATGACGACCCGACGGACGCGGTGGACCGGGGCGTTGCGCTGGGCGATCTTGGCCGGGAGTCGGCGGAGCACGAGGACGAACACCACGATCGTGATCGTCTCGACGAGGGCCTGGGTCAGCGCGAGGTCGGGAGCGCCGTGCAGGGCGAACAGCGCCACGAGCCCGAAACCGGTGACGCCGACGAGCAGCACGGCGGCCATGCGCTGCTTCGCCCGGGCGGCCGCGATCGCCGCGGTCGCCATGATGAAGGCGATGGCCACCTGGGCGGGATAGTCCCACAGCCGGATCTCGCTCGGCCAGGCACGCCCGAGGAGGGCGATCGTGCCGAGGGTCAGGACGAAGACCACGAGGATGGTGGACAGGTACTGGACGAGCCCGCCGCGCTGGGCGAACAGGGTGACCTTCGCGGAGAGCCGGTCGATGCCCTGGGTCGCCGCCCAGTAGCCCTTCGAGGAGTCGATGAGGGGTGGCAGGCGGTCCTGCAGACGCGCGACCGGGAGCCTCCAGCGGAAGAGCAGCAGACCGAGCAGCACCACGACGGCCGAGATGCCGAGCGCCGGCTCGAGGCCGTGCCAGAGCGCGAGGTGGTAGTCGCCCTCCCCCACGGAGTCCGCGTACGGCGCGAGCACCGCGTCGATGGGCTTCGTCGCGAAGCCGAGAGCGATGGTCGCGACGGCGAGGATGCCCGGCGCGATCATGATCGTTCCGGATTCGGCATGCAGTTCGGTCGGCGCGGCGCCGCGTCGGTCTCCGAAGGCGCCCCAGAGGAACCGGGCGCTGTACGCGACGGTCAACACGGACCCGACGGCAGTGCCGATGATCGCGACCCAACCC
Source organism: Plantibacter sp. VKM Ac-2885 (assembly GCF_015351205.1). Lineage (NCBI taxonomy): Bacteria > Bacillati > Actinomycetota > Actinomycetes > Micrococcales > Microbacteriaceae > Plantibacter > Plantibacter sp. VKM Ac-2885. The sequence continues at coordinate 1,832,438 of NZ_JADKSK010000001.1, read as the reverse complement.
CACACGTCGCCCTCGAGCGCGCCCTCCAGCAGTGAGGTGAAGACGGCCTCCTTCGCGACGAACCCGAAGAGCGGTGGGATACCGGCCATCGACGCGACCGCGATCGCCGCGATGACGGCGAGCACCGGCGTCTGACGCCCGAGACCGGAGAGGTGCCGCCAGTCACGCGTCCCAGCACGGTGGTCGATGATGCCGACGACGAGGAAGAGTGCCGCCTTGTAGATGGCGTGGGCGAGCAGGAGCGCGACGGCGGCCAGGGCCGAATCACGGGTGCCGTACCCCGAGATGACCATCAGGAACCCGAGTTGGCTCACCGTCCCGTAGGCCAGGACCAGCTTGAGGTCGTACTGACGCAGCGACCGCCAGGCCCCGGCGACCATGGTGAGGACGCCCAGACCGACGAGCATCGCGTCCCAACCCGGGGTGTCGGCGTAACCGGGAGCGAGTCTCGCGACGAGGTAGATCCCCGCCTTCACCATCGCCGCAGCGTGCAGGTATGCGCTCACGGGCGTCGGTGCGGCCATCGCGGCCGGCAGCCAGAAGTGGAACGGCACGAGCGCCGACTTCGAGATCGCGCCGACGAGGATGAGGAGGATGGCGACGGTGGTCGCGGGGCCGGTCAGACCCTGCTCGACGATCGAGGCGAGCGAAGTGCTCTGCGCCTGCACGGAGATCATGATGACGCCCACGAGCATGACGAGCCCGCCGAAGGTCGTCACGAGGAGCGCCTGCAGCGCGGCACCGCGACTCTCCTTGCGATCGGTGTAGTGCCCGATCAGCAGGTAGGAGAGCACACTCGTGATCTCCCAGAACATGAACATGACGATGATGTCGTCGGCGGTCACCAGGCCGAACATCGTGCCGGCGAAGGCGAAGAGGAGCGCGGCGAAGCGACCGAGGCCGGGCTCGGTCGACGAGAAGTAGCGGCCGCAGTAGAGCAGCACGAGGGCACCGACGCCGGTGACCACGAGGGACAGCAGCCAGGCGAGCGTGTCCATCCGGAACGAGAGCGCGATGCTCAGCTGCGGGATCCACTCGATCGTCTCGACGACCGTACCGCCGGACGTGACCGTGCCCGTTTGGAAGAGCGTCCAGACGAATGCCGCCGCGGGCATACACGCGATGACGTAGAAGACCTTCGTCGACAGCACTCGAGTGAGTGTGGGCGTGGCGACGGCGATCGCAGCAAAAACTAGCAGGATTGTCGCCATGCAGGTCTCCCGGGTGGTGGCGGCCTCTGGACTCCCAGGTTAGCAGCCCGTCGGTACCCCTCCGACCCCAGGAACGACGACAGGCCCCCGCCGAAGCGGGGGCCTGTCGTCGACTCGGCAGCGTGTGACAACGTCCGGAGTGGAGATGGGGGGAATTGAACCCCCGTCCACTGCTGTGATTCTGCGCCTTCTACGGGCGTATCCCTTAAAATGTTCTACTCGGCCCCGACCATTGACAAGGGCATCTTGGTCGACGGGCCCAGCCGAAGAAAAGTCCCGGATGACGTCGCGGCTCCGTCATCCAGCAAGTCCCCTAGATGACGCCAGGATCCGAGACGGGGACACGCTCGGTCTGACGGACTATCGGGCTCGCTTAAGCAGCGAGGGCGAAGTCAGTGCGCTTAGAGTTGGCACTTGTTGTTTTGCAGAGATCGTTAACGAGATAACCCTGCATCCTCGACCCGCTTCTCGCAGTTTCGCAGGCAATGTCGAAACCGATCATCCCCATGGACTCAGCGCCTCGGAGAACGAGGCGAAGAGGGTCGTTGTCACACGCTGTCGAGTTGTCAATCCACCGCGAACGGTGAACGAGCACCTTGCGGTGCAGCTTGCAAGTCTACCGCGCCCCAGGGGCACCTGTCACCTATTCGCCGAGCCGGTTCCTGGTGGCCATCGCACGCGCGGCCTCACGGGTGTCCTGCTTCTCGCGGAGGGCATGCCGCTTGTCGTATTCCTTCTTACCCTTCGCCACGGCGATCTCCACCTTGGCCTTGCCGTCCTTGAAGTAGATCTTCAACGGCACGAGGGTGAAGCCACCCGGGGCGATCTTGTGGGCGATCTTGTCGATCTGCTCGCGGTGCAGCAGCAGCTTGCGCTTGCGCCGTGGCGGGTGGTTCGTCCACGTGCCCTGACCGTACTCGGGGATGTGCACCGCGTCGAGCCACGCCTCACGGCGGTCGATGAAGGCGTACCCGTCGACGAGCGACGCCCGCCCGGCTCGCAGCGACTTCACCTCGGTACCCGTCAAGACCATGCCGGCCTCGTAGGTGTCCTCGATCGTGTAGTCGTGGCGGGCCTTGCGGTTCGTGGCCACGACGTTCTCGCCCCGTTCCCTCGGCACGGTGTACTCCTGACGTTCTGGTTCGGATCCATCGGAACGGACCGGCCGCGATCGCGGCAGCCTGTCAGTCTAACGCAGAGCGAGCGGTGCGGCGGCCGCACTGCCTCCCCGTTAGACCTTGAGGTACCGCGAGATCGCGAAGTTGGCCGAGATCGCCGCCAACAGCACGCCGACGAGCAGCAGGATCGGGAGAACCACGAAGGCGTCACCGAGATCGACGAAGTTGACGTACCGCATGCGGTCCGCCAGGTATCCCTGGACGAACACCTGGACGATGGTGATCACCGCCCCGGCCGCGAGGATGGAGCCGATGAGCGCGGCGAACACACCCTCGAGGATGAACGGTGTCTGGATGAACCGGTTCGATGCACCGACCAATCGCATGATTCCGAGTTCCCGGCGTCTCGAGTACGCCGACAATCGGATGGTCGTCGCGATCAGCAGGGCTGCGGCGACCAGCATGAGTGCCGCGATCCCGATCGCCGTGTAACTGGCGATGTTCAGGACCGAGAAGATCTGGTCGAGGTACTGGCGTTGATCCGTCACCTGCTCCACGCCCGCGACGCCGGAGAACGCCTCGACGAGCACGTCGGACTGCGAGGCGTCCTTCATGTTCACCCAGAAGGTCTCGGGCAGCTGGTCCGCCGTGACGAACTGTGCGATGTCGTTGCCCTTGAACTGCTCTTGGAAGTTCGTGAACGCCTGCGCCTGGTCCTCGAAGTAGAACTTGTCCACGAAGGGTGCGAGGGTCGACGACTCCAGCGCACTCTGGACGGCGGCGCGCTGCTCTTCGGTCGCGGCGCCGGCGGCGCAGGTGTCGCCCGCGCTGTCGGCGGTGCAGAGGTAGATCGCGACCTGTGCGCGGTCGTACCAGTAGTTCTTCATCTGGCCGATCTGCATCTGCAGCAGGACGGCCGTACCGACGAAGGTGAGCGAGATGAACGTCACGAGCACGACGGAGACGACCATCGAGACGTTGCGACGCAGGCCGTTCCAGACCTCGGACCAGATCAGTGCGAGTCTCACTTGGTCGGCCCCACGTTCTGCTCTCCGTCTTCAGTGCCGCGCGCCGCGGCACGCAGGCCGAGTCGCTCGGCGAGCGACAGGTGTTCGACCTCGATGGGGTCGATCTCGTTGCGTGCCGGGAGCCCGATGGGGCCCGTGGCGTTGCTCAGGCGTTGCGGAGGCGCGACCTCCGGGACCGCAGCCGCCGGCGGGACGGCGGGCTCCGCTTCCGGCGTCGACGGCTCGGCCTCGGGCGCTTTCGGTGTCGACTCCTCGGTTCGCGTCGCCGGGGTTTCAGCCTCGGTGACGGGCGCTGCGGCCGATTCCTGGATCGGCGTCGAGCCGGACACCCGGGTGACGACCTCGTCGGTGTCGGCCTGCGGCGTGGTCTCGCGCGAGACCGCGGCGGGCGCGGTCGGTGCGGCTGGAGCGGTCGGCGTGGCGGCGGTGGCGGCGACCGCAGCTGCGGCCACGGCACTCGTCGTGGGCTCGGAGCTGGCAGCGACGGATGAGGTCGTGGTCGTCACCGGAACCGAGGAGGTCTCGACGGCGGGTGCGACCGGGGTCGAGGCCGTTGCGGGGGTCGTCTGCGCCGACGGGGCGGCAGCCTTGGAGGATCCTCTGACGAGACCCGGGATGGCCGCGGTCGTGCCGTATCCACCGTGGCGTTCGTCACGGACGATCTGACCGTCCTGCAGCTCGATCACCCGGCGCTGCATCTGATCGACGAAGCCGGCCTCGTGCGTGGCCATGACGACCGTCGTCCCACCGGCGTTGATGCGCTCCAGCAACTGCATGATGCCGGCGCTGGTGGCGGGGTCGAGGTTACCGGTCGGTTCGTCGGCGAGCAGGATCTGCGGCTTGTTGACGATCGCGCGGGCGATGGCGACGCGCTGCTGCTCACCACCGGACAGCTCGTGCGGCAGGCGCTGCGCCTTGCCGTCGAGTCCGACCATCTTGAGGACGTCGGGGACGGCCTCCTGGACGAATCCGCGCGACTTGCCGATCACCTGGAGGGTGAAGGCGACGTTCTGGTAGACCGTCTTGCTCGGCAGCAGTCGGAAGTCCTGGAACACGACCCCGAGGCTGCGCCGGAAGTACGGCACCTTGCGGTTCGAGATGGAACCGAGGTCGTGGCCGAGCACATGGATCTTGCCCTTGCTCGGCTTGTCCTCCTTGAGCATCAGGCGGAGGCAGCTCGACTTCCCCGACCCCGAGGCACCGACGAGGAAGATGAACTCTCCCCGGAGGATCTCGAAATCGACGTCGTTGAGCGCGGGACGCGAGGTTCCCGGATACTTCTTGGAGATGTGATCAAACCGAATCATGGCTCCTTGAGCTTAAGGAGCGACCTGCCGATTACGGGCAGGACACGCCCGCGATCCGTACCCTGTACGAGGGCTGGGCGAACACTATGCCGCGCTGCGCTACTCCGGCTTCGACATCGACCGCCAGCGGATGCCCGCGGCGATGAACCCGTCGAGATCGCCGTCGAACACCGCTGCGGGGTTCCCCTGCTCGTGCTCCGTCCGCAGGTCCTTGACCATCTGGTACGGCGCGAGCACGTAGGAGCGCATCTGATCGCCCCAGCTCGCCGTGATGGTGCCGGCCAGCTCCTTCTTCGTCGCGGCCTCCTGCTCCTTCTGAATCAGGAGGAGCCGTGACTGGAGCACCCGCATCGCCGCGGCGCGGTTCTGGATCTGGCTCTTCTCGTTCTGCATCGAGACGACCGTGCCGGTCGGCAGGTGGGTGATGCGAACGGCGGAGTCGGTCGTGTTGACCGACTGGCCGCCAGGGCCGCTGGACCGGAAGACGTCGACACGGATGTCCGACTCGGGGATCTCGACGATCTCCGTCTCCTCCATGAGCGGTATGACCTCGACGGCGGCGAAGCTCGTCTGTCGCTTGCCGGCGGCACCGAAGGGGCTCATGCGCACCAGGCGGTGCGTGCCCGCCTCGACGCTCAACGTGCCGAAGGCGTACGGTGCGTCGACCTCGAAGGTGGCCGACTTGATGCCGGCCTCCTCCGCGTAGCTCGTGTCCATGACGGTGACCGGGTACTTGTGCTGCTCGGCCCACCGCAGGTACATACGGAACAGCATGTCGGCGAAGTCGGCGGCGTCCACACCACCGGCGCCCGCGCGGATGGTGACGACGGCGGGGCGCGGGTCGTACTCGCCGCTCAGCAGCGTCTGCACCTCGAGGTCGCCGAGCACCTTCTGGAGGCTGATGAGCTCCTGGCGGGCCTCTTCGGCCGACTCCTCGTCCTGGGCGTCGGTCGCGAGTTCGATGAGCACCTCGAGGTCGTCGAGCCGGTTCGCGATGCTGGTGATGCGGGCGAGCTCGGACTGACGGTGGCTGAGGGCGCTCGTCACCTTCTGCGCGTTCGTCGTGTCGTCCCAGAGATCCTGGGCACCCGCCTGCTCGCTCAGCGTCGCGATCTCGGCTTCGAGACGGTCGACGTCGACGACGGTGCGGATGTCGTCGAAGGTCGAGCGGAGGGTACTGATCTGTGTGGAGAGGTCCAAGTCAAACATTTGGCTTCAGCCTACCGCGCAGGGCCGCGGGCGTACGATCGAGGGGATGACTTCCGACGAACGCCCGTTCCAGCTGCGCTCCGTGGCCGTCTCGGTCTTCCTCCCCACACTGTTGTTCTCGATCGGTGAAGGCGCCATCATCCCGATCATCCCGGCCGTCGCCGGGAACCTGGGGGCGACGCTCGCCGTCGCAGGCGTCATCTCCTCGCTCATCATGCTCGGCGAACTCGTCGGCGACGTCCCGTCCGGGTGGATCGTCAGTCGGATCGGCGAACGCTTCGCGATGATGTGGGCGGCGCTGCTCGCGGTCGTCGGGGTCGCGACGGCTGCCATCTCCCCCAACCCGTTCGTCCTCGCCGTGGGCATCTTCTGCATCGGGCTCGCGACCGCCGTGTTCGGTCTGGCCCGGCACGCGTTCATGACGACGTACGTGCCGATGCGGTACCGGGCGAGGGCGCTCTCCTCCCTCGGCGGTGTCTTCCGCGCCGGCACGTTCATCGGCCCGTTCCTGGCCGCAGGCGTCATCCACCTCACCGGGACGTCGCAGGCGGCGTTCTGGGTGATGGTCATCTGCTGCGCCGGCTCCGCGGTCACCCTGCTCGTCCTCCCCGACCCGGCGGAGATGTTCGGGCGGCCGCCGTCGACGCGCACCGCCGACGGCGAGGAGCGGACCGAGGGTGAGGAGCTCGCGTCCGAGGAATCGAGCGGCCTCATCGCGTCGATCCGCGCGCACGGCGCCGTCCTCACCCGGATGGGCACCACCGCCGCACTCGTCGGCGCCCTGCGCTCGTGCCGCGCGGTGCTACTCCCACTGTGGGCCGTGAGCATCGGCGTCTCGGAGACGGACACGGCGCTCATCATCGGCGTCGTCGGCGCGGTGGAGTTCGCCCTCTTCTACGCCAGCGGTCAGGTGATGGACCGCTGGGGGCGGATCTGGACCGCCGTCCCCTCGATGATCGGGCTGGGCTCCGGGTTCATCGTCCTGGCCTTCACGCACGACCTCGATGAGGCACGGGTCTGGTTCATCGCCGTCGCGCTCGTGCTGGCACTGTCCAACGGGCTCGGTAGCGGCATCCTCATGACCCTCGGCTCCGACCTCGCGCCACCGGACCGTCCCGCGCCGTTCCTCGGCGCCTATCGCTTCCTGGGCGACGCGGGCACCGCCGCCGCTCCACTGGCGATGTCCGGGATCACCGCGGCTGCGTCGATCTCCCTCGCCGCCGGCACCATCGGCGGTGTCGGGCTCATCGGCGCGTTCCTCCTCTTCCGGTTCATCCCCCGCTTCATCGATCGCGGCACGCGCCCGTTCCCCTGATCGTCGGCAGGTCCGTCCGCCCTCACCAGAAGACACTGCGCGCACTCGCGGTCGCCTCGATCCGGAGGCCCTGCGGGACGAACAGCGTCAGCATCGGCGGCCGCCAGTCCGACGCCAGCGAGACCTCCGCGCTCCGGCCGTCGGGCGTCCGCGCCGCGACGATCTCGACTCCGGTGAGCGCACCCGCACCACCGGTGGCGAGGTCGTCGCGTGCACTCGAACGGACCGAGTCGTCATCGAGGACAGGTCGGAAGGTTCCGTCGGGCTGGATCGTGACGTCGTCGATGGAGAAGGACTCCGCGGCGGTCGCGGCCAGGCGGTCGGCGAGGTCGAGGAGCCGCTTGTGCTCCACGTATAGGGATGTGGCAGCGCTCCCGACGAGGACCACGGCGAGCGCCACCACGGCGAATCCGATGGTCAGGAGCATGGTGGACCCGTCCTCCTGACCGACGTCCGGACGCCGTCGTCCTTCCGGCGCCCTCATCCCGCCTCGCTGAACCGGGAGTCGAACCGGGAGATCGGTGCCGTCGCGGCGCCGGTCACGGGGACCGCGGCCTGGACGCCGACGATCTCGGGCATCAACGGCAGGACGACGAGGATGTCGACGGTGACCGTGACGGCACCGCCGCGCTGCCCGCACGGGAGACCGGCGGGCGCACAGTCGAGCGTGACGGATGCCTGGGACCGGTCGAGCCCGAAGTCGTCGAGCGCGAGTGCGAGCGCGTCCTCGACGCGGTCGCGACCCCTGGCGTCGTCGTCGGCCCGAGCGTAGAGTTTCGCCGCCTGCGCCGCAGCCCCGCCAGCCGCGAGCACTGCGGCCTGCACCTCGGCGAGCGCGACGATGAGATAGACGATCGGCACGAGGAGGACCAGACCGACGGTGATGAACTCGAGGGAGGCCGATCCGTCGTCGTCCAGTGCGGTCGGTCGGTGACGCAGCTCATCACTCGAGTGTCTCGAGGACCGCATGACCCTCCACCTCCAAGACGCCGGGCAGTCCGATCAAGCCCACGACCGGAAGCGGTGCGCGGACGGTCACGGTGACGACGCTTGCTCCGCGATGATCGGCCAGCGTGGCGCTGACGTCACCCGTGTAGCCCTCCCCCACGGCGACGGCGATGAGCTGGCGTGCCCGGTCGGCGCCGTCGAGCAGCTCGGTGTCGGCCAGTGCGCCGAACCGGGCTCCCTCCGCCGCCGCGTCGATGAGCGTGTTCCGGACGTGCAAGGCGAGCGCGAGCTGGACCACGGACATCATCAGGACGGTGAGGATCGCTCCGACGAACACGAACTCGGCGACGGCTGATCCGTCCTCGCCGCGCAGGAGTCGCGTCCGCCATCCGCCGATCCCGGGCTCAGATGCCGGAGACACGGTCGATGGCCTGTTCGAACACCTGCGTGAGCGCCGGGCCGGCGACACCCCAGATGAGGAGGACGAGCCCGGCCGTCATGAGGGTGATGAGGACCCAGCCGGGGACGTCGCCGCGCTCCTCGGCGACGAGGGAACGACTCCGGTGGAGCGTGCGGTCGAGGAAGGAGGGGGAGGACATGTGGAACCTTTCGTCAGAAGCCGGTCCGGAGCACGAAGACTCCGGGGAAGACGGCGATGATGATGGACAGGGGCAGGATGAGGAAGACGAGGGGCACGAGCATCGCGACCTCCTTCTTCCCGGCGGATTCGAGGAGACGGCGTTTGGCGGTGTCGCGTCCGTCGTGTGCGTGATCGAGGAGCACGGCTGCGACCGGTGTGCCGCGTTCGAGCGCACCGAGGATCTGGTCGACGCATCGCGACAGCATCGGCATCGCGAGTCGTGCTTCGAACTGCCGGAGTGCGGTGGCGAACGGGATACCGGTGGAGACGTCCGCCATCACCCGGCGGAACTCCCTACCGAGCTCCCCGCTGGACCCGATGCGCGCCACGCGGTCCATGGCATCCGTGATCGCCTCGCCCGCCGCGAGACTCAGACTGAGGAACTCGAGCACCGTCGGCAGCTCCTCCTCGATCCGCGCGAGGCGGCGACTGGCGGCGAGCGCCAGCAGCTGGTCGCGGAGGACGATCCCGGCCACCGCCCCGACCGCGGGAAGCGGTGCTGCGAACGGGAGTGGGAGCCGACCGTTGCTGAAGGAGAACACGGCGAGCGCCGCCGCGACCGCGAAACCGCCGAGCCCCCAGAGGAGTTGCAGCAGTCGGTACCGCTCGAGCGTCGGGCCCCCGGCTTGACCCAATCGACGGATGACGAGTTGCTGATCGGCGCCGACCAGGCCGAGCGACCATCGAACGGCGCGGAGGACCGGGACCAGCAGGGTCCCGAGGACCGGTAGCGGGTCGGTCGAGCGGCGCGCGGCTTGTGACCGGGCGTCGCTGGAGAGGTCGGCGACGTAGGGGGCGATGCGGTCCGCGAGCCGCGGTCGTCCGAGTGCCGGCAGGAGCATCGCGAGCGCCCAGAGGCCGACCCCGAGCAGCGCTCCGAGGCTGAGCGCCCACGCTCCGTCGGCACTCACCGGAACCACCGTCGTTCGGGCTGGAGGCGTCCGACGCGGAGCATCGCCTGGTAGGCGAGCGCGGAGACCACGACGCCGGCGATGATCAGGACCGCTCCTTCCCGGGAGTTGTAGGCGGCCGAGGCTTCCGGCCGGGACGACAGGAGCAGGAGGATCGCCCATGGTGCTGCGACGCCCAGCCTGGCGGCGTTCACCACCCAGGACTGTCGCGCCTCGGCCTCGGCTCGGATGGCCGACTCCTCACGCAACCCCGCGGACAGCGCTCGGAGCACCGCCGGCAGTTCCGTGCCGCCCACGTCGCGGGCCATGCGCACCGTCTCGAGGATGCGGTCGGCGACCGGGTCGGCGAGCGCGGTCTTCAGGTCGTCGATGCCGTCGGCGAAGCGGCCGGCAGCCCGGTAGTCGGCGCTGAACGCGGCGAACGCCGGGCGGAGCGGTGCGGGTCCAACGGTGTCGAGCGCAGCCACCGCATCCGGGAGCGAGAGCCCTGACCGGATCGCGGACAACAGGTGGTCCACGACATCCGGCCACAGTCCCCGCTGCAGGCGACGTCGAGAGGTGGCGCGGGCTCGGAGCACGATCACCGGGGCGACGAGTCCGGCGACGGCGACGACGGCGCTCAACGGCAGGACCCGGCAGAGCGCCTGGACCACTGCGCCGGAGACGAGACCGGCGAGGACGGAGACCACGATGGCGGCCGCCCAGTACCGACCGGGCAGACCGGCCAGGATCAGGAGTTCGCGGAGCGCAGCGACCGGCCTCCACCGCTCCAGGGTGTCGCGTAGCGGCTCAGGGTCCGGCCACCACCAGGGTGCGACGGTGAGGAGGAGGCCTGCGGCGAGGACCGCTCCGACGACGAGACTCATCGCTCGCCGACGGCGAGGATCGATGCGAGCGAGATCCCGGCCGCACGGTACTTGGCGTCGTTCAGCGGGAAGCGACCGGTCGCGCGGAGCTCTCCGTCGCGCTGCTCGAAGAGCGTGGAGGCCTCGATCATGTGGGACTCCCCGCTCCCGCCGACCGCGATGATCTCCGCCACCCGCCGGCGTCCGGAGCGGTCGAGCTCGCAGTGCACGACGAGGTCGACACAGGATGCGACGGCCGGGCGCACGAACCCCGAGTCGATGTTCCGCCCCGCCAGCAGTGGCAGCGTGCAGAGCTTGCCGATCGCGTCGCGCGCGGAGTTCGCGTGGATACTGCAGAGCCCGGGCAACCCGCTGTTGAGGGCGATCAGAAGGTCGAGGCTCTCCGCCTCCCGGACCTCACCGACGACGATGCGGTCCGGCCGCATCCGGAGCGCCTCCTTGATGAGCCGCCGGAGGGTGATCTCTCCCGTGCCCTCGAGGCTGGCCTGTCGGCATTGCATCGCGACGACGTCGCGGTTGCCCGGCGCGAGCTCAAAGGTCTCCTCGACGGTGACGATGCGGAGGGCTGGGTCCAATGAGGCGATGAGGGCGCCGAGCATCGTGGTTTTGCCGGCCTGCGTCGCTCCCGACACGAGCAGGTTCGCCCCCGCGGTCATGCTCGCGCGCAGGAACTCGGCGGCCTGATAGCTGATCGACCCCGCGGCCACCAGCTGACCGAGATCACGGATCCGCGCAGAGAACTTCCGGATGTTGATGGACATGTGCCGACGCGTGACGTCGGGGATGACGACGTGCAGCCTCGAGCCGTCCGGAAGCGAGGCGTCGACGAACGGGTTCGCGAGGTCGACCCGTCGACCGGTGGCGCGAAGCATCCGCTCCACGAGGTCGCGGACGTCACCCTCGCCGAGGACCACGTCCGTGAGCTCCGACACCCCGCCGCGGGCGACGAACACCTTGGTCGGCTCGTTGATCCAGATCTCCTCGACACCCGGATCATCGAGCAACGGCTGGATCGCACCGAACCCCGTCACCGCGGCGAGCACCTCGCTCGTCATCCCGTGCTCATCATCGATCAGCGGCGTCGTGTCGTTCAACGCCCGCTCGTTGTAGCGACGCACCTCCTCACGGGCGATCCTCCCCGCTCCCCCACGCCGACCCGGCTCCCCGAACTCCTCACGCACCCGGTCACGCACGCGCGCCGTGATGATCTCCGCCGCTGTCCCCATGCCGCCATCCTGACGAACACCGGCCACACCCCGCAGCAGTTATCCACAGCTCCACCCGCTCGACGCGTCACCGAGCGGTCACTAGGCTCGGGGACCGTGCCGACCACCTTCCGCATCGACGGCTCCCGCATCCACGACATCTCCTCGTTCTACGAGGTGATGAACGAGCTGGTGATGCAGGACGAGGACTGGGATCTCGGCCCGAGCCTCGACGCCCTCGACGACGTCCTCTACGGCGGGATCGGCTCGCTCCGCGATCTCGACGACATGCACTTCGTCTGGACGGAGCATGACGCGAGCCGCACCGCACTCGGCGTCACGGCGACCCGCGCCTGGTTGCAGAAGAAGCTCGAGCGGGGCGCACCGTTCGACACGGCCCGGATCGCCGCGCAGCTCGACGACCTCGACGCCGGCCGGGGCAAGACCTACTTCGACCTCCTCCTCGAGGTCTTCGCCGGCCACCCGGACATCCGACTCGAACTCGCCTGACCCGGTCGGAGCCCGGCGGTCGCGGTCAACCCGCCGCGCTCAGACCGTGGCAAACCGCTTCGCCGAACGCTCCTTCGCCTTCTGCGCCTCGACCTCGCGATCCTTCGGCGGGGCGGTCGTCACGAGGTCTTCGAGCAGATGGCGGGTGATGTGGGCGATCTCCGCGACCGCTCGATCGAACGCCTCAGCGTTCGCCTGGGACGGCTTCGTCGACCCGCTGATCTTCCGCACGTACTGGAGCGCCGCGGCCTCGACCTCGTCGTCGGTCGCCGCCGGCTCGAAATTGTGAAGGGTGTGGATGTTCCGGCACATGCAGGCATGGTAGCCCCGACGCACACCAGGATCCAGAGGTGATTTCGATGCTGGTCCCAGGCCGCAACCGCTTGCGGCGGTCGACCCGAGCCGGAAGAGTGGGCGCCATGATCAACGGCTACACCGCAGACCAGGTCCGAGCGGCAGAGGCACCACTCTTGGACGCAGGGGAACCGCTCATGGCGCGAGCCGCCCACGGCCTCGCCGAAGAACTGCGGGCGGTGCTCGCCGATCGCACGGCGGGCGTCGAGGGCGAGGCACCCGAGGTTTGGAAGATCCTGCTGCTCGTCGGCTCAGGCGACAACGGCGGTGACGCCCTCTTCGCGGCGGCGGAGCTCGCCGGCACGACCGGTCCGGACGACGTCCCGCTCGACCTCGTCGTGGCGAGGACCGGTGACCACGCCCACGAGGCGGGCTACGCCGCGGCGGTCGAGGCCGGTGTCCGCTTCCTCATGAACTCCCCCGCCGAACCGGACGACACCGCCGACGAGGCCAAGGGCGCCGCGATCGTCGTCGATGCCGTCTTCGGGATCGGGGCAAGCCGGAACCCCACCCTGCGCGGTGCGCCGAAAGCGATCGTCGAGGCGGTCCTGCCGGTCGTGCAGAACTCCGGCGGACCGACCGTCGTCGCCGTGGACGTCCCGAGCGGCATCGACCCCGACGAGGGAAGCGTCCCCGAGGGTGCTGTCCTGCCGGCGGAGGTCACGGTCACCTTCGGCGCGGTGAAGGCCGGGCTCCTCATCCCACCCGGCTCGGCCTACGCCGGCGACGTCCGCCTCATCGACATCGGTCTCGGACCGCAGCTCGCCGACGTCACGCCGTTCACGACGCTCGACCAGGCGGACGCCTGACGAGCAGCCACGCACGGTTCGCCGCCTGGGCGGTCGGCATCACCGACCGTCCAGGCGGTGCATGACGTTCAGGACCCGACGGCGGCAGCCGATCGCCCTGATGCGACACCCGCGAGCGCGTGGCCCGCGAGCGAGCCGAGGGTCCGGAGCCCGTCGCGCGACAGCACCGACTCGAGGTGCCCCTGGACCGACGCGAACCCACGACCACGCATCGCGAACACGTCGCCGGACGCCGCATCGGCGGCGATCTCGACCCCACCGACCGGAGCCTCACCCGCCAGCCGTGCGGTGAAGGTGTTGTAGAACCCGATCAGCGACTGCTCACCGAAGAGGTCGAGGTCGAGCTGCAGCCCCTGTCGTGGCGCGTCGAGGCGTTCGATCGGCAGCCCGAGCTGGATCGCCAGCACCTGATGGCTCAAGCAGACGGCGAGCAGCGGCGCTCCGGCGGCGAGACGCGCGGATACGATCTCGTGCATCCGGCGGACCCGCGGGTCGGCGAGGTCGAGCGGGTCGCCTGGACCCGGGCCGGCGACGAGGAGGTCGACGTCCACGAGCGCGTCGGTCACCGCCGACCAGTGCTCCACGCTGACGGTCATCCCGAAGTGGCGCAGCTGGTGGGCGAGCATCGCGGTGAACTCGTCCTCGGCGTCGACGATGACCGCGGTACGGCCCGACAGTGAACCGACGGGCGCCGGGTGCTGCGGCTGCAACCAGAAGGACGCCAACCGCTCGTTCCGCGCTCGGAGCGCGTCCTGCACTCCGGGTTCCGCCGCGAGGTCGACGGTCGGGCCGAGTTCGGCGGGTGCCATGACGCCGAGCGCAGTCAGCACGCCGGCCGCCTTCGCCGCCGTCTCGGCGACCTCCGACTCGGGATCCGAGTGACGGACGAGCGTCGCACCGGCGGGAACGCGGACGAGACCGGCGTCGTCGACGTAGGCGGTACGGATGAGGATCGGTGCGTCGAGTTCGTAGTCGCCGTCGCCCACCGGGGTGAACAGCGCGAGCACGCCGGAGTAGTAGCCGCGCGCGTTCCGCTCATGGCGGGCGATGACCGAACACGCGTTCTGCATGGGCGAGCCGGTGACCGTCGGTGCGAACATCGTCAACCGCAGGACCTCGCGGACGTCGAGTTCGCTCGTCCCGGCGAGCAGGTACTCGGTGTGGGTGAGGCGCGACATCTGCTTGACGTAGGGGCCGAGGATGCGTCCACCGGAGGCACACACCCGGCTCATCATCTTCATCTCCTCGTCGACGACCATGAAGAGCTCTTCCGTCTCCTTGACGTCGCCGAGGAACGCGCGGAAGTCGTCGCCGGTCGCGCCGGAGCGCGGGTGGCGGAAGGTGCCGCTGATGGGGTTCATGGTGACGGTGCGTTCACCGGTCGACGCGTCGCGGGCGACCGCGACGTGGCGCTCGGGCGTCGCACCGGCCATCGAGACGCCCGGCGTGTGCACGGCGAAGGTCCAGTAGGCACCGGTCTCCCCCGACAGGAGCGCCCGCAACCAGGCGAGGACGGCGCGCTCGGCCGGCACCTCGGTCGTCGCGGTGAACTCGCGGCGGATGACGAAGTTGGCTCCCTCGCCGCGTCCGATCTCGTCCTCGATCACGCGGCGCACGATCGACGCGTAGTCCTCGTCGGACACGTCGAACCCGCCGTCGACCAGCGGGACCGCGTCGGCGGGGAGTCGGTCGAGCAGCTCGGCGAGCGTCACCGTCTCGCGCTCGCTCACCACGAGGCAGCGCAGAGGGGCACCGTCGTCCATCGCCGCGAAACCGCGCTCGCGCACCTGGCGGTAGGGCACGAGGGTGAGAACCTCGGGCTGGTGGTCGTCGCCGGCGGATCCGAGCGGGATGTCGGCGAGCGACTCGACGTCGACGACCTCGCCCGTGCAGAGGTCGACGGTGTCGCTGCCGTGTCGGCGGAGCACCGCGAACGGGAAGTCGGGGCCGGCGTGCAGCACGCGGTGGAGCAGGGTGGTCATGGTGGTGTCCTCAGGCTGGGACCGATCCGACAGGGCCTCCGAACGAGAACGACCGCCCTGTCAGGCGGTCGAGTCGTCGTGTGTGCACGTGCGCGGTCCGCCTAGGAGGCGGGCCACCAGCTCGTTGCACACGTCGTTCGCATGGAGCCGAGCATACACGGGCCGACCCGGGCTCCGCTGGCCGCGGCTCATCCTCGAAGCTCAGGACGTTCCCGACCTCGCTCCCGTAGACTGAGCGGGCCGCGGGAGTGGTGGAATTGGCAGACACGCAGGATTTAGGTTCCTGTGCTTTCGAGCGTGAGGGTTCAAGTCCCTTCTCCCGCACGCGACATCGTCGTACGCCGTTCCATCCCTCCCCCGACAGCAGGAGCTCCGCATGGTCCACACCGCCCTCATCCCCTGGCTCGACCCGGAGGGCATCATCACGGCCGTCGGTCCCTGGGCCCTCGTCGTGGTCTGCGCGATCGTCTTCGCCGAGACCGGCCTCCTCGTCGGATTCCTGCTCCCCGGCGACACCCTGCTCGTCATCACCGGCCTCCTCGCGTTCGGCTCCGCCCGCGTCATCGAAATCGACATCTGGTGGGTCTGCCTCGCGATCGGGTTCTCGGCGTTCCTCGGCGGCGAGGTCGGATACCTCATCGGGCACAAGCTCGGGCCGAAGGTGTTCGAACGCAAGGAGTCCGGCCTCTTCAGCATCAAGAACGTCGAGCGCACGAACGCCTTCTTCGAGCGCTTCGGCGCGCTCGCGGTCATCCTGGCGCGCTTCGTCCCGATCGTCCGGACCTTCGCCCCGGTGGCGGCCGGCATCGGCCACATGAACTACAAGAAGTATTCGCTCTACAACCTCATCGGCGCGCTCATCTGGGGCGCCGGGCTCACCTTCTTCGGCTACCTGCTCGGGTACATCCCCCCGGTCGCCACCTTCGTGCAGAACTACATCGACGTCATCCTCATCGGGGCCGTCGTCCTCACCCTCATCCCGACCACCTGGCACTACATCCAGTCCAGCCGGAAGGCGAAGGCGCTGCAGGGCACCATCACCGAGGAGGAGCGTCGGGCTGCGGCTTCGAAGCTCGCCGACCAGGACGTCTTCAAGCGCGACCGCGGGAACGACACGGTCTGATCACCGGTGGCGCCGCTCGCACGAGCGGTCGCGACAGCCGGGCCCGCCCCGCACGTCAGCGGTGGTGGGACTCCTCGTGAGAGGCGTGCTCCTCGGGTTCCAGCTGGAACGTCGAGTGCTCGACGTCGAAGTGGTCGTGGAGGCACGAACCGAGACGGTCGAGCAGCTCCCCCGTGCCACCATCGGCGAACACCTCCTGCTCGACGACGACGTGTGCCGAGAAGACCGGCTGTCCGGACGTGATCTGCCAGACGTGGACGTCGTGAACGGCGACGACGCCGTCGGTGCCGAGCAGGTGGTCCCTGATCTCCTGCACGTCCGTGTCGGACGGTGCGGACTCGCTGAGGACGTGGACGACGTCGCGGAGCAACGACCACGCCCGCGGCACGATCATCGCGGCGATCGCGAGCGACGCGATGGCATCGGCCTGAGCGAAACCCGTCGCCATGATGACCACCGCGGCGATGATCACGGCGATCGAACCGAGGAGGTCACCGAGGACCTCGAGGTACGCACCGCGCATGTTGATCGACGTGTCACGGCCGCCGCGCAGCACCTGGAGGGCGGCGAGGTTCGCCACGAGACCGATGACGGCGACGATCAACATCGGAAGGCTCCTGACCTCCGCGTCCGCCGGCTCGACGAGGCGGGACACCCCCTCGATGAGGACCGACACCGCGACGGCGATCAAGATGAGCGCGTTGATGAGCGCTCCGAACACCTCCGCGCGCTGATACCCGAAGGTCTGCCGGTCGGTGGCCGGTCGGGCGGCGACGATCGTGGCGACGAGCGCGATGATCAGCCCGGTGAGGTCGGACAGCATGTGCCCGGCGTCGGCGAGCAGGGACAGCGAACCACTCACCCAGGCGCCGACGAGTTCGACCACGAGGACGGTCGCGATGATGGCGATCGCCACCGCGAGTCTCCTGCGGTTGGCGGTGCCGGCGTGTGCGTGATCGTGACCCATGATGCATCAACCGTAGGAGCTTCCCAGCGCCCGCGGAAGGGTTCATGCCGAGATAGGAATGGTCCTGAGTATCATGCTCAGCTGGCGGTCGACGCGGGCCCCTCGGGCACGAGCCGCTGCAGCACCGGGACGAGCGCCCGGAAGGCGAGTGCGCGGTGGCTCAGCTCGTTCTTCTCAGCCGGTGACAGCTCCGCCGCCGTCCGATGCTCGCCGTCCGGGATGAACGCCGGGTCGTACCCGAAGCCGTTGGTCCCGCTCGGCTCCGTCGCGAGGGCTCCGCGCCAGGTGCCGACGGCGACGTGCTCGAACGGCTCCATCCCATCGATCCCAGGCGGCACCACGAGGGCGAGGTGGCAGGCGAACCACGCGGCACGATGCTCCTCGTGCACGTCCTGCAGCTGATCGAGGAGGAGGGCGAGATTCGCGGTCGAGTCGTGCTGCGAGCCGGCCCAGCGCGCCGAGAAGATCCCCGGCGATCCCCCCAGGATCTCGACGCCGATGCCGGAGTCGTCGGCGAGCGCGATGGAACCGGTGTGGGCGGCGGCGACCCGCGCCTTGATCAACGCGTTCTCGCTGAAGGTCGTGCCGTCCTCGACGGGCTCCGGGCCGTCGTAGGCGAGGACCCTGATCCCTGGGACGTCGCGGCTGACGAGCCGCTGGAACTCCTCGACCTTGTGCTGGTTGTGCGTCGCGAGGACGATCTCGACGCCCATCAGCGTCCGAGGGCCTCGAACTGGATGGCCTTGAGCGACGCTGCTCCACCGACGGCGAGGTCGAGCAGGGAGTCGAGTTCGCGACGGTCGAACGGCGCGCCCTCGGCCGTCCCCTGCACCTCGACGAACGATCCGCCGCCGGTGACGACGACGTTCATGTCGGTCTCGGCGCGTACATCCTCGACGTAGGCGAGGTCGAGCATGGGCACACCGTCGATGATCCCGACCGAGACGGCCGAGACGCTGTCGGTGAGGGGCGAAGCCTTCTGCGAGATGAACTTCTTGCCGCGCGCCCACTCGATCGCGTCGGCGAGGGCGACGTAGGCGCCGGTGATCGCCGCTGTGCGGGTGCCACCGTCCGCCTGCAGGACGTCGCAGTCGATGACGATCGTGTTCTCGCCGAGGGCCTTGGTGTCGATCACGGCTCGGAGGCTCCGACCGATGAGTCGGGAGATCTCGTGGGTACGACCGCCGATCTTGCCCTTCACCGCTTCACGGTCCATCCGCTCGTTGGTGGAACGGGGCAGCATCGCGTACTCCGCGGTGACCCAGCCGCGACCCTTGCCGTTCAGCCAGCGCGGCACACCGTTGGTGAACGAGGCCGTGCAGAGCACCTTCGTCCGGCCGAAGCTGATGAGTGCCGAACCCTCGGCCTGCTCGCTCCAGCCGCGCTCGATCGTGATGGGACGCAGCTGGTCGTTGGTGCGGCCGTCGGCGCGCGCGATGTCACTCATGGATGTGCTCCTCGAACTGGTGGGATGGAAGGTCGATGACGCCGGTCTGGACGAGCGAGACGGTGGAGATCTCCCGGCCCATCAGACGGTTGGCGAGGGCGATGAAGTCGTCGGCACTGCTCCCGGTCGCCTCGTACCGGTGGGTGGCAGGTTCGCTGCTGTCGCGCAGCAGGTCACGGGTGACGAGCACGCGGTAGACGTCGTTCGCCGTCTCGGTGTCGCTCGAGACGAGCGACACCTGCGGACCCATCACGTAGCTGATCGCGCCCTTGAGGAAGGGGTAGTGGGTGCATCCGAGGACGACGGTGTCGACGCCGGCGTGCCGGAGCGGGGCCAGGTACTCCTCCGCAGCCTCGAGGAGGTCGGGGCCGGTCGTGACGCCGGCCTCCACGAACTCCACGAAGCGAGGGCAGGCCTGGCCGAACACCGTCAGCTCGGGATTGACCTCGAAGAGGTCCTGATACGCCCGCGAGTTGATCGTGCCCTCGGTCCCGATGACGCCGATGCGCCCGTTCCTCGTGCTCCGGACCGCGGTCCGCACAGCGGGCTGGATCACCTCGACCACGGGGACCGAGTAGCGTTCGCGTGCATCGCGGAGCATCGCCGCCGATGCGGTGTTGCAGGCGATCACCAGCATCTTCACGCCCTGGTCGACGAGCGAGTCGAGGACCTCGAGCGAGTAGCGCCGCACGTCGGCGATGGGCTTCGGGCCGTAGGGCGAGTGGGCCGTGTCGCCGATGTAGATCACGGACTCGGCGGGGAGCTGGTCGCTGACCGCTCTCGCCACCGTGAGTCCGCCGACGCCGGAGTCGAAGATGCCGATGGGTGCGTCGTTCACGATGACCCAGCCTACCGCCCCTGCCGACGGACGTCGCTGACCGACCGATCACCACGTTCCGAGCACGCTCGCGGCTAGGCTGAACGGGTGCACGAGTCCTCAGCTCTCCTCACCGACCGATACGAACTCACGATGCTGGACGCCGCCCTCCACCGCGGCACCGCGGATCGGGAGTGTCTGTTCGAGCTGTTCGCCAGACGCCTCTCCGGCGGCCGCCGCTACGGCGTCGTGGCCGGCACCGGCCGGTTCCTCGAACTGCTCAAGCACTTCCGCTTCGGTGAATCGGAACTCGAGTGGCTGGGCGAAGAGGGCGTCGTCAGCACGACGGCGCTCGACTGGCTCGCCGACTACCGCTTCTCGGGATCGATCTGGGGCTACCGCGAGGGAGAGGCCTTCTTCCCCGGTTCGCCGATCCTGGTTGTGGAGGGCACGTTCGCCGAAGCCGTCATCCTCGAGACCCTGGCGCTCAGCGTGTTCAACTACGACAGCGCCGTCGCCACGGCCGCCGCGCGCATGACCTCAGCGGCGGGCAGCCGCCCCCTGGCCGAGATGGGCTCCCGTCGGACGGGCGAGCGGTCGGCCATAGCCGCAGCCCGGGCAGCGTACATCGCCGGCTTCAGCGCCACCTCGAACCTCGAGGCCGGACGCAGCTGGGGCATCCCCACGATGGGGACGGCCGCACACTCCTTCACCCTCCTGCACGACTCCGAGGAGGACGCCTTCCGAGCCCAGATCGACACGATGGGCGCCGGGACCACGCTGCTCGTCGACACCTACGACATCGAGGAGGCCGTGCGACTCGGCGTCCGCCTCGCCGGCCCGGAGCTGGGAGCCGTGCGCATCGACTCCGGCGATCTGCCGATCGTCGTCGACCAGGTCCGCCGCCTCCTCGACGAGCTCGGCGCCACGTCGACCCGCATCACCGTCACCAACGACCTCGACGAGCACGCCGTCGCTGCTTTGGCCGCGTCCGCGGTCGATTCCTACGGCGTCGGCACCTCCGTGGTCACCGGCTCCGGATCCCCCGCCATGGGCATGGTCTACAAGCTCGTGGCGCACCGCGACGACCAGGGCGACTGGATCAGCGTCGCGAAGAAGTCGGCGGAGAAGGCGACCGTCGGCGGCCGCAAGACCGCTGCGCGCGCCTACGACCGGCACGGGGTCGCCCGCGAGGAGCGCATCTACCTCGGCGACGGTCCTGCGGGCGAACACGAGGGTGCGGCCGACGCCGCCTCGGAACGCCCCCTGATGGTCCAGCTCGTCGAAGGCGGACTCGTGGACGAGCAGTACCTCGGCGCCGCGGGGACGCGCCAGGCGAGGGAACACCGGGCACAGGCGGTGGGGGAACTGCCACCCCGGGCCGTCAGCCTCACCCGCGGCGACCCCGTGCTTCCGACCGTCTACCTCGAAGGCTGACCGCGGCGACGCGTCTCAGCGTCGGCCGCGGTGCGCTCCAGCGTCAGTCGCGAAGGAGCTTCTCGTAGATCTCCTTGCATGCCGGGCAGATCGGGAACTTCTCGGGGTCGCGACCCGGCGTCCACTTCTTGCCGCAGAGCGCCTTCACCGGCTTGCCGCTCAACGCCGACTCGAGGATCTTCTCCTTCTTGACGTAGTGCGAGAACCGCTCGTGATCGCCGGGCTCGATGTTCTCGCTCTCGATCAGCTCCTCGAGCTCACGATCCATGATCGCCGTGCTCCCACCGTCGGGCGTGCCACCGGGATCGATCGTGCTCATCTGCTGCTTCGTGCTGTCATGCTGCGCCATGGCTCCATGGTACCGCCGGACGGCACCCGGGTCTCCTGCGGGCCGATCCGGTCGCGGGCGGCCGGTCAGTGCGAGCTGGCGAAGCCGACGATCTCGGGGCTGCGGCGGTCGAAGACGCGACCGCCGGCGAAGATCCCGATCGCGAGCACCAGGATGCCCGTACCCGCACCGACCGCGAGTGCCCCGAAGTTCCAGTTCGGCTCACCGGTGAGCCCGAGCACGGCCAACCACCCGGCGGGGATCGTGAGGAGCACCGTACCGAGCAGGCTCAGGAACTGTGCGGACATACCGCTGCTGCCCGGGACCTGCGGCTGCTGGAACGGGCTGTCGCCGGGAAGCGACGTCGGGTACGGGAACCGCGCGGACACGAAGCTCGCGATACCGGCACCGCTGAACAACAGGCACGTGCTCACGCCGATCATCGACGGCAGGGCGTCCCAGTCGCCGTAGAACAGGATGCTCAGCGTCGACCCGACCGCGATGAGCGGGATGCCGATGAGGAGCACCGGGAAGAGCCGGCCGATCCGGTCCGATCGTCCGCGGACCCCCGAGGCGACGTGCAGCCAGACCGCGGTCGAATCGAAGGCGAGGTCGTTGTGCAGGAGCCAGCCGAGGAACCAGCACACGACCGGGAGTGGGACGAGTGCGAGGACGTTCATCGGGATGCCGGCGACGAGCATGGGCACGAAGAAGATGAAAGGCGCGATCGGGATGATCACGAGGGAGACGAGGTACCGCGGGTCGCGCAGCCAGTAGGTCATGCTCCGAGCGGCGATGGCGCCGGACGGGGAACCGGGGAGCAGGTCGAACCAGCCCAGACCGGTGCTGTCGCGGCCCGTCCCGAGGCGTTCCGGCGCCACGAGCAGTCGGGCGACGAACGCCTGCCAGGCGAACCAGAGCAAGGCGATGGTCGCCGCGGTGAGCAGCAGCTTGACGACCGCCGGCGCGATGCCGCCGAGTGCGGCATCACCGGGGAACGACCAGACTGCGCCGAGCGGGGTCCAACTGAGGATGTCAGCGACCCGGCCCAGGACGGCGAATCCGTCGCGCTGCCAGTCCACGGTGGTGAGGGCGATGATCGCCGGGGCCACGGCGATGATGAGCACCAGCCCGAGGACACCCATGACCTCCTTGGCACGACGCGTTGAGAGGAGGCTCGCGGAGATCGAGGTGGCGATCCGGGCCAGGAGCGCGCAGAGCAGCACGCCGAGGACCGCGGAGACCACGGCGAAGACGGCGGGCAGCGGCGACCGCGACCAGGTGACCACCGACGAGGCCGCGAGGACGGCGAGGACGAGCGACGGCACCGACACGAGCGCCGTCACGAGCAGGCCGGCGGACAGGGTGCGGTTGGGCAACCCGAAGAGGGAGAACGCCCGTGGATCCAGCTGATCGTCGACACCGAAGACGAGCGGAAGGATGATGAACCCGAGGACGACGGCCGATCCGGCCAACACGAGCAGGTTGCGGGTGACCTCCGGGTCGCCACCACGCAGCGCGACGAGACCGGTGCTCGCGAGCACGACGATCCACACGCCGACCGCGATCGCGAGGACGAGCCCGACCAGTCGCCAGGGGCTGCGGCGGAACGCATTGAGCGTCAGCTGCAGTTTCAGTCGGAGAAGCTGTGCAACCATTCCATTCCCTCTGCCGACTTGCGGCCCCCGGCGAGCTCGACGAACCGCTCCTCGAGCGTGCCCGTTCCGCGCACCTCGTCGACGGACCCGGCGGCCAGCACCTTGCCCTGCACGATGATGGCCACGTGATCGCACACGCGCTGAATGAAGTCCATGCCGTGGCTCGAGAGCACGACGGTTCCGCCGTTGGCGACGTACCGCTGGAGGATCTCGATGACGTTCGCCGCGGACACCGGGTCGACCGATTCGAACGGCTCGTCGAGGATGAGGAGCCGCGGCGAATGGATGAGTGCGGCTGCCAGCGCGATCTTCTTCGTCATGCCCGCCGAGTAGTCGGAGACGAGACGACCGAGCGCGTCGTCGAGACCGAAAGCACGGGCCAGATCGGCGGTCCGCGACTTGACGGTCGCGGGGTCGAGCCCCCGCAGGACACCGGAGTAGTAGAGGAGCTGGCTGCCGGTCAGGCGGTCGAAGAGCCGCAGCCGGTCGGGCAGCACACCGATCGCCCGCTTGGCCTCGGCGGGATCCTGCCAGACGTCGACGCCCTGGACGGTGATCGACCCTGCGTCGGGACGGAGGAGACCCGTGACCATGGACAGCGTGGTGGTCTTGCCGGCCCCGTTGGGCCCGACGATGCCGTAGAAGGAGCCGCGGCGGACCTCGAGGTCGACGCCGTCGACCGCGACCGTGTCGCCGAACTGCTTGACGAGTCCCGAGATCGACAGGACGACGGGATGTGCGTCGTCGGCAGCCTCGGTGCGCTGCGTCGTCGTCGCTGCGGGCGACGAGGGGGCGGCGGACGGCGGGGTCGACGCGGGACGGCCGACAGGACGCTTGGGGGCTGCCGCCGGAGCGACGACCTCATCCTGCGGAGGCGCCACCGACACGGACTCCGACGGTGCCGGCGTCGTCTGCGGGGCCGTGTCGTCCGCAGCCTGCTCGGCAGTGGATGACGCGGTCGTCGGGGTCTCGGTCTGCGTGTCGTCGGACCGAGGCTCGTCGACGACGATCCGGTCGGCGACCTCGGGGGAAGGCTGCTCGGACGGGGCCGACGTCGTCGCCCGGTCGACCGATCCCGGTGCGCTGACCTCGTCGAGGACGCCGGCGACCGCGGCGGCGGTCTGTTCGGTCTGCTTCGCGGCGCTGGTGCGCGCCGGTGTGCGCTTGGCCGGCGTCCGGGCCGTCGTGTACTTCGTCGTCGAGGTCCGGGCGGTGGTCGTCTTGGCGCCTGCGGCCTTGGTCGCCGGCTTCGCGGCTGCGGGGCGCGCCGTCGTCGACCTGGGCGTCTTCGGGGCGGTGGTCGTCTCGGCCGACTCAGTGCTCTCAGCATTACCGGCTGCAGCAGCCGACTTCGCGGGCGTGCGCTTCGCGGCGGTGGTTCGCGCCGTCGTCGACTTGGTGGGCGTGGTCTTCGCCGTCGAGGTCCGAGCGGTCGTCGAGCGTGCCGTGGTCGTCTTGGGCGCCGGTGTGGTCGCGTCCCCGGACTCGCCCGAGGTCTCGCTCGCCGACCTGGTGCGGGTGCGGGGCGTGCTCGGCCGCTTCGCCGGGGCCTTCGCCGTTCCGGAAGCCCGAGGCGTCGTCGAGCGGGGTGCGCGCTTCGGTGCCGTCGGCGTTGCAGCGCCCTGATCGTCGGAAGCGGTCGTCGGCGCAGGTGCACCCGCGGCGTCGGCGGGGTTCGGCGTGCCCGGACTCGTCGACGTGCCGTCGGCAGGCGCGGGCTGCTGAGCGGGATCTGGCGGAGTCGTGGAAGTCACCAAGCAAACCTACCAACAGCGGCGGCCGCAGCGGACAGCGGAGTCTCAGGATGAACGGTTGACACATCTCCCCCAAGCTGTGTAAACGCCGGGTGGTCGATCACAAAACGACAACGGACCCTGGGAACCCCTGACAGACGGAGTTCACCGCGGCTAGCCTGTATTTTGGCATAACGGAGTGTCTTTCAATGCACGTCTTGGTTAATCCTCGGTGAATCGTCCACAGCATCGTGGCACCGCGTGATTCCATACCCACACTGAGGAGAACAACGTGACCACCCAGGTAGTGATCCTTGCCGCAGGGATGGGCAGCCGTCTCGGCCGCTCGCTCCCCAAGCCCCTGACCGAGCTCAGCGACGGCCGCACCATCATGCAGCAGCAGTTCGACAACATCCACCACGCGTTCGGAGCGAGCGCCAAGGTGACGATCGTCGTCGGCTACAAGCTCGAGCACATCATTGAGGCCTTCCCCGACGCCTCCTTCGTCTACAACGAGCAGTACGACCAGACCAACACCTCGAAGAGCCTCATGCGCGCCCTCGCCGCGTCTCAGGCCGGCGGCGTGCTCTGGATGAACGGCGACGTCGTCTTCGACCCGGCCGTCCTCGACCGCGCTGCCGCGATGATCGCCAAGGACCGTTCGTTCGTGACCGTCAACACCTCCAAGGTGTCCGACGAAGAGGTCAAGTACACGACGAGCGCCGAGGGTTACATCAAGGAGCTCTCGAAGACCGTCGTCGGCGGGCTCGGCGAGGCTGTGGGCATCAACTACATCTCGTCGCAGGACAAGACGATGCTGCACCGCTACCTGACCAAGGTCGGCGACCAGGACTACTTCGAGCGCGGCATCGAGCTTGCCATCGAGCGCGAAGGCATGCTCGTCGAGCCGGTCGACATCTCCGACCTCTACGCGGTCGAGGTCGACTTCGCCGAGGACCTCGAGCGCGCGAACCTCTTCGTCTGAGGGTCCCGTCCACATCGCACACGAACGCCGTCCCGACGCTGAGCGTCGCGGGCGGCGTTCCTGCGTCGCCTCGATAAGGTTGGTCACGTGAGTTCTTCTGCTGAAACGCGGCCAAGGATGTCGCGTTCGGCGAGGTATCGCCACGCGCTCTGGATCCTGACCGTCCGAGACCTGCGTGTGCGCTACTCGACGAGCGCGCTCGGCTACGTGTGGTCAATCCTCGACCCCCTCGTCATGAGCGGGATCTACTGGTTCGTCTTCACACAGGTGTTCCGGCGCGACGTCGGCGAGGAACCGTACATCGTGTTCCTCCTCGCCGCCCTGCTGCCGTGGATGTGGTTCACCGGATCGGTGTCCGACAGCACGCGCGCCTTCCTGCGCGAGGCGAAGCTCGTGCGTTCGACGACGATCCCCCGGACCATCTGGGTGAACCGGATCGTGCTGTCGAAGGGCATCGAGTTCCTCGCGGCGCTTCCGGTCCTCGCGGCATTCGCGATCTTCAGCGGTGCCCAGGTGAACCTCGACATCGTGCTGTTCCCGCTCGCCATCGTCATCCAAGCCGTCCTGACCATCGGGCTCTGCCTGATCGTCGCTCCGCTCGTCGTGTTCTTCCGCGATCTCGAGCGAGCCGTCAAGCTCGTCCTGCGGTTCATGTTCTACGCGACGCCGATCATCTACAGCACGACGGCACTGCCCGACAAGATCGAGCCCTTCGCGGCGTTCAACCCGCTCAGCGGCATCTTCGCGCTGTACCGTTCCGCGTTCTTCCCACAGGAACTCAACTGGCACCTCGTGGGCGTGTCCGCCGCCATGTCGGCCGTCATCCTCGCGGTCGGTCTCCTCGTCTTCAAGCGCTGCGAGCGCTCCGTGCTGAAGGAGATCTGATGCCCACAAGCAACTCGACCGCCGGTCGGCCGGCGATCTCGGTCGCCGACGCAGGTATCCGGTTCCGGCGCAACCGTGGCGGTCGGCGGAGTTTCAAGGACCTCTTCGCCGGACGTGACCGCCGCTCGAAGCCGGGCGAGTTCTGGCCCCTGCGCCACGTCTCCTTCGATGTCGCCCCCGGCGAGGCGATCGGCGTGGTCGGTCGGAACGGTCAAGGCAAGTCGACGCTGCTCAAGCTCGTCGCCGGTGTCGTCCTCCCCGATGAGGGCACCGTGGGCGTCCGCGAGGGTGTCGCGCCGCTCATCGAAATCACCGGAGGCTTCGTCAACGATCTGACCGTGCGCGACAACGTGTACCTGACGGCCGGCCTCCACGGCATGTCCCGCCGCGAGATCGACGGGCGGTTCGACGACATCATCGCGTTCGCCGAGATCGCGGACTTCATCGACACCCCGTACAAGCACCTCTCGAGCGGGATGAAGGTCCGCATCGCCTTCGCGGTGATCGCGCAGCTCGAAGAGCCGATCATCCTCGTCGACGAGGTCCTCGCCGTCGGCGACCGGGCGTTCCGCGAGAAGTGCTACCGGCGCATCGAGGAACTCCTCGAGGGCGGGCGCACCCTGTTCTTCGTCTCGCACAACGAGAAGGACCTCAGGCGGTTCTGCACGAGGGGGCTCTACCTCGACAAGGGGGCGCTCGTTCTCGACGCCCCGATCGACGACGTGCTCGACCGCTACAACGCGGACTACAACAGCTGAGCCCCGCCAGCAAGCATCAGTCGACCCGCAGTGGGTCGACGTAGACTGGCCGCCCCGCCCACGAGGAGGTCGTCATGACCGGACCGCAGCAGGGACCCGTTCCGGGTCCCGCCCAGTTCCCCACCGCCGCAGCACAGCAGCCCACACTGCCCGAGCCGGGATGGGTGCGGGCGCTCGACCGACTGCTCTGGGTCCAGCGACCGGTGGTCGTGGCGCACATCCGCTCGATCCGGCGGATGTACCCGAACGCGACGGCCGACCAGCTCATCCGCGTCCTGGAGCGCCGGTACCTCACGACGGTGACGACGACGGGAGCCGCCGTCGGCGCGACCGCTGTGGTCCCGGCGATCGGGACGGCGACGACCCTCGCGCTCTCCGGTGTCGAGACGGCGGGGTTCCTCGAGGCGACCGCCCTGTTCGCCCAGTCGGTCACCGAGGTCCACGGCATCGCCCTGGCGGATCCGATGCGATCCCGCGCGCTCGTCATGACCATGATGCTCGGCAAGGCCGGAACCGACCTCCTGCGCAACTTCGGATCCCAGGCGGCCGGCAAGGGAGTCCCGCGGCAGGCGTTCTGGGGCCAGACGATCACCCAGGGCCTGCCGTCGATGATCGTGGGCCCCGTCGCCGACCAGTTGCGGGTGCGCTTCGTGAAGCACTTCGCGGCGAGCGGCAGCGCCGGTGTCATCGGCAAGGCGCTCCCCTTCGGCGTCGGAGCGGCCGTCGGCGGTATCGGCAACCACATGCTCGGCCGACAGGTCGTCCGTGCTGCCCGCCAGGCGTTCGGACCGGCGCCCTTCGTCGTCCCGCTCGACCTCGAACCGCGGATGCGGGCCGTCTCCGGCCGGTCCGGCCTCGGGAAGATCCGCGACCAGGTGTTCCGCCGCCGGAAGCACCTGGCCATCGAGTCAGGCGGCGATGCGGCCGTCGGCGACGGGTCCGAGCAGCGCCCCTGACCGCTCGAGGCCGGCGGCGGACCGCTCCCGACCGGGCCGCCCGGGATGCGGCATCCCTCCAGGTCCATCGCGTACCGTCGGAGGGTGAGACTTCCCTTCCTGCGCCGCCCCCAGAAGCCGTTCCCGGAAGGTCGCCACTTCGCGGTGACCTGGGGCCTGTCGGACGACTTCGGCGGCATGACCGAGGCGATGCTCCAGCGCTCCCGCGCGTTCATCAGACTGGCGGACACCCCGGTCGACGTCCTCACCTTCGACCACCGACCGGACTACCCCGAGTTGGAGTCGCGGCTGCGCACGCGCGGAGACCTGATCGACGGCCTCCGGGTCGTCAACCTCTGGGATTGGCTCCGCGACAACCCCCTGCCGGGTGGTTCCCTCGACCTGGCGCGCCACGGGTTCACCCCGCTCCCCCTCGACGAGGTCGGCAGCGAACGACGCCGCGGTGACGCCGTCCTCAGCCGCGAGCGACACGACGACTCGGGTCAGATCCTGCAGGTGGACGTCTACCGAGCCGACGGCACCCTGCTCCTGTCCGACCGCCGCGACACGCGTGAACGGGGCGTGAAGGGCGGCCGCTCGGTCGTCCTCTGCGACGAGCAGGGTCGTCCAGTCCGCTCCTGGGGGCGCATCTGGTCGCTGTACCGCGCCTGGTTCGACGCAATCACCGCAGGCGGGCCGGCCTGGATGATCGTCGACAGCAAGACCATCGCCCCGTTCGTCCTGAGCTACCGGAAGCGCAACGTCGTCACCGCGCACGTCGTGCACGCCTCGCACCTCCAGGGCACGGAACGGCCACACGGTCGGCTGCGGGAGTCGCGGCGAGCGGTGTTCGAGGCGCTCGACGACTTCGACCTCGTCGCGCTCCTGAGCGATCGACAGCTCGCGGACGTGACGACCATGCTCGGCGAGCACGCCTCGCTCAGTGTCATCCCGAACTCGCGCGAACTCGTCGCCCCGGAGGTCGCACGTGCGCCTCGACCGCGCAGCCGCGGGATGTTCCTCGGCTCGCTCACGGCTCGCAAGCGGCCGGCGCACGCGATCCGCGCCGTCCTCGCCGCCACGTCCACGGATGGGCCTCCCCCGACGCTCGACGTGTACGGCGGCGGCGAGCTGCTCGACGAACTGCAGTCGCTCCTCACCGCCGAAGACCCGGACCACCGCGTCGTCCTCCACGGCTACGACCGCTCCGCCCGGCAGCAGCTCGGCTCGGGTTCGTTCCTCGTGATGACCTCAACCTCGGAGGGCTTCCCGCTCGTGCTCATCGAGGCGATGGCAGCCGGATGTCTTCCCATCGTGGTCGACGTCCCCTACGGACCGGCCGACATCGTCCGCGACGGTTGGAACGGGTTCCTCGTGCCGTCCGCGGAACCGGCCGTCGTGTCGGCCGCCATCGAGCGCCTGCTCGCCCTTCCTGAAGCCGAAGTCGACGCGATGCGTCGCAACGCCAGAACGACCGCGGAGCAGTACGACGACGAAGCCGTCACCCGTCGGTGGGCTCAGGAGTTGCACTCGGCCGCTCGCCGGAAGAAGCGGAACGCGCTCGTCCCTCGCGTCGGCTGAGCATCCGGGAGCGCACCGCCGCGACCCCCGTCTGTACCCCTCGGCCGACGCGGCGCGCCAGGCCATGGGACGGACGCTCGACGAGCTGGAAGAATCCGGCGGCGATCAGCAGGCTGAGTGGCACGCCCACGATGCCGACCAGCCACCAGCGCTCGTCGCCGAACATGAAGGCGAGTGTGGCCAGGATCGGGGCGTGCACGAGGTACAGGCTGAACGACACCTTGCCGAGCCAGAGGACGGGCGGGGTCTCGAGGAGCCTCCTGGCGAACGGGCTTCCGATGGCGACGACGATGAGGCCGGCCGCGCCCACGCCCGACAGGCCCCAGAGCGCCTGGCCCAGGGTCGAGGAGGACTCGACGTACGGTCGGGAGAGCCAGCTCGCGACGAGCAGGAGCGCGGAGCCGGCCGTCAGCATCGCCCACTGCAGGGGGCGGGACCGATCCGCCGCCCAGGCGCGGAGGTCGTCGAGTCTGACGGCGATCAGCGTGCCGATGAAGAAGGCCGGCAGGTACACGGCGGCGTCCATCCCGGCGACCCGCCCGAGCACCATGACCACGGCCATCAGTGCGGCGATCGGCCACGCCCAGCGACGCAGCAGCCGAGCGAGCAGGACGGCGACCGGGAGGAGGAGGGTGAAGATCAGCTCCCAGCGCAGCGACCACAGGGTGTTCACCAGGTCGTAGCTCACCGGCGTCAGGGTCGCCTCCGTCAGGAGGTGCAGGGGGTCGACGCTCGTCGCGTTCGCATTCGCGATCCACTCACCGGTGGTCACCGACGCCGGATCCCTGGGGATGAGCAGGATGAGTGCGGCGGCGAACAGCAGTGAGCCCCAGACGGGGAGGTAGAGGCGCACGAATCGGGCGGCGAAGAACCCTGGCCAGCTCGCACCGCCTCGCAACAGCGGGAGCGCGACGACGAGACCACTCAGGACGAAGAACACCTGCACCGCCTCGGTGCCCGCGAAGAGCAGCTTCAGCGGTGTCTCGGTCGCGATGTCCCAGGCGGGCTCCGAGATCCGGCCCGTCGCGAAGGGTCGTGCGAGCAACGACACGTGGTAGAGCACCACGACGACGCTGGCGACGCCACGGACTCCGTCGAGGGAGGCCAGTCGCCCGGAGGACGGATTCACCTGCCCGACCCTACGCGGCTCTCCTGGGCGCGGACTCAACGGCTCGTGGTGCCTCGGGCGCGATCCTCGTCGTCGCCCTCGTCTTCGTCCTCGTCGTCCTCATGCTCGTCGAGCTCAGGCCGGCCATCGGCGTGCGCGAGGGCGAACCGTTCCCACTCCGACATCAGATGTTCGATCGCGCTGTGGAACCTCGCCGTCGTCACCCCGGGCGTCGTGTCGCCGAAGTAGTACTGGACCCAGTGCTGCAGTCGAGCGACCGTCTCGGGATCACCGAGGAGCCGGTCGACCCCGTCGACGATGTCCGCTGCGTCCGATGCATCGAGCCACTCGCACGCCGAGAGGTACCCTCCGGTGTCGATCTCCGCCTCCGGGTTCACCGGGCGGGTGATCATGAGCGGCTTCCCGCTCGCGAGGCGGTCGTATACCATCGCGGAGATGTCGACGATCGCCGCGTCCGCAGCCGCCAGCTGCCAGCCGAGGTCGGCACCCGTGTCGACGACGTGCTGGGCCGAGGCGTCCGCACGGTTCGCCTCC
Organism: Plantibacter sp. VKM Ac-2885; assembly: GCF_015351205.1. NCBI lineage: Bacteria > Bacillati > Actinomycetota > Actinomycetes > Micrococcales > Microbacteriaceae > Plantibacter > Plantibacter sp. VKM Ac-2885. The sequence goes on along the minus strand of NZ_JADKSK010000001.1, from coordinate 1,800,708 downwards.
TGGAGCGCGGCCATGATCTCGCGGTTCGCAGTCGCGTAGGCCGGATCGATGACACCGCTCCTCGGGTGCGGGCGGTACACGACGCGGTGCCGCCCGGTCGCGATGAGTGCTCGGACGAGGGCGACGCCGTGGCTCGCGATCGAGCCGTACGCCGCAGCCGCGCGGTCGCCCTCCCAGGTGGGCGCGTACAGGACGACGGTCCGCTCATCGGGCGTGTAGGGCAGCTCGCCCGAATAGTGGTCGGCCTGCGGGCGGCCGATCATGATCGCACGCTTGTCGAAGTCGTAGTCCCAGAGCACCCGCTCCAGCCGGTTCCTCGCCGCCTGGCCGGCGATGAGGCTGTAGTCGTAGGCCTTGAACTGGTTCGTCGTCATGTACATCTTGTCGCTCTCGCCATGGTTGACGAAGACGTGCCAGCGGGAGCCGTAGCGGAACATCTGGAAGTTCTTCGCGTTCTGGTTGACGTACAGCACGACGCGGATGTCCTGTTCGGCCAGTGTGCGCTCGAGGGCGACGACCGTCCGGACGTAGGCCGTCGGGATCGGCGACTCCTCGAACAGCTTCGCCGCAGCCGTCGCACCGCGGCTGAGGATGAGGACGGGCCACTGCTTGGACAGTTCGGCGAGCGGCCGGTACCACTGTCGGATCTGGTACATGTTGACGGCACCGTCTGCGAAGTACACGGCCACCTTGTAGCGCCCCGGCTCGATCACGGGAGCCGCCTGCATCTGCGCCGCGAGGACGGCTCTGGCCCGACGGTTGGCGAGCAGGTCCTTGGCGAGGGTGATGGCACGACGACCGTCTCTGATCAGTCCCATGTCAGCTCCAGCATCCGTCAAGCGTAACGACGCCAGGTCACGGTGGGATCACGACGGGTGCCCGCCGCTCAGATGACGGGAGGTCGTCCTGCGCGCGTCATCCGCCAGACCGTCCGCCAGCGCAGTGGGCGACGTTCGCCGGGGTCCGTCCGCCAGCCCTCGCGCCAGCCACCGAACCAGGGGCGGAGGGCCTCCGGCTTCCGCCACCACCGGATCACCTGGATCGCGGTCCAGGAGCCCACGTACAGCGGGATGAGCGGCACGGGGAGGTTCCGCCGCGCGAGCCAGACCCGGTTCCGCGCGTTGAGCCGGTAGTAGGCGGTATGCCTCGTCGGTTCGGTCACCGGGTGGTTCGCTTCGAGGGACGCCTCGTACCAGGCTCGCCTCCCCTGGTCCCAGACCCGCCAGGCGAGCTCGATGCCCTCATGCGCGTAGAAGAACGGGTCTGCCCATCCACCGACGGCGTCGAACACCGACCGCGGCAGCAGGACGGCCGCTTCGAGGCAGGAGAACACGGCGCTCGAATGCCTGGGGTCCTTGTCGCGAGTGCGCGGCACCCAGCGGGACGGCGTCGCTGCACCGTCCGCGTCGGCGAGCCGGGGCTGGATGAGGCCGATGGAGCGGTCCGCGTCGAGCATCGCGATGGCGTCGCGGAGGAACGTGGTGGACGGGATGGTCGCGTCGTCGTCGAGGAAGAAGACGAACTCCCCCTGCACGGCGTCGGCACCACGGTTGCGTCCGGCGGGGATCCCGAGGTTCTCCGACAGGGCCAGGCCTCGAGCGCCGTCCGGAAGTCCGGTCGGCTGCCAGCCGTTGCCGACCACGACCACGTCGAGCTCCACCGCTTGCTGGGCGAGCACGCTCTCCACGGCTGCGGTGAGTTCGACCGGGCGGGTCCCCTGCGTCAAGACCACGACGCCGACGGAGCGCGTGACCGGGATCGGGCCGGACATCACGCGTGGAGCCGTTTCGACGAGACGATCGCGATGAAATGCCCGACGAGCGTCAGGAGTGCGAGCGGTACGAGGATCGCGAGCACCCAGCGCATCGCCTCGACGTCGCCGACGAACAGGCCGACCACGGAAGCGGCGAAGATCACCATGGTGAGTTCGACCGAGTGGAAGAGCCGGTGGAACGGGAGGAACCGCGCCACCGTCCGCGCCGTCGCGAGCAGTCCCCCGCGCGGCGCCGACTCCTCCGTAGAGTAGGTGAGTTTCGGCGCCCCGAACCCGGCGCGGGCGACGCGCACCATGTCGTTCAGTGCCTTGTTGAGCACGACGAACAGCGCGAGCGCGAATCCGAGGGTGATCCAGACGAGGTCCTCGGGCGCATCGACCGGCCACGCGGCGGCACGGATGCCGAGCGCGATCGCGATGAGTGACTCGGTGGAGTAGTGGCCGACCGAGTCCAGGAACGCACCGGCCGGACTCGACGTCCGCCGCCAGCGCGCGACCTCACCGTCGCAGCAGTCGACGAGCATCTGCGTCTGGCCGAGTACGAGTGCGAGGGACGCACCGCCGAATCCGGGGATGAGGAGCGCGGCGGCGGTCGCCCAGCCGGTCAGGATCATCAGACCCGTCACGCCGTTCGCACTGATGCTCGTCCGGAGCAGCAACCACGTGACGTACGGCGACAGGTCTCGCAGGTACAGGTCGGCGGTCCAGTGCTCGGCGTTCTTCCGCGCGCGGACCTCCGGCGGTTGCGCCACGGCTCGGAGTTCGGCGATCGTCCGCGGGGGCGTGAGCCGTGGACCGGTTCCGGCCGTGCTGGGATCCGACATCTAGACCGCCTTCGGTGGATTGCGCAGCGCGGAGATGCCCTTCGCGAGCGAGCAGTAGCCGAGCACGAACCCCGTGCCCCAGCAGAAGTGGATGCACGGCAGGACGGCGAGCATCCAGAGGCTCGTGCGTATCCCGTCCCGCCCGGTGACCACGATGCTCGCGAGCAGCACGATGGCCGCATAGGCGATGGGGGCCGCGAACCCGATGAGCAGCCACGGTGTCGCTCCCGCACCCAGCTGGACCAGGCCTCCGAGCCCGAGCAGTGTGCCGAGCACGATGCCGAGCACCAGGACCGGCGGCGCGAAGTACCGGAGCGTGCCGCGGGTGGGGAAGCTCCGGCTGAGCTCGCCGCGCCAGAGCCCGGTGGAGAAGAACTGTCGCGCCAGGGCCCGCATGCTCGCACGCGGGCGGTAGACGACGCGCAATGCGGGCGTGAACCAGACGAGGCCGCCGGCCTGCTTGATCCGGCGGTTGAGCTCCCAGTCCTGTCCGCGTTTGATGCGCTCGTCGAACATGCCCACCCGCATCAGCATCTCGCGATCGAAGACGCCGAGATAGACCGTGTCGGCCGGCCCCTCTCGACCGCCGACGTGGTGGGGTGTGCCACCGAGTCCGACGCGCGAGCCGTACGCCCGCGCCACCGCCGTCTCGAAGCTCGTGCGCCCCTGGGCGTCCATGATGCCGCCCACGTTCTGCGCCCCCGTGCGGAGCATGGTCTCGACCGCGAGTCGCGCGTAGTCGTCGGGCAGCTCCGAGTGGGCGTCGACCCGGATGACGATCGGATGCGTCGACGCGGCGATCGCCAGGTTGAGCCCGGCCGGGGTCGACCCGACGCGGTTCTCCAGCACGTGGATGCGCGGGTCGGCCGCCTGGAGCTCTCGGACGAGCTCGGTCGTGCCGTCGATGCTCGGCCCGACGGCGATCGTGATCTCCACGTCACCGGCGTAGTCCTGCGCCAGGAGGCTGTCGACGGCTGCCCTGACGTGTCGGACGTCGTTCAACACCGGCATCACGTAGGAGACTCCGGGTAACGACGGTGCGTCGGCCTGGCCTGTGTCGTTCGACATGGGGGTTCACTCCGTGTTTCGTTCGATCGAGCCTAGCAGCCGGTCGTCGGGGTGGCCCGGACGCGGGGGACGCCCGCACGGAGGCCGTGCGGGCGTCCTCCGGGGCATGACGCCCCGGGTGTCAGAGCGCGAGCTCGCCGAGCGTGACCTCGGCGGTCTGCGAGTCGTTGCCGCGGGTGAAGGTGAGCTTCGCCGTCGCCCCGGCCGCGAGCGCCCGCACCTGAGCGGTGAGGTCGTTCGCACCCGTGACCGGGACGCCGTTGAACTCGGTGACGATGTCCCCGGACTTCAGACCCGCGGCCTGCGCGGCGCCGTTGTCGGTGACCTTGTCGATGAGCGCGCCGGCGACCGTGCTCTTGGCGTCGCTCGAGGCGTCCTTCACGGTCGCGCCGAGCAGGCCGTGGGTCGCCTTGCCCGTCTTGATGATCTCGTCAGAGACGCGCTTGGCGATGTTCGCCGGGATGGCGAAGCCGACGCCGATGCTGCCGCTCTGCGAGGACGAGTCGGTGCTTCCGGCGCTCGCGATCGCGACGTTGACACCGATGAGCTTGCCGGTGCCGTCGACGAGCGCGCCACCCGAGTTGCCGGGGTTGATCGCCGCGTCGGTCTGGATGACCGCGATGGAGATCGAGGAGGTCGGCGCGGTCGGGGTGGTCTGCCCCGGCACGTCGAAGTTCCACGGGCTCTGGTTGTCGCCGTTCGAGTCGCCGGACCCGCCGTCGTCGCTCGATCCGGAGTCCGGAACGGCGGAGGAGGCGACGGTGATGCTCCGGTTGAGGGCGCTGACGATGCCGTCGGTGACGGTCCCCGCCAGTCCGAGCGGCGCACCGATCGCGACGGCAGTCTCGCCGACGTTGAGCTTGTCGGAGTTCGCGAACTCCATCGGGCTGAGACCCGAGGCGTCCTCGAGCTTGATGACCGCGAGGTCGTAGATCGGGTCCGTGCCGACGATCTTGGCGTTGTACAGCTTGCCGTTCGCATCGGTGACCCGGATGGTCGGGTCGGCGACCTGGCCGTCCAGGGTGACCACGTGCGTGTTCGTCAGGACGTAACCGTCCTTGCTGAGGATGATCCCCGAACCGGTACCGGCGCTCTGCCCGCCCTGGACCGAGAGCGTCACGACGCTCGGCCCTGCCGTCGCGGCGATGGCCGTGGTCAGGCTGACGTCGGCGTCGTCGTTGATGGTGAACGCCTTCGAGCCAGCCTCGTTGCTCGAGACACTCGACTTCGTCGCGTTCGTGACCCAGAGCGTCGCCCCGGCGCCGGACGCTCCTCCGATGAGGGCGCCGACGGCGAGCATCGCGACCATGCCCGCGAGCGGGCGGTTGGTCTTCTTCGTCCGCGCTGCCGGTGGCGTTGGGACGCCAGGGTGCTGCCCGGTCGGCTGCTGGGCGTAGGGGGACGCACCGTAGGGACCGTGCTGCTGACCGGGCTGCGGCTGGGCCGTGGGCTGCTGACCGGTGGGCTGCTGGTAGGCGGCGTACGGGTTCGGCTGCTGCTGACGGGAGAAGGCTGCGGACGGCTGCTGCGGCGCCTGCTGGTACGGCGAGCCCTGCTGGGCCGCGCCGTACGGCTGCTGCGTCGGCTGACCGGCGGGCGGTGCGACCGGTGGCATCGCGGTCGGGGGCGGGAAGTACGCTCCTGAGGTCGACGGCCGTGCCTCGCTCGCGGGAGGCACGGTGCCGCCCGTCTGCTCAGCGGGTGCGGACTGCGGCGCGGTCTCACCGTTCGGGGTGGACTGGGGGTGTTCGGCGGGCTGCTGTCCGTCTGCGGTGTCGGTCATGGCGATTCTGCTCCTTCCAAGCGCAGTCAGCTTCCCGTGCTGAGCTGAGTGTTTCATTCGCGCCCGCTGTGCGCCGGCTAGGGCTTCGCCGCAAGGACCTGCGCACGGTGTCCTAGATTGGGAGCGGCCCGCGCCCGCGGCCACGGAGGGAGATCGACATGGTGGTTGACGGACCCTGGCGGCGCACCGCCGAAGGCGCCGGCCTCGTCGACGAGGACGGACACGTCTCGTCGACGATCTTCGCGGAGATGAGCGCGCTCGCGCTGCAGACCGGAGCCGTCAACCTCGGCCAGGGGTTCCCCGACGAGGACGGGCCCGAGGCGGTCCTCGCCGAGGCGGTCGCGGCCATCGAGCGCGGCGAGAACCAGTACCCACCCGGCCCGGGCACCCTCGATCTCCGCACCGCGATCAGCGAGCACCAGCGACGGTTCTACGGTCTCCAGCCCGACCCGCAGGGAGAGGTGCTCGTCACCGCCGGAGCGACCGAGGCGCTCGCCGCGACCCTGCTCGCCCTCGTCGAGCACGGCGACGAGGTCGTGACCTTCGAGCCGTTCTACGACGCGTACGGCGGACTCATCGCCCTCGCCGGCGGCCGGCACCGGACGGTCAAGCTGCGCGCCCCCGACTTCCAGCCGGACCCGGACGAGCTCCGCGCCGCCGTCACCGATCGGACCAGGATCATCCTGGTCAACACGCCGCACAACCCGACCGGCACCGTCCTCGACCGCGCGACGCTCGACCTGGTCGCCGAGTTGGCGGAGCGCCACGATGCGATCATCGTGACGGACGAGGTCTACGAGCACCTGACCTTCGACGTCCGGCACGTCCCCATCGCGACGCTGCCGGGTGCCGCCGGACGCACAATCACGATCTCGTCCGGTGGCAAGACCTTCAGCACGACCGGGTGGAAGATCGGCTGGTTGAGCGGACCCCGCGAACTCGTCACGGCCGTCTCGACGGTCAAGCAGTACCTCAGTTACGTCAACGGCGCACCGTTCCAGCCGGCGATGGCGACCGGACTCCGGCTGCCCGACGCCGCGTTCACGGCCATCGCCGACGGCCTGCGCGGCAAACGGGACCTCCTGAGCGCTGGCCTCTCCGCCGCCGGGTTCGACACCTTCCGACCGGGCGGCACCTACTTCATCGTGGCCGATGCGGCACCGTTGGGCTTCGACGACGCTGCGGCGTTCTGCCGGGCACTGCCCGAGCTCGCCGGGGTCGTGGCGGTGCCGCTGTCGGCGTTCTGTCTCGACCGGCACGACCCGGACTACGCGTCGCTGGTCCGGTTCGCGTTCTGCAAACGCGTCGAGGTGCTGGAGCGGGCCGTCAACGGCCTCGCCCGACTCAGCAGCTGACGCTCCGATGCACACGACGACGGGCACCGGATCGCTCCGGTGCCCGTCGTCTCATCGATCCGCTACTTGGTGAGCGAGTCCACGTACTCCTGGTTGTCGCTGATCCACTGCTTGACGACGGGCGCGTAGTCCTTCGAGTCCCCCTCGTTGAACATCGCGTTCTCGAGCGAGAACAGTCGCTCCGAGTCGAAGTCGAAGTCCTTCAGCCACCCGGCGAGCGTCGGGTACTCGTCCGCGAAGTCGGCCTTGCCGAAGCTGTGGATGCCTTCGGCATCCCCGAGGGCGCCCTTCGGGTCCTCGAGGTCCTTGATCGGGAACGCGTCGTAGGCCCAGTGCGGACGCCACAGTGTGACGGCGATGTTCTCGCCGGCGTCGGTCGCGGCCTTCAACTCCGAGAGCATCGCCGGGGTGCCCGAGGTCAGGAATTCCCAGTCGTCGAGGCCGTACTCGGGGATGACCTTGTCCTGGGTGGCCTCGGTCAGTCCGGCACCGGGGTCGATGCCGACGAGGCGGCTGTCGAAGAGGTCCGCGTTGGCCGCGAGGTCCTCGAGCGAGTCGACCGGGGCGTCCTCGTTGACGGCGATCGTGAGCTTGGCGTCGGTGTTCCAGGCGCCGAGGTCGACGACGTCGTCACCGAACTTCTCGATGTAGCTCGCGTGCGTGGTCGGCAGCCAGACGTCGAGCGTCAGGTCGTAGTCACCGGTGCTGAGGCCGGAGAACACCGGGGCGGGCTCCGCCTCCTCGAGGGTGACGTCGTAGCCCTGCTCCTCGAGCACGGCCTTCCACAGCTCGGAGGCCGCGATGCCCTCGTCCCAGCCGCTGAACACGGCGATGGTCACCGCCTGCTTGTCGCCGTTCTCGAGCGTCTCGTCCGAGGCGCCCGCGGAGCAGCCGGAGATGGCGAGCGTCGCCGCCGCCCCCGCTGCGATGGTGGTTGCGATCTTGGTGCGGTACTGCATGTTCGATGATTCCTTTCGTCCCGCGTGACGCGGGGATCGGTGTCGTCGGATGGAAGCTGTGTGCCGGTGGGTCACCGCACGGCGGTCGGCGACTCGGCGGGAGTGCGCTGCTCCTCGCCTGAGGCGGTGCTGTCGGTCGTCGTGGTGCTCGAGGCAGGCGCCGGTCGGATCCCGCCGGGCGAGGACGGGGCAGCCTTCGTGCGCTTCCCGCGCTGCTTGCGACCGCCGCCGAGGGAAGCCGTGAGGCGGTCCAGGAAGATCGCCAGGATGACGACCGACAGGCCCGCTTCGGAGCCGAGCTGGATGTCGATCCGGGAGAGGCTCTTGACGACGTCGCCACCCAGACCGCCGGCGCCGACCATGCCGGCGATGACGACCATGGAGAGCGAGAGCATGATGACCTGGTTGACTCCGGCCATGATGTTCGGCATCGCGAGCGGCAGCTGGATCTGGCGGAGGATCCGCCACGAGGAAGCACCGAACGCGTTGCCGGCCTCGACGACCTCGCGGTCGACGTTGCGGATCCCGAGTTCCGTGAGACGGACGGCCGGGGCCAGCGCGAAGACGATCGTCGCGACGATGCCCGGGACGACGCCGATGCGGAACAGGATGAGCGCGGGGATGAGGTAGACGAACGCGGGAGTCGTCTGCATGAAGTCGAGCAACGGCCGGATGATCGACGACGCGACCTTCGAGCGGGCCGCCAGGATGCCGAGCGGAATCCCGATCACGATGGCGATGAGTCCGGCCACGAGCACGAGCGAGAGCGAGTCCATCGCGTTGTCCCACTGCTCGACGCCGACGATGATCAATAGCCCGACCGCGGAGCCGACGGCGAACACCGGGCCCCGTGCGACGAAGGCCAGCAGGGCGGCGACGATGATGATCACCCAGAACGGCGGACCGCTGAGCACGAGGTCGACGCCGTCGTACAGCCCCTGGAAGACGCTCCGGATGACGTCGAAGACGGGCTGGAAGACGTCGGTGATGAAGTCGACGAAGGCTTCGACCCACGCACCGATCTCGGGGCGGGTGATGGCGTCCAGGAACCCGGACGACTGGAGACGGATGCCGTTCATCGGACACTCCCTTCCGGCAGGCTCGCTGCCGGTTCGGCGGCGCTGGTCTCGATCGACGAGGTCACGTCGTCGGGGTGCTGCGGGTCCTCCGCGGTCGACCGCAGGGTCGCCGTGATGAGCTCGACGGGCACCGTCGCCGGCGGCCCGACGAGGCTGATCTCGTCCGTGTTGGTCGGAACGTTGCCGACGGCGGCGAGCAGGGTCACCCGCGGGACGACGCCGAGCAGGCGCGTCCGCTCGTCCACGACCGCGACGGGCAGGGCACTCTCGACGGCGGACTCGAAGAGGTCGACGAGCGCCGCCTCCGGCGAGACCGTGGCGAGGTCGGCGGTGATGACGCTGCCGAGCTCGTGGTCGCCCGCACGGACGAGTCGCAGCACGTCCTTGTCGCGGACGACGCCGAGGAGCTGCCGACCCGGACCGACCACGAAGGCGGTCGAGGTCTGCAGGTCACGCATGATGCGCAGGGCAGCCCTGGGTCCGGCGGATGCGGAGACGACGGAGCGCGCGGGTTCCATCACGCCACCGGCGGTCAGGACGCGGGCGCGGTCGACGTCCTGGACGAACTGGGCGACGTAGTCGTTCGCCGGGTCGGTCAGGATGTCGTTCGGGGTGCCGACCTGGACGATCCGGCCGTCGCGCATGACGGCGATCCGGTCGCCGAGGAACATCGCCTCGTTGAGGTCGTGGGTGATGAACACGATGGTCTTGCCGAGCTCGGCCTGCAGCTCGACGAGCTGCTCCTGCATCTCGCGGCGGATGAGGGGATCGAGCGCGGAGAACGCCTCGTCCATGAGGAGGATGTCGGTGTCCGAGGCGAGTGCGCGGGCGAGGCCGACGCGCTGCTGCATCCCGCCTGAGAGCTGGCCCGGGAGCTTGTCCTCCCAGCCTGCGAGCCCGACGCGCTCGACGACGGCCTGGGCCCGCTCGCGTCGTTCAGCGGCCGGCACACCCTTCACCTCGAGTCCGTAGGCGGCGTTCTCGAGCACCGTGCGGTGCGGCAGCAGGGCGAAGTGCTGGAAGACCATCGAGATGTTGTCCTGTCGGACCGCACGCAGCTGCTTCGAGGACACCCCCGAGATCGGCTTCCCGGCGATGGTCACGGTGCCCGCCGTCGGCTCGAGCAAGCCGTTGAGCATCCGGATCAGCGTCGACTTGCCCGAGCCGGAGAGGCCCATCACGACGAAGATCTCGCCCTGCTTCACCTCGAACGAGGCGTCGATGACGGCTGCGGTCGTCCCGCCGGAGGCGAGTTCGTCTCGCGACGCACCGGCCTGCAGGCGTTTCACGGCTTCCTTCGGCTTCCTGCCGAAGACCTTGTACAGTCCCGTCGCGGAGACGGCAATCGTTTCGGTCATGTGTTCTCCTGGAAGCGCACGCGGAACCGCGGTGCGCTCTTCCTGTCGATCGTCAGGCCGGGTCGAACGGCTCTCGATCCGCCCCATCGGCGCACTGATGGACAGCGCGCGGGCTCGGATCACGTGGGGCGACAACGGCTACCGCGTGGCGTTCGACCGTACGTCCAGCACGCCGTCACGGGGCGACAGGGGGCGGGACGCGGTTACGTAGGTCAGCCCTTGCGGGCCGTCGACAACGCTAACGAAACTCACAGCTGCTGGCTAATCGACGATCCCCCAAAAGGCGGACATCGCGCACGGCCTCCATGGCAAAACCGAACATGGTCAGGGTTTTCCGCCGAACATCTTCGTTATGCGTTCGTGACCTTCGCTCGGCCGGTACTGGCGTGGATCGCCCTCACTCCCCCACCGCGACGCCGATGAACGAATGATCGAACACCAGACTCGTGCGGGTCGAGGCGACCGTCGGATCGGCCGACAGGTGCTCGACGACGAAGTCGCGGATGTGGGCGCTGTCCCGCGCCGCGAGATGGATGACGAAGTCCTCGGAGCCGCCGAGGAAGAACACCTGCACGACCTCCGGGAGCTGTCGGATGCCGGCGCTGAACTCGGCGATACGGGCGCGAGCCCCCGCCCTGATGTTGACGCTGATGAGCGCCTCCAGACCGAGCCCGACCGCGACCGGATCGATACGCGCCGAGAACCCCGTGATCACGCCGCGATCGACGAGCGACCGCACCCGGGCGACGCACGTCGAGGGGGCGATGCCGACGAGCTCCGCCATGCGGGCGTTCGTCATGCGTGCGTTCTCCTGCAGGAGCCGCAGGAGTGCGTGATCGACGTCGTCGAGGTCCGCACGCCCGTGCAGATTGTTCGTCATCCTGCGCCCACTCTCTCTTTCAGCCGAATCATCATCGAGTTCAGATGCGAATTCCGCAAAAGCTGCGGTGTTCATCCGGCTGAAACGCAGCAACCTCAGAATAGTCGCACACCGTCCACCGACGAGCGGGAGAGCCGAGCCTTGGCCCAGCCTGCGAGAGGAACCAGCCATGCGAATCGGCATCCCCACGGAGATCAAGAACAACGAGAACCGGGTCGCCGCGACACCCGGCGGCGTCCACGAACTCGTCCGACACGGCCATGAGGTCGTCGTCCAGGCGGGCGCCGGCCTCGGATCCGGCAATGACGATGACGCGTATCGCACCGCCGGGGCGACCATCGCCGCCGACGCGGCCTCCGTCTGGGCGGCAGGCGACCTCCTGCTCAAGGTGAAGGAGCCCGTCGCCGCCGAGTACGGCTTCCTGCGGGCCGACCAGACGCTCTTCACCTACCTGCACCTCGCGGCGGACCGTCCCCTCACCGACGCCCTGCTCGCCTCTGGGACCACCGCGATCGCCTATGAGACCGTGCAGCTCCCCAATCGCTCTCTGCCGCTCCTGCAGCCGATGAGCGAGGTCGCAGGACGACTGTCCACGCAGGTCGGCGCCTACCACCTCATGCGCGCCACCGGTGGACGCGGGATCCTGCTGGGCGGCGTGCCCGGAACCCCCAAGGCGAAGGTCGTCGTCATCGGCGGCGGGGTCGCCGGCGAGCACGCCGCAGCCAACGCGCTCGGCATGCAGGCGGACGTCACGATCATCGACATCTCCATCCCTCGCCTCCGCGAGCTGGAGAACCGCTTCAGCGGGCAGATCCAGACCAGGCCGTCATCGGCGTACGAGATCGCGGAGCAGCTCCGCGACGCCGACCTGGTCATCGGCTCGGTGCTCATCCCCGGGGCCCAGGCCCCGAAGCTCGTCACCGACGCCATGGTGGCGGACATGAAGCCCGGCTCGGTGCTCGTCGACATCGCGATCGACCAGGGTGGTTGTTTCGAGGGCTCCCGGCCGACGACGCACGACGACCCGACGTTCCGTGTCCACGACAGCCTCTACTATTGCGTGGCCAACATGCCCGGCGCCGTCCCGGAGACCTCGACGCGCGCGCTGACCAACGCCACCCTCCGGTACGCACTCGCCATCGCCGACCAGGGCACGGGAGCAGCAGTGGCGGCCGACGCAGCGCTCCGCGCGGGCGTCAACATCCACGCGGGTGCGATCACCAACGCCGGCGTGGCCGCGGCGTTCGGCCTCCCGGTTGCAGCGCTCGACTGACCCTCGAGCCCGGACCACCCACACCCGGTCACCGAGCCTGTCGAAGTGCCCCGACCCGACCGCCCTTCGACAAGCTCAGGGACCGAGTCGTGCCGGACCACACTTCTCCGGAAACGACGAAATCCCGGTCTCGAGGAGACCGGGATTTCATCTTTTCTGTTGCAGGGGCAGGATTTGAACCTACGACCTCTGGGTTATGAGCCCAGCGAGCTACCGAACTGCTCCACCCTGCGGCACAAGAGATAAACCTAGCATGCATTCTGAGGGCGTGCAAATCGCGTGCCGCCAAGCACTCCGATTCCGGCCGAATCCCTCCCCCTGGAACGCCGAACGGCGCCGCCCGTCAGGGCGACGCCGTTCGGATTGCAGGCTCGGAATCAGCCGTTCAGCAGAGCCAGCGCCTGCGCCAGTGCGTCGGAGATCTTCTTGTCCGCCACCCCGTAGGCAGCCCAGTCACCGCTCGCCATGGCCGCGTCCTTCTCGACCATCGCGGCCTTCGCCTGGTCGAGCAGCGTCTTGATCTGCGCATCCACCGTCGGGTCGCCTGTGCTCGGGGTCGAGCCCGTGTCGGTACCGCCGGTGTCCGTGCCGTCCGTCGGGGGCGTCGTGCTGTCTCCGGGGACGTTGGTGTCACCCGCGTCCGCACCCGAGTCGCCGCCGAACAGGACGTCGAGCGCCTCGTCCAGCGTGTCTTCGAAGGCGATCTGGTCGCCGAAGGCGACGAGCACCTTCTGCAGGAGCGGGAAGCTCGTGTCACCGGTGGACTTCACGTAGACCGGCTGCACGTAGAGCAGACCGCCACCGACCGGCACGGTCAGCAGGTTGCCGTTCAGCACCTCGGTCTGGCCCTGCTTCAGGATGTTGATCTGGCTCGACACGCTCGGATCCGAGTCGAAGGTGTTCTGCACCTGGCCGGGGCCCGGCACGGTGTCGTCCTTCGGCAGGGTCAAGAGTCTGATCTTGCCGTAGTCGGAGCTCCGCTTGCCGTCCTCGGCGCCGGCGTTCGCATCGACCGCGAGGTAGCCCGTCAGTACGTTCCGCGACTGCTCACCGCCCTGACGCGGGATGAACGTGGAGTACAGGGAGAAGGACGGCGCGTCCTGCTCGGGCAGCTGCATCGTCAGGTAGTACGGCGGCTGGTACTTCTTCTCCGTGTCGGTCGACTGCGGGTCGTTGGGGGTGACCCACGCGTCCTCGCTCGAGTAGAACGAACCGGCGTTGGTCACGTGGTACTGGCCGAGCACCGAACGCTGGACCTTGAAGAGGTCGGCCGGGTACCGGACGTGGCTCATCAGATCGCCGGACATGTCCGACATCGGCTTGACCGTCGACGGGAACACCTTCTGCCAGGTCTTGAGGATCGGATCCTGGTCGTCCCAGCTGTAGAGCGTCACCTTGCCGTCGTACGCGTTGACGGTCGCCTTCACCGAGTTCCGGATGTAGTTGACGTCGTCGAGCGCATAGTTCTGCGCCGGCGTGACCGAGTCGGAGATCGTGTCGGACAGGCTCACGGTCTTCGAGTAGGGGTAACTGGCGCTCGTCGTGTAGCCGTCGACGATCCAGACGATCTGACCGTCCACCACGGACGGGTAGGGGTCGGAGTCGAGCGTCAGGTAGGGAGCGACCTTCTGGACCCGGGTGAGCGGGTCGCGGTCGTAGAGGATCTGCGACTGGCTGTTCACGGAGTCGGAGAGGAAGATCTGCTCCGACTGGAACTTGAGTGCGTAGACGAGCTTCTTGAAGACGTTGTCGAGCTTGGGCCCGCCATCGCCGTCGAAGGTCGTGTAGGTCTGCGACTCACCTTGCGTGCCCGACGGGTAGTCGAGCTCCACCGGGTCCGCGCCCTTGGGAGCGCCGACGATGGAGTAGTCGGGCGACTGCTCACCGAAGTACACGCGCGGTTCGAAGTCGCCGAGCGCGCCGGTGGTGGGGATACCGGACTCGAGGAAGACCGGCTCACCGGAGGCCGAGCGCTGGTTGCCGTAGGCCGCGACCAGACCGTACCCGTGGGTGTACACGACGGTGTTGTTGATCCACGACTGCGAATTGTCGAGGCCGGCGACGTTCAGCTCGCGGACCGCGACGACGGCGTCCTGCGTCTTGCCGTCGATGTTGTAGCGGTCGACGTCGAGCTGCTTGTCGAAGGAGTAGAACTGCTTGAACTGCTCGAGCTGCGCGACCGAGGCGCTCACGAGCGACGGGTCGATGATCCGGATGTTCGCCGTGGTCTCGGCGTCCTGACGGAGTGCTCCGGGGGTCGCGTCGGTGGTGGCCGCGTACTCCTCCTCCTCGACGTCGGCGATCCCGTAGGCGTCGCGGGTCATGTCGATGTTCCGCTTGATGTACGGCGTCTCGAGGCTCTTCGCGTTCGGCTCCACCTGGAAACGCTGGACGATCCACGGGTAGAGGCTGCCGACGATGAGGGACGCGACGATGAGCAGCGCGGTACCGACGAGCGGCAGACGCCAGCGGCCGGTGAACGCGGTGACGACGAACAGGACGGCGACCATGAGCGCGATCCCGGCGAGGATGACCCGACCGGGGATGGTGGCGGCGACGTCGGTGTACGAGGCGCCGGTGATGAGCGTGCCGGTGTCGTTCAGCGTCGTGTACTGATCGAGCCAGAGGCTGACGGCCTGCAGGATCAGGTACAGCGCGGCGAGCACCGAGATCTGCACGCGGGCCGCCATGGAGATCCAGACCTCACGGCTGACCACCCGGATGCCTCCGTAGAGGTAGGTGACGACGGCGGTGGCGATGAGGGCGATCAGGACGACCGCCGAGGAGAAGGCGACCACGGCCTGGAAGAACGGCAGGTCGAAGAGGTAGAACGACACGTCGAGGTTGAACTGCGGGTCCTTGGTGCCGGACGGGGTGCCGTTCATCCACAGCAGCACCAGCTGCCAGCGCGAAGCCGCGGCGACACCGCCGAAGAGGCCGAAGAGCGCCGGGATGCCGTAGGTCGCGAGTCGGCGGAGCGGCTCGACCACCTGCTGGTAGCGGTCGACCTGCGAGCTGAGCTTCGCGTAGACCGGACGGGTCCGGTAGGCGATCTCGATGGCGAGCCAGACGGGCAGGGCCATGCCCACGAACCCGACGAGGAACATGGCGATCGCCGCGATCCACTGCGTGGTCAGGACCTCGGTGAAGCCGAGCTGTTGGAACCACAGCAGGTCGGCGTAGAACCCCGAGAACACGAAGAACCCGATCAGGAGCGCGGCGATGATCGCCACCGTGATCGCGATCGGGGCGCGTCGGCGCTGAGTGGACAGGGGCTTCTCTGCTGCTGCGGATGTCACGTGTGGCCTCTTCAGATAGGGGTCGTCCCACCCATCCTAAAGCGGCCGGGCTGGGAGAGCGCCCGAAGCGGTCAACCGGCCGAGCAGGTGGGCAGCTTGCTCGTGTCGGCTCCGTCCGCGATGGCCTTGAGCGCTGCGAGCGAATCGTCGAGGGTCTTCACGGCGAAGACCGTCAAGCCGTCCGGAACGTGTCCGGCGACCTCGTCGCAGTTGCTCTCCGGTGCCAGGAACCACTCGGCCCCGGCGTCCTTCGCGCCGAACAGCTTCTGCCGGATGCCGCCGATCGCGCCGACGTTGCCGTCGGCGTCGATCGTCCCGGTACCGGCGACGTCCTTCCCGCCGTTGAGCTCGCCCGGGGTGAGCAGGTCGATCATGCCGAGCGCGAACATCATGCCGGCGCTCGGCCCGCCGACGTTGTCGAGCTGGATGGTGATGTCGACGGGGAGGTCGTAGGTGGTCTTGGTACCGATGCCGATCACGGTCGAGGTCGTCCCGTCCGACGCGGTCGCGGTCGTCGGCGTGATCTCGACGGTGCTCGCCGCTCCCCCGCGCACGATGTCGATCGTGACCGGCTTGTCCGTGCCGTTGGCGTTGATCGCGTCCCGCAGGCCGGCAAGGCCGGTCACCGGCGTACCGTCGACCGCGACGATCTCGTCGTCGAGCTGCAGCACACCCTGCGCGGGGGCACCTTCCGCGATCTGTGCAACCACGATGTGCTCGGGGACCTCGTACCCGAGCTCTCGCAACGCCGCCGCGACCGAGTCCTGCTGCGAATCGACCATGAGGGTCGCGTTCTGCTCGTCGCGCTGCTCGGTCGTGACGCCGGGCGGGAAGTAGAGGTCCATCGGCACGACGGCGCGGCTCGGGTCGAACCAGGCCGAGACGATGTCGAGCCAGCCCGGGCTCCGTTGCGGGTTCCCGACCAGCTGGACCGTCAACATGTCGAGTGTGCCGCCGGTCTCGTAGGTCTGCTCGTCGTGGACCTCGATGAGCGGGACGTCGCCGTCGTCGCCCTCGGTCGTACCCAGCACGTTGAACACGGGACCCGGCTGTTCGATGACGTACGGCGCGGGTACCGCCGAGAGCACGCCGAGGAGGACGAGCGAGAGGCTGAGCACGATCCACCCGAACCGGGCGCGACGATTGCGACCCGGACCGGTCGGCGCCGAAGCGGTGGGAGCCTCATCGGCGAAGAGCGACATGCAAGCCTTCCGGAGTGTTCGCGGTGGGCGGAAACCCGACCAACCATACCCCGGCGATTCTTCAGCGAGGTGCGACTAGCGTAGAAGGCCCAGCACCGAGCTATCTGAGAGGCGGCTGACGTGCCAGAGGATTCCGACAAGAGTCCGGAGGACGAGTTCCGCGACATGCTCCGCGAGCTCCTCTCCGGCAACGGTTCGTTCGACCCGAGCCAGCTCGCCGGCGCCGCCGGCCTCCCCAGCGATCCGGCCAGTCTCGCTGCGCTCATGTCGCAGCTCCAGGGCGCACTCCGCTCCAGTGGCGACGGCATCAACTGGGACACCTCGCTCCAGCAGGCGAAGACCATCGCCGGAGACGGCGCCCAGGACACGACGCCCGAGCAGCGCGCGGCGTTCGAGCAGGCGTTCCACATCGCCTCCCTGTGGCTCGCCGACGTCACCGACGTCGCCGAGCTGTCGAGCGAACCGGCCCTGTACACGAGGACGCGCTGGGCCACGAAGACGATGCCGTTCTGGACGCAGCTCGCCGAGCCGGTGGCCACGAACATCGCGAACGCCCTGACCGGCGTACTCACGGAACGCGCGCCCGAGGAGCTGTCGAGCATGATCGCGAACGCCGGACAGCTCGTCCGCGGCATCGGCGGCACGCTCTTCGCCATGCAGCTCGGACAAGTCGTCGGTCAGCTCTCCAAGGAGGTCGTCTCCGGCGGCGACATCGGCATCCCACTGCTCGACGACAACGAGGCCGCCCTGGTGCCCCAGAACGTCGCCGACTTCGGCGAGGGTCTCGACATCCCGGCGGATCAGGTCCAGATCTACCTGGCGGTCCGCGAACTCGCGCACGCACGACTCTTCCGCCACGCCCGCTGGCTCCGCCTGCATCTCATCTCCTCGATCACCGACTTCGCGCGCGGCATCCGGATCGACACCGATCGACTCGAGGAGCTCGCCGAGAGCTTCGACCCGTCGAACCCAGAGGAACTCCGGGAGGCCATGACGAGCGGGGCACTCATCCCCGCCCGCACGGAGGCACAGGACGCGAGCCTCGCTCGACTCGAGACGACGCTCGCCCTCATCGAGGGCTGGGTCGACGTGGTCACCGCGGCAGCCACCGAGCGCCTCCCCCGCTCCGCGGCCATCGCGGAGACCGTCCGCCGACGCCGCGCCGCCGGTGGGCCGGCCGAACAGGCCTTGGGCGCGCTCGTGGGACTCGAGCTGCGACCCCGCCGGCTGCGCGAGGCTGCGCAGATGTGGCAGCAGGTCACCGACGCCGTCGGTACCGCGCAGCGTGACGCCCTGTGGTCGCACCCCGACCTCGTGCCGACCGCCGCCGACATCGACGCCCCGGAGGCGCTCATCGCGCGCCTCGAAGCGGAGGCCAGGGGCGAGCGTCCCGAGCAGGACGAGATGGATCTCGCGCTCGAAGACCTCCTCCGTGGCGAGGAACGCGGCGACCAGCACGACGACGAGCCCGGTTCGGAGCCCTCCGGCCCGAACGGTGCCGGCGGCCCCCCGGTCTGATCCACAGCGACGCTCCACAGCTCGTCCTTCCGGGCGGGCTGTGGAGAGTGACGACGCGACCGGTCGTCGACCCGTCATCATCGATGGATGACGACGCGCCTCGATCCCAGGAGACCGCTGCTCTGGCGAACCCCGCACAGCCTGCAGGTGGGAGTCGATGAAGCGGTCCTGCTCGACAGCGTCCGGACCGAGACCGAGCAGGTCGTCGCGGCACTGCGTGCCGGCTTCCCGGCTCTCGTCGAACGACGGCTGCCGGACGCCTTCGACATCCCAGCCCAGGAGTTCGATCGCGTCCTCTCGACGCTCGACCCGGTGATCGAGCACGACGCCCCCGCTTCCGGACCCACCGTGACGCACCGGGTCGTCGTGGACGGCGCGAGCCCGGCGGCCGAACTCCTCCGACGTCTCCTCTCCGAGCAGGAGGCGGTCGAACTCCTGCCACCGGAGTCGGGGTCGACCGGATCCGGGTCGCAGCCCGACCACGTCGACGTCGCCGTCCTCTTCGCCGACTTCGTCATCCCGCCGAGTCGGTACACGCGCTGGCTGCGCGACGACGTCCCGCACCTGCCGGTCGTCTTCAGCGATCGTGTCGTGAGGATCGGGCCGTTCGTGACACCCGGTTCAGGGCCGTGCCTGCACTGCGTCGAGCTGCACCGCACCGACGACGATCCGGCCTGGCCGGCCGTCGCCTCCCAGCTCCTCGGGCGCCGCTCACCACTCGACACCCAGCTCCTCGGCGCGGAGGTCGCGACCCGCGTGACCCGCCTGGTGCTCCGACACCTCGACGCGTCCCAGCCCATCCTCGCGAGCACCCAGCTGGTGGTCGACGCCGCGACCGGTGGGGTCAGGCGCCGCGTCGTCCGGGAGCACTCGAGGTGCGCATGCCGAGCTCTGCCAGGAATCGCGACGGCTCGCGTCGACCCCCACGTTGCTGCATCTCGGACCAGGACAGGTTGAGCAGCCGCTTGGCGCGCGTGATGCCGACGTAGAGGAGCCTCCGTTCCTCGTCCGCCTGCTCGAACTGTTTCGCGTAGGAGATCGGCAGATAGCCCTCGGAGAGCCCGATGAGGTGCACGGCCTCCCACTCGAGGCCCTTCGCCGAGTGCAGGGTCGCCAGCGTGACCGCCTCGACCGTCGGCTCGTGCTGCGCGGCCTGCCGCAGTTGCAGCTCATCCGTGAAGGCGCGGAACGAGGTCCCCTCCGGCGCCTGGTCGACGAGCCCCATGATCGCGTTGAGCGACTCCCAGCGGTCGCGCACCGCACCACCACCGTCGGGCGGGTCCTGGCTCCAGCCGAGCGACCGGAGCACGTCGCTCACGGACTTGAACAGGGGCTCACCGCTGATCGAGACGGAGGCCGCGCGGAGCTGGAGCAGGGCCTGCCGCACCTCGGGCAGCTCGAAGAAGCGCTTGGAGCCGTGCATGACGTAGGGCACGCCGGCCTCACCCAGGGCCGTCTCCAACGCCGCCGCCTGCACGTTGATCCGGTAGAGCACGGCGATCTCCGAGGCAGGGACGCCCGCCTGCAGCTGCACGAGGATCTCCGAGGCCACGCCTCTCGCCTCGGACAACTCGTTCGGGTACTGCCGCAGGCCGACCGCCGGCGTCTCGGGCCGTGCGGTCTGGGTGCCCTCGTCGTCGCGTGCGGTGGCCGCTGAGAGATGCAATGCCCCCGGGCGCCCCCGCATGAGCGTGTTCGCCGCGGCCACGACCGGCGGGGCGGAACGGTAGTTGCGCTCGAGCCGGACGACCGTGGCGTCGTGGTACCGGGTCGGGAAGTCGAGCAGGTAGTCGGAACGAGCACCGGCGAAAGAGTAGATGGTCTGGCTCGCGTCGCCGACGACGCACACGTCCCGTCGTCCACCCAGCCAGAGTTCGAGGAGTCGGTGCTGCAGCGGCGAGACGTCCTGGTACTCGTCCACGACGAAGAAGCGGTACTGCTCGTGCACCTGCATGGCGACGGCGGGCTCGGTCTCGATCATGCCGGCGCATGCGAGCAGGACGTCCTCGAAGTCGATGCGCCGGCGCTCGTCCTTCAACTGCTCGTAGGTCTCCTGAAGCGAGACGACCTGCTCGAGGGACAGCTTGGCCGGCAGCGGCCGGTTCGACGCCGCATACTGCTCGAGGGTCAGGCCGGACACCTTGCGCCATTCGATCTCGCCCGCCACGTCGCGCAGGGTCGCGGTGTCGACCCGCAACCGGAGCCGTTCGGCCGCGTGCCCGAGCACCCGGCCCTTGCTCTCGACGAGCGCAGGCACCTGTCCGCCGACGACCTGGGGCCAGAAGAAGTTCAGCTGCGAGAGCGCGGAGGCGTGGAAGGTCCTGGCCGAGACACCCTCGGCTCCGAGTGCCCGGAGCCGGCCACGGAGTTCCGCAGCGGCGCGGCTGGTGAAGGTGAGCGCCATGACGCGCGACGCCGTGTAGGTCCCGGTCGCGACGCCGTAGGCGATGCGATGGGTGATCGCGCGGGTCTTGCCGGTGCCTGCGCCGGCGAGCATGCACACGGGTCCGCGGAGCGCCTCCGCTGCGACGGCCTGGTCGGGGTCGAGTCCGGCCAGCAGTTCGGCCGGACTGCTCATCGGGACCCCTCGGTGGTGCCGCGCCTCATCGAGACCAGGATCCGCGAAGCCATTCGTCGATCACGGCTCGTGCGATCGACGACGGTCCGGGGAGGATGACGTCGGTGGCCGGGTCCTCGAGTTCCTCCCGAGTGAACCACCGCAGGTCGAGGATCTCCTGGCCGTCCGGGACGAGCGCCTCCGGATCCTGATCCTCCGCGAGCGGCGCGACGAAGCCGAGCATGAGCGAGCGCGGGAACGGCCACGGCTGCGAACCGAGGTAGACGGGCGTGCCGAGACGCATCCCCGACTCCTCGAAGATCTCGCGGGCGACGGCCTGCTCGAGGGACTCGCCGGCATCGACGTAGCCGGCCAGCAGCGAGTAGCGGTTGTGCTCCCACATCGCGTTCGACCCGAGCAGGATCCGTCCCTGAGGATCGACGACCGCGACGATGACCGCGGGGTCCATGCGCGGGAAGAGTTCGTTGCCGTCGACCGGGCAGTGCCGTGCCCAGCCGGCGTTGCGGACCGTGGTCGGCGAGCCGCAGTGCGCACAGAACGGCTCGGCGCGATGCCAGCCGGCGATCGCCAGCGACGTCGCCAGGATCCCGACGTCGCGGTCGGACAGCCGGTGTCCGCTCCGACGGAGGTCGAACCAGCGGTCTTCGTCCTCGGTGATCGCGTCGGCGTCGGCGTCGGCGAGGACCCACAGCAGGATGTCGGTGCCCCGTGGTGTCCCCGGGGTGTCTTCGACGGTGCTTCCGAGGTAGACCATGAGCTCCGGCTCGGGCAGCTCCGAGGGATCCAGGAGGTCGAGCGCGTCGCCGGTCACGAGTGCGCGCCGACCGCGGAGGACGACGGCTCGGGCGTTCGGATCGACCCGCAGTCCGTCGAGCACGTCCGGTCGTGAACGGAGCTCGCCGTGACGGTCGAGTCCGCCTCTCGCGAGCGGTAGACCGGCGAGTGCGCGAACCTGAATCGTCATGGACAACCTCTCTGAGGGCGTGGCGAGCGCGGCTCACCGGGACGGCCCCGTACCCTGGATGTCATGGCCAGATCCCATCTCACTCTAGCCGCGTTGGCCACCTCGGCCGTCGCCGACCTCCAGGTCCGCGGGTCCGGCGCGCACACCGCCGGCGGCGAGGGGAACTACGACGCGGCCCGTCTCGTGACGGCCGACGGGCGCGAGCTCATCGTGCGCATCCCGACCTCACAGCAGGCCGAGACGGAGCAGTCCGCGGACCTCATCGCCCTTCGCGCACTCACGCCCGGTATCCGCAGCAGGTTGCCCTTCGACGCTCCAACCGTCGTGGGCCAACTGCCCGTCGACGGCACTCGCGCCGTCGTGCTCGACTTCGTGGCCGGCAGTCACCTCGACCCGACCGCGCTCGGCCGCGACGAGGTCCTCTCCGACTCGCTCGGTGCCGCGGTCGCCGCGATCCACTCCCTCCCGTCGGCCTTCATCGCGGAAGCGGGCCTCCCGCTGCTGTCCACCGAACTCATCCGGGCGGACGCGCACCGCATCGTGTCCCGCGCCGCCGAGACGAGGCTCCTCCCGACCGCCGTCCGGGAGCGCTGGCAGGCGGCCGTCGAGGACCACTCACTCTGGCAGTTCCAGCCCACCGTCATCCACGGATCCCTCGCCGCCGACCGGGTGCTCGTCATCCGTCAGGACGGCCACGGCTTGGTCAACGGCGTCATCGAGTGGGGCTCGCTGCGGGTCGGCGACCCGGCCCTCGACCTCCACTGGATCGCGACGCTCGGCGCGACCGGCGAGCAGGCGCTGTCCGCCTACGCGGCCTCGTGCTCCCGCGGACCCGACCGCTTCGTCACGCTCCGCGCCCGCCTCTACGCGGAACTCGAGATCGCCCGCTGGCTCCTGCACGGTCGCGACAGCCATGACGAGACCATCGTCGAGGACGCGGTCGCGATGCTCGACGGGCTCGTCGACCGCGTGCTCGGCGACGTGACGGACCCCCTCGGCACCACGACCGGACCCGTCCTCGACGTCGACGAGGTCGAGGACATGCTCGACCGCACGCCGATCGGCTCGTCCTCCCCCGGCATCGCCATGCAGACCGACACCTATGACCGGTCAGAGCTCGAGCGCGCCCTCGGCCGCGATCCCGGCGGCTCGGACGACGACGACACCGACGAGGGTGAGGCCGACGAGGATCGCGACCACGCCGGAACCGACGCGGACGCGAACGCCACGGATCAGATCGACACCTCGTCGTTCGAGCTCTGGGACTCGGCGGCCTCCCCGAAGGACCGCTCCCACTCCGACAGGAGCTCCTCCTCCGAGTAGAGGCGTTCCGGCCGGAGCTGCACGTCGTGGCTCACGTAGTAGAGCACGGCGTCGATGCGCTCGGGGTCGACCTCCCGGTGGTGCGCGTACGCCAGACGGTAGAGCGCGAGCTGGAACGAGGCGTTCCGCATGTCCTCCGGCGTCGTGGGTACCGCGCCGGTCTTCCAGTCGACGATCTCGAACCGGTCCCCGCGCTCGAACACCGCGTCGAGCTTGCAGACCACCACTCGTCCGGTGTCGCCGAGCGGCACGTGGATCTCGGTCTCGACCTCGATCGGTCGGACGTCCGCCCATTCCGAGGCGAGGAACCGCTCGGTGAGCTCGTCGAACCCGATCCCCTCCGACGCGTCCGGCCCCGGGCGTTCGACGTCGAGCTCCTCTGGGAGCGCGTCGACCAGCTCCTGCAATCCGAAGCGTCCGTAGTGCGCCTCGACCCACGAATGGAACCGGGTCCCGAGGCGGGTCTGCCGGTAGGGCCGCTGCGGGACGGGGCGACGCAGACGTTCGAGTGCGGCCTCCGGTTCCGTGACGAACTCCTTGAACTTGGACGCGGGGATGCGCACGGGGAGCTCACCGCGCGCGGTCGTCGTCGCGGCACGGCGTCGTTCCTCGAGGAGCAGCGTCAGCTCGTTCTCGAGGGGGCCGAGGGTCGCCAGCAGCTCGGACTCGGACCGCCCGCGCCGCTGGTCGACCTCGGCCGCCGCCCGCTCGACGACGCTCCGACGCGCGCCGAGCGGATCGAGTGGCCAGTCGAGGGCCGCGGCACCGGAGTCGACCGGGTTCTCCTCGAAGGCGGAGGCGGCGGGGAGCGGTGCGATGACGCCCGCCGAGGCCAGCTCCAGGAGGTAGGTGCTCGCAGCACGGGGCCGCTTCCGATCGCCCGACCAGAACGAGCCGGTGAGCAGGAGGTCGTGCTTGGCGCGGGTCACCGCCACATACGCGAGCCGGCGTTCCTCGTCGAGCGCGCGTTCGCCGAGCGCTTCCGAGAAGGCGAGCTGAGCGTCGACGACCTCCTTCCGCGTCTCGGCCGTCCGCCAGGCGAACTCCGGCAGCTCCGCTGCGTCGCCTCGGAAGTCGTACGGCAGCGTCCCGAGACGGACCCAGCCCTTGCCGTCCTTTGGTTTGGCTGGCAGTTCGTCGACCACGAGCCGCGGGATCGCGACATGATCCCACTCGAGGCCCTTCGAACCGTGGATGGTGAGCAGTTGGACCGCACCCTGGTCGGGTGCGTCGCTCGCCGGTCCGAGGTCGTCTCGGGCGAGCGAGCGGTCGATCCACGCCAGCAGGCTGCCGAGCGTCACCTGCTCCTCCGCCTGGATGAACGAGATGACCTCGTCGTGGAACGCCTGCAGTCTGGCCGGAGCGCGCGCCGCGGAGCCGGTCGACTCGTTCGCGACGACCTCGATGTCGAGCCGCAACTCGCGCTCGACCGCTCTGACGAGATCGGGGAGGCCGCTGCCCGCACGACGCCGCAGGGAGGCGAACACCAGTCCGGCCTCCCGAAGACGCGAACGCGCCTCGTCGGTGAACCCGGCGGCGAGGCCGGCCGGCACGCGGTCGGCGGCGATGAAGTCGAGCGCGTCGATGATCGACCGCCCGTCGTCGTCGGCGACCGACTCACGGAGCCGGGCGGCCAGTTCGGCGTCGTACCGCTTCGTCTTCCAGTCGATGGCCTGCAGGTACCGGGCCACCTCCACGAGGTGACCGAGGTCGTGGACGCCGATCCGCCAGCGAGGCCCGCTCAGGAGCCTGATGAGCGAGGACCCGGCACCGGGATCGTGGATGACCCGCAGTGCCGCCGTCACGTCGACGATCTCCGGCGAGGAGAGCAGACCGCCGAGGCCGAGGATGTGGTGCGGGACGCCGAGCGCGGCGAGGCCGTCGGCGAAGTCCTGCATCGGTCGGCGCGCCCGGAACAGGATCGCGGCCGAACCGGCCGGGTCTCCCCCGCGTTCGGCGAGCAACCGGTCCGCGCACCACTCGGCGACCATCCGGATCTCCTCGGCACCGGTCTCGGGGAACTCGACGGCGAGGGAGCCCGCCCCGGCACCGGGCTTCGGCTCGAGGTCGAGGACTCGCAGCTTCCCCGCCGTCTGCGCCTGCTGCTGCAACGGGCGGACGAGGACGTTCGCGGCTTCGAGGACCGTGCGGTCGTTCCGCCAACTCGTGGACAGGTTGAACTGGGTGGCGGCGACCTCCCGACCGAAGTCGCGTGAGAACCGTGCGAGGTTCGCCGCGCTCGCGCCGCGCCAGCCGTAGATGGACTGGTGCGGGTCGCCGACCGCCATGACGGGGTGGTCGGCGAACAGGGTCGACAGCAGTCTGGTCTGCACGACCGAGGTGTCCTGGTACTCATCGAGCAGGACGACGCCCGCGCGATCGCGTGCGACGGCGGCGACCTTCGGCGAACGTTCGCAGGCGGCGAGCGCGAGGGCGACCTGGTCGGAGAACTCGACGAGTCCCTGCCGGCGCTTCTCGTCGGCGTAGCGGTGCGCGAGGTCGAGCAGGACCGGCAGGGCACCCACGACCTCGACGGCCTGGTCGATCTGCGCGTACGCCCCGCGACCGCCGTCGGGGAGCTCGCCGATGCCGACGAACCGTTCCACGAAGCCGAGCAGCTCCTCGGTGGTGCCGTCGATCTCGGCGAGCTCGTGACTCAGCGAGAGGACGAGCTCGGCCACCTGGTCGACGGACTTGCCGAGGGTGGCGAGCCGTTCGTCTCCGTGTCGGACCACGACGCGCCTCGCGAGTCGCCAGGCGGACGCCTCGGACAGCAGGACCGACTCGGGCTCACGGCCCACCAGGAGGGCGTTGTCGCGGAACAGGGCGTTCGCATAGGCGTTGTAGGTGGACACCTCGGGACGGTCGAAGAGCGCGTCGGCCGCGGGATCCAGGATCCCGATGTCCTGCAGGGCGGCGATCCGCTTGCCGATCCGTGCCGCCAGCTCACCCGCGGCCTTCCTGGTGAAGGTGAGCCCCAGGATCCCGTCGACGTTCACGTGCCGGTTGGCGAGCAGCCACACGACGCGTGACGCCATGGTCTCGGTCTTCCCGCTCCCGGCACCGGCGACGACGAGTACGGGTGCCATGGGGGCCTCGATGACCTCGACCTGCTGCGTCGTCGGTTGTGGGAGGCCGAGCAGGCCGGCGAGCATCTCGGCCGAGTAGGTCTCCTCCGTGCTCACGAGCTCACCGCCGGGACGACGTGGATGGCGCACTCGCCGAACGCGAACGGGTCATGACAGTGGGTCCCGACGCGGGCCTCGAACACCGCGCCGGCCATGCCGACCGCGTCCGCCAGAACACGCTCGCGGAAGCGCTCGAGGGCTTCGTCGTCGAAGGCGGGCTGGGCCGGGTCGTAGTACTCCTTGCGCTTCGTGCCGGCCGACACGACGATGAGCTTCGCGCCACCGCTCAGCAGCCCCTCAGTACCGGTGATCGCACCGGACGCCAGCGCGAGCTGGTAGGCACCGAGCTGCGCCATGTCGGCGACCTCCCGGTCCTGTCTGGGCGCCGAGCCGCCGGTCTTGAGGTCGGCGATCACGACGCGTCGCGTCCCGTCGGCGTCGGGCACGAGTTCGACGCGGTCGATCGAGCCGCCGAGCACGGCCGCGCCGCCCAACTCACCGATGGGGATGCGGAGGCTGAACCGGCTCTCGTTGCCGATCGAGGTCACGCCCGCCCGCTCCGCGTCGTGGAGGTACGCCGACAACCGGTGGACGAGTTCCGCCGCACGCCGTTTCGTCGCCGCGCCCTCCCAGGCCGCCTCGAAGTGGAGTTCGTCCCAGCGGTCCTCCACCGCTGCCCAGAGCGCGGCCTCGTCGGAGGACTCGGCGTGTTCGAGCGCGGCGTGCACGATCGTGCCGAGCCCGGAGGCGAACCCGGAGGCTCCGCCGCCCAGTCGGGCGATCGCCCAGTGCAGCGGGCACTCCTCGAAGGCCTCCATGCGGGACGGGGAGACCGGCAGCTCCTCGACGGCGGGGTCGTGCAGCGGTGCCGTCGAGCTCGGTGCGGCCACGCCGTACCACTCCTCGGTCGGAGCGCCGGGGACTCCCACTGTCGCGAGGATGGCCAGGGCCGAGGCGGACGCGGCACGCTCGGCCGGGTCCGCGGGGCGGATCCGGCGGGTGAGCGAGCGACGCAGGGTGCCGACGAGCCCCCGGAGCGACAGGGGCGACAGGGATGCCCGGTGCGGATCGGGTTCCGGGAGCAGCGTGAGGAACGGGCTCGCCTGGTGGTCGTCGTCGACGACCGCGACCACCATGAGCGACCGGTGCGCACGGGAGGTCGCCTGGGCGAAGAGTCGGAGCTCGTCGTGGAGGACGGCGCGTCGTGCGTCCGCCGTCGCCGTGGCCGTGCCCTCCAGCAGCTCCACAAGCTCCGAGGCGCCGAGCAGTGAGTCGCGGACCCGCAGGTTGGGCCACACGCCGTCCTGCATGCCGGCGACGACGACCGTGTCGAACGCGGTCCCGACCAGGGCCGCGGGCGTCGCGATCGTGACCGCCTCCCGGAGGCCCGTCGGCGCGAGGGAGTCGTCGCCGACCGTCTGTTCGAGCAGGCGGTCGAGGAAGACGGAGGCCGGGGTGTCGGGCTCCGCCTCGACGAAGGTGCGTGCCGCATCGGCCAGCTGGGTGATCGCGTCGAGGTCGCGGTTCGCCTCCTCGGCGGCCTGACCGCTGCCCTTCGACAGCGAGACCCAGGAGCGCTCGAGCCTGCTCCGCGACCAGAGGCCGTAGACGAGCTCCTCGGCCGAAGCGCCCGCCGCCGCCTGCGCGCTCGCCTCGGCAAGGCTGTCGGCGAGTGAGCGGGCGCGGGCGGCGGAGGGTGTCTCGAGTCCGATGAGTGCACCGGGGACGGCGAACGCCTCTTCCAGCAGGCGGTCCGCGCTGCGGTCGAGGCCCTCAGCGAGATCGGCGTGCCGGAGCGCTGCCCGGAGTCGCCTGACCCCGATCGAGTCCAGTCCGCCGAGCGCGCTGTGGAGGAGTTCGGTCACGACCTCGGCGTCGAGCGGCGTCCGTCCGAGCGCCACCGACATGGCGAGGAGGACCGACCTGACGAACGGGTGGTCGCGCAGCGGTGCTCCGCCGGTGCTCGCCCGGGTGGGCACCTCGAGGGAGGACAAGCCCCGTTCGATCGCCGGGATCAGCCCGCCGCTGCGGACGACCACCGCCATGTCGGCCCACGCGACGCCGTCGAGGACGTGGCGCTCGCGGAGGAAGCGTGCGACGACCGCGATCTGCTCGGCCGGGGAACCGGCCGCCACGGTGACGACGGAGTGCTCGGGGGCCTCCGCGTCATCGACCGGTGGCGCGGCCGTGCGATGGAGTCCGGCGCCGGCCGTGCCGATGCGTTCGGCGACGCCGCGGATGGTCGCCCGGATGTCCGGCGTCCCGCGGTGGACCTGCCCGAGGACGAGCGTGTCCACCGGGCGACCGAGCACCTCGGCGAACCGCCCGAGCGCGTCGGCTCGGGCACCGTGGAAGGCCCCCGTCGTGAGGTCGGGGTCGCCGAACGCGACGATCGTGACCCCGTGTCGGGCGAGCGCGGCGAACAGCTGCAGGACGCCGTGGGTCGCCTCCTGGGCGTCGTCCACGAAGACCACCCGCAGGCTGCCGAGCACGCCCGTTCCCGGTTCCTGTTCGTCGAGGAGCCGAACGGCGCGGGCGAGGGCCGCCGCGGGCGTGAGGTGTCCGCGCCAGTCGTCGGCGAGGAACCCCTCGATGAAGCCCGCGGACGCGACCCACTCGGGACGCCCGTGCTCCGTACCGAGCCGACGCAGCTCGGCGGGCGCGACGTCGTGTTCGACGCTGCGTTCCATGAGGTTCCGGAGCTCGGTGCGGAACCCCTGCAGGCGCCTGACCTCGGGACCGAGCTCCGCGGGCCACAGTGGACCGGTCGCGTCCTGTTCGTCGCCGAGGAGTCGCTCGGCGATGGTCTGGTCCTGCTCGCCGCCCGTCAGCAACCGCGGTCGTCCTGAACCGGCGAACGCCCCGGAGCCCGCGATGACCTCGAGCGCGAGGGAGATGGCGGTGCGCGCCAGGGATCCGGGTGTGGCGCGCGCGACCCGTGCCTCGAGGCGGTCGCGGAGGACCTGCGCCGACGACCGGGAGGAGGCGATGACGAGCACCTCGTCGGTACGCAGACCGCGCGAGTGCACGCGTTCCGCGACCGCTTCGATGAGCGTCGTGGTCTTGCCCGTGCCGGGAGCCCCGAGCACGACGGCGGACCGGTCGTCCGCGAGCCGCAGCACGGCCGCCTGCGAGTCGTCGAGCCGGACGCGCGTGCCGACAGCCGGGTCGCCGACGGGCGTGCGGTCCGCGTCACGGACCGCACCCGTCGGATCGTCGGAGGCGTCGGGAACGGTCATGGTCCGCACGTTACCGGAGCCTCCCGACATCACCGCGACGGCCGACCGGCGTTCCGCTGTTCGCTGACAGCAGCCGACCCGCGCCGGTCGGAGGACCACGACTCCCGTAGTCTTGCCCTACGCAACCGAAAGGCACTCAAGGTGGAAATTCGCATCGGAATCCTCAACAGCCCTCGCGAGATCGGCTTCGAGACCTCGCAGCCGGCGTCGGAGATCGAGCAGGCGGTCAAGACCGCGCTCGAGACGGACGCCAAGCTGCTCGCACTCAAGGACGACAAGGGCACCAGCTACCTCATCCCGACCGCGGGCATCGGCTACGTCGAGCTCGGAACCGAGGAGTCCCGCCGCATCGGATTCGTCGGCTGACCATGGAACTCCTCTTCGTCGTGCTCGGCGGTGCCATCCTCGGTCTCGCCGTCCGTTACCTCCTGCCCGGCCGCGACCAGCACGGGGCCGCGCTCATCCCGGCGGTCGCGACGCTCGTCGCCGCCGTCGTCTGGGTCGCGGCGACGTGGGCCGGCATGGCGTGGGACGGCGGCTGGATCTGGGTGCTCGCCTTCGGCGCGTCCGTCGTCGTGAGTGTGGTGGTCGACCTCGTGCTCGTCCGCGTCCGCACCTCCTCGGACGAAGCGATGCTGACCCGCTTGCAGCAGGGCGTCGCCGCCTGACCCGAGGCGCTCGATCGATCGACGCCGTCGCTCCACCCGGAGCGGCCGCGTCGTCGTGTCGGAGGGGACGACCGGTCAGGCCGTGAGCCCGAGCGCGTCCATCCGTCTGGTGTGGTTCGCGATGAGCTCCGTGTAGACCGGTTCGACCCGGGCGTCGTCCGGCAGCGCCTTGCTCTCGGTCACGAGGGCGGACCTGGCGACGAGCATGGTGTCGCCGAGCAACCGACGGCCCCACATCGCGAGCGTCGAAGCGCGCTCGGGGTGCGATGCGATCACCCGGTGCAGGATCCCGACGAGCGGGTCCTCCTCCGGACCGGGGGCGACGATCGCGGCCAGGTCGCGGGCGTCCGCTCCGTCCAGGCCGCGCGCGAGCTGCGCGAAGAACTCGTCGAGGAAGCCCCGCGCCACGAGGACGCCCAGCAGGAGTTCGTCCCAGGTGCCGGTGCGCAGGATCGCCTGGAACTCGTCCCGCGTGCGTGCGTAGGGTTCGAGCACGGCGCCCGGGTCGTCGCTCGTCCGGCGGAGCCAGGCGAGTAGCGCCTGGTGCTTGCGCAGCGCCGTGGCGGCGGCCTCGGCGACCGTCTCCCGATCGGCGTCGTTCGGAGCGTGCTCGACCGCGAACGACAGCGTCATGAAGAACCCGAGCTGCAGTTGCGCCACCTGACCGAGGTAGTCCGCGGTGCTGGGCGCGAGCTCGTGGAGGTCGACACGGGTCGCCTGGACGGCGTCCTCCCGCGAGCGCAGACGAGGCGTCTGGGTGCCGGGACGCCGACGTCGTGCAAACCAACGAGCCATGCGACCACCCTATCCGCAGCGCGCCGATCGCCGTGTTCCGCGCGCCCAGCGGCCTCTCGGGACGTCCCGGGTAGAATAGCCGTGCCCCGGCGTCGGATCGGGGCCCTACACCTGTGTGCAATCGAAGGTGTAGACCATGACTGCACTGACAGGTATCTCCGTGACTTTCTCTGATCTCGGTGTCGACCAGGACATCGTCGACGCCCTCACGACCAAGGGCATCATCGAACCATTCCCGATCCAGGAGCAGACGATCCCCCTCGGGCTCGCCGGCCAGGACATCATCGGCCAGGCCAAGACGGGCACGGGCAAGACCTTCGGGTTCGGCATCCCGATCGTCCAGCGCCTCGGCCTCGACCCGGCTCCCGGCGTCAAGACCCTCGTCGTCGTCCCGACCCGTGAGCTCGCCGTCCAGGTGTCCGAGGACATCGAGATCCTCATCTCGAACCGGTCGACGACGCTCGTGTCCATCTACGGCGGCAAGGCCTACGAGGGTCAGATCGAGCAGCTGAAGGCCGGCGCCCAGATCGTCGTCGGCACGCCCGGCCGTCTCATCGACCTCAACAACCAGCGCCTCCTCGACCTCTCTGGCATCACCGAGATGGTGCTCGACGAGGCCGACAAGATGCTCGACCTCGGCTTCCTCGCCGACATCGAGAAGCTCTTCTCCAAGACTCCCGCCGCGCGTCACACGATGCTGTTCTCGGCGACCATGCCCGGTCCGATCGTGGCCCTGGCCCGCCGCTTCATGAGCAAGCCGATCCACATCCGTGCGAGCGACCCCGACGAGGGGCTCACGCAGGCCAACATCAAGCACCTCATCTACCGCGCGCACTCGCTCGACAAGGACGAGGTGATCTCGCGCATCCTGCAGGCCGAGGGTCGCGGCAAGACCGTGATCTTCACGCGGACCAAGCGTGCCGCCGCGAAGCTCGTCGAGGAACTGACCGACCGCGGGTTCAACGCCGCAGCGGTGCACGGCGACCTGAACCAGGAGCAGCGCGAGCGGGCGATGGCGTCGTTCAAGGCCGGCAAGCGCGACGTCCTGATCGCCACCGACGTCGCCGCCCGTGGCATCGACGTCGACGACGTCACCCACGTCATCAACCACACGATCCCCGAGGACGAGAAGACGTACCTCCACCGCGTCGGCCGTACCGGTCGCGCCGGGAAGACGGGTATCGCCGTCACGTTCGTCGACTGGGACGACCTCCACAAGTGGGCGCTCATCAACCGCGCCCTCGAGTTCGGTCAGCCGGAACCGACGGAGACCTACTCCTCGAGCCCGCACCTGTTCACCGACCTCGGGATCGCCGAGGGCACGAAGGGCCGACTGAAGCCCGCGAAGGCCGTCGAGCCCGCCCCGCGGCGCGAGGGTTCGCGGAGCGCCGGCGGACGCGACGGTTCGCGGACCGGCGGCGGACGCGACGGTTCACGGACCAGCGGCGGTCGCGGAGGTGAGCGCGGCGGACGCGGAGGCGACCGCACGCAGCCGACCAGCACCCGCCTCGAGTCCCAGCCGAGCACCCGCGTCCACTCGCGGACGCACGACGCCGCCTCGACCGACACCGTCGACCGCAGCGCGCCCGCAGCAGGCACCCACGACGGCCACGGTCCGGAGCACCGCGACGGCAACAGCGCTCCCCGCCGCCGGAGCCGGACGCGCCGCACCGCTCCCCCGGCCCCCACGGCGTAGATCCGCCACGCAGAACGCCCGCACCCTTCCGAATGCGGGCGTTCTGCATGTCGCGAGCGCTGCGCTCGACACGATTGATGACCGAAGGATACCGGTCCCTGAGGCAGTCGAAGGGTGCTCCGACCGGCGTCCCCTCACATCCGCTGCGCCCCCGTGGGCACTTCGACAAGCTCAGTGACCGGGAGAAGTACACCCCGGTCCCTGAGCGTGTCGAAGGGCACTCCGGGCGCGCCCCAGATCAGTCGGGTAGGACGGGCGCCGAGCCGGTGGCCTCGGCCACGATGCGTCGGACCACGTCGATGTCCGTGGTGTTCTCGCCGAGGCGGTTCGGCTTCCCGGTTCCGTGATAATCGCTCGAACCGGTCGCGACGAGACCCAGCTCGGAGGCGATCCGCCGCACGACGACTTTCCCCTCCTCGGTGTTCTCGCGATGCTCGATCTCGAGCCCGAACAGGCCCGCGTCAGCGAGTTCGCGGAAGTACGGCTCGGGCAGCATCCGGTCGCGGCCGGCCGGGACCGGGTGGGCGATCACGGGGACGCCACCGGCGGCGCGGACGAGCTTGACCGCGGTGAGCGGGTCGGGCGCGTAGTGCGGCGCGTAGTACCCGGTGCGCGGATGCAGGATGCCGTCGAAGGCTTCGCCACGGTCGGCCACGATCCCGAGGGCGACGAGGGCATCGGCGATGTGGGGCCGTCCGACAGTCGCCCCTTCGCGGGTCTGCGCGAGGACATCCGCCCAGGACAGCGGGTAGTCGCCACCGATGCGTGCCACGATGCCTTCGGCCCGCCGGAGCCTGGACTCCCGGATCTTCGCAGTCTCCTGGAGCAGGTCGCCGTTCAACGGATCGATGAGGTATGCGAGCAGGTGCACGCTCCGCCACTCGTAGCGGGTGCTCAGTTCCATTCCGGGGAGCAGGGTGATGCCCTGGCGGCGCGACTCGACGGACGCCTCGGCCCAGCCGGCGGTGGAGTCGTGGTCGGTGAGGGCGATCGTGCCGAGCCCCGCGGCACCGGCCGCGCGCATCAGCTGCGTCGGCGTCTCCGTGCCGTCCGAGACGCTCGAGTGCGTGTGCAGATCGGCGGGGCCGTGCATGTCTCGAGCGCTCACCACGCTTCCACCCTAGTCGCAGGTCCTGCCCCGAGGACTCCCAGACCGCTCGCCTACGCTGACGCGGGTGCTGAAGACCGTCGGTGGCGTCATCGCGGCCGTGCTCGCGATCGCGACCACGGCCCTGCTCGTCGTCGCCGTCCTCCCTGGGCTGTTCGGTCTCGAGCAGGCCCAGGTCGTCGTCCAACTGAGCGCGTTCCGCCTCCTCGTGGCGATCGCCGCCGCGGGCGGCGCCCTCCTCTGCCTCGTGACGGCGATCCTCGTCCGGGGATCCCGCCGCGTGCTCCCCGCCATCCTGGCGGTCGTCCTCGCCGCGGTCTCGGTCACCGGCGCCGTCGTCACGGCCAACCGCGGGGTCGACGACCAGATGGTCGCCGGAGAGGCGACCGACCTCGCGGATCAGGTCACGGTCCTCGCCTGGAACACCCTCGGCGACGCCGTCGACCCCGGGACGATCGCGGCGATCGCGGTGCGTGAGGGCGCCGACGTCGTCTCCCTGCCGGAGACCTCGTCCGACACCGCGGCGGTCGTCGCCGCCGCGATGACCGCCGCCGGACGGCCGATGGTCGCGCATTCGACCGACGCCGACGCAGGAGGGACGAGCCTCCTCATCAGCACCGGACTCGGCGAGTATGCGGTCCGTGCACCGACGGCGACCGGCCCGACCGCCATCGAGCGCTCGGAGACCCTCATCGCCGATCCGGTCCTCGGTCGCGGACCGACCCTCGTCGCGGTCCACACCACGGCCCCACTGCCGAGTCGGCTCGCCGACTGGCGCGCGGAGCTCGCCGATCTCGCCGGCCGCTGCACCGACGACGCGGACGTGATCATGGCCGGCGACTTCAACGCGACACTTGACCACCTCGCCGGGTTGCGCGGCGTCGGCGATCTCGGCGCGTGCCACGACGCCGCCGCGGCCGACGCGGCAGCCGGGCTCGGTACCTGGCCGACCGAGCTCCCGGCGGTCCTCGGCGCACCGATCGACCACGTCATGGCGACACCGGGATGGGTCACGGTGTCGGCTCACGTCCTGACCGACGTCGACGGCACGGGCAGTGATCACCGGCCCGTGGTCGCGACGCTGCTCCCCCGCACGGCGAGCTGAGGGTCGGGCGCCTGTCGCGACCGCAGTGCGACAATGGAGGCATGGCGACTTCCGCAGACACATCCAGTTCGAACACCGTCCAGACCGAGGCGACCTCCAACCGGGCGGCCGCCTGGTCCGAGGGCTTCCGTGCCTTCATCGGCACCGGGTGGGCAGACCGCCCAGAGGTCCTGCCGGAGCCGCGGGAGACCGCCGGCCTCGCAGCGGCTCGTCGTGAGCGCCTCTCGGCCCAGTTCCCCGGTCAGCGTCTCGTCCTCCCCGCGGGCGGGATGAAGCAACGGTCGAACGACACCGACTACCTGTACCGGGCGCACTCCGCCTTCTCGTACTACACCGGCTGGGCGGCCGACACCGAGCCCGACAGCGTCCTCGTGCTCGATCCCGAGGAGTCCGGCCACACCGCGACCCTGTACTTCCGCGAGCGAGCCGGCCGCGACACCGACGAGTTCTACACGAACGCCGCGATCGGCGAGTTCTGGATCGGCGCGCGTCCGTCGCTCGCCCAGGTGGCAGCCGACCTCGCGGTCGCGACCGCCGACCTCTCGGCGTTCACCGCCGACGCCGCCGATCTCACGGTCGACGTCGACGACGACCTGACGCGCGCCGTGTCCGAGATGCGCCTCGTGAAGGACGCCTACGAGATCGCGCAGATGCGTCTTGCCGTCGACGCGACCGCGCGCGGCTTCGACGACGTCGTCGCCGAACTCCCGGAGGTCCTCGCTCACCAGCGCGGCGAGCGCATCGTCGAGGGCGTCTTCGCCGGGCGGGCTCGCGCCGACGGGAACGGCGTCGGGTACGAGACCATCGCCGCCGCCGGGCCGCACGCCTGCATCCTCCACTGGACGCGCAACGACGGACGGGTCGTCCCGGGCGACCTCATCCTCATCGACGCCGGCGTCGAGCTCGACAGCTACTACACCGCCGACATCACCCGCACGATCCCGGTGTCCGGCACGTTCACCGAGGTCCAGCGTCGGGTCTACGAGGCCGTCCGTGAGGCGGCCGACGAGGCCTTCGCCATCGTCCGCCCCGGCATCCGGTTCCGCGAGGTGCACGCGGCCGCGATGGCGGTCATCGCACGCAAGACCGCCGAGTGGGGCCTGCTCCCCGTCACCGCCGAGGAAGCCCTCCTGAAGGAGAACGAGCAGCACCGGCGGTACATGGTGCACGGGACGAGCCACCACCTCGGCACCGACGTGCACGACTGCGCCCAGGCCCGCCGCGAGATGTACGCCGACGCCGTGATCGAGCCCGGCATGGTCTTCACCATCGAACCCGGCCTCTACTTCCAGGTCGACGACCTCACGGTCCCCGAGGAGTACCGCGGCATCGGCGTCCGGATCGAGGACGACATCCTCGTCACCGAGGACGGCGCGGAGAACCTGTCAGCCGGCATCCCGCGCACCGCGGACGAGGTCGAGGCCTGGCTCGCGCGCTGAGCCCGGCCGCCGGGCGACGGCTCGGAGCCTGACGCGGCTGGATCAGCCCGCGTCGGTCTCCGGGCCGCGCTCCAGGAGGTTGCGTGCGCGGTTCGCGAGCTCACCGCCGACGATGAGGTCGTAGCGCGTCGCCACGACGAGCGTGGCCGAGGTGTACTCCTGCCGCTTGCGGGTCACCGAGTACGACACGATGCCGAACAGCATGCCGAACGCGGCACCCATGAGTACCGCGGCGCCGAGCAGCATGAGGTTCGTCTCGGGGTTGAAGATGACGAGGACGAGCCCGAGGAACAGTCCGAGCCAGGCACCGCTGACCGCACCGGCTCCCGCAGCACGGCCGTAGCTGAGGCGACCGGTGACGCGTTCGACGCTCTTGAGATCACTGCCGACGATCGAGATCTCCTTGACCGGGAAATCGGTGTGGGCGAGCGACGAGATCGCGGCCTGCGCGGACTCGTAGCTCTCGTAGCTGGCCACCATCTCGCCTCGCGGGATGACGCCGAGCGCCGGGGCGCCCTTCCGGCCGAACTGTCGCGGATCACTCATGCCTCCATCCTCTCACCCCGCCCGGAGCGGGCACTCCAGGCCGACCACCGGCGGGTAGGTTAGTAGTCGTGAGTGCAACCAGAGTGTTCGTCGCCAGGCTCGCCGGGTGCACCGTCTTCGACCCCGCGGGCGATCGTGTCGGCAAGGTCAGGGACGTGCTCGTCGTCTACCGCACCGGCAAACCCCCGCGGGTGGTCGGCCTCATCGTCGAGATCCCCGGGAAACGCCGTGTGTTCGTGTCGATCGGCCGCGTGACGAGCATCGGCGCCGGGCAGATCATCACCACGGGACTCATCAACGTCCGCCGATTCGAGCAGCGCGGTGGCGAGGTGCGGGTGATCGCCGAACTCTTCGGCCGACGCGTCGTCTTCCGCGCCACCGGCGAGGAGGCGACGATCGAGGACGTCGCCATCGAGGAGCAGGGTCCCGGCGAGTGGCAGGTGTCGCAGCTGTTCGTCCGCCGCCCGAAGACCACCGCCTCCCCATTCGTAAAGGGCCCGACGACCTTCGCCACCTGGAACGAGCTGCGCGAGGAGCAGGAGCTCGGCGAGGCCCAGTCCGCCGAGCAGCTCATCGCGACCTACGCCGACCTGAAGCCGGCCGACCTCGCGAACACGCTCCTCGACCTCCCGCGCGACCGGATGATCGAGGTCGCGGAGGAGCTGTCTGACGACCGCCTCGCGGACGTGCTCGAGGAGATGCCCGAGACGGACCAGGTGCAGATCCTCGCCCAGCTCGACGACGACCGCGCAGCCGACGTCCTGGATCAGATGCAGCCGGACGACGCGGCCGACCTCATCGCCCAGCTCCCCGAGGACCGCGGTGAGCACCTCCTCGAGCTCATGGAGCCGGAGGAGGCGGAGGATGTCCGCATGCTGCTCCGGTTCGACCCGGAGACCGCAGGTGGCCTCATGACGACCGAGCCGATCATCCTCTCCGCCGACGCCACCGTCGCGGAGGCCCTCGCGTCGATCCGTCGCTCCGAGCTGGCGCCGGCGCTGGCGGCCGGCGTCTGCATCACCCTGCCGCCGTACGAGTCGCCGACGGGACGCTTCCTCGGAATGGTGCACTTCCAGCGCATGCTCCGCTACCCGCCGCACGAGCGCCTCGGGACCCTGCTCGATCAGAGCCTCGATCCGGTGGGCGTGCGGACCTCCGCCGCCGAGGTCTCGCGGATCCTCGCGAGCTACAACCTCGTCCAGGTACCCGTCGTCGACGAACAGCACCGGCTCCTCGGCGTCGTGACGATCGACGACGTCCTCGACTACCTGCTCCCGGACGACTGGCGCAGCATCGACGAGAACGATGAACTCCCGGCGTCGGAACAGCGGCTCGGATCGAACGGAAGGAGGGCAGGTCGTGGCACGAGCTCCCCGCAATGAGGTCCGGCTCGACGCTCCGAAGGGGCTTCGGAGTTCCGTCCGTTCCATCCGCCGCGCCCCGGCCTCGCGCGACCGCTTCGGCCGGTTCACCGAGTGGATCGCCCGGGCGATGGGCACGCCGTGGTTCCTCCTCGGCCTCACCCTCTTCGTCATCCTGTGGATCGCGTGGAACACCTACGGTCCACTCGCCCTCCGGTTCGACTCCGTCGACATCGGCTTCGTCGCCCTGACCCTCGTGCTGTCGCTCCAGGCCTCGTATGCGGCGCCGCTGATCCTGCTCGCCCAGAACCGACAGGACGACCGCGACCGCGTGCAGATCGAGCAGGACCGTCAGCGGTCCGAACGCAACCTCGCCGACACCGAGTACCTCGCCCGTGAGGTCGTCGCCCTGCGACTGGCCCTCAAGGACATGGCGTCGAAGGACTTCATCCGCGCCGAGCTGCGCTCCCTCCTCGAGGAACTCGATCGGGATCGCACCGACCAGCCCGAACACGACGGGCCCGAGCGTCGGCGTGGCTGACGCCGGCGCGGCTGACATCGGCCTCGCCGAGCGGATCAGGACCGCGCTCGCCCGAGTCATCGACCCGGAGATCCGCAAACCGATCACCGAACTCGACATGGTCGGCCCGATCACGGTGGACGACACCGGGGCCGCCGACGTCACCATCAAGCTCACGATCGTCGGCTGCCCGGCAGCGGCGAGCATCGAGCGCGACGTGCGTGAGGCCACCGCGGCGACCCCCGGGGTGACGAGCGTCGCGGTCGACGTCCAAGTGATGACGACGGCGGAGCGTCAGGCACTCACGGAGCGCCTGCGTGGCGGCCGCAGCGCCCGCGGCATCCCGTTCGGCCCGGACTCACTGACCCGCGTGTACGCCGTCACAAGCGGCAAGGGCGGTGTCGGGAAGTCGACGGTGACCGCGAACCTGGCCGTCGCACTCGCCGCCAGCGGCCTGCGGGTCGGCCTGGTCGACGCGGACGTCCACGGGTTCTCCATCCCGGGGCTCCTCGGACTGGTCGAGAACGGCTTGGCCGTCAAACCGACGCAGGTCGGCGACATGATCCTGCCGCCCGTCGCCCACGGTGTGAAGGTCGTCTCGATCGGCATGTTCATCGACGCACCGACGGACGGCACCACCGCCGTCGCCGTCGCCTGGCGCGGACCGATGCTCCACCGCACCATCCAGCAGTTCCTGACCGACGTGTTCTTCGGCGACCTCGACGTGCTGCTCCTCGACCTCCCGCCCGGCACCGGGGACGTCGCCATCTCCATCGGCCAGCTGCTCCCCCACGCCGAGGTGCTCGTCGTCACGACACCGCAGCCGGCCGCCGCCGAGGTGGCCGAGCGCAGCGGCGTGGTGGCGCGCCAGACCGGGCAGCGCGTCCACGGCGTCATCGAGAACATGGCGGGTCTCCCCCAGCCCGACGGCAGCGTCCTGCAGCTGTTCGGCTCAGGGGGTGGCGAGGCGCTCGCGGCGCGGCTGTCGATCGGCCAGGACGCCCCGGTACCGCTCCTCGCCTCGGTCCCGCTCAGCGTTCCGCTTCGGGAGGGCGGGGACGCCGGGCTGCCGATCGTCCTCTCGGATCCGACGGATCCCGCGGCTGCCGAGATCCTCCGTCTGGCCGGTCGGCTCGCTGCGAGACCTCGTGGCCTCGCCGGTCGTCGTCTCGGCGTCAGCACGAGCTGAGCCGTCCGGGTCGGACGTGTGCGACCGAAGCGGACTCAGGTGGCTTCGAGGTCGAACGGGGGCGCGGCGGTCTCTCCGGCGGCGAGTCGGCGCAGGCGCTCGTCGGTCGCCGCCTGGATCGATTTCGGCTTCTCGAGCGACGGAACGGCTGCAGCGGCGGCCGCGGCCGCGGGAGCCGCGTCGAGCGGAGCGGTCGTCGCGACCGTCGGCGTCACCGGAGGCTCGTCGTCGAGGAGCGCCTCGCGGATGATGCGTCTCGGATCGTACTGACGCGGGTCGAGCTTCTTCCAGTCGACCTCGTCGAACTCCGGCCCCATCTCCTCGCGCATCCGGTCCTTGGCGCCGGAGGCGAGGTCTCGGAGGGTGCGGACGAGTCGCGCCAGTTGCGAGGCGTAGTACGGCAGCCGTTCCGGACCCAGCAGGAACACGGCGATGACCCCGATGATGAGGAGTTTGTCGAAGGTCAGACCGAACACGACATCAGACTACCGCGCGAGCCTCAGCTGTCGGAGCAGTTGCAGGCCATACGCTGGGATCCGGAGGCAAGGTGTCAGAACACAATCTCAATTGGAAGTACGCGGGCGACGTGGTCGTCGAGAGCGCGGCGATGCTCACGGCGCGCGCTCACGCGCACGAACTGGGTGTCGAACCGATCTCTCCCGCGATCGGCGCGCAGATCGCGGTGGTGGCCGCGGCCACCCGCGCGGAGTCCATCGTCGAGGTGGGGACCGGCACCGGTGTCTCCGGGCTCTGGCTGCTCCGCGGCGCCACGAGCGCGGTGCTGACGTCCATCGACACCGAGATCGTGCACCAGCAGCAGGCACGCGCGGCGTTCACGGAGGCCGGCATCACGACCAATCGCATCCGCCTCATCACCGGCAGCGCGCTCGACGTCCTGCCGCGGATGAACGAGAACTCCTACGACCTCGTCCTCGTCGACGGCGACCCGGGATCGGTCATCGAGTACGTCGAGCACGGACTCCGTCTGGTGCGTCCCGGCGGCACCGTGCTCGTCCCGCATGCGCTCTGGCGAGGCCGCGTGGCCGATCCGGCTCAGCGGGACGAGACCACAGGACTCTTCCGCTCGCTCGTCCAGGAGATCTCCGCGTCCGACGCGGTCGTCAGCGCCCTGTCCCCCGCCGGCGACGGCCTCCTGCAGATCACCAAACCGAACCTCTGAGCCCTCCGTACGACGACGAACCGGCCGCCATCCTGACTCTGAGAGCAGTGATGACGGCCGGTTCTCGGCTCATGCGGCGTCGGTGACGGGGTTCAGCCCGCGCTCACCACACCCGCGAGTGCATCGTGCAGTTCCTGAGCCTCTGCGTCGTTGACCGACACGACGAGACGCCCTCCCCCTTCAAGAGGCACTCGCACGATGATGAGCCGACCCTCCTTCACGGCCTCCATTGGCCCGTCTCCGGTGCGTGGCTTCATTGCGGCCATGCGAGTCCCCTCTCGTTATTCGACTGACCCCCATTATCTCGTATCACGGGGGCTCGTGATAATCCTGAGCGCGGCGAGGCGCAGGATGACGCCCGATCCGCGCTCAGGGAATGGTCCAATACGCGTTCGCGAGGCCGTACATGACGAAGATCCAACACCATTGCAACGCCAGCGAGAGGATGACGACGCCACCGCGGTACCAGCGGTTCCGTGGGACGGCGACCGCACCGAGGAGCGGGAAGACCGGCACGAGCAGCCGGAAGACACTCGTCTGCGGGAAGAACACCGCGAAGAGGTAGAGGAGGTAGGACCCCACCCACAACCGCAGGTCGGCACCGAGCCGGCGCACCGGCGGGAGGAACAGGAGCACGACGGAGCCGACGAAGATCGCGGCGACGACGGCGATGCCCGGACCATCCCCGAACCAGAACTGACCTCCCTGGATCCAGGCGGAGAACGGGACCAGGGGCTGCTCCCCGATGAAGGCGGCCCGCCACGCCAGCTCCGTCTCGAGGTAGGCCTCCGGCGTCCCGGTGACGAGACCGGCGATGACCATCCACGCGAATCCGGCTACGGCGGCTAGGGCCCCGCCCGCGAGGATGAGGACGACCTCCCGGCGCGCGAGCGGGTCGCGGTGACGGGTGACGATCCGCACGATGAGATGGAGGCCCAGCAGGAGCGAGAAGGCCAGGACTCCGGGGCGGGTGAACGCCATGACCGGGATGACCG
The DNA here is from genome assembly GCF_015351205.1 of Plantibacter sp. VKM Ac-2885. Classification (NCBI taxonomy): domain Bacteria; kingdom Bacillati; phylum Actinomycetota; class Actinomycetes; order Micrococcales; family Microbacteriaceae; genus Plantibacter; species Plantibacter sp. VKM Ac-2885. The sequence continues at coordinate 1,758,502 of NZ_JADKSK010000001.1, read as the reverse complement.
CGAGGAGCCAGCCGTACCGGCGCGTCACGAGCAGGAGCAGTGCGAGCGTCAGCAGCAGCAGGAACATCGATTCCGCGTAGGCGACCTGGAACAGGGCGCTGAGCGGGGCGATGCAGAACAATACGACGGCGAACATCGCCCGTTCGTCGCCGAGGCGGATGCGCAGGAGCCGGTGGAACAGCAGGGCCGCCCCCAAGCCGCAGCACAGCGAGACGATCACGGCCATGACCGGCCACGGCAGGAAGGTGACGACCGAGAGCGCCTTCACGACCCCCGGATAGACCGGCATGAACGCCCACGCGTTCTCCGCGACCCGGCCGGCATCGTCGAGCGGCAGCTGGGTCGGGTAGCCGTACGTCGCGATCCACCAGTACCACTGTCCGTCCCAGCCGGCGGCGAGCGTGCCGAGCGAGGGGAACGCGCCGAACCGGGAGTCCGGCGCCTGCAGCAGACTCGCGACCGCGAACATCGCGGTCGTCACCAGGCGGGACAGCACGTACACGATGGTGATCCGCCCCCACCAGGGCAGGCGGGCCCAGCGCCGGAGCATCGACGGCCGCTCCTCGACCTCGGTCGAGTGGGCCGCGTCAGCGACCATCGGGCCCGGTCAGCCAGGCGCGGAGCCCGCGCTCGCAGTCCTCGATGTGCGCGAGCGGGACGCGCTCGTCGTCGGCATGGGCGAGGAGCGGGTCACCCGGTCCGTAGTTGACGGCGGGGACGCCGAGTGCGGAGAAGCGTGCGACGTCCGTCCAGCCGTACTTCGGGGCCGGTGTCCCGCCGACCGCGGCCAGGAAGTCCTGGGCGATCGGCGCGTCGAGCCCGGGACGAGCGCCCTCCGCGACGTCGGTCTGCACGACCTCGAATCCGGAGAAGAGCTCCTCGAGGTGGGCGAGCGCCTCGGCACCCGTCCGGCTCGGAGCGAAGCGGTAGTTCACCTCGACGGTGACCAAGTCCGGGATCACGTTCCCGGCGACGCCGCCGGTGATCCCGACCGCGTTGACGCCCTCGCGATAGACGAGCCCGTCGACCTCGACCTCCCGTGGCGTGTACGAGGCGAGCGTCGCCAGGACCGGGGAGATCGCGTGGATCGCGTTGACGCCGACCCAGCTCCTGGCCGCGTGCGAGCGCTTGCCGTGGGCGCTCACGTGGACGCGCAGCGTTCCGTTGCAGCCCCCCTCGACGCCGGCGTTGCTCGGCTCGCCGAGGATCGCGAAGTCACCGATGAAGAGGTCGGGACGGTTCCGCGCGAGACGCCCGAGGCCGTTGAGGTCGGATGCGACCTCCTCGTTGTCGTACCACATCCAGGTGATGTCGACGATGGGATCGGTGAGCTCAGCCGCGAGCTTCAGCTGGACCGCGACGCCGCCCTTCATGTCGACCGTCCCCCGACCCCAGAGCACCGCCTCGCCGTCGCGCTCCTCGAACCGGGTCGGGACGTTTCCGTTGATCGGGACGGTGTCGATGTGGCCGGCGATGATGACCCGCTGTGCACGTCCGAGCGAGGTGGAAGCGACGACGGTGTCGCCGTCGCGCACGATCGTCAGGTGCTCGAGACCCTCGAGCGACGCCTCGATCGCGTCGGCGATGCGGGCCTCATCCCCCGAGACGGAGGCGATGTCGCACAGCTGCTGGGTGAGTTCCACCGAGGAGACGGACAGGTCGAGTACGGGGACTTCGGCTGGCATGGCACCAGTGTATTGGCCGTCGGCCTGAGTGTTGGCCGGTACCCTGGAGCCATGACCGCTGCGCCTGCCGAGACCCCTGTTCCGACTCACGCCTGGGGCTCCGGCCTCGCGACCATCGCCGCCGACGGCACCGTGCTCGACACCTGGTTCCCCGAGCCCTCGCTCGGACGGATCCCCGAGGGCCGCGATCGCTGGATCGCCCCCGCAGACCTCGAGGCCCTCGCGACCGACGACGAGCGCCGGGCCGTCCGCATCGACATCGTCACGGTCGAGATCGAGCTGCAGGCCGCTCCGCAGAGCACCCCGGACGCCTACCTGCGGCTGCACCTGCTCAGCCACCTGCTCGTCCAGCCGAACACGATCTCGCTCGACGGCGTCTTCGCGCACCTCCCCATCGTCGTCTGGACCAACGCCGGCCCCGTCCACCCCACGGACTTCGACCGCCTCCGACCGTCGCTCCTCCGCGCCGGCATCCACGCGACCGGCATCGACAAGTTCCCGAGACTCCTCGACTACGTGACGCCCGACAAGGTCCGGATCGCCGACGCCTCGCGCGTCCGGCTCGGCGCCCACCTGGCACCGGGCACCACCGTCATGCACGAGGGCTTCGTCAACTTCAACGCCGGGACCCTCGGCGCGTCGATGGTCGAAGGACGCATCTCGCAGGGCGTCGTCGTCGGCGACGGCAGCGACATCGGGGGTGGTGCGTCGATCATGGGGACGCTCTCCGGCGGCGGGACGCAGCGGGTGGCGATCGGTCAGCGCGCCCTCCTCGGCGCCAACTCCGGCATCGGCATCTCGATCGGCGACGACTCGGTGGTCGAGGCGGGTCTCTACGTGACCGCGGGCACCAAGGTCGTCCTCGCGGGTGCTGCGGCCACGGCCGAAGGCGCGCCGCGTACGGTCAAGGCGGTCGAGCTGTCGGGTGTCCCGAACCTCCTGTTCCGTCGGAACTCGCTCACCGGTGCCGTCGAGGTGCTCCCCCGCTCGGGCTCGGGCGTCGAGCTGAACGCGGCACTGCACGCCTGACCCGGCCTCCCGGGACCCAGAACGGCCCCGCATCCGAGGTGGATGCGGGGCCGCCCTTCGACAGGCTCAGGGACCGAACCGGACGGGACTAGCGCGTCGGGAAGGGACGCTCGGGCGAACCCGTGTACAGCTGCTGCGGGCGCCCGATCTTGGTCTGCGGGTCGAGGTTCATCTCACGCCAGTGGGCGATCCACCCGGGCAGGCGTCCGATGGCGAAGAGCACCGTGAACATCCGCGTCGGGAAGCCCATCGCCTTGTAGATGACGCCGGTGTAGAAGTCGACGTTCGGGTAGAGCTTGCGCTCCTTGAAGTAGTCGTCCTCCAGGGCGATCTGCTCGAGCTCCTGAGCCAGGTCGAGCAGCGGGTCGTTGATGCCGAGCGCCCGGAGCACCTCGCCGGCACTCTCCTTGACGAGCTTGGCGCGCGGGTCGTAGTTCTTGTAGACGCGGTGCCCGAAGCCCATGAGCTTCACGCCGTCTTCCTTGTTCTTCACGCGGTCGACGAAGCGCTGCACGCCCTCGCCGGACTCCTGGATCCGGCCGAGCATCTGCAGGACAGCCTCGTTCGCGCCACCGTGCAGCGGACCCGACAGGGCGTTGATACCGGCGGACACGGAGGCGTAGAGGTTCGCTCCGGTGGAGCCGACGAGGCGGACCGTGGAGGTCGAGGCGTTCTGCTCGTGGTCCTCGTGCAAAATGAGCAGGAGGTCGAGCGCCTTCGACAGGACGGGATCGATCTCGTACGGCTCGGCGAGATTGCCGAAGTTCAGCTTGAGGAAGTTGTCGACGAAGCTCAGCGAGTTGTCGGGGTAGAGGAACGCCTGCCCGACCGACTTCTTGTGCGCGTAGGCGGCGATCACCGGGAGCTTTGCGAGCATGCGGACCGTCGTGAGCTCGACGTGGTCGGGATCGTGCGGATTGGCGTCCGACTCGTAGTAGGTCGACATGGCCTGCAGGGCGCTCGACAGGACGGCCATCGGGTGCGCCGTGTGCGGGAGCGCCGAGAAGAACCGCTTGAGGTCCTCGTGGAGAAGCGTGTGGCGCCGGATCTTCTCGTCGAATCCGCCGAGTTCGTCGGCCGTCGGGAGCTCCCCGTGGATGAGCAGCCAGGCGACCTCGAGGAAGGTCGACTGCTTGGCGAGCTGCTCGATCGGGTAGCCGCGGTAGCGCAGGATGCCTTGGTCGCCGTCGATGTACGTGATCGCCGACTTGGTCGCAGCGGTGTTGACGAACCCGTAGTCGAGCGTGGTCAGGCCGGTCTGCCGCGTGAGCGAGGAGATGTCGATACTCGACGCGCCCTGGGCTGACTGGTGGATCGGGAATTCGGCCGTTCCGCCGGGGTAGTTCAGGGTGACCTGATGCGTCTCGGTGGAAGCCTGTTTCTCGACGTCGCCCACGGCGCCTCCTCATATCTTTGTGCGATAGGGACTCGACATCGCCCTCCGATACGACGGCGTGTCACATACAGCCTAATCGGCTTCGGACCCTACTGCTGTTTCCCACAGTGATCCGGCGACTTCCTTGGAGTTCACCCCGAAATCGGGCGGAGTCCCCGAAGTCTGGCCGCGGCGGCCGCGATGCGCTCGTCTGAGGCGGTCAGGGAGAGCCGCACGTGTTGCGGTCCGGCCTCGCCGTAGAACACCCCTGGACCCGCCAGGACACCGATCGACGCCAGGCGGTCGATACTGACCCAGGCGTCCTGGCCCTCGGTGATCCACAGGTACAGTCCCGCCTCGCTGCGGTCGACCCGGAACCCGGCCTCGCGGACTGCCGGGAGCAGCACCTCACGGCGGGCGCGGTACCGGGCCTTCTGCTCCGCCACGTGGGCGTCGTCGCCGAGCGCCGCGACCATGGCGGCCTGCAACGGGGCCGGCAGCATGAGACCCGCGTGCTTCCGGACGGTGACCAGCCGACGCACCAGGCGCTCGTCGCCCGCGAGGAACGCGGCACGGTAGCCGGCGAGGTTGGACTGCTTGCTCAGGGAGTAGATCGCGAGGACACCCTCGGTGTCGCCGTCGGTCACGCGTGGATCGAGCACGGACGGGGTCGGCGTGTCGGACCATTCCCCCTCCCAGCCGAGTTCCGCGTAGCATTCATCGCCCACGAGGACGGCGCCGAGTTCGCGGGTTCTGGCTCGGGCCGCACGCAGCTCGTCGACCGACAGGACACGGCCGTCGGGGTTGCCGGGGGAATTCAGCCAGACCAGCCGGGTGCTCTCCGGCCATTCGGCGGGGTCGTCGGAGGCGAACGCCTCGGCTCCGGCGATCGCCGCGCCGACCGCGTACGTCGGGTAGGCGGCCACCGGGTGGACCACGGTGTCGCCGGCGCCCAGGCCGAGGAGGAAGGCGAGCAGCGCGACGAGTTCCTTCGAGCCGATCGTCGGGAGGACGGCGTCGAGGGTGAGCCCCTCCACACCACGACGGCGCGCGAACCAGACGACGATCGCCTGCCGGAGTTCGGGCGTCCCCACCGTGGTCGGGTACGCGTGTGCGTCCGTGGCCGCCCGGAGCGCATCCCGGATGAGGCCGGGAGTCGGATCGACCGGCGAACCGATCGAGAGGTCGACGATGCCGTCGGGGTGGCGACGGGCCTGCTCCGCATACGGGACCATGAGGTCCCAGGGGTAGTCGGGCAGCGGCTGCAGTGCCACGCGACTACTCGTGGGCTTGTGGCGGCAGCGCGGCGATGAGCGGGTGGTCCGAGGGGATCACGCCGACCTTCGCCGCCCCACCCGGGGAACCGATCTCGTCGAAGAACTCGACATTGGCCTTGTAGTAGTCCGCCCACTCCTCGGGAAGGTCGTCCTCGTAGTAGATGGCCTCCACCGGGCAGACCGGCTCGCACGCACCGCAGTCGACGCATTCGTCGGGGTGGATGTAGAGCGACCGTTCACCCTCGTAGATGCAGTCGACGGGGCATTCGTCGATGCAGGCGCGGTCCTTCACATCGACGCACGGCAGGGCGATCACGTAGGTCACGGGCGGGTGGCTCCCTTCACGAGCACTGAATTGTCCAGTCTACGCCTGCGGCGAGACGGGGAACGGTTCGGGCGCCGGTCCCGCGGGACGGTCGTCGCGCTTGCGGGCGCGCTCCGGGAGCTTCGGCCACGCCACGACGAGGACGGCGATGAGACCGGGGGCGATGGTCCAGACGAGGCCCGAGACGCTCTGCGGGATGAGGACGGAGCCGCCGGTGCTCTCGAGCAGCAGGATCCCGATCATGAGGATGACCCCGAGCGCCGCTGCCGACGCTGCGAGCCGGTCTCCCAGGACGATGCGGAGTCCCACCAGGAGCATGGCCACGCCGAGGATCCCGAGCACCAGTCCGACCGGGAGGGCGACACCGAGGACGGAGGGCGCCCAGGCGTGCGCGACCGTGCCGATGGCGCCGTACGCCAGACCGACGAGGAAGGCGAGGACGATCCCGATCACCCGCGACGCCGTGGACTGCTCGTGCGGTGCGTCCTGCTGCGGCGGTGTCGGCGGGAACCAGCGGTCGTCGCCGACCGTGCGGCCGTCTGGGAGGCTGGGGTCGGGGGCCGGATCGGTCATCCGCCGATTGTATCTGGACAGCCTCAGCATCAGGCGCTATGGTCGACGTCGGATAAGGTTAGCCTTACCCAACCGCGTTCCGAAGTCGCAGCGCCCCGCCCGGACCACGGTCCCCGCCCGGCGCGCCCTCGGATGCATCCCCACCCCGCAGACGACGGCCTCCCCCGGGCGACCGCCTGCTCGACGCCCGAAAGTCCGGTCACGTGCTCGCGAACTACCTCATCGGCCTCCGCGAAGGCCTCGAAGCCGGCCTCATCGTCGGCATCCTCGTCGCCTACCTGAACAAGCTCGGCCGCCGGGACGTCCTCCCCCGGTTGTGGCTCGGCGTCGCCGTCGCGATCGTCGTCTCGCTCGGCGTCGGTGCCATCCTCACCTGGGGACCGTACGGGCTGAGCTTCCAGGCGCAGGAGATCCTCGGCGGCGGACTCTCCATCCTGGCCGTCGGGCTCGTCACCTGGATGATCTTCTGGATGGGGCGCAACGCCCGAGAGCTCAAGCACGACCTCGAGTCACGACTCGACGCCGCCGTCGCCGGATCGGCGATCGGCATCGTCGTCCTCGGCTTCATCAGCGTCGGCCGCGAGGGCATCGAGACCGCCCTCTTCATCTGGGCGAGCGTCAACTCCGGTGAGAGCGCCGTCGTCGGCTCGATCGGCGCGCTCCTCGGCATCCTCACCTCCGTCGTCATCGCGTATCTCATCTACCGCGGATTCGTCCGGATCAACCTCGGCACCTTCTTCACGTGGACGGGGCTCTTCCTCGTCGTCGTGGCTGCCGGCGTCCTCGCCTACGGCGTCGGCGACCTCCAGGAAGCGGGCGTCATCCCCGGCTGGGGGCAGGCCGCGTTCAACCTGAGCGCGATCATCCCTCCAACGAGCTGGTACGGCACCGTCCTCGGCGGACTCTTCAACTTCACCCCTGCCCCGACCTGGGCGCAGTTCGGTGCGTGGCTGCTGTACCTGATCGTCACGCTCGTCTGCTTCATCCGGGTCTCGGGTCTCGGCCGTCGGCGCCCGACGGCGGTCACGACCCCGGTCGCGACGAACGCCTGACCCGGTCCCCGCCCCACCACGAACCAAGCACCAGCACCTTCCGACAGGAGTCTCCATGCAGCACCGCATCATCGCCGGCCTCGCCGGCGCGGGCGTCCTCGCCCTCGCCCTCACGGGATGCGTCCCGAACAAGACCGGCGGCGACGCGCTCACCGTCGCCATCACCGACGACTCGTGCTCGGTGTCCGTGGCGAAGGCGACGGCCGGTGCCGTGACCTTCTCGATCACCAACAACGGCACCGACGTCAACGAGTTCGAGATCCTCGCCTCGGACAAGCTGCGCATCGTCGGCGAGAAGGAGAACGTGACGCCGGGCCAGACGGTGTCCTACGTCGCACAGCTGAACCCCGGCACCTACTACACGGCCTGCAAGTTCCAGCTCGTCGGCGCACCGGTCGGCCTCGCCGAGTTCACCGTGACGGGCGAGAACGCCGCCGTCTCGAAGGACGAGCAGGCGCTCACCGACCAGGCCGTGACGAACTACGTCGCCTACATCAAGTCGCAGGTGGCCGAACTCGTGCCGCAGGTGAAGGCCTTCACCGACGCGTACGCCGCCGGCGACGACGAGACCGCCCGTCAGCTGTTCGCGACGACGCGCGTCTCGTACGAACGCATCGAGCCGACGGCCGAGGCGTTCGGCGACCTCGACCCGAAGATCGACTACCGCGAGGTCGACGCCGTGGCTGAAGGACTCGACTGGACCGGCTTCCACCGGATCGAGAAGGACCTCTGGCCACCGGCAGCCGACGCGCTGAACTCGGACGGCACGAGCGCGCTGACGGACTGGACGCCGTCGACGCCGGAACAGCGTCAGCAGTTCGCCACCGGTCTCGTCGACGACGTGCAGCAGCTGTTCGACCTCGTCTCCGAGAAGGACTTCACCGTGAGCCTCGGCGACATCTCGAACGGTGCCATCGGTCTCCTCGACGAGGTCGCCGTCGGCAAGATCTCCGGTGAGGAGGACTGGTGGTCCCACACCGACCTCTACGACTTCGCGGCCAACGTGCAGGGAGCCGAGGTCGCGTTCGGCAACGTCAAGGACATCGCCGCGAGCAAGGGTGACGCCGGCACGAAGCTCGTCGGCCAGATCGAGACCGAGTTCACGGCGCTGCAGGACCTGCTCGCGAAGTACGGCAGCCTCGACAGCGGCTTCGTGAGCTACGACACCGTCACCGAGGAGCAGCGCAAAGAGCTCTCCGACCAGGTGAACGCCCTCTCCGAGCCGCTGTCGCAGCTCACCCACACGGTGCTCGGCGTCGCCGAGTAGCACCGAACGGATCCACCGCCGCCTCCGCGGCGCGCCGGGCCGGAACCGCTCAGAGCATTCTGGGGGTTCCGGCCCTGCGGCCTTCCAGCCATCCCTGAATAGCATGAGGTCCGATGACCGAGCACACTCCCCCCACGACTCCTGCAACCGAGGCAGGGTCCACGCCCACCGCGTCTGGACCCGAGGCAGGATCGACGCCCACCGCGCCTCAACCCGGCGCCGCGTCCGCACCACCGAGCGACCCGCCGCGGCGCGGGCTGTCGCGCCGGGCGCTGTTCGGCCTGGCCGGAGCGGGCGCCGCAGGGCTGGCGGCCGGAGCCGGCGCGACCGCGGCCATCACCGCCGCTGTGAGTGCCTCGGCGAGTGCCACGGGCGTCACGACGGTCTACCCGTTCAACGGGGCCCACCAGAGCGGGATCACGACGCCGGCGCAGGACCGCCTGCACTTCGCCGCGTACGACGTGTCGGCGGGCACCACTCAGGAGGAGCTCATCGAGCTGCTCCAGGACTGGAGTGTCGCCGCGGCACGCATGACGCAGGGGAAGGAGGTCGCCGACGGCGGTGCCGTCGACGGCTCCCCGCTCGCTCCCCCGGTCGACACCGGAGAAGCGCTCGGACTGCCCGCCAGCGGGCTCACGATCACCTTCGGGTTCGGACCCACGCTCTTCACCGCCGAGGACGGCACGGACCGGTTCGGCATCGCCGACCGTCGCCCGGCCGAGTTGGAGAAGCTCCCTCGCTTCACGGGCGACAACCTCCAGGCGGGCCTCACCGGTGGCGACCTCTGCATCCAGGCGTGCGCCGACGACCCGCAGGTCGCCGTGCACGCGATCCGTAACCTGAGCCGCATCGCGTTCGGACGTGCCTCCATCCGCTGGTCGCAGCTCGGCTTCGGTCGCACTTCGTCGACCTCCACCAGCCAGGTCACCCCGCGCAACCTGTTCGGGTTCAAAGACGGCACCGCGAACGTCAAGTCCGAGGAGACCAAGACGGTCGAGGAGCAGGTCTGGGTCCAGGACGGAGACAGCGCCGCCTGGCTGAGCGGTGGTTCCTACCTCGTGGTCCGGAAGATCCGCATGATCATCGAGACCTGGGACCGCGCGCAGCTCCAGGAGCAGGAGCGCGTCATCGGTCGGAGCAAGGGCGAGGGCGCACCGCTGTCGGGCGGCAAGGAGTTCACTGAGCCCGACTTCGATGCGGTCGGCGCAACGGATCAGCCGCTCATCGACAAGCACTCACACGTGCGCCTGGCGCACCCGACCCAGCTCAAGGGCACGAAGCTCCTGCGACGCGGATACAACTTCGTCGACGGCAACGACGACCTCGGGCGGTTGAACGCGGGGTTGTTCTTCATGTCGTACCAGCGATCGCCGAAGCAGTTCATCGACGTGCAGCGCGCGCTGGCCACCGATGCGCTCAACGAGTACATCAAGCACGTCGGGTCGGCGATCTTCGCGGTGCCCCCGGGCGCGAGCAAGGACGGCTGGGTCGGCGAGACGCTCTTCGCGTAGGACACGTCCGGTCGCTGACCCCCGGTCACTGAGCCCTCCCTGACCGGTCACTGAGCCTGTCGAAGTGCTACTTGACCGTCACCGTGTAGAGGATGCTGTCCGCCGAGGCGACGAGCTTCACGTCATAGGCCGTCGTCGACAGCGTCACGATCGAACCGTCGCCGTTCGCGATCTCCCCGTCGATCGTGAAGCCCGCCGCGACGAGCGCGTCCTTGGCTGCGGTGGCGGCGTCGGTCGCCTGCACCGTGACGACGAAGGTGTCCTTGCCGTCGACCGTCCCACGTCCACCGTTGACCGTGCCGTCGACCACCGGGACCGCGTCGACGGGGTATCCGTCCGGCAGCCCCTCGTCGAGGTTCACGTCGAAGTCGCCACCGGTGGCGTCGCGGATGCCCTGCTCGACGGAATCCTTGACGGTCGACTCGATGACGCTGCACCCGGCGAGCGTCGGAGCGAGGACGAGGGCGGCCAGCAGGGCGAGGGAGGCGGGTCGGCGCATGCGATCAGCTTAACGACCGGATGCCCGGTCTTCCTGAGAGGACCGGGCATCGGGTTGGAGCGTCTACTGCCTACTCGGACTGCTTCTTGAGACGCGAGTAGCTGCGCTGGCGGGCCTGAGCATCGAGCTCGACCTTGCGGATGCGCACGTGCTCGGGCGTGACCTCGACGCACTCGTCCTCGCGGGCGAACTCGAGGCTCTCCTCGAGCGTGAGGACGCGCGGCGGCGTCATCGACTCGAAGTTGTCGGCCGAAGACTGACGCATGTTGGTCAGCTTCTTCTCCTTGGTGATGTTGACGTCCATGTCGTCGTTGCGCGAGTTCTCGCCGATGACCATGCCCTCGTAGACCTCTTCGGTCGGCTGCACGAAGAACGACATGCGCTCCTGCAGCGCGATGATCGCGAAGGGGGTGACGACGCCGGAGCGGTCGGCGACGATCGAGCCGTTGTTGCGCGTCGTGATCGTGCCGGCCCACTCCCCGTATCCGTGTGCCAACGCGTTGGCGATCCCCGTGCCGCGCGTGGCGGTGAGGAACTCGGAGCGGAAGCCGATGAGGCCGCGCGACGGGACGATGAACTCCATGCGGACCCAGCCGGTGCCGTGGTTCGACATGTTCTCCATGCGACCCTTGCGAGCGGCGAGGAGCTGGGTGATCGCGCCGAGGTGCTCCTCGGGGGCGTCGATGGTGAGGTGCTCGTACGGCTCGTGGACCTTGCCGTCGATGCGCTTCGTGACCACCTGCGGCTTGCCGACGGTGAGCTCGTAGCCTTCGCGACGCATCTGCTCGACGAGGATGGCGAGCGCGAGCTCTCCACGGCCCTGGACCTCCCACGCGTCGGGTCGACCGATGTCGAGGACCTTGAGTGAGACGTTACCGATGAGCTCGCGGTCGAGGCGGTCCTTGACCATGCGCGCGGTGAGCTTGTGGCCCTTGACCTTGCCCATGAGCGGCGAGGTGTTGGTACCGATCGTCATCGAGATGGCCGGGTCGTCGACCGTGATGGCCGGCAGCGCGCGGACGTCCTCGGGGTCGGCCAGGGTGTCGCCGATCATGATGTCGGCGAAACCGGCGACGGCGACGATGTCGCCGGGGCCGGCGCTCTCGGCCGGGTAGCGGTCGAGTGCCTTCGTGATCATGAGCTCGGTGACGCGGACGTTGTGGACGTCGCCGTCGTGGCGGACCCAGGCGACCGTCTGGCCCTTCTTCAACGTGCCGTTGAAGATGCGCAGGAGCGCGAGGCGACCGAGGAACGGCGAGGCGTCGAGGTTCGTGACGTGCGCCTGGAGCGGGTGCTCGTCGTCGTACTGCGGAGCCGGGATGTGCTCGAGGATGGCCTCGAAGAGCGGCTCGAGGTCTTCGCTGTCGGGCAGTTCGCCGTTGGCGGGCTTGTTGGACGACGCACGGCCGGCCTTACCCGAGGCGTACACGACCGGGACGTCGAGGATGGCGTCGAGGTCGAGGTCGGGGACGTCGTCGGCCATGTCGCTGGCGAGACCGATGAGGAGGTCCTGGCTCTCGACGACGACCTCGTCGATGCGCGCATCGGGACGGTCGGTCTTGTTGACCAGGAGGATGACGGGCAGCTTGGCCTCGAGCGCCTTGCGGAGCACGAAGCGGGTCTGCGGGAGGGGGCCCTCGGACGCGTCGACGAGGAGGACGACACCGTCGACCATGGACAGGCCGCGCTCGACCTCTCCGCCGAAGTCGGCGTGACCCGGGGTGTCGATGACGTTGATCGTGATCGGGCCGTCGGTGGCGTGTTCGCCCTTGTACGAGATCGCCGTGTTCTTGGCGAGGATGGTGATGCCCTTTTCGCGCTCGAGCTCATTCGAGTCCATGGCGCGTTCTTCGAGGTGGGCGTGTTCGGCGAAAGAGTTGGTCTGTCGCAGCATGGCGTCGACGAGGGTCGTCTTGCCGTGGTCAACGTGGGCCACGATCGCGACATTGCGCAGATCGGAACGAGTGGCGAGCGCCATAAAAGGGTGGCTTCCTTCAAGTGGATGGGATTCGGGCACGATGGTGCCGACGGACCATCATACCGCAGGAGTCCTGGCCGGGGGCTGAACGGCGACGGGCACCGGCGGTTTCCCGCCGATGCCCGTCGTCCTCAGGGTTCAGGAGGAACCCGTCGTGTCGCTTACTTCTTCCAGCCCACGTTCTTCCAGTCGATGGTCTCGAACTGGGTCGGCCCGTAGTTCACGAGGCCGGTCTTGACGCCGTAGGTGTACGGCACCGGGAACAGCGGGAGCGTGGTCGCGAGGGCGACGATCTTCTTGTCGATCTCCTTCGCGATCTCGAGGCGCTTGTCGGGGTCGAGCTCCGCGTTGGCGCTCGCCCAGAGGTCACCGAGCGAGTCGTCGGTGACGCCGGGGAAGTTCTGCCCGGAGTCGGCCGGGTAGAAGATCGACTCGGTGCTGGAGATCGGGAAGGCGGTGCCCTGCCACGCGAAGCTCACGGCGTCGAAGTCGCGGGTCTCGGTGGTGACGTACTTCGTGAAGAAGTCGTCCGAGGGGACGGTGTCGATCTGCAGGTCGAAGCCCGCCTCCTTCACCATGGCCTGCACCTGCTGCGACGTCTCGGCGGAGACCGGGTTGTCGGAGTCGATGACGTAGCGGACGGTCAGCTTCTGGCCGTCCTTCTCGCGGATGCCGCCGCTGCCTTCCTTCCAACCGGCGTCCTCGAGCTGCTTCTTGGCCGCGTCGATGTCGTAGCCGAGCACCTTGGAGGCGTCGTCCTCGTAGCCGTCCTGGCCCGGGAGGAAGATGAGGTTGTTCAACAGGTCGGTCGGTGCGTCGATCGCGGCGAGGCGGGCCTCGGCGATGGTCTGACGGTTGATCGACTTGGCGAACGCCTGCCGGACCTCGGGGTCGCTCAGGACCTCGGACGTACCGTTCAGGGTGATGTGGTTGTACGTCGTGCCGCGCGAACGCTGGATCTCAGCGTCGCTGCGCTTCTTGGCCGTCTCGTAGTTGTCGGCGTTCGAGCCGATGCTGAAGACGTCGATCTCACTGTTGGAGAACGCCTGCGCGAGACCGGAGCGGGACACCTGCTTGAAGATGATGTTGTCGAGCTTCGGCTTGTCGCCCCACCACTTCGGGTTGGGCGCGAAGGTCACGACCGCGCCGGTCTGGTCGATCTTGCTGACGATGTACGGGCCGCCGGAGACGTAGGTGGTGCCGTCAGCCGCGTAGGGGCCGGTCGCCCAGAGGGTGTTGAAGGACTCCGGCGTCGCGCCGAGCCACTTCGGCCAGATGTTGCCGAGAATGGAGGGCCAGTCGGCGTTCTTGTTCTTGAACGTGATGAGGACGTCCTGCGGGCTGTCGCCGGCGGTGACGGACTCGATGTCCTTCCACACGTTGGTGGCGGTGGGCGCGTAGGCGGGGTCGACGCCGTTCAGTGACTTCCAGGTGGCGGCGAAGTCGTCGACGCTCATGGCGGTGCCGTCCGACCAGACAGCGTCCGGGTTGATCTTGATCTCGACGACCTGCGGGTCCTCGGTCTTCAGCTCGACGGAGGTCGCGAAGTCGGGGTTCGCCTCCCAGGTGCCGTCCTCCTTGATGTTGATGAACGACGGCGTGTACAGGTTGCTGAGGAACTGGTCGTCGACGGTGCCGCTGTCGAGGTTGTAGAGGTTCCAGTTCGCGGGGATCGCGTCGACGGCGAGGTTGAGCGAACCGCCCTGGGCGATCTGGTCGGCGTCGGCGCGCTCCCAGCCGGTGCCGGACAGCTCGGCGGGCTTCGACGTCGAGCCGCCACCGCCTGAACCGCCTCCAGTGCAAGCCGTCAATGCGAGGGCGACGATCGAGACGCCGGCGAGGATCATCCCGCCGCGCCGCTTCGATCCCTGTGTTCTGGAACTCATCGAGATCCACCTTTCGTGACGTGTAACTGCGCAACGCCGCACCGATGCGGAGCGGAAGGCGCGCAGGCCAATGTGGACCATCTTGCACCCGCTCCGGGGATCCCCCACAAGTGGGCACGAATTGTTACCGTTTCGATTTCTCGACGGTACGAGCCGGAAACATACGTTTCGTTTCCTGAGTACACGCGTCGTTTTCTGATTCCCGATGGTTCGGGGTTACAGTGTCTCCACCCCACGAGGGGAGCACAGCTGACGGGACGACGCGGTCCCGCACAACGACTTCGCAAGGCTGGTACATGATCGGGTTCATTGCACGGCGGTTGGTCAACTACCTGTTCCTCTCCGCCATCGCCACCATGCTGGGCTACGTGCTCGTGAGCATGACGCTCCAGCCCTCGGCCCGGTTCCTCGGGAAGAACCCGCCCATCCCGCAGTCCTCGATCGACGCGGCGCTCGACAAGATGGGCGTCAACCCGAAGGTGCCGCTGCTCGAACGCCTCTGGGACTGGGTCACCCAGCTCGTGACCACCGGGTCCCTCGGCGTCAGCACCCGCGGCACCCAGGTCACGGCCGACATCTTCGAGCGTTCGGGTACGAGCCTCCGACTCCTCGTCATCGGCACCATCCTGGGCGCGGTCATCGGCGTCGCCCTCGGCGTCTGGGGCGCTGTCCGCCAGTACCGGGCCAGCGACCAGATCATCACCTACGCCTCGTTCACGATCCTCGCGATGCCCGTCTTCGTCATCGGCGTCGTGCTCATGATCCTCGCGACGTCGCTCAACCAGGCGGTCGGCACGAACGTCATCAACTTCACCGGCGAGTACACCGCCGGCTTACAGGGCGGGTTCTGGACACAGTTCGGCGACCGGGCGATGCATCTGCTGTTGCCCACCATCACCCTCACCGTCGGCGCCGTCGCCTCGTACTCGCGGTACCAGCGCAGCGCCATGCTCGACGTGATGAGCGCCGACTACATCCGGACCGCCCGCTCGAAGGGCCGGACCCGCGGCTCCGCGATCATCCGACACGGCGTCCGCGTAGCGCTCATCCCGATGTCGACGTTCTTCGCCTACTCGTTCGGGCTCATCCTCACCGGCGCGAGCGTGACGGAGAACGTCTTCAGCTGGCACGGCATGGGCGAGTACCTCCTCACGAGCGTCTCGAACTCGGACATCAACGCCGCCGCCGGAACGATCCTCTTCACCTCCATCCTCGTCCTGATCGCCGGAACCCTCTCCGACGTGATCTATGCGGCGCTCGACCCGAGAGTGCGGGTGTAACGACATGGCGCTGACCGACCCATCGACCCTCACCGTCGGGGAACCCGAGACGATGCGGGATACGCCCAAGCGGCCGCAGTCCCGCGGACGCACGATCCTCCGGAAGGTGCTCGCCACGAAGCGCGCCCGCATCGGTGGAGGCGTCCTCCTCTTCATCATCCTCTGGGCCTTCATCGGCCCGCTGCTCTCCCCCTGGTCCTTCACCGACCAGGACGGCCTCGCCTTCAGCCAGCCGCCCTCGCTGTCGCACTGGTTCGGCACGAACAACATCGGCCAGGACGTGTACGCGCAGACCCTCGTCGGTCTGCAGAAGTCCATCGTCATCGGCCTGATCGTCGGCCCGGGGGCGGCGATCATCGCCGGACTCGTCGGGGCCATCGCCGGTTACGTCGGCGGCGTCTGGGACAAGGCGATCGTCTGGCTCATCGACCTGCTCCTCGTCATCCCCGGCTTCTTCCTCCTCGTGCTCCTCAGCCCGGCGTTCAAGTCGCTCTCCTGGCTCGCCCTCGTCGTCTTCCTCGTCCTGTTCGGCTGGATGGTGCTCGCCCGCGTCATCCGCGGGCAGACGATGTCGCTCCGCGAACGCGAGTACGTCAAGGCCGCTCGCTTCATGGGCGTCCCCGGGTTCACGATCATCCGTCGGCACATCATCCCGAACGTCGCGAGCCTCCTCATCATCGACGCGACGCTCGGCATCGGCGCGGCGATCCTGTCGGAGACGACGCTGAGCTTCTTCGGCTTCGGCGTCCAGGCACCCGACGTCTCGCTCGGCACCCTGCTCGCCGCCGGTGCGAGTGCGGCCGTGACGCGGCCCTGGCTGTTCGTCTTCCCGGCAGCGATCCTCGTCATCACCGTGCTCGCCTCGAGCCTCCTCGGCGACGCCCTCCGCGACGCCATCGACCCGACCTCAGGAGCCAACCGTGACTGACCCCCAGGCGACAGCGCCGCTCCTCAAGGTCGACGACCTCACCGTCACCTTCCCCAACGCCGGCACGCCCGTGCACGCCGTCCGCGGTGTCTCCTACGAGGTGCGGCGAGGCGAGTTCCTCGGCATCGTCGGCGAGTCGGGCTCCGGCAAGAGCGTCTCCTCGATGGCCGTCATGGGGCTGCTCCCGACCAACGCGCAGGTGAGCGGCAGCATCCGCTACGACGGCGTCGAGCTGCTCGGCCAGTCCGACAAGGAACTGTCGAAGATCCGCGGGCGCGACATCGCCATGATCTTCCAGGACCCGCTCTCGGCCCTCACACCCGTCTACACGATCGGTCAGCAGATCGCCGAGGGGCTCCGCCTCCACGACTCCGCGCTCTCGCAGCGCGCCGCCGAGACCCGGGCCGTCGAACTGCTGAAGATCGTCGGCATCCCGAACGCGGAGCGGCGTGCGAAGTCGTTCCCGCACGAGTTCTCCGGCGGCATGCGTCAGCGGGCCATGATCGCGATCGCCATCGCGAACGACCCGCAGCTGATCATCGCCGACGAGCCGACCACCGCGCTCGACGTCACCATCCAGGCGCAGATCCTCGAGGTGCTCCAGAAGGCGAAGGACATCACCGGCGCCGCCGTGGTGCTCATCACGCACGACCTCGGTGTCGTCGCCGGCAACGCCGACCGGGTCGCCGTGATGTATGCGGGCCGGATCGTCGAGACGGCACCCGTCGTCCCGTTGTTCCGCGAACCCCTCATGCCGTACACGATCGGTCTGCTGCGATCCATGCCGAACATGGCCGCGAACCAGCAGGAACGACTCGTCCCACTCGAGGGACGCCCACCGCTGTTGACGACCGTGCCGACCGGCTGCCCCTTCGCCCCGCGCTGCCCGATCGCCGTGGCCGCCTGCCTCGAGGGTGAACCGGCGCTGCTCCCCGTCCTCGACGGTCCCGTCGAGGACCCGACGACCTCGGTCGACCACACCGCGGCGTGCATCCGCGCCGGCGAGATCGCCGACGGATCGCTGCGCCGCCCGGAGATCTTCCCTCGGCCGGACGAGGTGCCGGAGGAGCTCGTCGCCGAGGTCGCCCAGGAGACCGTACTCGACGTCCGCGGCCTGACCCGCGCCTTCCCGCTCACGAAGGGCGTCGTGTTCCGTCGCAACATCGGCACCGTCCGCGCGGTCGACGGCGTCTCGTTCAGTGTGCAGCGCGGACGCACCCTCGGCCTCGTCGGGGAGTCCGGCTGCGGGAAGACGACGACGATCATGGAGATCCTCGAACTCGCCAGGACGCAGGGCGGCAGCATCCACGTGAACGGGGTCGACACCGCGACGCTGTCGAAGCCCGACCGCCGGAAGCTGCGCAGCGACATCCAGGTGGTGTTCCAGGACCCGATGGCCTCGCTCGATCCGCGCATGACGATCGAGGACATCATCGGCGAACCGTTGACCGTCCACGGGGTCTCCCCCACCGAGATCCGCTCACGCGTCGGGGCCATGCTCGAACTCGTCGGCCTGGAGCCGTCCTTCGCCGGCCGGTACCCGCACGAGTTCTCGGGTGGCCAGCGACAGCGCATCGGCATCGCCCGGGCGCTCGTCGTCGAACCGAAGATCCTCGTGCTCGACGAGCCGGTCTCAGCGCTCGACGTCTCCGTCCAGGCCGGCGTCATCAACCTGCTCGAAGACCTCAAGCAGCGACTCGGACTCTCGTACCTCTTCGTCGCCCACGACCTCGCCGTCGTCCGGCACATCGCCGACGACGTGGCGGTCATGTACCTCGGGCGCATCGTCGAGTACGGACCCAGTGCCACGATCTTCGACGACCCGAAGCACCCGTACACGCAGGCGCTCCTCTCCGCGGTGCCGGTCCCGGACCCCGAGATCGAACGCAGCCGGCAGCGCATCCTGCTGAACGGCGACCTCCCCTCCCCCAGCGACGACCGGGTCGGCTGCAGTTTCCGGAGCCGCTGCCCGCTGTTCCAGTTGCTGCCGGCGGAGAAGCAGGCGGTCTGCGAACGCGACGATCCGCGAGAACGCCCCGTCGACGGACGGCTCGTGGCGTGCCACCACGCGGAGAGCGATCGGCTCGTCACCGCCTGATCGAGCCGCACGGCCCCCGCGGGTCGGCGGCCTGGAAGGATGGTGGATGTGAACGACGCGACGAACGCCGGCAATCGGACCACCCTGCGGAGCACGAGCGGCTTCTGGATCCTCGGGGTCACCGCCCTCCTCATGGTCTTCTTCATCATCGACGCCGTCGGCCGCGGGGCCTGGGGCTTCGCGGTCCAGGCGCTCCCGTGGGAGCTCCTCGTCGTGTGGCTGGTCTACCTCGTCCTCGTCCGTCCCTGCATCGTCATCGAGCCGTCGCAGCTGACCATCGTGAACGTGGGGCGTCTCCACGACATCCCGTGGTCGCGCATGGAGGAGGCGACCAGCCGCTACCAGCTCACGGTGCTCCTCCGCGACGGTCGGAAGATCACGAGCTGGGGCGCACCGAGCGCCGGTCTCGACCGTCCGTCGATGATCGGCGGACGCGCCGGACGACGCGGGGTCGACCATCAGGACCGCGCGGCAGGTGTCCGCCGACCCGGTCGCGCCGGGAACGAGGGTCCGACGGCCGTCGACCTCATCGACCGCGCGCACGAACGCTGGGGCCGGATCGACCCGAAGGACGACCGCCTCGCCACCTCGCGCTGGGACGTCGTCGCCCTCGGCGTCACGGCCGCACTCGTCCTCTGGGGCGTCGCCTCGGCGCTCCTCGGCTAGCGACCGGCGGACGCCTCCCACAACGTCGAAGGGCGGTGCCACGGATCACTCCGCGGCACCGCCCTTCGACGTGGTGCGCCGGTTACAGCGCGAGCTCGATCCCGGCGCCGGGGATGGCGTCGAGGAGTTCCCGCGTGTACTGCTGCTTCGGGTTCTCGAAGACGTCGTCCGTGGTCGACGCCTCCACGATCTTCCCCTTCTGCATGACCGCGACGTTGTCGGCGATCACGCGCACGACCGCGAGATCGTGGGTGATGAAGAGGTACGTCAGCTGCAGCTCCGACTGGAGGTCGGCGAGCAACTGCAGGATCTGCGCCTGGACGAGGACGTCGAGCGCGGACACCGCCTCGTCGAGGACGACGATCTCAGGCTTCAACGCGAGTGCGCGAGCGATCGCGATGCGCTGACGCTGTCCACCGGAGAGCTCGTTCGGGTACCGGGTCGCGACCGCCTGCGGCAGCGAGACCTGATCGAGGAGCTCCAGCACGCGCGCACGGCGGGAGGCCTTGTCGCCCACCTTGTGCGTGACGAGCGGTTCAGCGATCGTGTTGCCGATGTTCCGCAGCGGATCGAGGGAACCGTAGGGGTCCTGGAAGACCGGCTGCATCTTCCGACGCAGCGCGAGGAGGCCCTTGCGATCGAGCCCCTCCATCGCCTTGCCACCGATGCGGATCTGGCCGGACGTCGGTGTCTCCAGCTGCAGGAGCAGCTTCGCCACGGTCGACTTCCCGGATCCGGACTCGCCGACGAGCGCCATGGTGGTGCCCCTCGGGATCTCGAACGAGACGCCGTCGACGGCCTTGAGCTCCCGCTCAGCCGCCTTCTGCCCACGGATGTTGTAGACCTTCTCGAGGTCCTTGACCACGATCGCGGCTTCCGCGTCCGGCTGGGCGGCCTGCGCCGCAGCGCGGTGCTCGGCGGCGACGATGAGGTCGATGCCCTCCGAACC
The DNA here is from genome assembly GCF_015351205.1 of Plantibacter sp. VKM Ac-2885. NCBI lineage: Bacteria > Bacillati > Actinomycetota > Actinomycetes > Micrococcales > Microbacteriaceae > Plantibacter > Plantibacter sp. VKM Ac-2885. The sequence goes on along the minus strand of NZ_JADKSK010000001.1, from coordinate 1,738,124 downwards.
GACGGGAGCCTCGTGATCGAGGGTCTCGAGCGATCCGGTCGCCGACTGGATGCGACGCGAAGCCAGGCTCGGCGCCGCTGCGACGAGCCGCTTCGTGTACGGGTGCACCGGGTTCTGCAGGATCTCGACCGACGGACCGGCCTCGACGATCTGCCCCTTGTACATGACGATGAGCTTCTCGGCACGCTCGGCCGCGAGACCGAGGTCGTGCGTGATGAAGAGCAGCGCCGTGCCACTGTCGCGGGTCAGGCTCTCGAGGTGGTCGAGGATCTTCCGCTGCACCGTGACGTCGAGCGCCGAGGTGGGCTCGTCCGCGATGAGCAGCTTCGGGCTCGACGACAGACCGATACCGATGAGCACGCGCTGACGCATACCGCCGGAGAACTGGTGCGGGAACTGCTTCAGGCGACGGTCGGCGTCGGAGAGGCCGGCCTGCTGGAGCACCTCGATCGCCTTGGCGCGGACGGCCTTCTTGCCCTGGGCGATGCCGTTGGCACGGATGGCCTCCTCGACCTGGAATCCGATGTTCCACACCGGGTTCAGGTTGGACATCGGGTCCTGAGGCACGAAACCGATCAGGCGTCCGCGGACGTCCTCGATCTCGTTGCGCGACAGCTTCGAGAGGTCGCGCCCTTCGAAGAGGATCTCGCCCCCGCTGATCTTGCCGGTACCGGGCAGGAGGTTGATGATCGCGTGCGCGGTCGTCGACTTCCCGGATCCGGACTCACCGACGATCGCGACGGTCTCACCCGGCATCATGGTGAACCCGGTCTTGCGGATGGCCTGGACCGTTCCGCTCTGGGTGCGGAAGGTGACCTCGAGGTCCTTGACCTCGAGCAGCGGCTGCTGGGTGTTCATCTGGCTCGCGTTCAACGCAGGGCCCTCGCCTTCGGGTCGAGCGCGTCTCGCAGGACTTCGCCCATCATGATGAAGCTGAGCACGGTGAGCGACAGCGCGATCGACGGGTAGATCAGCACCTGCGGGGCCGTGCGGAGGTCACGCTGCGCCTGGCTGATGTCGTTGCCCCAGGACATGGTCTCGCTCCCGAGCCCCACGCCGAGGAAGGACAGCGTCGCCTCGGCGACGATCGCGGACGCCAGCGAGATCGTGATGACGACGATCACCGGAGGGATCGCGTTCGGCAGCACGTGGCGCAGGAGGATCTTGAAGCGGGAGACACCCAGCGCGATGGACGCTTGGACGTAGTCCGCGTTCTTGACCCTGAGCACCTCCGCTCGAAGCACTCGGGCGACTGATGGCCAGGCGAACAGACCGATCGCCAAGGAGATCGTCCACACGCTCCGGTACTTCGCGAGCACCGACATGACGACGACGGCCGCGAGGATGTACGGGATGGAGAAGAAGATGTCGCCGATGCGGGACAGCACCGAGTCGACCCAACCGCCGTAGAAACCGGCGAACGCGCCGAACACGATGCCGAGCGTGGCCGTGATCAACGTCACGATGAGCCCGACCGACAGCGACGTGGAGGTCCCGTAGATGACCCGCGCGAAGATGTCGCAGCCCTGCTTCGTGAACCCGAGGATGTGGCCGGCCTCAGGCCCGCCGTTGCTGTTCTCGAGGAAGCACTGGTTGTTCGGGGGCGTCTGCGTGAAGAGGAAGGGGAACAGGCCCACGACCACGACGAGCAGGATGAGGACGGACGAGATCCAGAACATGGGACGACGGCGCATGAACGCCCAGGCGTCGGTCCAGAGGTTGCTGACCTTCTCGTCGACCTTGACGGCGTCGATGACCGCGAGGGGGGTCTCTTCGAGCGGCGCGACGAAGTGATTCGGGGATCGCTTGATCGTCGGCTCCTGATCATTACTTGACATAGCGGATCCTTGGGTCGAGCACGGCGTAGAAGAGGTCGATGACGAGGTTGATGATGAGGTAGAACAACACCATCACCGTCACGAAGGACACCACGGTCGGGCCTTCTCCTCGGAGGATGGCCTGGTAGAGCGTGCGGCCGACACCGGGGACGTTGAAGATGCCCTCGGTCACCGTGGCGCCGACGATCAGCACACCGAAGTCCACCGCGAGGTAGGTCACGACCGGGATCAGCGAGTTGCGCAGGATGTGCACGGGGATGACCCGGCGACGGCTGAGGCCCTTCGAGTACGCCGTACGGACGAAGTCGAGCGACTGCGTCTCGATGACCGAGGACCGGGTCAACCGCACGATCTGCGCGAAGCTGATGGTGGCGAGGACCAGTGCGGGAAGTAAGAGGTCTTGTATCGGCGCGCCCGGGCCGACCGTCGGTCTGAACCACCCGAGCTGGATCCCGAACACGTACTGCGCGACGAACGCGATGACGAAGACGGGGAGCGAGATGAGGATCAGGCTGACCACGAGGAACGAGGCGTCGAAGATGCCACCCTTGCGGATGCCGGAGATGAGACCGATCGTGATGCCGGCGACCATCTCGAAGAAGACGGCGATGACGGCGAGCCGCAGCGTGACCGGGAAGGCCTGCGCGAGGATCTCGCTGACCGGCTGCCCGGAGAAGGACGTTCCGAGGTCGCCGGTGAAGATGCCGCCGAGGTACAGGAAGTACTGCACGATGAACGGCTTGTCGAGGTTGTACTCGGCGTTGAGTTGAGCGATCTGCGCGGCGCTCGGCGTCTTGTCGCCGAACAATGCGAGCACGGGATCACCGGGCAACGCGAAGACCATGAAATAGATGAGGAATGTCGTGCCGAGCAGTACGGGGATAGCCTGCAGGACACGACGAAGAATGTAACCGCCCATGGTGTGGGACTCCTGAACTCGTGAAGCTGGGTGGGCCCGGAAGAACCGGACCCACCCAGCTATGCCGCTACAAGACTACTTGGTGATCTCGTAGTACAGCGGCACCGAGTTCCAACCGAACTCGACGTTCTGCACGCCTTCGCCGAAGCCGCCGCTCACGTTCTGGTACCAGAGCGGGATGGCCGGCAGGTCCTTGAAGAGGACCGCCTGGGCGTCCTGGAACTTCTTGTTCGCAGCGTCCAGGTCGGTCTCGGACGAACCCTCGGAGAGGAGCTTGTCGAACTCGGGGCTCGAGTAGTCACCGTCGTTCGAGGAAGCACCGGTCGCGTAGAGCGGAGCGAGGAAGTTGTACAGACCCGGGTAGTCGGCCTGCCATCCGGAGCGGAACGCCGTCTCGATGGAGCGGTTGGTGATGCCGGCGCGGAAGTCACCGAAGACGGCGACCGGGACGCCCGAGGACTCGATGCCCAGGACGTTCTTGATGCCGTTGGTCACTGCGTCGACCCAGGCCTGGTGCGGCCCGTCGGCGTTGTACGCGATCTGGAAGGAGCCGTCCCACGGGGAGATGGCGTCGGCTTCGGCCCAGAGTTCCTTGGCCTTCTTCTCGTTGTACTTGAGGACGTCGTTACCCTCGATGTCCTTCGAGTAGCCGTCGATGACCGGCGAGGTGAAGTCGGTCGCCGGCGTGCGGGTCCCGTTGAAGATGACCTTCGTGATCTCTTCACGGTTGATCGCGTACGAGATGGCCTGACGACGCAGCTGACCCTCTTCACCGCTGAAGTGCGGGAGGCGGGACGGGATCGTGAAGGACTGGAACACGGCGGCCGGCTGGTTGACCGCACGGTCGCCCAGGTCGTCCTGGTAGGTGGAGAGCGCGGAGTCCGGGATCTGGTCCAGGACGTCGAGGTTGCCGCTCAGCAGGTCGGCGTAGGCGCTGTCGAAGTCCTTGTAGAACGTGATGGTCAGGCCACCGTTCTTGGCTTCGCGGCCACCCTTGTACTCGTCGTTCTTGACGAGTTCGATCGACTCGTTGTGCTTCCACGCCTTGTCGCCGTCGACCTTGTACGGGCCGTTGCCGATCGGGTTCTGTCCGAACTCGTCCGTGACCTTGCCGGCCGCGTCGAACGCTGCAGCGGGCAGCGGGTAGAAGGCGGAGTAGCCCAGACGCAGCGGGAAGTCCGATGCAGGTGCGGACAACTTCACCGTGAAGGTGGTGTCGTCGACGACGCTCAGGCCGGTCAGGGGCTGGCCGTCTTCGTTGTAGCCCTCGACGTCAGCGAAGAACGAGGCGTTCTTGCGGAGGTTGACGACGGCGTCCTGCCATGCCATGACGAACGAGTCAGCGGTGACGGGGTCGCCGTTGGTGAACTTCTGATCAGCCTTGATCTTGATCGTGAAGGTGGTCGAGTCATCGGTGTCGATCGACTCGGCCAGGTCGTCGACCGGCTTGCCGTCGGCCGCGTAGTAGCGGAGGCCTGCGAAGACCTCGTCGATGATCTTTCCGCCACCGACCTCGTTGGTGTCGCTGGGGATGAGGCCCGACTCCGGCTCGGAGCCGTTGGTCGTGATGACGGATGATGCGCTGCTGGTGCTCTCGCTGCTGGAACCGCCACCGGAACAACCGGTGAGGACGAGAGCCCCTGCTGCGATGATGGCGGCGGCAGAGCCGAACCGACTGAACTTCACAGTTCCTCCTTGGGGAAAGGGCAAGCGAAAACAGCGCATCGTGTGCGCTGGATCGCTCTTTGAATACTCTGACGATAAGCAGAAGCAGGACGGCGAGCAAACTGGGACGCCAAACGTTACACAGCGGTAACCCAATCGACGGATTGTTGCTCACGGATGCTTTTTCGTGCACGGATCCCGCCCACGACGCAACAGAACGATCATGATCGCAAAACTCGTGCGGTCGCTTCGTCGTTCTGGATACGAATCGTAAGGCGCTCATCTCCCGATATCCGCCGAGCGGACGCGCAGATGGTATGCGGTGCGCTCGGAGCCACCAGCCAGCAGAATGGACCGGTGAGCGAGCAGAACACCACCGAGCGGGGACCGGACCTCCCCGAGGGCGCCGGAGACAGCCGTCGCTGGTGGGAGATCGGCATCGTCCTCGCGCTGAGCCTCGGGGCGTCGGCGGTGTACTCGATCATCTCGCTCATCGCGAAGCTCACCGCGGGGCCGCCGCTCTCCGATCAATCTGCGGCGATCAACACCACGCAGGCCACCCGGGAGTGGCTCGACTTCAGCTACCAGTTCCTCGGGCTCTTCTTCCAGCTCGCGCCGGTCGCCCTCGTCATCTACCTGCTCTGGCAGCCCGGACGCAGCGGCTTCGCGCGGATGGGACTCGACCTCCGCTCACCCGGACGCGACCTCGGCCGCGGTCTGCTGCTCGTCGCCGCGATCGGTGTCCCCGGCATCGGTGTGTACGCGTTGGGCCGCGCACTCGGCGTCACGGTCGCGGTCTCGACGTTCCCCGACACCATGTACTGGTGGACGATCCCGATGCTCGTCTTCTCCGCCCTCCGCGCCGGCCTCCAGGAGGAGGTCATCATCATCGGCTATCTGTACACCAGGCTCCGCGAGATCGGGTGGGGGTGGTGGACGATCATCCTGTCGACCGCAGTCCTCCGCGGGAGCTACCACCTATACCAGGGCATCGGGCCGTTCTTCGGCAACGTCGCCATGGGGATCGCGTTCGGCTGGTGCTACAAGCGCTGGGGTCGGGTGATGCCCCTCGTCGTCGCGCACACGGTCATCGACATCATCTCGTTCGCGGGCTTCCCGCTCGCCGTCGCCTGGTGGCCGGAGATCTTCGCCGCGACGCCGTCCTCCTGATGACCCGTTCGCCCATCACGGGACGAATGAGCACTCCCTCGCCCACGAATGGGCGAGGGAGTGCTCATGGACCGGCTAGGCGAAGGCCTCGGGCGGCGGGCAGGCGCACACGAGGTTGCGGTCGCCGTACGCCTGGTCGATGCGACGCACCGGCGGCCAGTACTTCGTGCGCACGAGCGTGTGCACGGGGTAGACGGCGAGCTCGCGCGAGTACGCGTGCGTCCACTCCCCCTCGATGACCGACTGGGCCGTGTGCGGCGCCCCGACGAGCGGGTTGTCGTCGGCAGGCCACTCGCCCGCCGCGACGGCGTCCGCTTCCGCCTTGATCGCGATCATCGCGTCGACGAAGCGGTCGACCTCGGTGAGGTCCTCACTCTCGGTCGGCTCGACCATGAGCGTCCCCGCGACGGGGAACGACATCGTCGGCGCGTGGAAGCCGTAGTCGACGAGGCGCTTCGCCACGTCGTCGACGGAGATCCCGGTCGCCTCCTTGAGCGGACGGAGGTCGAGGATGCACTCGTGCGCCACGAGGTCGCTGTCGCCCGTGTACAGGACGGGATAGTGGTCGCGCAGTCGCGCAGCGATGTAGTTCGCCGCGAGCACCGCGGCACCGGTCGCCTCGCGGAGCCCTTCCGAACCCATCATGCGGACGTACGCCCACGAGATCGGCAGGATGCTCGGGCTGCCGTAGGGAGCCGCAGAGATCGGACCGCCGTCGTGCACGACCGTCCCGCCGCCGAGCAGCGGGTGCTCGGCGCGCTGCGCCAGCGGGTGACCGGGCAGGAACGGCGCGAGGTGCGCCTTCGCCGCGACCGGCCCGACACCGGGGCCGCCACCGCCGTGCGGGATGCAGAACGTCTTGTGCAGGTTCAGGTGCGAGACGTCGCCGCCGAACTCCCCGAACCGCGCGTAGCCGAGCAGGGCGTTGAGGTTCGCGCCGTCGACGTAGACCTGGCCGCCGGCGTCGTGCACGGCCTGGGTGATGGTCTTCACCTCGTGCTCGTACACGCCGTGGGTGGACGGGTAGGTGATCATGAGCGCGGCGAGGGACTCGGCGTTGGCCTCGATCTTCGACCGGAGGTCGTCGAGGTCGACGTTGCCCTGCTCGTCGCACGCGACGACGACCACACGCATGCCGGCGAGGACGGCGGAGGCCGCGTTCGTGCCGTGCGCGCTCGACGGGATGAGGCAGACCGTCCGCTGCTCGTCGCCGTTCGCGCGGTGGTAGCCGCGGATGGCGAGGAGGCCGGCGAGCTCACCCTGGCTGCCGGCGTTCGGCTGGAGGGAGACGGAGTCGTACCCCGTGACCTCGGCCAGCCAGGTCTCGAGCTGGTCGACGAGCTCGAGGGAGCCTGCGACGTCCTCGCGCGGGGCGAACGGGTGCAGCCCGGCGAACTCGGGCCAGGTGACGGCCTCCATCTCGGTGGCGGCGTTGAGCTTCATCGTGCACGAACCCAGCGGGATCATCCCCCGGTCGAGCGCGTAGTCGCGGTCGGCCAGCTGCTTGAGGTACCGCATCATGGCGGTCTCCGAGTGGTGCGTGTTGAACACCGGGTGCGTCAGATACTCGGTCTCGCGGGCAAGCGCGGCCGGGTACTCCGACACGGCACTCGGACCGAACGCCGAGGCGGACGACCCCTCGTCGAAGACGTACGCCGACGGCTCTCCGGGGGTGGCGTTCCCAGCGGTCGTGAGCACCTCGACGAGCGTCGGGACGACGCTCTCGACCGCGCTCACCTCGTCGAAGCTCATCGAGACGGTCGTCTCGTCGACGGCCCACAGCAGGAGGCCGCGGTCGTGCGCACCCGCCACCACCGCTGCGCTGTCGGCGACGCGTACCTGCAGGGTGTCGAAGTAGTGCTCCGTGAGCACCTCGACACCCGCCGACCCCAGCAGACGGGCTGCACTCGCGGTGGTCGCGTGCACCGACTGCGCGATCCGCTTGAGCCCGTCGGGCCCGTGGTACACGGCGTACATCGCGGCCATGACCGCCAGCAGGACCTGGGCCGTGCAGATGTTGCTCGTGGCCTTCTCACGGCGGATGTGCTGCTCGCGCGTCTGCAGCGTGAGCCGGTAGGCGGGGTGACCCGCCGCGTCCTGGCTGACGCCGACGAGGCGACCGGGCATCTGGCGCTCGAGGCCCTTGCGGACCGCGAGGTACCCAGCGTGCGGCCCGCCGAAGCCCATCGGCACGCCGAAGCGCTGGCTCGTCCCGACCGCGATGTCCGCGCCGAGGGAACCGGGCGAGGAGATGAGCGTGAGGGCGAGGAGATCGGCCGCGACGACCGACACGCCGCCGGCCGCCGTGACCGCCGCGATGATCGCCGACGGGTCCCACACGAGCCCGGAGGCACCGGGGTACTGCACGAAGACACCGAACGCCGCCGGGAGCTCCTCGGGCGAGGTGGTCGACAACGGCAGCTCGACGAGGTCGATGCCGACCGCTTCCGCGCGACTCCGGAGGAGCGCCTTCGTCTGCGGGTACGCGTCGGCGTCGACGATGAACGTCGCGTCGGCGAGCTTCGAGGCCCGGCGCGCGAGGAGCATGCCTTCGACGACCGCGGTGCTCTCGTCGAGCATCGAGGCGTTGGCCGTGTCGAGACCGGTGAGGTCGGCGACCATCGTCTGGAAGTTGATGAGCGCCTCGAGGCGGCCCTGCGAGATCTCGGGCTGGTACGGCGTGTAGGCCGTGTACCAGGAGGGGTTCTCGAGGACGTTCCGCTTGATGACCGCCGGCGTGATCGTGTCGAAGTAACCGAGACCGATCAGGCTCCGGTTCACCGTGTTGCGGCCGGCGAGCTCACGGAGTTCGGCGAGCGCCGCCCGCTCGGTCGCGGCGTCGGGGATGCTCGACGAGGCGAGTTCGGCGGCCGTGATGGCGGACGGGACGGCCGCGGCGAGCAGAGCGTCGACGCTGTCGTACCCGACGGCGGCGAGCATCGTCGCCTGGGCGGCGGTATCGGTTCCGATGTGCCGTTCTGCGAAGCGGTCCGCCATCACTCGCCCACCAGCGCGGCGTAGTCGTCCCAGCTGAGGAGCGTGTCGGGCAGCGCGTCGTACCGGACCGAGACGAGCCAGCCGGCACCGAACGGGTCGCTGTTGACGAGCGACGGGTCGTCGACGACGGCATCGTTGGCCTCGACGACCTCGCCGTCGAGCGGGGCGAAGAGCTCGCCGACGGACTTCGTGGACTCGATCTCGCCGACCACGGTGCTGGCCGAGAGCGCCGCACCGACGGCGGGGAGGTCCACGAAGACGACGTCGCCGAGCTTCTCGGCGGCGTAGTCGGTGATACCGATGACGGCGAGATCGCCCTCGACGCGGATCCACTCGTGCTCGGCGGTGTACTTGAGGGTGGTCTTGTCGGCCATGGGTTACTTCTCTCTCGAATAGAAGGGGAGCGTGGTGACGGTCGCGGGGATCCGCGTGCCGCGGACGTCGATGTCGAGCACGGTGCCCGGCTCGGCGTGGTCGGGGTGCACGTAGGCCATGGCGATCGGGTGTCCGAGGGTTGGCGACAGCGCCCCGCTCGTCACCTCGCCGATGGTCGTGTCGCCGGCGAGGACACGGTAACCGGCGCGACCGGCGCGACGCCCCTCGGAGACGAGGGCGACGAGCACCGGTGCGTCGTCCGCCGGACCGGCCTCGACGGCGTCACGACCGATGAACGTGCCGTGCTTGCCGAGTGCGACGACGCGGCCGAGTCCGGCCTGCACGGGCAGCATGTCCGGACCGAGCTCGTGGCCGTACAACGGCATGCCGGCTTCGAGCCGGAGCGTGTCGCGACTGGCGAGCCCGGCGGGGACCAGTCCGATCGGTGTCCCGGCGGCGACGATGGCGTTCCACAGCTCCACGGCGTCGGCCGCGTCGACGTACAGCTCGAACCCGTCCTCGCCGGTGTACCCGGTGCGCCCGATGAAGACCGTGCCGTTCTCGAAGGAGGCACCCGTCGCGCGGTAGTACTTCACCTCGTCGAGGGAGGGCAGTTCGTCCAGGATGTGGAGCCCCTCGGTCGACTGGAGGATGGCGCGGGAGGCGGGCCCCTGGACGGCGATGAGCGCGATCTCGTCGCTGCGGTCCATGACGACCACGTGCTCGAACGCCGCGGCCCGCTCGGTGAGCGCTGCGACGACGGCGTCGTGGTTGCCCGCGTTCGCGACGACGAGGTACTCGTGCTCACCGTTGCGGTAGACGACGAGGTCGTCGATGATGCCGCCGACCTCGTTCAGCAGCAGGGAGTACTTGGCCTGGAGCAGATCGATGGCGGACAGCTTGCCCGCGAGCGCCTGGTCGAGGAAGTCGGCGGCGTCGTCGCCCACGACCTGGATCTCGGCCATGTGGGAGATGTCGAAGATGCCGGCGGCGGTGCGGACGGCGTGGTGCTCGGCGAGGTCGCTCGAGTACCGCACGGGCATCTGCCATCCGGCGAAGTCCGTGAAGCTCGCGCCGGCGGCTTCGTGGACGGCATGGAGCGGGCTGGTTCGTTCGAGGTCGGTCACGAGTTCTCCGGGGTCGCGTGGTGCGCTGCGGGCACCTGACGGCGCCCGTTGGGAACTCCCCCTCTGTCATTGGCCTGAGAGCTTCACGAGCGCCGCTGCTGCGGACACTGCTTTCACCGTCGGCGAGCGCACCACGAACGTGCGCTGCTTTCCAGAGTGGCCAGTCCGATGCGGTACAGGACCTGAGAGATTGGCGGGGAGGCTTGCTCCTTCGGTGCCGGCGTACCGGCTCTCCCGCATCGTGTTTGCGGCCCGATGTTCGATTGAGCCGCCAGCATATCGCGAGTGGTCGCTTCGGCGCAGGACCTTGTTCGAGTCAGGTGTACACTAAGCCTGTATCGAGTACAGGTCATTTCTACCTGAAGTGCCGCCAGTGCTCCGGAACACGGAGATCCCCCATGCAGCGATCGACGACTCCCGCGGAGCAGACGGACCCGCAGGTCGGCCTCGCGGTCTCGACCGTCATCTTCACGCTGCGAGCCGACGACGGGTTCGGCGCGACCGACCCGGAACCCGGCATCTGGCTCCCGCTCGTCCGGCGCATCCGTGAGCCCTACGACGGCCTCTGGGCGCTGCCGGGCGGCCCGCTCGGTGCCGCGGAATCCCTCGCGGACGCGGCCTCGTCGACCCTGGAGACCACCACCTCCCTCCGCCCGCGGTACCTCGAGCAGCTGTACGCGTTCGGCGACCTCGACCGCTCCCCCGCCGAGCGCGTCGTCTCGATCGTCTACTGGGCGCTCGTCGGGTCCGACGAGGCGAAGCGCACGCGGCTCGGCCAGAACGTCCGCTGGTTCCCGGCCGACGCCCTCCCGCCATTGGCGTTCGACCACCGCGACATCGTCGAATACGCCCTGTGGCGGCTCCGCAACAAGCTCGAGTACAGCCACATCGCGCACGCCTTCCTCGGGGAGACCTTCACCCTCTCCGAACTCCGGGAGGTGCACGAAGCGGTGTTGCAGAAGCAGCTCGACCCGGCGAACTTCCGACGCCAGGTCGAGTCCTCCGGTCTCGTCCTGCAGACCGACGAACTCCGTACCGGTGGGCGTCACCGCCCGGCGCGGCTCTACCGGTGGACCCAGCCCGTCACCCGACCGGAGACCCCGTCGCCCGGCCGGTCGACGAGCCGCCGGCCCACGACGTCCACCCCGACCACCCGTCAGCAGTCCGAGGAGCCAGCATGACCATCACCGCATCCGTCGACGACACCATCCAGCAGATCACCGAGGGTGCGTCCGACGGCGCGACCTGCGCGCCCGAACTCGCGGCCGGTCCCTGGGTGTTCGACCTGCAGCCGCCGAGCTATGGCCCCGGCGCGTCGATGGGCGACGTCATCCCGACCGGTTCGCCGCGACAGGGCCAGCTCCCGGCCGCCTACCGCGACGCCTCCAACGATGAGCTCCACCGCCGCATCGTTGCCGCGAAGCAGACCCTCGGAGACCGCGTCGTGATCCTCGGACACTTCTACCAGCGCGACGAGGTGGTCCAGCACGCCGACTACATCGGCGACTCCTTCCAGCTCGCGAACGCGGCGAAGGCACGCACCGAGGCGGAGGCGATCGTGTTCTGCGGTGTGCACTTCATGGCCGAGACCGCCGACCTGCTGTCCGGACCCGAGCAGGCCGTGATCCTCCCGAACCTCGCCGCCGGATGCTCGATGGCCGACATGGCGGACATCGACCAGGTCGAGGAGGCGTGGGAGGCCCTCGAGGCGCTCTACGGGACCGAACCGGACACCGACGGCCGGGTACCGGTCATCCCCGTCACCTACATGAACTCCTCGGCGGCGCTCAAGGGCTTCTGCGGTCGGCACGGCGGGATCGTCTGCACGTCCAGCAACGCGGAGACGGTCCTGCGGTGGGCCTTCGAGCGCGGACAGCGGGTGTTGTTCTTCCCGGACCAGCACCTGGGTCGGAACACCGCCAAGAAGCTGGGCGTGCCGCTCGAGCACATGCCGATGTGGAACCCGAACCGCCCGCTCGGCGGCAACGAGGCGACGGACCTCGAGCAGGCCGAGGTCATCCTGTGGCACGGCTTCTGCTCGGTGCACAAGCGGTTCACCGTCGACCAGATCGACCGCGCCCGGGCGCAGCACCCCGGCGTCCGGGTCATCGTGCACCCCGAGTGCCCGATGGCGGTCGTCGACGCCGCCGACGAGGCGGGATCGACGGACTACATCCAGAAGGCCATCGCGGCGGCGCCGGACGGCACCACGTTCGCGATCGGCACCGAGATCAACATGGTGCAGCGTCTCGCCGCACAGTACCCGCAGCACACGATCTTCTGCCTCGACGACGTGATCTGCCCTTGCTCGACGATGTACCGGATCCACCCCGGCTACCTGGCCTGGGTGCTCGAGGGACTCGTCGCGGGCGAGGTGCTCAACCGCATCACCGTCTCTGACGACGTGGCCGTCCCGGCCCGCCTGTCGCTCGAGCGCATGCTCGCCGCGAAGCCGCCGGTCGCCACAGGAACCCAGGCCGGCTGACATGGCGACGGTGCTCGTAGTGGGGAGCGGGATCGCCGGTCTCGTGGCCGCGATCCACGCGAGTGAACGGCACGAGGTGGTGGTCGTCACGAAGGACGTCCTCGGCCAGAGCAACACGCGCTATGCGCAGGGCGGGATCGCCGGGGTCATGTTCGACGACGACCGCGTCGAGGACCACGTCCGGGACACGCTGCTGGCCGGCGCGGGGCTGTGCGACGAGGAGGCCGTCCGGGTGCTCTGCACCGAGGGGCCCGAACGGATCCGCGAGCTCATCGCCTTCGGTGTGGCGTTCGACCGCGACGGCGACGCCTTCGCGAAGGGCCTCGAAGCGGCCCACTCGTACCCCCGGGTGCTGCACGCCGGCGGTGACGCGACCGGCGCGGCGATCGAGACGGCGCTCGTCGAGATGCTCGCAGCCCGGCGGGTCACCGTGCTGGAGCACACCGACCTCGTCGACCTGGTGGTCACCGCTGGGAGGGTCACCGGTGCGCACCTCCGGTCCTCCGAGCGCGGTGCGTTCACCGTCGACGCCGACCAGGTGATCCTCGCCACCGGCGGTGTCGGACAGCTCTACCCGTTCACGACCAACCCGGCGGTGGCAACGGGCGACGGCGCCGCTGCAGCACTCCGTGCCGGCGCGGTGCTGGCCGACGTGGAGTTCGTCCAGTTCCACCCGACCGCACTCGCCGCACCCGGCAGTTTCCTCGTCTCCGAGGCCGTCCGCGGCGAGGGGGCCGTCCTCCGGGACGCGAACGGTGAACGCTTCATGCGGGCGCTCCACCCCGACGCCGAGCTGGCGCCCCGGGACGTGGTCGCCCGCGGGATCGCGCGGACCATGGCAGCGCAGGGTGGCGCGCCGGTGACGCTCGACGCGACCGCACTCGGCGCGGACCGCCTCGCCGCGCGGTTTCCGGGGATCGACGAGCACCTCCGAGCCTCCGGCGTGGACTGGTCGCGCACACCGGTCGCCGTCGCCCCGGCCGCACACTATTGGATGGGCGGCATCGCCACGGACCTCGACGGCCGGACCACCCTGCCCGGACTCCTGGCCGTGGGCGAAGTCGCACGCACGGGCGTCCACGGCGCCAACCGCCTCGCCTCCAACTCGCTCCTCGAGGGTGCCGTCTTCGCGGCCCGCGCCGTCGCGGCGATCGATGCGGCGCCGGGTCCGATCGCCGGTCGCCCGAGGCTCGGCGGTCAGCGGGTCGTCCTGGATCCCCGTGCGGCCGATGACGATCCCGGGCTCCGAGCGGATCCCATCGAGCCTTTCAGCCGGTCGGCGCTCCACGCCGTGATGTGGCGGGATGCCGGGCTGGTCCGTGACGCGCGTGGTCTCGAGCTCGCGCGCCGGACGCTGGACCGGTGGTCGACCGAGCTCGACGACGTCATCGCCACACCGCGATCGGTCGCAGCCGCCGAGGACCGCAACCTCCTGCTGCTCGCCCGGGCCGTGGTCGCCGCTGCCCTCGCGCGCACCGAGTCACGCGGTGCCCACGCCAGGGACGACCATCCCGGTGTCGATCCGGATCAGGCGTCGCCGATCGCGATCGTCCTCGCCTCCTCGGCCGACGCGCCCCAGCCCACCACCCACCCATCCGTGAATGGAACCGTGCTCGCACCATGCTGACCCCACACCTCATCGACACCACCGTCACCGCGGCCCTCGTCGAGGACGCCCCGTGGGGCGACCTGACGGCGGCGACCCTCATCCCGGAGGACGCCACGGCCTCGGCCTCCCTGGCCGCCCGCGAGGCGGGCGTCTTCAGCGGTTCGGCCGTGTTCGAGGCGGCGTTCCGACTGACCGACCCACGCATCACGGTCGCGTTCCTCGTCGCCGACGGCGAGCGCTTCGCCGCTGGCGACACCATCGCCATGGTGTCGGGTCCGGCTCGTGCCGTCCTGACCGCTGAGCGCGTCGCCCTGAACTTCGTGCAGCGGATGAGCGGCATCGCGACCATCACGGCGGCCTACGTCGAAGCCGTGTCCGACACCCGCGCCCGCATCGTCGACACCCGGAAGACGACCCCGGGCCTGCGCGTCTTCGAGCGCCACGCGGTGCGATCGGGTGGCGGGCACAACCACCGCCACTCGCTCTCCGACGCCGTCATGGTCAAGGACAACCACCTGGCGGTCCTCCTCGAGCGCGGCCTGACGGTCACCGAGGCCTTGCTGCGGGCTCGCGAGGAGCTCCCGCACACGACGACGATCGAGGTCGAGGTCGACCGCCTGGACCAGATCGAGGCGGTGCTCGCGGCGGGCGTCGACACGATCATGCTCGACAACTTCACCGTCGACGAGCTCCGCGAGGGCGTCGCGCTGATCGCCGGCCGCGCCATCGTGGAGGCGAGCGGGAACGTGACGCTGTCGACGGTGCGGGCCATCGCGGAGACCGGCGTGGACGTCATCTCCTCCGGCGCCCTCACGCACAGTGTCCGCTCCCTCGACCTCGGACTCGACGTCTCGGTCGACTGAGATGCTCTACCTCGACAACGCGGCCACGACGCCGGTGCGCCCCGAGGTGCTCGAGGCGATGTGGCCGTACCTGACGAGCACCTTCGGCAACCCGTCGAGCCATCACACCGTCGGCGAGGCGGCCGCCGAGGCGTTGCGGGATGCCCGGCGACGCGTCGCCACCGCACTGGGCGTCCGAGCTGGGGACGTGGTGTTCACCTCGGGCGGCACCGAAGCGGACAACCTCGCGGTCAAGGGCATCACCCTGGCGGCGCTCGATCGCGGACGCCATGTCGTCACCTCGCCGATCGAGCACGAGGCGGTCGCGGAATCGGTCGCGTACCTCACGCGGTTCCACGGCGTCGAGGCCACCGTCCTCCCGGTGGACGGGACCGGCCTGGTCGACCCGGCCGAGCTCGCCGCTGCACTCCGGCCGGACACGGTGCTCGTCTCGGTGATGGCGGCCAACAACGAGATCGGCACCGTCCAGGACCTGTCGGCGCTCGGAGCCGTCACCCGGGCCGCTGGGGTCCCCTTCCACACCGACGCCGTGCAGGCGGCGGGATGGCTGCCGCTCGGACTGGATCGCCTCGGCGTGGACGCGCTGAGCCTCGCCGGCCACAAGCTCGGTGCTCCGAAGGGCGTCGGACTGCTCGCCGCGCGCGGTTCCCTGCCGCTGGAACCGCTCCTGCACGGTGGCGGTCAGGAACGCGGTCGCCGGAGCGGGACCGAACAGGTGGCCGCCGCTGTCGGGCTCGCGACGGCGCTGGAGCTCGCCGAGCGTGATCGGATGGAAGCGGTCGACCGCGTCAGCGGGCTGCGTGACGCGTTCATCGCGAGGGTCCTGAACGAGGTCCCGCGCGCTCGGTTGACGGGCCACCCCGAACGACGCCTGCCGGGTATCGCGTCGTTCGTGTTCCCCGGGACCTCTGGTGAGGCGGTCCTCCTCGAACTCGAACGCCGCGGTGTCATCTCCTCGAGCGGCTCCGCGTGCGCCGCCGGCAGCGACGAGCCGTCACCGGTCCTCCTCGCGATCGGCATCGCTCCGGAGGTCGCGCAGACCGCCGTGCGCTTCAGTTGGACCGCCGCCGTCACCGCGGCCGAGCTGGACCGGACGGCGAGCGCCGTCGTCGCCTCGGTGGAGGCCGTCGCGGATCTCCGCTGAACCCCACGACGCCCGACCGGACGGATCCGGCCGGGCGCTCGGTGCCGGGTGTCCGACGCCGGGTGTCTGGCGGCGCTCACCGCCGGAGGCTGGGCTACGGTGGGATCCATGAGCACCGAGCAGGACGCGGCAGACCGCGCACGACGTCGACACGACAACGAGGACGCTGACGCCGTCACCCGGTTCCTCGCCGAGCGCGACCCGGAGTACGACCTCCACACGGAGCGCCTGGTCGACCCGGAGGAGGTCATCCTCAAGGACTGGCTGCCGCACGCGACCCCGACCGACGGCGGTGCCCCCGCTCCCTGAGCGACGACGCCCATCTGCGCCGGGTCGTCTCATGATCTAGCCGGACACGCCTCGGAACACAAGTGGTTGCCGCGCGGGCGCGGGTCCGCGAGGCTGGAACGGTGACCGAGAGTCGGGATCAGAGACGGAGCTGACATGGGATTCCTGGACAACGCCAAGGACGCTGCTGAGGCGACCGGCCGGAAGATCGGCGAGACCGTCGAAGACGCCAAGGACCGGATCGGCGACAAGGTCGACGAGGCCAAGGCCGACGCGAAGGTGAAGCAGGCGGAGGCCGACGTGAAGAAGGCCGAGGCCGAGCGCGACACCACCGAGGCGAAGAACGACTACAAGGAGCAGCTGCGCGACTGACGCGCCCCCTGAACGACGAGGACCCCGCCTGGCGAACGCCGCGGGGTCCTCGCTCATGTCCGGGGCATGTGTCGTGCTCCCCGGCGACGACCGGGGCCGGCGACGCCGGTGTGATCCCCGAGATCCACCGGGAAATGGTTCTGACAGCGCCGATCTCGAGTGCCATCATGAACGGTAGCCGCGGACGCCCGGCCCGCGACCCGTTCCGACGAGGTGGCCGACATGTCGATCCTCCACACCATCCCCGAAGCCGATGCCGATGCGACGACGGCCGCGATGTACGACGACGACATCGCCGACCAGGGTTTCGTCGCTGCGCACACGAAGGTGATGGCGTTGAACCCCGGGGCCTACGCCGCGTGGGAGGCGCTGATCGGTGAGATCGCCCGACCGCTCGGCCTGCGACGCTACGAGCTCGTGACGCTCGCCGCGGCGCGAGGGACGCGGTCACGGCATTGTCGTCTCGCTCACGGCCGGAGATCGCTTGCGCTGTTCGAGGAGGACCAACTCGTGCGCATCGCGGCGGACTATCGCGACGCCGACCTGAGCCCCGCGGAGGTCGCGATGATGGCCTTCGCGGAACGGGTGGGTCGCGACTCGGACCGGATGACCGACGCCGACAGCCTGAGTCTGCGCCAGCACGGCTTCTCCGACCGGGAGATCCTCGACATCACGCTCGCCGCGGCCGCCCGCAACTACTACAGCCGCGCGATCCAGGCGCTCGCGGTCGACGTCGACGTTCCCGAGGAGATCGGACCCGAACTCCGTGACGCGCTCCTCCGGGGCCTCTGAGCGGTACCGACGCGGGCTAGCGCTCCGTGACCTGGCCTGCCTCGACGACCCACCGCCGCTCGATCCGGACGGTGTCGAGCATGCGGCGGTCGTGGGTGACGAGGAGCAGTGTTCCGTCGTAGCTCTCGAGCGCCTCCTCGAGCTGTTCGATCGCAGCGAGGTCGAGGTGGTTCGTCGGCTCGTCCAGGACCAGCAGGTTGATCCCCGTCGCCTGGAGCACGGCGAGCCCGGCGCGGGTGCGCTCCCCCGGTGACAGCTCGTCGACGGGCCGGTTCACGTGGTCGGCCTTCAGCCCGAACTTCGCCAGCAGCGTCCTGACCTCTCCCGGACTGAGGTCGGGCACGATCGCCTCGAAGCGGTCGGCGAGCGGCTCCGTGCCGACGAGCAGTGAGCGGGCCTGGTCGATCTCGCCGATCCGCACACTCGAGCCGAGGCTCGCGCTGCCCGCGTCGGGTTCGCGACGACCGAGCAGCGTCGCGAGCAGGGTGGACTTGCCGGCGCCGTTGGGCCCGGTGATGCCGATGCGATCGCCCACGTTCACCTGGAGCGACAGGGGGCCGAGCTGGAAGTCGCCCTGCCGGACGACGGCCTCGGACAGCGTCGCGACGACCGTGCTCGAACGCGGTGCGCTGCCGATCGTGAACTGCAGCTGCCACTCCTTGCGCGGTTCCTCGACCTCGTCCAGTCGGGCGATGCGGCTCTCCATCTGCCGGACCTTCTGGGCTTGCTTCTCCGAGGACTCCGCCGACGCCTTCCGCCGGATCTTGTCGTTGTCGGGCGCCTTCTTCATCGCGTTCCGCACACCCTGGCTGGACCACTCCCGCTGCACCCGGGCGCGACCGATGAGATCGGCCTTCTTGTCGGCGAACTCGTCGTAGGCGTCGCGGGCGTGCCGCCTGGCGACCTCGCGCTCCTCGAGGTAGGCCTCGTATCCGCCCCCGAAGACGCGGTTGCTCTGCTGCGCGAGGTCGAGTTCGAGGACGCGCGTGACGCAGCGGGCGAGGAACTCTCGGTCGTGGCTGACGAGCACCACACCCCCGCGCAATCCCTGCACGAAGCGTTCGAGCCGCTCCAAGCCGTCCAGGTCGAGATCGTTGGTCGGTTCGTCGAGGAGGACGATGTCGAATCGCGACAGCAGCAGCGCCGCCAGTCCGACGCGGGCGGCTTGCCCGCCCGAGAGTGACGTCATCATCGTGGTCGTCACATCCGCGTCGAGGTCCAGCCCGAGGTCGGCGAGGACCGCGGGGATCCGCTCCTCGAGGTCGGCCGCCCCGCTCGCCAACCAGCGGTCGAGGGCGGCGGAGTAGACGTCCGCGGAGTCTGCGCCGGCCTGCGGGGGTTCGGCGAGCGCCGCGGCGGCCGCGTCCATCGCCTCGGTCGCCGCAGCGCAGCCGGTGCGCCGGGCGATGTAGGCGGCGACGCTCTCGCCGACGACGCGCTCGTGTTCCTGCGGGAGCGCGCCCACGAAGGCGTCGGAGGGCGACAGCGTGATCGTGCCGGCCTGCGGTTCGAGGGAGCCGCCGAGGAGCTGCAGCAGCGTCGACTTCCCCGCGCCGTTCATCCCGACGACGCCGACGACGTCGCCCGGCGCCACCGTCAGATCGAGGCCGTCGAACAGGGTGCGGTGGCCGTGTCCTCCGGCCAGGCCTTGGGCCACGAGCGTTGCAGTCATGCTGCAATCGTCTCATTCCGTCCGGGCCTCGGTGAACGTTCATTTCGCGCCACGAGTCGGCGGAGTAGCGTATCGCATCACGATAACGATTGGCTACATCAGGAGCGCTAGCTGATCTAGCGACCCCCGAAGGTGGTACACAGGGAACAGTTGCGGTTGATGTCGCCATCCTCTTTGGCTTCGCGCCCCTCCCACACGGAAGGGGCCTTCATGCGCCTCGAACTCTCCCCACCTGACCACATCGCCAGACCCGGTCGCACTCGCCCACGGCTCTTCGCCGCAGCGGCAGTCGTGACCGTCGGACTCCTGGCCATCGGTGCCGGACCGGCGAACGCCGCGACCTCGATCGACGGCCCGATCTTCCTCGGTACGGCAGCCGACTACGGCGTCCTCGCCGCATCGGCCGTCACCAACACCGGCGCGACCACGATCAACGGCGACCTCGGGCTGAGCCCGGAGAGCTCCGTGACCGGCTTCCCGCCGGGCCTCGTCAACGGCACCCAGAACGTGACGAACGAGCCCGCCGCCCTGGCCAAGAACGACCTCCTCAAGGCGATGGGCGTCGCCTCCAGCCTCACGCCGGCCCCGCAGCAGGTCGGTGAGCTCACCGACCTCAACCTCACTCCCGGCGTCTACGCCGGCGGAGAGATCTCCCTCACCGGAAACGTGACGCTCACCGGCACCGCGGAGTCGGTCTGGGTCTTCCAGGCGGCGAGCACGCTGAAGACCGGCATCGGTTCCTCGGTCACCCTCGTCGGCGGCGCGAGCGCCTGCAACGTGTTCTGGCGTGTCGGCAGCGACGCCACGCTCAACGGAGGCGCGCCCTTCGTCGGCACGATCCTCGCCGACACGTCCATCTCCACGGGAGCGGGCACGGTCGTCGAAGGACGTCTCCTCGCGTCCACCGGCGCCGTGACGCTCATCAACACCGTCATCAACCGGCCGACCGGCTGCGACGACGGCAGCGGCTCCGAGGTCACGACGAGCCCGGAGATCACCTCCGCTCCGCTCCCCGGCGGCACCGTCGGTACGACGTACGACAGCACGGTCACCTCGACCGGCAGCCCCGACGCGACGTACACGGTCACCTCGGGTGCCCTGCCCCCGGGACTCGTCCTCGACAGCGTGACCGGTGGCGTGACCGGCACGCCCACGACGTCCGGGACCTACACGGTCACCATCACCGCGAGTAACGGCAGCGCGCCCGACGACTCCATCGAATCGACGATCGTCATCGTCCCACCGGGCACCCCGCAGGTCCCCGGGCAGCCGGCGGTTCCAGCCGGAGACATCACGAGGCTCCCCGACACCGGGTTCCAGGGATCCACGCTCGCGATCGTGGCCGGCTCCCTGCTCGGCCTCGGCCTGCTCGCGGGCATCGCCTCGGTGATCGTGCGACGTCGTCGACGCGACCAGCTGGGTGGCTGACGCGACGCTGGTCGGCAGCCTGACGCCGTGACCGTAGGCTGAGGGCATGGATCACAAGCAGCTGCGCTCCTTCGTCGCCTCCGCGGAGACCCTCCACTTCGCGAAGGCGGCCAAGGCGCTCGGTGTGCCGCGAAGCACCGTCGTCGCCGACGTCCGGAAGCTCGAGGAGAGCGTCGGAGCGGAACTGTTCGCTCGCGACGTGGAATCCACGCAGCTGACGGACGCCGGCTACGCGTTCCTCATCGAGGCGCGTCGCCAGCTCGACGCCTCTGCGGCAGCGGCAGCGAAGTCGGCTCCCGCGCCGGGCGGCAAAGCCAAAGCGAACAAGGGCAAGGGCCGCGCGCCGAAGGTCAAGGGCGAGCCACTGCCGTACAAGAAGCGCCAGGGTCGCTGAGTAGCACCCGCCGTCAGCGGTCCTGCGTCTCCGGCGCGGACTCGACGACCCGCACCGATTCGCCTCGCCGCTCGGCGTCGGCTCGGGCCGTGCGTGCGATCGACACGAGGGTTTCGACCGGTGTCGGCGCGGCCGAATCCACCGCGACGCCGAGGTTGGCAGCGCCGGCGAAGCCGTCGAGCTGCTGCGTCACGGCCTCCCGGTAGCCGGCGGCGATCGGTGCCGCGAGGTCGTGGAGACCCGAGAGGCCGGTCGGCCCCGGTTCGACCGACGTGGCCACGAGGATCGTCCCGCTCCACACGCGGGTGCAGACGGACCCGGCCGGCAGCTCACGGAAGACCGCGGCTGCGAGCAGTGCCTCCAGCTCCCCCGCCGTCGCCATCCCGTAGGCGCGGCGGAGGTCGCCGTAGCCGTCGATGGCCACCACGAGGATCGCGAGGCGACGATCGGGTTGCTGCCCCTCGCGGAGTCGGGTCGCCTCGGCGATGAACGCCCGGCGCCCCACCGCGCGGACGCCTACCCGCTCCGAGGAGAGGCGCTGCTTGCGCTCCCAGGAGCGCAGGAGGACGAGGCCGACGGCGATCGCGACGACGAACACGAGGTTCATGTAGGTCACGATGGGCGTGCTGAACAGCCGCTCGAAGATCTCCGAGTGGGGACCCGCCGCGAGGTAGACCGCGAGGCGCACGGCGGTGAACACCGCGTGGAGGATCATGACGACGACGAGCACCAGTGACGCCGGTGCCGTTCGCATCCGCCCCCGTCGCGCCTCGTACGCGACCAGGAGCGACAGCATGATGAGCGAGATGAGCCGGGCGATGGTGCCGGCCCACTCCGGGTCGTCGGTTGGGTCGAGGACGGCGGAGATCGCCGTCACCCCGACGAAGAGGGTGCCGAGTAGCACGAGGCTGCGCCGACCGTTGAACAGCCGGCACCCCACCCACAGGGCGGCGATCGAGGCGACCATGGCGGCATTGGCGACGGCGACGATCCACACCGAGTCGCCGTTGAGCGTGGCGGCGAGATAGCTGACCGCGGAGAGCAGGGTGGTGGCGAATCCGGACATCCAGGCCGCCATGTGGCGTCCGGCCAGGGTTCGCGCACTGTCGAGTCCGTAGAAGATCCCGCACGCGGCGCAGACGATCACCGCCACCACCAGCATGCTCGCCAGATCGATCGTCACCCGTGGCCTCCCCCAGGCGCCCGTTCGGGTGGCGCCTCATCGAGCGTACCGCCGGAGCACGACCCCGCTGGCGGCAGGGACGTCGGAAGCATCAGGGTGCTGAACCACGGAGACCCGATGTGCCACCATCGATCCATGCGCGAATCGCCCGACCGTCCCGTCGCCGTCCGCGCGACGGCGTTCCGTGGCACGTCGAGATGGCGCCGACGGCCGCTGCGGTTCGTCGGCTACGACGCCCTCCTGCCGGACGGTTCCGTCAGGTTCGACGTGGATCTCGCCGCAGCCATGCCTGCCCACCCGGCGGATGCCTCGACCCGCGACACGAACGTCCACGACCGCTGCCCCGAGGTCGGTGCCGGTCCGTGGGTCGACGGGTTCGGCCGTGCCGTCGACGGGCCAGAGGACGGCGGACCGCCGCTGAGCGCACGGCGCCGCGCGCGCCCGCGACCCATCGAGCTACCCCGCCGCCGCCCATCGGCGAAGGCCGGGCGACGCTGGCGCATCGGGTTCGGCGTGGCAGCGCTCGGCCTCGGCGCCCTGCTCGTCGTCGGCCCGCTCCGCGACACCCCTCTGGGCTTACTCGGGGTGGTCAGCGCTTTCGCCGGGCTCGCAGCCCTCGCGGGCCTGGTCCCTCGCGCCAGACGCTGGTGGTGATCGACCGTCGACGACCTCCATACTCGACTGATGGAGATGCGTTACGTCGATCACGAACCCGGTGCCTGGTTCCTCGTGGAGGATGAGGACGCACGATATCTGGATGCGCGGTACAGCTACAGCGCCGTCATCGACGACTCCGCGCTCATCCGACTCGACGACGTCGAACTCGCCGCCTACCGCTCGGGCGGCCACGACGCACTCTCGGACCTCGCGCGACGAGTCCACAACAGCGCGCCGTACCGGGCCGAGTCGCCATTCTTCAGCCGGAACCTGTACCGGGGTCCGTACGGGGAGGCATACCGATCAGCGGTTGCAACCGCCATCGCCGACCACACCTGGATCGCGGAGCAGCGCCGCAAGGGATGAGCCATTCGGGGCGGTGACTCCGCCTGGTGGAACGCCTCGGGCCGGGGACGTGGTCCTCCCATCACGGCTGCCGACGTGCAGCGCGCATCGACCTCCGGGCGGAGTCCGAACACGTGCGAACTGGCTATGCTGCTCGTACGGTGGCCGGTTCCAGCGACTACCACCGCTGGTGTCATTGGCAGATCCCTGGAGACGAACGTGACTGCGACCTACCCGATCCAAGCCGAGTTCGAAGCGGCACTCGGCACCGAACGCGCCGATCGTCTGCTGACCCAACTCGACAATTACACGAATCAGCCGAACGCTGTGAAGGGCGCTGCGAAGAGGCCGAGCGACCCGGAGGTTGAAGGGATCGCGCATGCGGCGTTTGCGGCGGCCACCCCCGAAGAAATCGACTTCGAACTCGATTCCATCGGCATGTGGGGCCTGCTGATGCTCGCCGCCCGAGCCGACGTCTCGATCCTCGACAGCCTTCCCGCATCGCGTGTCGACAATCCGAAGGTGTCCTCGATCAGGCGGGCGGCGGCGAAGTACCAGAAGGGTCTGGCTGACACCTCGGCGAAGACATCGGTTGTCGATCCCGCGGATGAGACCGGATCCGCGAGCGAGTCACCGCGTAGCTGACCACATTCGATAGACGAACAGCCGCACGCCGCTCCCCCACCCGAACGGACGGGCCGAACCGGGGTCGGCTACACGTTGAAGCGGAACTCCACGACGTCGCCGTCCTGCATGACGTAGTCCTTGCCCTCCATGCGGGCCTTGCCCTTGGAGCGCGCCTCGGCGACGGAGCCGGTCTCGACGAGGTCGTCGAACGAGATGACCTCGGCCTTGATGAAGCCCTTCTCGAAGTCCGTGTGGATGACGCCGGCCGCCTGGGGAGCCTTGGCGCCCTGCGGGATCGTCCACGCACGCGACTCCTTTGGACCCGCCGTGAGGTAGGTCTGCAGGCCGAGCGTCGCGAAGCCGATGCGTGCGAGCTGGTCGAGGCCGGACTCGGTCTGGCCGGTCGACTCGAGCATCTCGCGGGCGTCGTCCTCGTCGAGGTCGACGAGCTCCGACTCGAGCTTGGCGTCGAGGAAGACGGCCTTCGCCGGCGCCACGAGGGCGGCCAGCTCGTCGAGCTTCGCCTGGTCCTGGAGGACGTCCTCGTCGACGTTGAACACGTAGATGAACGGCTTGGCCGTGAGGAGACCGAGCTCCTTGATGGGCGCGAGGTCGATCTTCGTCGCCGAGAGCGGGGTTCCGGCGTTCAGCGCGTCCTGCGCCTCTTTCGCCGCCGTGAGGACGGAGGGGTCGAGCTTCTTGCCCTTGACCTCCTTCTCGAACCGGGTGATCGCCTTCTCGAGCGTCTCGAGGTCGGCGAGGATGAGCTCGGTGTTGATGGTCTCCATGTCGGAGGCCGGGTTCACGTCGCCGTCGACGTGCACGACGTCGGGGTCGGCGAAGCCGCGGACGACCTGCGCGATGGCGTCGGCCTCGCGGATGTTCGCGAGGAACTTGTTGCCGAGCCCCTCCCCCTCGCTCGCGCCCTTGACGATGCCGGCGATGTCGACGAAGGACACCGCGGCGGGCAGGATGCGCTCGCTGCCGAAGATCTCCGCGAGCTTGCCGAGCCGGGCGTCGGGCAGTTCGACCACGCCGACGTTCGGCTCGATCGTCGCGAATGGATAGTTCGCTGCGAGCACGTTGTTGCGCGTGAGCGCGTTGAACAGGGTGGACTTGCCGACGTTGGGCAGGCCGACGATGCCGAGAGTAAGAGCCACGAGGGTCTATCGTACTTGGCCGCGCGTCCCCGTGGGTCGCGCCTTCGCTCCGGGCACGGATCGGCACCGTCGATCGAGCGGCATGCGGCGTGCCACCCGAGCGGTGTCGGACGCTGGTGCGAGGGTGAGGACGTGCCACTGGATTTCACCGCCATCGACTTCGAGACCGCGAACTCGTCATCCGCCTCCGCCTGCAGCGTGGGCCTCGTCAGAGTGCGCGACGGCATCGTCGTCGACCGCGCGGGCTGGCTCATCCAGCCCCCTGCCGGACACGACGCGTTCCTCGAGTGGAACACCCGCATCCACGGGATCGTCGCGACCGACGTCCTCGGGGCGCCGGGTTGGGCGGACCAGCTCGACACCCTCCTCGACTTCGCCCAGGGTGACGCCCTCGTCGCCCACAACGCCGGCTTCGACATGGGCGTCATCCGCGGTGGCTGCGCCGCCACCGGCCTCGACTGCCCCGATCTCAGCTACCTGTGCAGCCTGAACGTCGCCCGCAAGACGTACCAGCTCGACTCCTACCGACTTCCCGTGGCGGCTCTCGCCGCCGGATTCGATGACTTCCAGCACCACGACGCCACCGGCGACGCCGAGGCCTCCGCGCACATCATCATCCACGCCGCCGCCCGTCACGGCGCCTCCTCGATCGCCGAACTCGCGCAGCTCACGAGCGTCAAGATCGGCCGGATCGGGACGGCCGTCGCCGCCTGAGCCCGCGGTCGCCGCGCGGCCTCCGACCGATGTCGGCGGCCCGCGACACACTGAGGGCATGGACAGCGCACTCGCCCTCGGGATCGGCCTCCTCATCGGACTCGTCATCGGCGCAGCCGTGGCGGTCCTCCTGCTGCAGCGGCGCACCGGCGCGGGTTCGGTCGACCCGGCGCTGCTCGAGGCCAGGCACACCGCCCAGCTCGCCGACCTCCGCGGCCAGCAGGCGCAACTCCTCGCCGATGCGTCCGCCCGCGAGGCGGAACTCCGGGCCGCGCTGCGCGCCGAACTCGCAGCGCTCGATGCCACGGCCGACGGGCTCGGACGCGAGCTGAACGCCCAGCGCGAGCAGTACCGCGAGCTCGCCGAGCGCCACCGCGCCGACGCCGAACGACGATCGCGACAAGAACACGAGGAGAGCCAGGTCCTGCAGGCACTCGCGCCCGTCCAGCACAGCCTCGAGCACATGCAGGCGAAGGTCGCGGAACTCGAGCAGCAGCGCAGCCGTCAGCACGGCGAGCTCGCCCAGCAGCTGAAGACGGCTTCGGAGTCCGAGGAACGCCTGCGGTCCACGACGGAGTCGCTCGCCTCGGCGCTCCGGAACAACGCCACCCGTGGCGTCTGGGGCGAGACCCAGCTCCGCAACGTCGTGGAAGCCGCGGGTCTCACGCAGCGCGTCGACTTCGACCTGCAGTCGAGCATCACGTCCGACAACGGCATCGGCCGGCCCGACATGGTCGTGCGACTCCCCGGCGGCAAGTCGATCGCGGTCGATGCGAAGGTGCCGTTCGCGCAGTACCTCGAAGCCAGCACCATCCCCGTCACCGCGACGGGCGAGGAGGCCGCACGACGCACCGCCCTCCTCGCGCAGCACGTGAAGGCCGTGCGGTCGCACGTCGACGCCCTCGCCGCGAAGGGGTACTGGCGCGGCCTCGAGTCGAGCCCGGAGTTCGTCATCTGCTTCATCCCGAGCGAGTCGCTCCTCGCCGCAGCACTCGAGGCCGATGCGAGCCTGCTCGACTACGCCTTCGGCAAACGGGTCGCCCTCGCCTCCCCCGTCAACCTGTGGGCCGTCCTCAAGACGGTCGCGTTCACCTGGCAGCAGGACGTCCTCACCGAGGACGCGAAGCGGTTGTTCGATCTCGGCAAGGAGCTCTACCAGCGGCTCTCGACGCTGTCGGACCACGCCGACCGCCTGCGCCGGTCCATCGAGAGCACGGTCACCAACTACAACCAGTTCGCCTCGTCGTTCGAGACCCGCGTGCTCGTCACGGCGCGCAAGCTCGACGCCCTCGACGAGGCGACGGTCATCGGTCAGGTGAGCCAGAGCGACGCCTCACCGAAGCGCCTCACCGCACCGGAGGCGCAGCCCTCGCCGGAGCCGTCCGATGCCGAGCCGAGCGAGCTCGAGGCCCGGCTCGCGCACCGGCTCCAGGACTGACCGGTACGAGCACCGCACGACGAAGCGCCCGGCACCACCGCGAGGTGGAACCGGGCGCTTCGCTCTGCTGGAGGAGCGGCTACAGCCACTTCGCAGCGAGGTGGTCCGCCTCGACGCGACGGATGGTGCCGGACCGCGACCGCAGCACGAGGCTCTCGGTGCGGATGATCGGACCCTTGCGCTGCACACCGTCGACGAGTTCGCCGTGGGTGACGCCCGTCGCGACGAAGTACGTGTTGTCGCCACGGACGAGGTCGTTCGCGCCGAGGACGCGGTCGAGGTCGTGACCGGCCGCAAGAGCACGCTCGCGCTCGGCGTCGTCCTTCGGCATGAGCTTGCCCTGGATGAGCCCGCCGAGCGCCTTCACCGCACACGCGGTGATGATGCCCTCGGGCGTGCCACCGATGCCGACGCACATGTCGATCCGCGAGTCGTAGCGCGCGGCGTTGATGCCACCCGCGACGTCGCCGTCGAGCAGCAACCGCGTCCCGGCACCGGCCGCGCGGATCTCCTCGATGAGCTGCGCGTGGCGCGGTCGGTCGAGGACGGCGACGCGGATGTCCTCGGGCTGCTTGCCCTTGGCCTTCGCGAGCTCGCGGATGTTGTCGCCGATGGACTGGCTGATGTCGACGACACCGATGCCGTCGGCGCCGGTGACGATCTTGTCCATGTAGAACACCGCGGACGGGTCGAACATGCTTCCGCGGTCGGAGACGGCGATGACGGAGAGGGCGTTCTGGCGGCCGGCGGCGGTGAGGCTCGTGCCGTCGATCGGGTCGACGGCGATGTCGCAGGACGGGCCGCGGCCGTTGCCGACGTGCTCGCCGTTGAACAGCATGGGCGCTTCATCCTTCTCGCCCTCGCCGATGACGACCACGCCGTCGAAGTTGACGGTGCCGAGGAAGGCGCGCATCGCGTCGACCGCCGCACCGTCGGCGGCGTTCTTGTCGCCTCGCCCGATGAACGGCGCCGCCCGGATCGCGGCGGCCTCCGTCGCTCTCACGAGCTCCATGGCGAGGTTGCGGTCGGGCTGCAGATAGTGGGAGCCGGTTTCAGGCTGGGTCACTGGATCCTCCATGGATCGCTCGCCTCGTGGGACACGACGCTTCGGTGGATGAGGGTTTCAGCCTATCGAACCGGGCTGGGAAGGCCGGTGGGTGCGTCTCGATCGAGGCGCTTCCGTGACCTCGTCAGCGGGCTCCCGGGACCGACGACGACGGACTCGACGATGGCTGAACCGTCGTCCTCCAGACGCACCCCGGCGAGCTCGTGCCCAGCAGCGAGCGCGGTCGACGTGACGGCGCTGAGCAGCAGCCAGGCGTCATCGCGGCAGAGTTCGTCGAGCGGGACCTCGCGATCGAGATCGGTCCCCGCTTCGACGAGCCGCGCACGTTCCTCCGGCGACTGCGGTGCGAAGCGCGCCGTCATCCAACCGCCGAGGGCCCGGACCGCGGCAGCCGTGAGGATGCCCTCCGGGGCTCCGCCCACACCGAGCAGCAGATCGAGGTCGCCGTCGGCGGCCGCGGCCCGCAGTGACAGGGCGACGTCGCCGTCCATGAAGCTCACGAGCTCGGCACCGGCGGCGGTCACGGCCTGGGCGGTCGCCGCGTTCCGAGGACGTTCCTGGACCGCGACCCGCAGCTGCTCGACCGGCCGCCCCAGCCGGGCCGCCAGCCGGTCGAGGGTCACCGCGATCGGGTCGGCCAGCGACAACTCGCGTCCCCCGCCGGCGGCGACGAGCTTCTCGAGGTAGTACGCCGGGCCGATGTCGAACATCGCACCGCGCGGGGCGATGGCGATCACGGCGACGGAATCCGGCTTGCCCGTGGCCGCGAGCTTCGTGCCGTCCACGGGGTCGACGGCGAGGTCGATCGCCGGCCCAGCACCCGTGCCGAAACGCTCCCCGACGAACAGCATGGGCGCCTGGTCCTTCTCGCCCTCCCCCACGACGACGCGCCCGTCGACCGGGAGCGATTCGAGCGCCCGGCGGAGCGCATCGACGGCGACCCCATCGATGCGCATGCCGTCTCCACCTCCGACGAGACCCGCGACGGCGGCAGCCGCGGCCCTCGTGGCGTCGAGGAAGCCGTCGAGGAGGTCGGTGTCCGGAGTGCGCTCGATCATGTCCCCATCGTGCCGTATGCCTCGGAGCCCGAGTCACTAGACTTCAAGGCGAATCGTCCCCACGCAAGGAGAAGACATGCCCGTCGCCACCCCGGAACAGTACGCAGCGATGCTCGACAAGGCGAAGTCGAACGGGTTCGCGTACCCGGCGTTCAACGTCTCGAGCAGCCAGACCATCAACTCCGTCCTCCAGGGCCTCACCGAGGCCGGTTCCGACGGCATCATCCAGGTCACCACGGGCGGCGCCGACTACTTCGCCGGCCACACCGTGAAGAACCGTGCCGCCGGCGCGATCGCCTTCGCGAAGTTCGCGACCGAGGTCGCCAAGAACTACCCGGTCACCGTCGCGCTCCACACCGACCACTGCCCGAAGGACGCGCTCGACGGCTTCGTCATGCCGCTCATCGCCGCCTCCGAGGAAGAGGTGAAGGCCGGTCGCAACCCGATCTTCCAGTCCCACATGTGGGACGGCTCGGCGGTCCCGCTCACGGAGAACCTCGAGATCGCGACCGAGATGCTCAAGCGCACCAAGGCCATCAACGCGATCCTCGAGGTCGAGATCGGCGTCGTCGGCGGCGAAGAGGACGGCGTCAGCCACGACATCAACGAGCACCTGTACACGACGCTCGACGACGCCATCGCGACCGTCGAGGCGCTCGGCCTCGGCGAGCAGGGTCGCTACATGGCCGCCCTCACCTTCGGCAACGTGCACGGGGTCTACAAGCCCGGCAACGTCAAGCTCCAGCCCGAGCTGTTGAAGACCATCCAGGACGGCCTCACCGCCAAGTACGGCCACGGCCCCAAGCCGCTCGACCTCGTCTTCCACGGCGGGTCCGGTTCCACCGACGCCGAGATCGCCGAGGCCGTCGCGAACGGTGTCGTCAAGATGAACATCGACACCGACACGCAGTACGCGTTCACGCGCTCGATCGCCGGCTACATGCTGTCGAACTACGAGGGCGTGCTGAAGCTCGACGGCGAGGTCGGCAACAAGAAGGTCTACGACCCCCGCGCCTGGGGCAAGGTCGCCGAGTCGGCGATGGCCGCTCGCGTCCTGGAGTCGACGAAGCAGCTCGGCTCGTACGGCACCAGCACCTCCTAGTCACCTGCACCAACAGAACGGGCCCGGCAT
The DNA here is from genome assembly GCF_015351205.1 of Plantibacter sp. VKM Ac-2885. Lineage (NCBI taxonomy): Bacteria > Bacillati > Actinomycetota > Actinomycetes > Micrococcales > Microbacteriaceae > Plantibacter > Plantibacter sp. VKM Ac-2885. The sequence continues at coordinate 1,707,606 of NZ_JADKSK010000001.1, read as the reverse complement.
CGCTGCCGGGCCCGTTCTTCGTGTGTGGACGACTACGGCTGCTGCGAGCGGACGTACTCCATGAACGCCGGGTCGGCGCCCATGGCCACGGCGAGACAGATCACCACGACCAGGTTCGCCGCGACACCGGCGACGAGCGGGATCCAGAAGGTCAGTCGACCCGCGCGGAGCGACCGGCTCGACAGTATGATGGCGCCCACCCACAGGGCGATCTGGAGACCGAGCGCCAGGATGCCCATGGCGCTCGCGAGACCGTCCGAGGAGTACCCCGAGACACCCATCTGCACGAGTGCGGGGCGGATCAGGCCGGGGAGGTCGAGCAGGCCCGGCATGGTCACGATCAGGCCGACGAGGCCGAGTCCGAGCAGGATCGACGTCGCAATGCGGTCTCCGGCGACGGGTCGTCTGGCGGCCACGGTCGGAGCGCCCGGCTGCACCACCCCAGGCTCTCGCGTCTGCTCGCGGAGGGTCGGCTCCTGCTGCTGCCGCGGTTGCCGGTCGACGGGGACGACAGGCGCGATGCCGAGCTCCTCCGCCCGCTGCTCGTCGATGGGCTCGGCGATCCGGGCACGCTGCTCCTCGGGGGACGCGTACTCACCGAACTGCGGACGGGGGCGGGATTCGCTCATGGTCGACGCCCTCCCAGGGCGCGCGGATCGGTCGTGCCGGCAAGGTCTTTGCGCAGCTCCTTCGGCAGGGAGAACATGAGGTCCTCCTCGGCCGTCTTGACTTCCTGCACCGCGCCGTAGCCGGCTCCAGAGAGTTCTTCGAGGACCTCGTCGACGAGGACCTCCGGCACGGAGGCGCCGCTGGTGACACCGACCGTGACGACGCCGTCGAGCCAGGCCTGCTGGATCTCGTGCGCGTAGTCGACGCGGTACGCGGCCTTCGCGCCGTATTCGAGCGCGACCTCCACGAGGCGCACCGAGTTCGAGGAGTTCGCCGACCCGACCACGATCACGAGGTCTGCGTCCTGGGCCACCTTCTTGATGGCGACCTGACGGTTCTGGGTCGCGTAGCAGATGTCGTCGCTCGGCGGATCCTGGAGCTTCGGGAACCGCTCGCGCAGGCGGCGGACCGTCTCCATGGTCTCGTCCACCGACAGCGTGGTCTGCGAGAGCCACACGACCTTGTCGGGATCGGCGACGACGAGGTCGTCGACGGCTTCCGGGCTCGTCACGAGCGTGACGTGGTCGGGCGCTTCACCGGCCGTCCCCTCGACCTCCTCGTGCCCCTCGTGTCCGATGAGCAGGATCTCGTAGTCGTCGCGGGCGAAGCGGACGGCCTCGCGGTGGACCTTGGTGACGAGCGGGCAGGTGGCGTCGATCGCGAGCAGCCCGCGGTCGGCGGCGGCATCGACCACGGCTGGCGAGACGCCATGCGCACTGAAGACGATGTGCGCGCCGGACGGCACCTCGTCGACCTCCTCCACGAACACCGCGCCCTGGGCCTCGAGCTGGTCGACGACGTGCACGTTGTGGACGATCTGCTTCCGGACGTACACCGGCGCGCCATAGTGCTCGAGCGCCTTCTCGACGGCGACGACCGCACGGTCCACGCCGGCGCAGTAACCACGAGGGGCGGCGAGCAGGACGCGCTTCTCGCCGGCGACGGGGAGGTCAGCGAGGCGTCCGGCGATGCGTCGGAGCCTCGGCATGCCGAGGCCGATGGCTGGGGCGTCGCGGAGATCGGTCACGTGTGGATTCTACGCGGCAGCGCTCGGGAGTCGGCCGTGAACGCCCGGGTGGTCCGCGACCCCGCGCCGTCGGTGCTCGCGGCTAGGCTTGAGGGATGAGCGATGCACCGGCCACCATGGAAGCCCCCTGGCCGGTCGCGCTCCTCGGCACGAAGCTCCGCGACTACATCGACCGCCTCGGCACGGTCTGGGTCGAGGGCGAGATCACGCAATGGGGCGCCTCGGGCGGCAACGTCTACGGCAAGCTCAAAGACCTCGAGATCGATGCGACGGTCGGCTTCACCATCTGGTCGTCCGTCCGAGCGAAGATCCCCGCCGACCTCAAGCAGGGCGACCACGTGGTCGCGTTGGTCAAGCCGAACTACTGGCTCAAGGGCGGCACGCTCACCATGCAGGTCATGGCGATGAAGCACGTCGGCATCGGCGACCTCCTCGAGCGACTCGAACGGCTCCGTCGGCAGCTCGCCGAGGAGGGGCTCTTCGACGCGTCGCGCAAGCGGCCGCTCCCGTTCCTCCCGCAGTGCATCGGGCTGGTCACCGGCAAGGACTCCGACGCCGAGAAGGACGTCCTGCGCAACGCGGAGCTGCGCTGGCCGTCGGTCCGGTTCCGCGTCGTCCACGCCGCCGTCCAGGGCGACCGCACCCCCGGCGACGTCGTGAGCGCCTTGCAGACGCTCGACGCCGACCCCGAGGTCGACGTCATCATCGTCGCGCGTGGCGGCGGCGACTTCCAGAACCTCCTCGGGTTCAGCGACGAACGCGTGGTCAGAGCCGCGGCCGCCTGCACCACGCCCCTCGTGAGCGCCATCGGCCACGAGGCGGACCGCCCACTGCTCGACGACGTCGCCGACCTCCGCGCCTCCACACCGACCGATGCCGCCAAGCGGGTCGTCCCCGACGTCGCGGAGGAGTTCGCTCGCGTGCAGCAGGCCCGCGTCCGGTTGTCCTCCCGGGTGACCTCCTTGCTCGGTCACGAGATCGACCGACTCGCGACCCTCCGCACCCGTCCTGCGCTCGCCGACCCGTCCTGGATCGTCGACTCGCGGGCGGACGAGCTGACCCGCACGGTCGCGAGGGGTGCCGAGCTCATCGACCGCGCCGTCGAGCGCTCCCAGCGCGAGGTGACGGAACTGCGCGCGCACCTCCGCGCCCTGTCGCCGCAGCGCACGCTCGACCGCGGCTACGCCATCGTCCAGCGAGCGGACCCGGAGGCCGGCGTCCCGGGTGGCGCGGTCATCCGTGCGGAGGGCGACGCCCCCGCCGGGACGGAGCTCCTGGTCACCCTCGCCTCCGGCGCGATCGGCGCCTCCAGTACCGGCCCGGCCACGGCTGCCGCCCGGACCGACGACGAATAGGATAGAAGCATGCCAACCCCCTCCGATGTCCAGGAGCTCAGCTATGAGCAGGCACGCGACGAGCTCGTGCGTGTCGTGTCCGAGCTGGAGCAGGGCTCGGCGTCGCTCGAGGACTCCCTCCGGCTCTGGGAGCGCGGCGAACAGCTCGCCCAGCGCTGCGAGGAGTGGCTGATCGGCGCGAAGGCACGGCTGGACGCGGCTCGCGCCGCCCAGCTCGGATCCGGCACTCCGGACGCATCGCGGTGAAGGACACCAAGCCGCCGCGCGTCGTTGCCGAGCTCGGCCGCCCCGAGACGCCGCAGGAGACCGCAGACCGCAAGGCGGAGAACTCCCGCCTCTACCGCTCGCGCAAGACCGTCAACAACCTCGTCCTGTCGCTCCTGGCCACGGTCGGCCTCGTGGTCGTGATCGTGCTCGCCGTGCCCCGAGGTGAGGCCCCGGAACGCCCGACCGTCGACTACGCGCAGCTCGCCGGCCAGGCGCAGCCCGACCTCCCCGTCCCGCTCCTCACCCCCGAGCTCGGCGACGACTGGGGCAGCAACTACGCCGACGTCCGCACCGCAGCCTCACCGGTCGCCGGCACACCCGACATCCGCTCCTGGAACGTCGGACTCATCTCCCCCGACGACGAGTTCGTCGGCCTCGTCCAAGGCGTGGACGCCAACGACACCTGGCTCCTCGCCGAGCTCGACGAAGCCCGGCCCACCGGAACCGTCACCATCGACGGCGTCGAGTGGGTCGAATACGCGAACGGCAGCGGCTCCGACGACGGTAACGTCGCGTACGCCCTGTCGACCGTCGCCGGTCGGAGCACGATCGCCGTGTTCGGCACGGCGAAGCCCGAGTACGTCCTCGATGTCGCACGCTCCGTGCGCACCGGGGTCACCGCCAACCTCGACGCCCCGTCGGGCGCCCCTGCAGAAACGGACTCAGAATGACCCAGAAGCGCCCCGGTGCCGTCTGGCGCGAGATGCAGCGCGGCAACGCGCGGTTCGTCGCCGGTCAGCCCGCCCACCCCCGCCAGGACGTCGAACGCCGCGCCACGCTCGCGCACTCCCAGGCCCCGGAGGCGGTCATCTTCGGCTGCTCCGACTCCCGCCTCGCGGCCGAGATCATCTTCGACAAGGGACTCGGCGACCTCTTCGTCGTCCGCAACGCCGGCCAGATCGTCTCCGACTCGGTGCTCGGCACCCTGGAGTACGCCGTCGGCGTCCTGCAGGTCCCGCTCATCCTCGTGCTCGCGCACGACGAGTGCGGCGCCGTCCGCGCGGCCATCGACTCGCAGATCGAGGACGCAACGCCGCTCCCCCCGTACATCGACCAGCTGATCCAGCAGATCGTCCCCGCCGTGAGTGCGGTCGCCGGCCCTGCACCGATCGACGCAGCCTCCGTCGACACCTCCGAGGTCGGACGACGCCACCTCCGCCGCACCGTCATGGAGGTCGTCTCGCGCTCCGAGCTCATCAGCGACGCCGTGGCGGCCGGGACGGTCGCCATCATCGGCGCGAACTACAAGCTCCTCGAGGGCACCGCCGTCGCCGACATCGTGATCGGCGACGTCACCGTCCCCGAATGACCTCCACTCCGCTCACCGACCGGTCGAGCGCAGCACCACCGCAATCGCACGAAGGAGAACGAACAGCGTGGTAGACACCTCAGCAACCGAGTACCGCATCGAACACGACACCATGGGCGAGGTGCGGGTCCCCGCCAACGCGCTCTACGGTGCGCAGACGCAGCGGGCCGTCGAGAACTTCCCGATCTCGGGCAGCGGGCTCGAGTCGGCGCAGATCGCCTCGCTGGCCCGGATCAAGAAGTCCGCGGCACTCGCGAACGCCAAGCTCGGCGTCCTCGACCAGGGTGTCGCCGACGCGATCGCCGCTGCAGCCGACGAGGTCATCACCGGCGCGCACGACGCGCAGTTCCCGGTCGACACCTACCAGACCGGCAGCGGCACCTCGTCGAACATGAACATGAACGAGGTCCTGGCGACGCTCGCGAGCGCGCGCCTCGGCAGCCCGGTGCACCCCAACGACCACGTCAACGCCTCGCAGTCCTCCAACGACGTCTTCCCGACCTCGGTGCACATCGCGGTCACGAGCGCCCTCATCGACGACCTCATCCCGGCCCTCGACCACCTGGCCGTGTCGCTCGAGCGCAAGGCCGAGCTGTGGAAGACCGCGGTGAAGCCGGGCCGGACGCACCTCATGGACGCCACGCCGGTCACCCTCGGCCAGGAGTTCGGTGGCTACGCCCGCCAGATGCGTCTCGGCATCGAGCGCGTGCGCACGGCGCTCCCCCGCGTCGCGGAGGTCCCGCTCGGCGGAACCGCGACGGGCACCGGCATCAACACGCCGAAGGGCTTCCCCCAGCTCGTCATCGAGCTGCTCGCGCAGGAGACCGAGCTGCCCATCACCGAGGCCCAGGACCACTTCGAGGCCCAGGGCGCTCGCGACGGACTCGTCGACGCCTCGGGAGCCCTCCGGGTCATCGCGGTGAGCCTCACGAAGATCTGCAACGACCTCCGCTGGATGGGCTCGGGCCCGAACACCGGTCTCGGCGAGCTGCACATCCCCGACCTCCAACCGGGATCCTCGATCATGCCCGGCAAGGTGAACCCCGTGATCCCGGAGGCCGTCCTGATGGTCGGCGCCCGGGTCATCGGCAACGACGCGACCATCGCCTGGGCCGGCGCCTCGGGCTCCTTCGAGCTCAACGTGGCGATCCCGGTCATGGGCACGGCGCTCCTCGAGAGCATCCGTCTCCTGTCGAACGCGACCCGGGTCCTCGCCGACAAGACCGTCGACGGCCTCGAGGCCAACCTCGACCGCGCCGCGGCACTCGCCGGCTCCTCGCCCTCGATCGTCACCCCGCTGAACAAGATCATCGGCTATGAGTCGGCGGCGAAGATCGCCAAGCACTCCGTCGCCAAGGGCCTCACCGTCCGCGAGGCCGTCGTCGACCTCGGGTTCGTCGAACGCGGCGAGATCACGGAGGAGCAGCTCGACACGGCGCTCGACGTCCTCTCGATGACGCACCCCGGCTGAGTCGACCCGCTCGTCGAACGACCGGACGGCCCCGGAACCCACGCGGTTCCGGGGCCGTCTCCGTCCGTGTGGTCACGCTGTGGCGGCGATGGCGCTCCAGCAGCCGAGGAGCAGGAACGGGCCGAACGGGATGCGCGTGCGCCAACCGGCGGAGCCACCACGGAAGCGTGCGAGAAGCACGACGACCACACCCGCGAGGCCGGCCGAGGAGACCGACACCACCGCGAAGAGCAGTACCGCGGACGTCCCGAAGCAGCCGACCGCGAGGCCGAGCATCGCGCCCAGCTTCACGTCCCCCATGCCCAGCCCGCCGAAGAGGGCGCACACGTACAGGACGGCGCCGACCGCGAACCCCATCAGGAGCGGTTCGAGCGGGGCCACCTGACGCACTGCGGCATCGACCGCGGTGACCGGCACCGCGATGGCGAGCGCCGGCAGCACGAGACGGTTCGGGAGCCGCCGCTCCGCGACGTCGATGCGCACGAGCGGCGGCGTGATGCAGGCGAGCCATACGAGCACGATGCCGACCGGACGCGGGTCGGGGCCGAGCCGGGCCACGGTGACCCCTACGAGCAGCAGCGTCGAGCCGGCCATCGCCGCGGTGGCGATACGCGGGCGCAGCTGCCTGCCGGTGGAGGTCGGTCGCGAGGGCATCCCGTCAGGATAGGAGGATCCTCGTGCCGGCCTGCGGCGTTCTCCACAGGCGGCCGGAGCCGGCGGAGCGAGCCTCGCGAGCCCGCTCCGCCGACGGCCGCTAGGCCAGTTCGTTCCCTTCGAGCATCTCGGTCACGAGTGCCGCGATGGCCGAGCGCTCCGAGCGCGTCAGCGTGACGTGCGCGAACAGCGGGTGCCCCTTGAGCGTCTCGATCACCGAGGCGACGCCGTCGTGTCGGCCGACGCGCAGGTTGTCGCGCTGGGCGACGTCGTGCGTGAGGACGACCCGCGAGTTCTGCCCGATCCGGCTGAGGACCGTGAGGAGGACGTTGCGCTCGAGCGACTGAGCCTCATCGACGATCACGAAGGCGTCGTGGAGCGACCGGCCGCGGATGTGCGTCAACGGGAGCACCTCGAGGATCCCCCGCTCCACCACCTCGTCGAGCACGTTCTGCGAGACGACCGCGCCGAGCGTGTCGAAGATCGCCTGTCCCCAGGGGTTCATCTTCTCGCCCTGGTCGCCGGGCAGGTACCCGAGCTCCTGACCGCCGACCGCGTACAGCGGGCGGAACACCATGATCTTCTTGTGCGCTTGTCGCTCGAGGACGGCCTCCAGACCCGCGCAGAGGGCGAGCGCGGACTTCCCCGTCCCTGCTCGACCTCCTAGCGAGAGGATCCCGATCTCGGGGTCGAGCAAGAGATCGATCGCGAGCCGCTGCTCGGCCGAGCGTCCGTGCAGACCGAAGACGTCGCGGTCGCCGCGGACGAGCTTGTAGCTGCGCTTGCCCGTGACCCGCCCGAGTGCGGATCCCCGGTCCGAGTGGATCACGAGGCCCGTGTTGATCGGCAGGTCCTCGATGATCGGCGTCGTCCCCTCCTCGCGCTCCCACAGCGTGCTCATGTCCTCGGAGCCGAGGGTGATCTCGGACATGCCCGTCCAGCCGGAGTCGACCGCGAGTTCCGCCCGGTACTCCTCGGCCTGCAGACCGATGGACGCCGCCTTGACACGCAGCGGCAGGTCCTTGGACACGACTGTGACCGTCAGGCCGTCGTTCGCCAGGTTCAGCGCGACCGCCAGGATGCGCGAGTCGTTGTCGCCGAGCTGGAGGCCGGACGGCAGCGAGGCCATGCTCGAGTGGTTGAGTTCGACCCGCAGGGATCCGCCGTCACCGACGGGGATCGGGAAGTCGAGGCGTTCGTGCTCGATGCGGAGCTCGTCGAGGATGCGGAGTGCCTGACGTGCGAAGTAGCCGATCTCGGGGTCGTTGCGCTTGCCCTCGAGCTCACTGATGACGACGACCGGGATGACGACGGCGTGCTCCGCGAACCGGAAGAGCGCCTTGGGGTCCGACAGCAGCACGGAGGTGTCGAGCACGTAGGTGATCTCGGCCTGCGCCTGATCTCCCCCGCTCGCCGTGTGGTCGGCGGGTCGCCGGCTCCGTCTCGTCGACGCGTCCCGCGTCTCGGTCCCGGCTGACGTGTTCTGGATTTCTCGCGAGGCCACAACCACTCCCACCCCGAGCATCTGATGCTCGGATCACTGTGCGAAACGGCCGCCTGCAGGGTTTCGAGCCGAACTTGTGTGGCCGTCTCGACCGGGCTCCATGCCCGATGAGATGAACGTACGTCCGGCCGCCGACATCGACGCGACGACACGCCCCGTGTCCTGTTACGGGGAGGTGAACAGATGGGGGCCGTCTCCTGGCCCGCCGGTGGTCGGACGGCGGCTCAGTAGTTCGCGGCCGTCGCGAACGACAGCAGCGCACCGCGCAGCTGGTCCAGCGTCTGCCGGCTGGTACCGGCGTGCACGCTGAGCCGCACGGCCCCGGCGCGGATGGTCGCGGTGACGCCGTGGTTCTCGAGCGAGGTCCACAGTGTGTCGAGGACGGACTCCTCCGGCTCCAGGACGACGATGCCCGCGCGTTCGTGCTCGTCTCGCGAGGAGACCACCGCGACGCCGAACTCGTCCGCGAGCTCGATCACCTCGGCCGTGAGCTCGGCGATCGCGGCGTGGACCGTCGCGGTGCCGACGGCGACCGTGTCCTCCAAGGACGCCGCGAACCGTGCCGCCGCGAGCGGGTCGGGCCTGGTGATCGAGTACGCGCGCGCCGATCGGCTCGGTGCCGGAGTAGCGCTGAACGGCCAGGCCTCGTCGGTGCCGGTCACGCCGGAGAAGACCGGCTCGAGTCGCTCGACGGCGCGGTCGCTCAGGGCGAGGAATCCGGTGCCCCAGCCCGCCCGCATCCACTTCTGCCCGCCCGAGGCGACCACGTCGGCGACGGCGTAGGGGGCGTCGACCACACCGAAGCCCTGGATGGCGTCGATGATCAGGAGGCGGTCGCCGATCGCCTCACGGACGGCTTCGAGGTCGCAGACGTATCCGGTGCGGTAGTCGACGAGGCTCACGGCCACGGCGGTGACGGTGTCGTCCAGCTGCTCGCGCACACTCTCGGCCGTCACGTGTCCGCGTCGCGTCTCGAGCCATCTCGGCGTGAGCAGGTGCCGGTGCTCGGCGGCCCGCTCCGCGGCGAGCGGCAGCGTGGGGTATTCCAGGCGGGAGAGCAGGACCGTGCCGCTCAGGCCGAACACCGCGTGCATCAGGCCCTGCGAGGTGTTGGGCTGGGCGACGACCTGGTCGGCGCGGAACCCGGTGAGCGTCCCGACGGCGGTCCGCATCCGTTCGTCCTGCCCGTCGACCTCGCCGAGCGTGCCGGGGGTCGCGCTCGCGAGCACGTCGTTCCAGCGGGCGGCCTCGAGGACGACGGACGCGGCCAACGGACCGACACTGCCGTAGTTGAGATAGCCGTCGACCTCACCGAATCCCGCTTGGAACGTCTCCAACCGGGACGCCGTCTCCGGCTCGTCCGGCTCCGAGGCGGGCGTGGACCGGCTCATCCGCCGAACCGCCGCTGTCTCCTGGAGAAGTCGCGGAGGGCGCGGAGGAAGTCGACCTCGCGGAGGTCGGGCCCGAGCGCTTCGACGAAGTAGAACTCGCTGTGGGCGCTCTGCCAGAGCATGAAGTCGCTCATCCGCTGTTCGCCGCTGGTGCGGATGACGAGGTCGGGGTCGGGCTGGCCTCCCGTGTAGAGGTGCTCACCGATGAGGTCGGGGGTGAGCAGCGCTGCGAGGTCTTCCAGGCTCCGACCCTCGAGGTGGTGCTTGGCGACGATCGCGCGCATCGCGTCCACGATCTCGGTGCGGCCGCCGTAGCCGACCGCGAGGTTGATGTGCATGCCGGAACGGTCGGCCGTGCGCTCCTCCGCGCTCGTCAACGCCGTGCGCAACGACTCCGGGAGCCCATCGCTCGAACCGACGTGCTTGACGCGCCAGTCACGGTAGTGCGACAGCCCCTCGGCGAGGTCGGCGATGATGTCGACGAGGTCGTCCAGCTCGTCCGGTGCGCGGTTCACCAGGTTGTCGCTCGACAGCAGGTACAGGGTGACGACGCCGATGCCGAGGTCGTCGCACCAGGTCAGGAACTCGCGCATCTTCGCCGCACCGGCCCGGTGTCCGTGCGCCGCGGTGTCGTACCCGAGCTGCTTGGCCCACCGCCGGTTGCCGTCGATGATCATCGCGACATGGTGCGGCAGCGTCTGCGGAGTGAGCGCCTTCCGGAGGCGGCGTGCGTAGACGCCGTACAGGAAGCCGTCCACCGGTGCGGAATGCCTCGTCATCACCCTGCAACGCTAGTGCAGTTTCCTGCATCGCTCCCAGTACGCGTTCCGTGCCACCCCGTATCCTGGACCCATGACGAGTGGAGACCCCGAGCTGCCGAAGCTGCCGTTGCTCGAGGTCGCCGCCGACGATGCCGCCGCACCGGAGGAGGTCAAACCGACCTGGCGCGGATGGCTGCACGCCGGGATCTTCCCCATCTCGATCGTCGCCGGGATCGTCCTCGTCGTGCTCGCACAGGGTGCGGCAGCGAAGTGGAGTTCGACGGTGTTCGTGCTCACCTCGATGCTGCTCTTCGGGAACTCGGCGCTGTACCACCGGTTCTCCTGGCGCCCCTCGGTCAAGCTCCTCCTCAAGCGGATCGACCACGCCAACATCTTCCTGTTGATCGCCGGCACCTACACGCCGCTCGCCGTGCTCGCGCTACCACCGGCGCAGGGCAACCTCCTGCTCGTGCTCGTCTGGGGCGGCGCGCTCCTCGGCATCGGTTTCCGCGTGTTCTGGATCAACGCCCCGCGGTGGCTCTACGTCCCGCTCTACCTGGCGCTCGGGTGGGGTGCGGTCGCGTACCTCGGCGACATCGCCCGCGGCAACTTCGCCACGATGGTGCTCGTCGCCGCCGGTGGCCTGTTCTACACGGTCGGCGCGGTCATGTACGCCATGAAGCGACCGAACCCCTGGCCGGGGCGGTTCGGGTTCCACGAGCTGTTCCACCTGTGCACGGTGCTCGCGTTCCTCTGCCACTGGTTCGGGATCCTGCTGATCGCGATCGACCCGGTCTACAACCGCTGACGGCCCGCGACCCCGCGAGCGGCGAGGCGTCGCGGTGGTGGTGTCAGCGGGCCGACTGGTCCGACGGCGGGCGAGGGTCGTCCTCGACGCCTGCGGGGGCCGCCTTGCCGGCGTCGCTCCCCGCGCGGTCCGCGGCTGCCCGCTCGGCGACCTCGGCCTGGAGCCGCTCGTCGATCTCCGCGCGGTAGTTGACCCGGCGCACGCGACGCACCATGTCGATGACGAGGAAGACGACGACTCCGGCGATGGCGAAGGTGATCACGAAGCCCCACGGTCCCGGCGTCACCTGGTTCTCGTCGAACGCCGGCGAGGGCGACGGCGACGGCGTGACCGCCAACAGGACCTCGGTGAACAGGTGGTGCATCATGCGGTTCCTTCGCTGGTGTCGATGCCGTCGAACAGCTCCGACTCTGGGGTGGTCGACGCGACGTGCGACGTGACCAGTTGGTAGTCCTCGAACGGCCATGCGGCACGGAGGACGTCGTTGGGCCAGAAGAAGAACGGTGAGTCTGGCGGCACCTGGCTGCCGTGCGCCCGGAGCGCGGCGTCGCGAGCCTCGAAGAAGTCGCCGACGCGCACGTGCGTCGTCGCGAGATCGGGCCGGCCGGCCATCCACTCGCGCATCTCGGCCAGTCGCTCGACCGCCGGGTCGTCGGGGTGGTGCTCCAGCAGGTAGGCGTACACGGCTTCGAGCCGGGCGGGGCTGAACGAGCGGTCGTAGTACAGCTTGTCGACGCGCCAGGGCTCGCCCGCTTCGGGATAGCGCGTGGGATCGGCCGCCGCTTCGAACGCGGCGACGCTCACCTCGTGGCACCGGATGTGGTCGGGGTGCGGGTAGCCCCCGTTCTCGTCGTAGGTGATGATGACCTGCGGCCGGAAGGAGCGGACGATGCGCACGAGCACACCGGTCGAGACCCCGAGGGGGATGTCGGCGAAGCTCGCGGGTGGGACCGTGCCGTCGTCGCGGGCCATCCCGCTGTCCTGGTAGCCGAGCCACCGGTGCTCGATGTCGAGGATCTCCTGCGCCGCGGCCATCTCGAGGCGACGGTAGCCGGGGAGGTCGCGCTCGATCATCGCGACGTCGGCGAGCCCGGGGTTCTGGAGGTCGCCGCGTTCACCACCCGTGCAGCTGACGACCATGACCTCGGCGCCGAGGCTCCGGTAGTGTGCGAGCGTCGCCGCCCCTTTGCTCGACTCGTCGTCGGGGTGCGCGTGCACGGCGAGCAGTCTCATGGTCATGGTGCTCCGCCTTCCGGCTGGTCTGCGCGAGGGGACCGCTTCGCGACTCGTGACGTGACGACGCGGTCGGGACTCCGCATCCAGGAAGAGGCAATACGCTTGAGGTGTCGGCCTCGAGGCGTCTCGCACTCCTGGTCCAGCTTAACCGTTCGAACCGGAGCCCGTGACGTGACCTCTCCCCTGCAGGATGCCGGCCCTCAGGACGCCATCGCGGCGCGATACGGACGCACCCCTGGCAACCGTGCCCGCGACCGCCGCCTGATCTGGCTGGCCGCCGCAGCGTTCGCCGTCGTCTTCATCGCGTGGGTCGTGTGGGCCGGTCTCGACGGCAGTCGGCCGAGCATCGAGTCGCGCAACACGGCGCACGAGATCGTCGACGACACGATGGTCAGCGTGTCCTTCGAGGTCACCGGTCCGCAGGACACCCCCATGGCCTGCTCGGTCCAGGCGCTCAACGAGCAGTTCGCGGTCGTCGGATGGAAGGTCGTCGAGCTGCCGCCGTCCGAGCAGCGCACCCGCACGTTCACGGAGAGCGTCCGCACCACGGAGCTCAGTAACACCGGCGTCGTCGACACCTGTTGGGTGGTCGAGCACCGTTCCTGACCCACGACGGCGTCGGCGCGTGCGCCGCACTCCCGCGCCGATCGTGCGATACTCGAAGGCAGTACTTCATACGCCCCGGCACTCCGCCGGGGCGTCTGGCATATGACGGGCGTTTCGGCCGTCGTGTGCGGACCCACCATGCAAAGGAGTTCCATCGTGTCCGAGCAGATCCAGGAGACGTTCCTCACCCAGCAGGCCTTCGACCGGCTGCAGGCGGAACTCGAGCACCTCAGCACGACGGGCCGCGAGGAGATCGCCAAGCGCATCGAAGCGGCTCGCGAAGAGGGCGACCTCAAGGAGAACGGCGGCTACCACGCCGCGAAGGACGAACAGGGCAAGCAGGAGGCCCGCATCCGAACGCTCACGCAGATGCTGCGCGACGCCAAGGTGAGCGAGGCACCGCAGTCCAGTGGTGTCGTGGAGTCCGGCACCGTCATCACGGCCGTCGTCGCGGGCGGCGAGGAGCGGTTCCTCCTTGGCAGCCGCGAGATCGCCGGCAACACCGACCTCGACGTCTACAGCGAGGGCAGCCCGCTCGGTGCAGCCATCCTCGGTCTGAAGATCGGCGAGAATACCACCTACGAGGCGCCGAACGGCAAGGAGATCACCGTGTCGATCAGCGCGGTGGAGACCTACACCGGTTCCTGATCCAGTAGGTCGCGCCTTCGCGACCGACCAGACGCAGAAGGGCCCCGCCGACACGGCGGGGCCCTTCTGCGTTCCGTCAGTCGGATCAGTCGTCGACGATCTGCGGGTCGTACCCCGCCTCGCGGAGCGTCTGCACGACGAGGTCGCGGTGGTCGGGCCCACGCGTCTCGATGCTGAGCTCGAGTTCGACGTCGCTGATCTGCAAGCCGTGGCCGTGCCGGGTGTGCAGCACCTCGATGACGTTCGCGTTGGCCTGCGCGACGAGCTCCGCCGTCCGTGCGAGCTGCCCCGGTCGGTCGGGCAGCGGGATGCGCAGCGTCAGGTAGCGGTCCGACGCCGCGAGGCCGTGGCTGACGACCCGCTGCAGCAGGAGCGGGTCGATGTTGCCGCCGGAGAGGATGGTGACCGTCGTGCCGGTCGGCTCGATCTTCCCGGCCAGGATCGCCGCGACACCGGCGGCTCCAGCAGGTTCGACGACGAGCTTGGCGCGCTCGAGGAGGACGACGATCGCCCGGGCGAGGTCGTCTTCGCTGACGGTGACGACCTCGTCGACGAGGGCGCTGATCATCTCGAAGTTGAGCTCACCGGGACGGGCCACGGCGATGCCGTCGGCGATGGTCGGCTGCACGGTGATGGTCGTCGGGGTTCCGGCTTCCAGCGACGCCGGGTACGCGGCCGCGTTCGCCGCCTGGACGCCGATCACGCGGATGGTGCGTCCTTCGAGGGCCGCGCGCTGCTTCATGACAGCTGCGACACCCGAGATCAGCCCGCCGCCGCCGATCGGCACGATGACCGTCTCGACGTCGGGGACCTCCTCGAGGATCTCGAGCCCGAGCGTGCCCTGCCCGGTGATGACGTCCGGGTGGTCGAACGGCGGGATGAGGATGGCACCGGTCTCCGCGGCGAACTCGGCGGCGGCGATCAGCGGTTCCGCCACCGTGTGGCCGCGCAGGATGACGTGCGCACCGTAGTCGCGCGTGGCGGCGAGCTTCGGGAGCGGGACGCCGACCGGCATGAAGATGGTCGCGGTGATGCCGAGCTCACGGGCGGCGAAGGCGACTCCCTGCGCGTGGTTGCCCGCCGAGGCGGCGACGACGCCGCGCGCCCGCTCCTCGGGGGTCAGGCTGGACATGCGGTTGTACGCGCCGCGGATCTTGTAGGAGCCGGTCCGCTGGAGGTTCTCGCACTTGAGGTGCACGGGCACGCCGAGGACGTCGGCGAGGTATCGGGAGCTCTCCATCGGCGTGCGCTGGACGGTGCCGACGAGGGTGTCCCTGGCCCGCTCGAATGCGGCGAGCGACGGGCCGGGGAACACGGGCGTGGTGGTCGTTGAATCGGTCATGGTGTGCGGGGTCCTGGACTTTCTGGGGACGAGGTCTCTCGGAGGTCTTCGCTGGGGTGCTGGGGCTCCTGATCGCCTGGGCGATCCTGCGGCTCGTGCGACGAGCGGGAGCCCGGACGGATTCGTCTGGGGGTCGGGACGGTCTGCCAGATGGCACCGTCGGCGCCGGGTTCCGGCGGAGCACTGCCGCCGGTCCGCCAGGTGCCGCTGGCGATGGTGTGGACCATGACGTTGATCACGGCCACCACGGGCACCGCGAACAGGGCGCCGGGGATGCCGGCGACGAGCGTGCCGCCCGCGACGGCGAGGACGACGGCGAGCGGGTGGACCTTGACGGCCGTACCCATGATGAGCGGCTGCAGGACGTGCCCCTCGAGCTGCTGGACGAGGAGCACGACGCCGAGCATGAGCAGCGCGATGACGGGACCGTTGTAGACGAGCGCGAGGAAGACGGCGACGGCTCCGGTCACCACGGCGCCGACGATCGGCACGAACGAGCCGAGGAAGACGAGCACGGCGACCGGTATCGCGAGCGGGACGCCGAGGAAGAACGCACCGAGTCCGATACCGACCGCATCGATCGAGGCCACGAGGATCTGCGTGCGGACGTAGTTGCCGAGCGTCCGCCACCCTGCGCGACCGGCGCTGTCGACGGCGGGTCGTGCCCGCTGCGGGAAGACGCGCACCGTCCAACGCCAGATCGTCCGTCCGTCGATGAGCATGAACAGCAGGCAGAAGAGCGTCAGGAAGACGCCCGTCGCGACATGGCCGAGCGTCGAACCGATCGACAGGGCGCCTGAGAGCAGGACCTGGCTGTCCTGCTGGAGCGAGTCGAACGCCTGGGCGATGAAGTCGTTGAGCTGTGTCTCGGTCACGTGCAGCGGGCTGGCGAGCAGGAAGGCCTTGAAGTCGCCGTAGGCGGTCATGGTGCGGGCCTGCACGGAGGCGAACTGCGAGGTGATCTGCGAGATGGCGAGGAAGATCAGTCCGCTCACCACGGAGAGCGTGCCGACCATCGCGAGCGCGATGGCGAGGCCCTTCGGCCAGCGGTGCCGCACCAGGACGTCGACGAGAGGCTTCAGGAGCGCCGAGATCAGGACGGAGATCAGCAGCGGGATCACGATGAGGCGGAGCTGCACGACGAGGAAGACGAGCAGCGCGACGACCGCGGCCACCAGCAGGATCCGCCAGGACCACGCTGCGGCCACGCGCATGCCGCGCGGGACGCTGCTCGACCCGCTCAGGTCCGGTTCGCGCACGGGCGAGGCCGCTTCGGGAAGGAAGCGTCCCCACCAGGTCTTCGGAGTGTCGTCCGCCATTGCTCAAGTGTATGGCTGGCACATGCCCGTGAGCGCATGCGGACGCCGGTCGGGCGGCGGCGCTTCCGCCGGTGCAGGGCGGGTGTCCGACGCCGGTGCTAGCGTCGGGCCGTGTCCGCTTCCCTTTCCCCCGCCCTCGCCCGACGGATCGCGCTCGGTGCGCAAGGGTTCGGCGCCCCGCAGCGCACGACTCCGGCGGGTACGCGCACCCTGCGCTCGACGATCGATCGCCTGGGTCTCCTGCAGATCGACTCCGTCAACGTGTTCGAGCGCAGTCACTACCTGCCGCTGTTCGCGAGGCTCGGTGGGTACGACAAGACGCTGCTCGATCGACTCACCCTCGGAGCCGACGCGGCCTACCTCGAGTACTGGGCGCATGAGGCGGCCTTCATCCCCCGCGACTCGTGGCCGTTGTTCCGGTGGCGGATGGACGCGCACCGCGCGAAGCATGCCGGCGACGAGACCACCTGGGCGAGCCAGAACACGGAGATGTTGGACTGGGTCCGAGCGCTCCTGCGCGTCGAGGGGCCGCTGAAGGCGAGCGAGATCGAACACGACGCGAACGTCCGACGCGGACCCTGGTGGGGATGGTCCGATGTGAAACGGGCGTTGGAGGTCCTGTTCCTCTATGGCGAGGTGGTCACGGCCGGTCGCGACCGGTTCGAGCGCCGGTACGCGCTGGCCGAGCACGTGCTGCCGCAGCACCTCCTCGACCTCGAGGTCGCCCGGCCCGACGCGATCCGTGCGCTCGTCGAGCAGGCCGCGGCAGCGCAGGGCGTCGCGACCGTCGCGGACCTCGCGGACTACTTCCGGATCAAGCCGCAGACCGCCGTCCGCCGAGCGGTCGACGAGCTCGTGGACGCCGGTGTCCTCGAACCCGTGACCGTGGCCGGCTGGGACCGACGCGGTGGCCCGCAGGAGGCGTGGCTGCACCGCGACGCCCGACGGCCGCGACGGATCGAAGGGGCCGCGCTGCTCAGCCCGTTCGACCCGGTCGTCTGGTTCCGTGAACGCGCCCTCCGCATGTTCGGACTCCACTACCGGATCGAGATCTACACGCCGGAGCCCAAGCGCGTTTACGGCTACTACGTGCTACCGGTCCTCATCGACGGCGAGATCGTCGCGCGCGTCGATCTCAAGAGCGACCGCCAGGCCGGGGTCCTGCGGGTCCAGTCCGCCTGGTTCGAGCGTGGACACCAGGATGCCGTCGCCAGAGGGCTTCGTCCCGTCGCCGACGACGCGATCGCGGGACGCCTCGCGGAGCTCCTCGCACAGACGGCCCGCTGGCAGGGACTCGACGCGGTGGTCGTCGTCGACCGCGGGACGCTGGCGGCGCCCCTCGCGCATGCGGTCGGTACCCGGCTCCTCCCCGGCTCGCGCGCGTCGGAGATGGGTACTACTCCCCATGCTCAGGAGGCGCAATCACTCTCAGGGGATGCACACCGACTGCTAAGTTGATGAGCACCTTCATGGTCCGAAACGAGGGGAACCCGCCCATGAGCAACGACGACACCACACCACAGCAACCAGGCCGACCGAACCCGGGCGAGCAGCAGAACCAGCCGTCCCAGGGTGACCAGCAGCCCTCGTACCAGCAGGGTCAGCAGCAGCCCAACCCGTACCAGTCCGGCCAGCAGCAGCCCAACCCGTACCAGTCCGGCCAGCAGCAGACGCCGAACCCGTACCAGCAGGGTCAGCAGGGTCAGCAGGGCCAGCAGAACCCGTACCAGTCCGGGCAGCAGCAGACGCCGAACCAGGCACCCCCGGCTCCCTACGGTCAGCAGACCGGTCAGCAGGCCGGCGCCCAGAACCCGTACCAGCAGGGCCAGCAGCCCAACGGCCAGTACGCGACGGCGCAGAACCCGTACGCGACCGGTGCTCCGAAGCAGCCGATGGACCCGAAGCAGAAGAAGCGGATCATCCTGTGGTCGTCGATCGCCGGTGGCGCACTCGTGCTCATCGCCGCCGCCGCCATCACCATCAGCGTGCTGAACACCACGGCGTTCGGCCCGCAGGCGAAGGTCGAGGAATACCTCAAGGCCATCGCCGCCGGCGACGCGAAGCTCGCGACGAGCCTCGTCGCACCGGACCCCTCGATCGTCGGCAGCACCGACGACGAGTCCGCAGCGCCTGAGGAGTCCGCAGAGCCCGAGGCGACCCCGGACCCGTCCGCGTCGGCCGATCCGGATGCGGACGCCGAAGCCGAGGCTCCGGCCGCCGTCAAGCCGACCGCACTGCTCACCAACGAGGTCCTGAAGGGTGCCGACGAGCGCATCAAGAACCCTGAGGTCGGCCGCGTCTACAACCGCAACGGCGAGGCACGCGTGCAGGTCACGTACGAACTCGGTGGCAAGAAGTACGAGGACTCGGTCACGCTCGAGAGCGAAGGCAAGCAGTTCCTGTTCTTCGACCAGTGGAAGCTCGCCAGCTCCCTCGTCGGCAGCATCAACGTCTACACCGGTCTCGGTGGCACGGCGTTCAGCGTCAACGGCGTCAACTTCGACGGCGCGTCCGACGAGAGCCTGTTCGCCTACCCGGCCATCTACACGGTCGCACCGCCGGAGAGCAAGTTCCTGCAGGGCGATGCCCAGACCATCACGCTGAGCTCGTACAGCGCTGGCGAGGGTTCGGCCTTCATCGACATCGACGTGACCGCCACCGAGGCACTCACGACCGAGGTCACGAAGCAGGTCGTCGCGATGATCGAGAAGTGCCTCGACGCCACCACGCTCGACACCACCTGTGGCGTCATGCCGGACTGGCAGCAGAAGCAGTTCACGAGTGTCGGCCCGGTGACGTGGACGCTCACCTCTCCCCCGACCGTCGAGGTCGATGAGAGCGGTTCGTACTTCTACACCTCGGACGGCCGGATCGACGGCTCGTTCGACGCCTCCTGGTACGGCAGCGCCGTGGCGGGTCAGCAGGTGTGGGACACGTACCTGAACTTCCCCGGCAAGATCACGATCGACGCCGACGACAAGGTCACGGTGACGTTCGACTCCGACGAGCAGACCGAGTAACGGTTCTCGCCTGAACGCCGAATGGGGCGGCACCTCCGGGTGCCGCCCCATTCGTGTGTCCGGGGCCGGGAGGCCCTCGCCTAGAAGCCGCCGCCGATGGTGCTCAGGCGTTTGATCCGTTCGACGAGCGGCGGGTGGGTACTGAACAAGCGGGCGACCACGCCGGGCTTCAACGGGTCGGAGATCCAGAGGTGCGCCATGGACGAGTTCTGCTTCGCCATCGGTCGACCGTAGGCGGCGAGCTTCCCCAGTGCGCTCGCGAGCGCTTCCGGGTGACGGGTCGTGAGGGCGCCCGTCGCGTCGGCGAGGTACTCGCGCTGCCGCGAGATGGACAGCTGGACGAGCGTCGCGAGTAGGGGTGCCACGAGCATCGCCACGATGCCGATGATCAACATGACGGGGTTGCCGCCGTTATTGTTGTTCCGGTTGCCGCCTCCCCAGATCGTCATCCGGAGGAGCATGTCGGAGAGGAACCCGATCGCGACGACGAGGCCGAAGACGACCATGGACACGCGGATGTCGTAGTTGCGGACGTGACCGAGTTCGTGGGCCATGACCCCCTCCAGCTCGGCGTCGTTGAGGATCTCGAGGAGGCCGGTCGTCGCCGCCACCATCGCGTGCTGGGGGTCGCGACCAGTCGCGAAGGCGTTGGGTGCCGGGTCGGCGATGAGGTACACCTCGGGCATCGGCGTCCCGGTCGTGATCGCGAGGTTCTCGACGATGCGGTACAGCCTCGGGTTGTCGGCCAGCTCGATGCGCTGCGCTCCGGTCATCGCGATGGCCTGCCGCCCCGCGAAGAAGTATTGGATCACCGCGTACACGACGGCCACGACGAGCACCACGATCGTGATCGTCAGGTTCTGGTAGAGATACCCCGCGAGCCAACCGAGGCCGCCGATGATGACGAGGAAGACGACGAAGATCAGGGCCGTGTTGAGCTTGTTCCTGGCGATGGCGCGGTACATGGGACTGCGCTACCGCACGTCAGAACTGGACGCGCGGCGGTTCGGCGATCGCCGCGTTGTCGGTGACCTCGAAGAAGTCGTGCTCCGAGAACCCGAGGCCCTTGGCGAACAGGTTGTTCGGGAACACCTTGACCTTGGTGTTCAGCTCCCGGACACCACCGTTGTAGAAGCGGCGCGAGGCCTGGATCTTGTCCTCGGTGTCGACGATCTCGGACTGGAGCTGGAGGAAGTTCTGGCTCGCCTGGAGCTGCGGGTAGGCCTCCGCGACGGCGAAGATACTCTTCAGCGCCTGCTGCATGTGGGTCTCGGCCTCGCTCACGGCCGCCGGCCCCTGTGCGGTGAGCGTCTCGGCGCGAGCCTTGGTCACGTTCTCGAACACGGCCTTCTCGTGTGCCGCGTACCCCTTGACCGCCTCGATGAGGTTCGGGATGAGGTCGGCGCGCCGCTTCAGCTGGACGGTGATGTCGCTCCACGCTTCCTCGACCCGCACGTTCAGCGTCACGAGCGAGTTGTACGTCACCCAGAAGTAGATGCCGACGATGACGACCAGGGCGACGACGATGAGGACTGGGATCAGCCATTCCATGAGGATGGGCTCCTTGTGAGTCGATGGAGAGCGGGTCTGCTCATTCTACCTGCGACCTGCCGGTGCCCTTGGGGAGTTCGGAGGAAGCACGCAGCAGGCGCGCAGCGCGGACGCACCGGACTCCCGGCGGGCCGTCATTCGCCGAGGACACGTGCGAGGTACCGGTTCCCGAACAGGCGGCCGGGGTCGAGACGGTCGCGGAGGCGGACGAATTCGTCGAAGCGAGGATAGACGCCACGCAGGGACGACGCGTCACGGCCGTGCCGTTTGCCCCAGTGGGGCCGACCGCCCAACTCGATCATGATCGCCTCGACGGCGCGGAAGTACTCCCCCGGGTCCTCACGGAAGAAGCGGTGCACGGCGACGTATCCGGTCGCTCGTCCTGATGCCGTGGAGAGCCACAGCTCGTCGGCCGCTGCGACCCGAACCTCGATGGGGAAGGAGATCCGCCACCCTCGCTCCTCGATGAGCGCGCGGATCCGGGCGAACGCGGTCGGGAGGTGCTCGAGCGGCACCGCGTACTCCATCTCCACGAACCGCACCGTGCGGCTCGTGGTGAACACGCGCGTCGACCGATCGGTGAACTCGCGGTCGCCGACGAGGCGGTCCGCGAGCCGGTTCACGCGCGGGACGATGGCCGGCGCGACGACGCCCGTGTTGCAGAGGACCCGGTAGACCCCGTTGGCGAGGAGCGTGTCGTCGACCCACTTCGCGACCGGGCGGAGTGGCCTGGTGGGCGCGTCACCCGGCAGCCGGTGGTTCGTCTTGGTCAGGGCGGTCGTGGTGTGCGGGAACCAGTAGAACTCGAAGTGGTCGACGGCGGCGGCCCGGTCGAGCAGCTCGGGCAGCAGCTCGTCGAGCGGCTCCGGCCGCTCCACCGCGTGCAGCACGAACGCCGGGACGCACTGCAGCGTGACCTCGACGAGGATCCCGAGCGCTCCGAGCCCGAGCGCCAGCGCCGGGAGGAGCTCTGGCTCCTGCTCGGCGTCCGACGTCAGCAGCTCGCCGTCCGCGGTCACCATCGTCACCCCGACGACCTGCGTCGCGATGCCGCCGAACGCCGACCCGGTCCCGTGCGTTCCGGTGGAGATCGCGCCGGCGACGGACTGCCGGTCGATGTCACCGAGGTTCGGCATGGCGAGACCGAACGGTTCGAGGAGACGGGGGATGTCGTGGAGGCGCGTGCCGGCGCGGAGGGTCACGCGGTTACGTTCCCGATCGACCCGGACCAGGCCGCTCAGGGCGTCGAGCTCGAGCAGCACACCGGGCGCGACGGCGATCCCGGTGAAGCTGTGTCCGGCTCCGACCGCCTTGATCGGGAGGCCCGCCCCCGCTGCGGCACGCACGAGGCGCTGCACCGCGCCGACCGAGTCGGGTCGCTCGACCCGCACGGGCCACGCCCGCTCGGTCCGCGCCCAGTTCGTCCACGCTGTCGTCTTCCCCATCAGACGAACCCCTGCCCTTCGCCGCGGTACGTCGGTAGGACGGCTTCCACCCCGTCGTCCCCGACCACGTGGAAGGCGTCCACTCGTTC
Source organism: Plantibacter sp. VKM Ac-2885 (assembly GCF_015351205.1). Classification (NCBI taxonomy): domain Bacteria; kingdom Bacillati; phylum Actinomycetota; class Actinomycetes; order Micrococcales; family Microbacteriaceae; genus Plantibacter; species Plantibacter sp. VKM Ac-2885. The sequence continues at coordinate 1,685,134 of NZ_JADKSK010000001.1, read as the reverse complement.
GCTGAGCTCCCCGGACTTCGTGTGCCGCAACCAGACGCGGTCACCGAGACGGAGCGACGCCGCAGCAACCCCGGAGACCGGCGTCTGCACCTCGCCGGCCATCTCCCGCGGGAGCATCTCGAGGCCCTCCGGCCACGCGATGAGCGGGAGGCGGTCGAGCCCTGGCGGACCGGAGGCGACCCATCCGCCGCCGAGGATCGTCGCGAGCTCCGGCGACGGCTTCCGGACGACCGACAGACCGAACGCCGCGGCCGGTGCCGGCGTGAACGCCCGGTAGTGGTCGAAGAGGTGTCCGCCGAAGACGCCGCTCCCCGCGGCGATCTCGGTCACCGAGTCGTCGGACGCGGTGAGCTCCAGGGATCCCGTCCCGCCGCCGTTGACGAACTCCAACTCCGCGACCGCTCGGACCTCCGCGACCACGGCGGCACGACGTTCCCGGAGTTCGGCCCACGAGCGCCGCTGGATCGCGCGGAGCGCAGCCGACCACGCCGGTCGACCCGCGAGGTCGTCCCCCTGCCCGGCGATCTGCGCTTCATAGGCCATGATCCCGACCAGGCTGAAGCCGGGTCGGGCGACGACCGCCTGCGCGAGAGCCCGGACCTCGTCCGGCGTGCGCAGCGGAGAGCGGCGCACACCGACGTGGCCGAGGGCGGGCGCACGGAAGGAGGCGTCGAGCTCGATGCACACGCGGATGCGTGCGCGTCGCTCCGGTGGCGTCACTGCGTCGACGAGGTCGAGGTGGTCGAGGGAGTCGATCATGAGGGTGATCCGCGAGGCCGCCCGTTCGTCGGCGGCCAGCCGCGCGATGGCGCCCCGCTCCGCCGTCGGGTAGCCGACCACGATGTCGTCCACCGTCTCGGACAACCAGAGCGCCTCGGACAGGGAGTAGGCCAGCACGCCGGCGTACCCGGGTTGTCTGAGGAGCGCGTCGATCACCGCTCGGACGCGGATGGACTTGCTGGCGACGCGGATCGGTTTCCCCGCGGCCCGTCGGAGCATGTCGTGCGTGTTGTGGCGGAGGGCTCCGAGCTGCAGGACGGCGACGGGCGAGTCGACGTCCGAGACGGCCCGCTCGATGCCGCCCCAGTACCGTCTCGGGTCGAGCCAGGGCATCGGGTCGGACACCCGGCCGCCGGCGGTCAGTTCGATGCTCATCAGCGCACTCCTCGTACTCGGGTGACAGCGACCGCCCCTGCGACGGCGCAGGCCGCGGAGACGAGGTACAGGCCGGCGAATCCGCCGAGCCAGGCGACGAGGCAGGCGCCGATGAGCGGAGCGACCGCCTGCGGCACCGCCTGGGCGATGTTCATGATGCCGAGGTCCTTGCCGTGCGACGCCGGGTCCGGCAGGACCTGTGTCGCGAGCGCCTGGTCGACCGACATGAAACAGCCGTAGCCGAGCCCGATGAGCGCCGCCGAGACGAACCCCATCGGCAGCGAGGGCCAGATCGCGAGCAGGAGTGCGGCGAGCGCCTGTGAGGCGGAGGCCGCGACGACGAAGACGCGTCGTCGGCCGATGCGGTCGGACAGTCGGCCGAGCAGGATCGAGGACCCGACGACGAACACCGTGTAGACGACCGTGACCAGCAGGAGGTCGGTCTCGGCGTCGGCGTCCCCCAGCCCGAAGAGCAGGAAGTAGAACAGCAACGAGGTGCTGAAGGCGTTGCCGAGGTTCACGAGGACGCGGCTGAGCATGGTCCAGGCGAAGTCGGGGTGCCGTCGCGGTGAGATCCAGAGGCTCTCCAGGAGCGCGTGCACGGTGAGTGGCGCGGGGCGCTCGCCCGTCGGGAGTGGATCGGGCAGCCGGAGGAAGGGCACGACGAGCACGATCAGGAGGACGGCGAGTGCCAGGTACCCCACGCCCATCTGGGTGCCGAGCAGGAGCAGGAGGGCGATGCCGAGGATGACCCCGACGGCCTGCGGAGCGGAGATCCACCCCGAGACGAAGCCGCGCTGCCCCACGGGCACCTGATCGGAGATGGTCGCGGTGAGCGCCGCTCCGAGGATGCAGAAGCCGATGATGGCGAGGCACCAGCAGACGCCGATGCCGACGATGCCGGTCTGGAGTCCGAGGAGGACGAGCCCCAGGGCGAAGACGAGCGCACCACCCGCGATCCACGGGCGGCGTCTCCCGAATCGCGACCGTGTGCGGTCGGACAGGGCGCCCGTCAGCGGATACACGACGATGGAGCAGAGTCCGGCCGCCCCGGCGACGACTCCGAAGGCGACGACGCTGTCCACCCAGTGCTCGGGAGCGAGCGTCGCGTCGATCTGCGCGGGCAGGAGGAGCTGCAGCGGGGCGAGCTGGGCCATCCAGACGCCCAGCCAGGCGACCGCGAAGGCGGCGACCCAGCGCCCGGTGACGCGTCGGTCGGCCGGGTGGTCGACGGCTGCGGTGCCGAGGCCGCTCATCTCGACCCCGGTTCGGCGAGGGTTGCGACGAGGTGCGCCACCGTCCCGACGAGTCGCCGGGCTTCGGCATCGTCGCGTCGCACCAGCCAGCCGAGTGTCAGGCCGTCGGTGAAGGCGATGACGGTCCGCGCGATCTCGTCGACGGGCTGCGTCCAGGTGCTGCCGCTGACCGTGGCTGCGAGCGCGAGCGCCTCACACGCGAGCTCCTCGTACCGTCGGTACTGCTCGAGCGCGAGGTGTTCGAGGCCCGGCGTCCGCATCGCGTAGGCGCTGAGCTCCTGCATCGCCGCCTCCCGATCCGGATCGGCGCGGAGGAGGTCGACGTAGCGTTCGAGGCCGGCACGGACGACGGCCTCCAGGGTGGGCGGATGCTCCTGACCGGTGTCCTCGTCCGTCAGCAGCTCGCCGATGTCGAGGACGACGCGTTCATGCTCGACGACGTGTGCGACCAGTTCGGCGAGGAGCTCGTCGCGGGAGGCGAAGGCGTAGTGGAAGCTGGCGAGCGACATCCCGGCCTCGGCCACGATGGCCCTGGTCGTGGCGGCGGCGACACCCTCGGCTGCGACGACGCGGAGGGCGGCGCTGATCAGCTCGGCTCGTCGGTCGACAACGGAGATCCTCGGCATCGCAACCCTTCCCGGGGCGCCTGCGGGTCGTGCCGCTCCATCGCGGTCGACTCGACTGGGACGGATGACCCAGTCGCGCAAGTATGGCGGACCGCTGGCCCGAGCGCACCTGTCGCGATGGTTTTCCCGTGCGGATCGGCCGGGAATGTGACCCGATCTGGCGCGGGAGGTTGACTTCCCGCGGTGATCTTGGGGGAATGGAGACGGTGACCGGGGAACACGCGCGCGCAGGAAGAGGAGTCCGATCGAATCGCTCGATCGGACGCGTCGCGATCCTCCTCGCCGTCTTCCTCTCGGCCGGACTCTGGACGACGACCGTCGCGGGTCCTGCATCAGCGACGCCCGAGCCGCTCCCCACCCCGAGCGAGAGCGCTGCAACGCCGACCCCACCGCCACTCGACGGTCCGACCATCACGAGTCCCGGCTCCGGTTCCTTCATCGGCAGCGGCAGCACCACGGTCACCGGGACGAAGGACGCCGGCACGGGCGTCCAGCTGCAGGTCGGCGACGGTCTCGAGCCGGTCTGCATCCTGCCGCAGGACGACAGCACCGACTGGTCCTGCACGATCGACCTGCCCGACGGCGGCGGACTGCTCATCACCGCCGTGGAGGTCGGCAGCCCGGAGACGCTCTCCGCACAGATCTCCGTGTCCGCGCTCGGACCGCCCACCATCACCGAGGGGACGCCGAGCAACGGCGGCGTCCGCGGCACCGCCTACCCCGGGGCGACGGTGACGGTCCGCGCCGACTCCGGTGCCACCTGCAGTTTCGCGGCGGACAGCTCCGGAAGTTGGTTCTGCGTGCTGGGCGAGCCGCTGCCGACCGGCGACCTGTCCGTGACGGCGACGCAGCAGGCGTCGTTCAGCGGCAATCAGCGCTCCGACGCGTCCGCTCCGATCGTGCTCACCATCGACCGCGACGCTCCGGCTCCGCCCGTGATGTCCTCACCGACGGCCGGACAGGCGATGCCGATCTCGGCGGCGAGCTACGCCGGCACCGGCGAGGAGGGCGCGACCGTCACGGTCTTCGCCGACTCGACGTCGGTCTGCACGGCGGTCGTCACCGGTGGCGCCTGGAGCTGCTCGGGCGGTGGCGTGCCGGCGGGCGCGCACGTCGTCCTGGCGATCCAGCAGGATGCCGCGGGCAACACGAGCGGGGCGAGTAGGGCGATCACCCTGACGTTCGGCGACGCATCGGCCACGCCCGCCACGCCGGCACCGTCCGCCTCCCCATCGCCGTCCGACGGCACCGAGCCCGCGCCCGCGCCCGGGGCACCCGCTCCGGGAACGCAGCAGCCGACCCCGTCGCCCAGCGGCGAACCGGTGCCCGGCGCCGCCCCACCCAGCGGCGGTGGCGGGCTCTGGTCGGGGACGACACCGTTCACGCAGACCCTCGCCTCCACGATCGACGGCCGCGGCCAGCCGGTCTGGTGGCTCGCCGCCCTCCTCGCCCTCGCTGCGGTGGCGCTCATCGCGATCCCGGCCCGACTCCTCGCGACCTCCATCGCCCCCTGGCGCGCCACGATCGCCGACCGTCGTCGTGCAGCGGTCACCGGGCGAAACCGACCGAGGGACGAGTTCGAGCGGGTCCCGTCGGTCCCGCTCCCGAGTCGCACAGCGCTGGCCGTCATCACCGCCGTGCTCGCGGCAGGCATCCTGATGTTCGCGCACCCCGTGAGCGGTCAGCCGGCGTATCTCCGACTGTGGTTCGCCTCGCTCGTCGCCGTGGTCGCGATCAACGTCGTGGGCCTGCTCGCGCAGCTCGTCGTCGCCCGTCGAGCCGGGCTGGGCTCGATGAGCGTCAGCGTCCGTGTCGGCGGACTGGTGACGGTCGGCATCGTCACCGCGCTCTCACGCCTCCTGGCTCTGCAGCCGGCTCTGCTCTTCGCGCTGCTGACCGAACTCCGGCCGACCCGGAGACCCGAAACGCATGAAGTCGGCTCGACAGCCTCGGTGGAGACCGATTCCGATGCCATCACGCCGCGCATCGCGGGCCGCCTCGCGCTGGCCCGGATCGCTGCGGCCGCCGGGCTCGGTTCGATCGCCTGGCTCGTGTCGGCGCTGGCCGGCGAGCCGAGCGGCGGTGCAGGCGCGATGCTCGTCGAGGCCGTGAACCTGACCGCGATCGCGGGGATCGGATCCGCGTCGATCGCGCTCCTCCCCCTCGGGCCGCTCGGTGGACGCGCCATGCTCGCCTGGTCGAGGCCGGTGTGGCTCGGCAGCGCATTCGTGGGCTTCACGCTGCTGTTCGGGCTCCTGGGCCCGACGGCGACGGTTCCGGGTGCGGGTGAAACGCTCGTCGGGCTCCTGCTGGGGTCGCTCGCCTTCGCGGCGGTCGGAGCTGGGACGTGGGCCTGGAACCGTCACCTCCGGCCGCTCATCGAGGCACGCTAGGCCACTCCGGCGACGGCGGTTGGGAACGGCCCTGCCCTACAATCGCGGTGAAGGCCACACACCGGGTCGAGAACCCGGTGCCGAGGTGCGGGAGGGTTCGGGATGTTCGGTTCGAAGAGGAAGCTCGACGATCTCATGGCGCAGCTCAGGCCTGACCTGAGTCGGGAAGCGCTGGGCGTCGGGCCCGCATTCCCCGGCGTCGCCCCGAATCCGGTCCTCAGCGGAGATGCTCGCAAGCGGAACGCCGAACTGCGTACGGGGACGCTGGCGCTCGGCGTCCTCGTCGACTGGCGGGAGGTCAACAACAATCCACGCCTGGTCCTGATGCTCGACGTGGAGACCGCCGACGGTGTGTCGTTCCGCGGGATCGCCGACGAGAGCTTCACGATCACTGAGCTCACCCGGCTCGCCCCCGGACAGACGTTGCCCGTGCGCTACCGCCCAGACGTCATGGACCACTACGTCGCCCTCGCGCGCGACGCGGATCCCGCCCTGGTGCAACAGCTCTCGGATGAGATCGCGAGACGCAAGCGGCGCTGATCCGATCGCCCGGGCGCCAGGGGACGCGACGATCGCGATCCGGTCGTCGGGGACGACTCAGCCGGCGTCGGTGGGACGCTCGACCGGCAGGCCGCTGGCAGCCCACTCGGAGATACCCCCGGTGACGTTCACGGCGTCGTAGCCCTGCTGCTCGAGGTAACCCGTGACGCGGGCACTGCGGCCGCCGGAATGGCACATGACGTACACGGTCTCTTCGCGGGGCACCTCGTCGAGGTGATCGAGGAAGGACGACATCGGCAGGTGTCGGGCACCGGGCACGCTGGCGACGGCGACCTCGTCGGCTTCGCGGACGTCGATGATGACGGCCTGCTCGAGCTTGCTCAGTTCGGTGGGGGTGATCTCCTGCATCGTTTCAGCCTACCGTCGAGGACGTGCCGCCGGGCCGGAAGATGCGGCAGGCAAGCGTGAGGGCGAGGTAACCCGAATACCTCGCCCTCACTTGAGGCGTCTAGCAACCGGTCGACCAAGAAGCTTGCGGCTTCCGGGACCGGCTCACGGGTGACGCCCCCACCTCGAAGGTAGCGGACTCGAGGCACCTTGCGTGACGCAACACCGCCGTGTCGCGTCCGCGTCGTCGGTTTTGTGCACCCCGTTCAGGGGTCAACGCCCGAGGCATCGTTGTCTCAGTGCGCGCTGTCGGGGTCGCGAGGGATGTGGAGCTCACCCGGGTCCACGTCGACGTCGCCGGTGTCATCCGGACCACCGGTGCCGGGGGCGACGTTGATCATGCCGGAGGCGATGTCGGGATCGCGGACGACGGGCTGCCCGTCGTCCTGCTTGGCCGCAGTCTCCGCCTCGCTGGAAGGGCTGTACGTGCGGTCCTTGCTCGTCTGCTCGTCGTCGTTCAGTGCGTGGTCGTGGTCGCTCGGAGTACTCATGCTGAGCACGCTAGTCGCGCTGCCACGCCCGGCAGGGACCCTTGCAGGATCGAGGCGAACGTGCAGACCACTCAGTGCAGGCGGCGGAGCGATGCCGACGCGATGACAGGTCGCGCGGCCTCGACGTACGACGCCAGCGTCTCGCGCAGTGCCGCCGCGTTGTCGTCGGTCAGGTCGATCTCGTAGTTCTCGCCGTCGATACCGAACCGGACCGTCTCCCCCAGCCCGCGTGGGATGTCGGAACCGTCGAGGTCGTCGACGAGCGTCGTGATCGTGCGGGTAGCCATGCGTCCATCCTTCCATGCGGGAGGCGGTACGCGTCGTACCCCCGGTGGGGTTCGAACCCACACTGCGGCGATTTTAAGTCGCCTGCCTCTGCCAATTGGGCTACGGGGGCGTGCACCTCATCGTATCGAGGCGTCGAACGCCGAGAGGCGCATGCCCCGGCGGACCGGATGACATGCGCCTCTCGAGGAACGGAGCTGGGCTCCGGACCGGACTACTTGTTCGCGCTGACTTCCTCAGCAGGCGTCGCGTAGGCCTGCTCGTCGTCGGCACCGGTCGGGGCGCCGGTGCCGGCAGGCGCCTCGGCGGCTGGCGCTGCGGCCTCGGCCGGGGCGGCCTTCGGCTTGCGCTTCACGGGAGCCTTGCGAGCGGGCTTCTCAGCGGCTGCGGGAGCCGCCGGAGCTGCCGCGGGGGCCGCAGCGTCCGCCGGGGGCTTCGGGCGAGACGCGAAGGTCTCGAAGGCCTCACGCGGCGTCTGCACGGCCGACAGGGAGACGATGTCGCGTCCCAGCCAGAAGTTGTTCCACCAGCCACCGAACACGCGGAACTTGCGCTCGAAGCTCGGCATGGCCAGCCCGTGGTACCCACGGTGCGCGAACCAGGCCGGAAGGCCCTTGATCGCGAGGTTGCCGGACTGGAAAACGCCGACGCCGATGCCGAGACCGGCGACCGCACCCATGTTCTTGTGGAAGTAGTTCTTCGGCTCCTCGCCGCGGAGGACCGCGGTGATGTTCTTCGCGAGGAGCTTGCCCTGACGGACGGCGTGCTGAGCGTTCGGCACGCAGAAGCCACCGACGCCACCACCGCTGAGGTCGGGGACGGCGGAGACGTCGCCGGCCGCCCAAGCGCCCTCGACGATGTCGTCGTCGGTGCCGACGCGGAGGTCGGCGCGGGTCTTGATGCGTCCGCGCTCCTCGACGGGGAGGTCGCCACCACGGACGACGCCCGGGTTCGCCATGACACCGGCGGTCCAGACGATGAGGTCGGACTCGAACGACTCACCGGTCGAGAGCTCGATCTTGCCGTCGACCGCCGACTGCAGCTGGGTGTCGAGGTGCACGAGCGCGCCGCGCTCGGCCAGGTTCTTGAGGACCCAGTGGCTCGTCTCGATCTTGACCTCGGGCATGATGCGACCCATGGCCTCGATGAGGTGGAAGTGCGTGTCCTCGAAGGAGAGCTGCGGGTAGAACTTCAGCAGCGAGCTCGCGAACGAACGCAGCTCGGCGAAGACCTCGATACCGGCGAAGCCGCCACCGACGACCGTGAAGGTCAGCAGGCGGTCGCGCTCGGGCCCGGCCGGCAGGTTCGCGGCCTTGTCGAAGTTGGAGAGCACGCGGTCGCGGATCGCGACGGCCTCTTCGATGGTCTTGAGACCGATCGCGGTGTCGGCGACACCGGGGATCGGGAAGGTGCGGGAGACGGCTCCGGCGGTGACGACGATGATGTCGTAGTCGACCTCCCAGGGCTCACCGACCTCGGGCGTGATGGTCGCCTTCTTCTCGGCGTGGTTGATGCCCGTGACCTTGGCGGTGATCACGTTGGTGTGCTTCAGGTGGCGACGCGGCGAGACGACCGCGTGACGCGGCTCGATGGAACCGGCGGCGACCTCCGGCAGGAAGGGCTGGTAGGTCATGTAGGGCAGCGGGTCGACCATGGTGACTTCGGCCTCACCACGACGAAGCTGCTTCTCGAGCTTCCATGCGGTGTAGAACCCGGCGTAACCACCACCGACGATCAGAATTTTGGGCACGGCGAACGATCTCCTACGTCAAGACGATTGGTTCAGATGAGTGTCTGAGAATATCGGAACAGAGTACTACTTCTGCAGCACCCGCTTGAAATGCCTGGTAGCGCCTATGACACCGAGCGTGACCAGGCTACCAGTTCCGAGGAGGAGCGCCAGTGGCAGCGAGCCGTAGAGCAGGGTGCTCGGCGTCGGGAGGAACGGGTTCGCGCGCACCTCGACGGCCTCGTTCTCCGGGATCGCCGGGGGTACCGGCTCCGGTGTCGGCGACGGCTGCTCGGCACCCGGATCGGGATCGGGGACCTGCGGTGCCCGTCGGTAGAGCGTGATCCAGTCGGACAGCTGCTGCTCCGGCGAGGTCGCCGCCGGACCGACGGAACCGCTGACCGCCTTCGCGGCGTCGATGAGTCCTGCACCGTAAATGGGGCTCTGCGCGGAGTCGCCCACCTGCTTCGCCGTTGCCGTCACGCGCTTGATGGCGTCGGCGGCGCTGAGCTCCGGCCAGGCGGAGCGGACGAGGGCCACGAGTCCGGAGACGATCGGCGCCGCCCCGCTCGTCCCCTGCCACTGCACGTAGGACCCGGCGGGCGTCACCCCGACGAGTTGCTCGCTCGGCGCAGCGACGGCGATCGTGATGCCCTGGCTCGAGGCGTCGAAGCTCGCCGACCCCGCGCGGTCGACACCGGCGACGGTCAGCACACCCGGGATCGTCGCCGGAGCACCGACCTCGACCGTCCCGCTCCCCCGGTTACCCGCTGCAGCCACCACGACGACGTCGTGCGAGAAGGCGTAGAGGAAGGCGTCGTCCCAGCTCGTCGGCCAGTCGAGGCTGTTGCGCGTCAGCGACATGTTGATGACGTCGGCGCCGTTGTCCACCGCCCACCGGACGGCGGTCGCGATCTGATCGTCCCAGGGGACGACGGCCGACCCGTCGGAGCCGAACCCGACCGAGACGGAGAGCAGGCGCGCTTCTGGCGCCACACCGATGACCCCGGCACCGCCCGTGCGACCACGTCCGGCGATCATCGAGGCGACCAACGTCCCGTGCTCGCTCCCCTCGGAGCCCACCGGTGTCCGGCCGTCGGGACTCCCGAGCCCGGAGACGTCGACGCCACCCGCGACCGCACCGGTCAACTCCGCAGGACCGCTCGCGATGCCGGTGTCGATCACGGCGACGGTGACACCGGCGCCTTTCGTCGTCTCCCACGCCGTCGTGAAGCCGTAGTCGCCGAGCCAGTACTGCATGTCGCGCACCGTGTCCGCCGACGCCGGGAGCGCCTGCGTCCCCACGAGCAGGAACGCCAGGATCACCACGGACAGCGCCGACAGCGCACCTCGGAGGCCGCGCGGACGACGACGGTCTCCGCGTCGCGGACCGTCACTCCCCCACAGGCGACCCCCGTCGCGTGCGGGGCCTATCCCTGCCCCGCCTGGCCGTCCGCGCATGCGCACACCTCGGGGCTCCAGCTCGCGCGGTCGAGCGCGAGGTCGCCGATGGGGTTGACGCCCGGACCAGCCGCGAGGGCGTGGCCGACGAGCGCGTGGAGGCACTTGACCCGCACCGGCATACCTCCGGCGGAGATCCCGTCGATCTCGGCGACCTCGGCGATGGAGGTGCGGTCGGCGAGGTAGGCCGTGTGTGCGGTGGCGTAGTCGGCGCGGACCGCTTCGTCCTCGGCCAAGAGCTCGTTGTACTCGTTCATCACCTGGGTCGCCTCGAGCGAGGAGACCGCAGCCGTGGCGGCCGGGTGGGTCAGGTAGTAGAACGTGGGGAACGGCGTGCCGTCGGCCAGGCGAGGAGCGGTGGAAACGACCGTCGGGGCGCCGCAGACACAGCGCGCCGCGATGCCGACGACGTTTCGGGCCGGGCGTCCCAGTTGCGCCGACACGATCTCGACGTCGCGCTCGGAGACGGGGCCGAAAGGAGGGGTGCTCATGGTTCCATTATCGCCGGGTTCACCACTGCGTCCGGACGTCAGCCGCCGGCGGGAGGCGTCGTCTGCGTGGGAACGGGGGTGTCGGTCGCGACGGGGGCCGGCGAGTAGCCGGTGGCGACGAGCGAGGACAGCAGACCGTCGAGCCAGTCGGACTGCGAGTCGACGAGCGTGTCGCTCACGGGTGTCTCGGTGGTGGGCAACGAGGCCGGGTCGACGTCGTTGATGATGATGTAGCTGACCTCGCCGGGCAGGGCGTAGAACAGGCGGTCGCGTGCCTGCGTCATGACGTAGCTCTGGTCGTTCCAGCGCTCGCGTTCGGCCTGCTGCGCGTCCACCTTTTTCTGGGTGTCGGCGACACCGGCCTCCAGCGCGGCGATCTGCTGCCGCTGCTCGAGGAAGGTCTTGAGGTTCGGCGCCAGGACGACGACCCCGAGCACGAGGATCCCGAGGAGCAGGACGCTGAACCCGGACAGTCGCAGACTCCGCAACCAGCCGCCGGCGTCCGACTGGCGTGCCGGGGCGGTCCGTGTCGAGCCGGTCCGCGAGCGCGGTGCCGAGGAACCGGCCGACGCGGATCGCGGTGCCTTCGTCGTCGACCGCGGGGCTGTGCCTGCGGAGCGCGCGGGCTTCGCGGTGGCTCCAGTCGGGCGCTTGGACGACGAGGAGGCGCGCTTGGAGGAGGCATCCGCGGAGCTCGATCGGGGCTTCGACGTCGGTCGTTGCTTCGACGAGCCGGAGGACGAGGAGGACGCTGCTCCGCTGCCGGACGGCGTGGGCTTCGACTCGCCGCCGGCCGGCATCGATGGCTTCTTCACAGGCGCCTCCCGCACACGACGAAGGCTCTCAGGGGTGCCGATCGGCACCCCTGAGAGCCTTCAGGTGACGATGCTTAGGCGGTGAACCGGGGGAAGGCGCTGCGGCCGGCGTAGACGGCTGCCTGGCCCAGCTCCTCTTCGATCCTCAGCAACTGATTGTACTTCGCGACCCGCTCGCTGCGCGCAGGCGCACCGGTCTTGATCTGGCCCGCGTTCGTGGCGACCGCGAGGTCGGCGATCGTGGTGTCCTCGGTCTCGCCGGAGCGGTGCGACAGGATCGTCGTGTAGCCGGAGCGCTGCGCGAGGGAGACCGCGTCGAGCGTCTCGGTGAGCGTCCCGATCTGGTTGACCTTGACGAGCAGCGAGTTCGCCGCACCCTTGGCGATGCCGTCGGCGAGACGCTTCGGATTCGTGACGAACAGGTCGTCTCCGACGATCTGGACCTTGGAGCCGAGCTCGGGGGTGAGGTGGGCGTAGCCCGCCCAGTCGTCCTCGGCCAGCGGGTCCTCGATGGTGATGAGCGGGTAGTTCGCGACGAGGTCGGCGTAGTACGCGGTCATCTCGGTGCTGTTGAGCGCCTTGCCCTCGAACTGGTACGCGCCCTCCTTGTAGAACTCGCTGGAGGCGACGTCGAGGCCGAGCGCGATGTCGGTGCCGACCGTGAAGCCGGCCTGCTCGATGGCCTCGACGATGAAGTCGAGGGCCGCACGGTTGTGCTCGAAGTCGGGGGCGAAGCCACCCTCGTCGCCGAGGCCGGTCGCGAAGCCCTTCGACTTCAGCAGGCCCTTGAGCGTGTGGTACGTCTCGGTGCCCCAGCGGAGCGCCTCACGGAAGCTCGGAGCGCCGATCGGGAGGATCATGAACTCCTGGATGTCGACGCCGGTGTCGGCGTGCGAGCCACCGTTGATGATGTTCATCATCGGGACCGGGAGGACGTGGGCGTTGGCGCCGCCGACGTAGCGGTAGAGCGACAGGTCTGCGGAGTCCGCAGCGGCACGGGCGACCGCGAGGCTCGCACCGAGGATCGCGTTCGCGCCCAGGCGGCTCTTGTTCTCGGTGCCGTCGAGCTCGATCATGGTGTGGTCGACGAGGCGCTGGTCGTCCGCCTCGATGCCCTCGAGTGCCGGGCCGATCTCGTCGAGGACGGCGTCGACCGCCTTCTCGACACCCTTGCCGAGGTAACGCGCGGCATCGCCGTCACGCAGCTCGTACGCTTCGAACGCACCGGTCGATGCGCCGGACGGGACTGCTGCACGGCTGACCGTGCCGTCTTCCAGGAGCACCTCGACCTCGACGGTCGGGTTGCCTCGGGAGTCGAGAATTTCGCGAGCGCCTACTGCCTCGATGAGTGCCACTGATGTTCTCCTTGTGGGGATTGGGACGTGGGACGGGTACGACGGCCGCCCGCGCTCAGTCTAGTGACATCGGCTGAACGGGCGCAGAGCCGCGGATCGTCGCCCGAGGCGCGCGGTCAGCGGTCGAGCCGGAAGCTCGACACGATGCCGTGGTGGTCGCTGCCCTCGGCGTCGCCGACGGCGTTGTGGGTCGCGGTCATGCCGCGGACGAAGACGTGGTCGAGTCGCATGAGCGGTGTCCCGGCCGGCCAGGTGAGTCCGAAGCCGCCCTCACTCTGATTGGGCTCCGACACCTCGCTCTGGAGTGCGGCGAGCGCCCGGTCGGAGGCGGAGGCGTTGAAGTCGCCCATGACGACTATCCGATCGCGGGTGTTCGCCGCGACGGTGTCGGCCAACTCCGCGAGCATCACGTCCCGTTCGGCGTGCGCACCCGGACGCGCGGAGTCGGCGTGGATCACGTAGACGCTCACGGCTCCGGACGGGGTGTCGACGACGGCGTTGATCGCCCGGTACCAGTCGAGGCCGAGCTTCAGCCCGACCGAGTCGGCGATCGGATAGCGGCTCCAGAGACCCACCGTCCCCGTGAGCACGGAGTACGGGTACTGCTCGTCGAGCGTCGCGGCGAGCGGTTCGCGGTCGTGGTCCTCGATCTCCTGGAGCGCGATGAGATCCGCCCCACTGGCCTGGAGGGAGGCCGCGATGACCGCGGGATCGCCCTCCGGCCCGAGGTTCTGGCTGGCGACCGTGAGGGAGGCCTCGGCCGGGACCGCCGAACGTGCGTCACCCATGGGGACGACGCCGGGGCCGAACAGGAAGGCCCAGACGAGCGTCGGCGCGAGGAGACCGATGACGGCACCCGGCGTGCGGGCGACGAGGAGGACGAGGAAGAGCACCGGCAGCACGACCCATGTCCACGGCAGGGCGTTGTCCCAGACGAGTCCGAGGCCGAGGATGTCGGGGACGAGGGCGTGGGCGGCCGTCAGCAGGGCGAGCGGGACACCGACGGCCAGCGCGAGCGTGGTCGCCCGGCGCCGTACGAGGCTCACCCGGCGGCGCGTGGGACCGGTCGACTCCGGCGCGCGCCGAGGGCGCGCTGCAGGGGCCATGACGCTCATCGGGGGAACCAGTTCTTCGATCGGGGGCAGAGCGGACGGATCGATCGAGGGAGGCGATCCGGCCGAATGCTCCATCCTGCACCGACGAGCTGGGCAGCGGCTCGGAAGCGCGCCGAGGAGCGCGAAGCGGGTGCGGGAATCGTCAGTCGAGCGCTTTGAACTCGAGCGACTCGAGGGTCGAGTCGGCCGAGACGAACGCGAAGGCTCCGAAGCCGTCTGCCGACACGCGGTCGAGGAGGGCCTTGAGGTTCTTCACGCGGGCTTCGAGGCGCACCCGACGCCCCTGGGCGACGAGCTTGGCCTTCAACGCCACGAGCGTCACGGGAGGCACGTCGCGGTCGTGCACGAGCACGACGGCATCCGCGGCCGCGCCCGCGGGGAGCTCGATGAGGTCGACGATGCGCTCGAAGCCGATCGAGAACCCGACCGCCGGCACGTCCTGGCCGAGGAAACGCCCGATCATGCCGTCGTAGCGACCGCCGCCGCCGAGCGAGTACCCGAGGTCGGGGTGCGCGATCTCGAAGATGGCGCCCGTGTAGTACCCCATGCCCCGCACCAGGAAGGGATCGAACACGAGCGGGTTCGCGAAGGGGTCGGCCGGCTGACCCTGGAGGGACGTGGCCGCGGCGACGGCCTTCCCGAGTGCGTCGAGCTCCGCGACGACGGCGTCGTCGGCACCGAGCGGCAGCGCCTTGCGGATCGCCCGCTCGCCGAAGGTGTTGAACTCCATCGTCTGTGGACGGGAGAAGAAGGCCTCGAGCGCGTCGACGGCGGTGGCGTCGACGCCACGGTCGCGCAGTTCGGCGACCACGCCCTGCTGACCGATCTTGTCGAGCTTGTCGATCGTGATGAGCACCTGCGCGTGCTCGTCGGCAGGGAAGCCCAGCGACTCGAGCATGCCGATGAGGAGTCGGCGGTCGTTGATCCGCACGCTGCAGCCGGTGATGCCGAGCTCCGCGAGCGCACCGAGGGTCGCGATGATGAGCTCGGTCTCGGCGAGGTTCGACGACTCTCCGATGATGTCGATGTCGCACTGCACGAACTGGCGGTACCGGCCCTGCTGCGGCCGTTCGCCGCGCCAGACCGGCGCGATCTGGATCGAGCGGAACACCGGCGGGAGCTCAGCCCGGTGCGTCGCGTAGAACCGGGCAAGCGGCACGGTGAGGTCGAACCGCAGGCCGAGGTCGGTGAGTTCGGTCTGGTTGTCCGCCGCGGCCACGATGGCCTCCGGGGTGAGCTTGCGCCGGAGGATGTTGAACGCCATCTTCTCGTTGTCACCGCCGAGCCCGGAGTGCAGCCGGTCGTACTCCTCGACCACCGGCGTCTCGATCTCGTCGAAACCGTGCGCGGTGAAGACCCGACGGATGGTGCCCAGCGCGTGCTCCCGACGGGCCTTGTCGGCGGGGAGGAAATCGCGCATGCCGCGCGGCGGGTTCACTGGAGCTGCCATGCCTCAATTCTGGCATGGCGGGGAACCGGCACCGTGAGCAGGCGCCCGGCGACCCCCCTCGCTCAGCCGTCGGTCGGTGACGCCACCGGACGCTCGGCGTCCTGCACTCGCGCGCTCAACCGACGGACGGCACCCCGGAGCGCCCGTTCCGCGTCGAGCCCGTTCGCCCGTGCTGCAGCGACCACGGCGAGGAGCTGCTCCCCCAGGGCGTCCTCGTCGTCCACGACATCAGCGTCGACCGTCGGGCCCACCCCGAGCGGCACGGCCCTGCCCAGCACCTTGTCGGCGAGGGCGAGCGACGGCATCCCCTGCGGGATCCCCTCGAGCGCGCTACTGCGCTTCGCCTTCTCCTCGGCCTTCGCAGCGTTCCAGACGCGCACCACGTCCTCCGGCGTCGGCGCTGCTTCGTCGCCGAACACGTGCGGATGACGGTGGACCATCTTGCGGGTGACGGCCTCGGCGACGTCGTCGAAGTCGAACGGCGCATCGGCGTCACGGGACGCGATCTCCGCGTGGAAGACGACCTGCCACAGCACGTCGCCGAGTTCCTCGACGAGTTCGTCGCGCGTCCCGGCCTCGACCGCTTCGACGAGCTCGTAGCTCTCCTCGATGAGGTACGGCACGAGCATGTCGTGGTCGATGCCCTGCGTCCAGACGCAACGGTCGCGGATCTGCCGCATGGCGTCGACGAGGCGCTCAGCGGAGGTGTCGCCGACGGGCTCGCTGCTCACCGACGGGCTCCCCACGGGCGGCGGTCGTCGGTGCTGCCGGTCTTCGAGATCAGTCGCGCGATCCGGTCGCGCGCTTCGGTGAAGGGCGGGTAGACGAGCGACAGCGTGTCCGGGGACAGCGGCTTGGAGAACACCGCCTTCGCGTGACTGAACGTGTCGAAGGAATGGCGACCGTGATACGCGCCCATTCCGCTGGCCCCGACACCGCCGAACGGCAGACCCGGCACGAGGAGGTGCGCGGCCGGCACGCCGAACGCCAACGCGCCCGAGGAGGTGTCGCGCGTGAACCGCTTCCGCGTGGCGCGGTCGTCGCTGAAGACGTAGAGCGCGAGCGGCTTCTCCCCCGCCCGGATGTGCGCGATGGCCTGTTCGAGGCCGGACACGTGGAGGATCGGCAGGATCGGACCGAAGATCTCCTCCTGCATGATCGACGCCGAAGCGTCGACGCCGTTCACGACCGTCGGGGCGATGTACCGCTCCGAGGCGTCGGCCCCTCCGCCCAGGGCCGGTTCGAGACCGTCGAGCAGACCGCTGACCCGGGCGAAGTGCTTGTCGGAGATGATGCGGCCGTAGTCGGCACTGTCGGCGGGGTTAGGGCCGTAGAGCGCCGCGATCGCGTCGCGCAGGTACGGGACGAGCCGATCGGCGACCGAGCGCGTCGCGAGCAGGTAGTCGGGGGCGACACAGGTCTGGCCGGCGTTCATGAGCTTGCCCCAGACGATCCGGCGGGCCGCGTCCGCGAGGTCAACGGTGTCGTCGACGTACACCGGCGACTTCCCGCCGAGTTCCAGGGTGATCGGGGTCAGATGTTCCGCCGCGGCCCGGGCGACGACCTTGCCCACGGCGGCTCCACCCGTGTAGAAGATGTGGTCGAACCGCTCGGCGAGGAGGGCGGTGGCGACCTCCGCATCGCCCTCGACCACCGCGACGGCACGGTCGTCGAGGTACTCCGGGAGGAGGCGCGCGAGTGCGGCGCTCGTGGCGGGGGCGAGCTCGCTCGGCTTCAGCAGGACCGCGTCACCCGCGGCGAGCGCCCCGATGACGGGACCGATGCAGAGCTGGACCGGATAGTTCCACGGGCCGATGACGAGGACGACGCCGACGGGCTCCGCCACGACCGATGCCGACGCCGGGGCGAGGGTGAGCGGCACCGCGACGCGTCGGGGCCGCACCCAGCGCTTCAGGTGCTTCAGCGTGTGGTCGATCTCGCCGACGAGGAGCCCGATCTCGGTGATCTGCGCCTCGGTGCCGCTCTTGCCCAGGTCGGTCGCCAGCGCCCGCTCGAGCTCGCCGCCGCGTTCGAGGAGCAGTTGCTTCAACGCACGGAGTTGGCGGAGCCGCCAGGCGACGGGCTTCGTGGTGCCGCGGTCGAAGGTCTGTCGGAGCCGGGCCACGGCGTCGGCCACGACCACCTTCGGCTCCTGCTTCGTCCGGATGCTGGTCGCCATGGGTTCCTCCGACTCGACGGGATCGTGGGCACCAGCATACGTCCGTCCGCAGGCCGACGGCCGGGCCCGGCGACCGGCTACCCGACGCCTGGAGCCGTGACGAAGCGGTCGACGTCCGCCGCGATCTCGCGGGACTTCGTGTGGTGCAAGTAGTGGTCGGCGTCGAGCGGCACGACCTCTCCTCGGTCGACGCTCGCAGCCTGCTCCTCATGGAGCGGCAGCCACCCCTCCACCGTCGGGTTGTCCCGCTGGGCGAAGAGCAGCACCGGGAGGTCTGCCGGGAAGGTCTTCCCCTTCGCCGCTCGGAAGTTCGCCGCGATGCGCGACATCTCGTCCGAGGACGTCGCACTCGAGGTGTTGCGCAGCGAGATCATCCCGAGCTGCTCACGCGTGTGCTGGTCGTACGGCGGATCCGGGTACGGGTCGCCCGACAGCGCCGTGACGAGCCGGGTGATGCCGAGTGCCTTCGCCGCACGCAGGGCGTCGACCGGCAGCGCGGCATCCATGCCCGGCTGATCGGGCACGCTGCTGTCGATGCCGACGAACGCCGTCACCTCGCCGCGGAACCGCTCGACGTAGTCCAGCGCATAGATTCCCGCGATGGAGTGCCCCATCAACACGTACCGGTCGATGCCGAGCCCGGCGACCGCCTCGTGGATCTCGGACACGATGTTCTCGGTCGTTCGCGGCACGTCGGTCTGGTCGCTCAGCCCGTATCCGAAGGGCTCGACCACGACCACCCGGTACGACGACGAGAGCTCCCCGACGAGCGGCGAGAAGTCGAGCACGGGCGAACCGGTGCCGAAGCCGGGCAGGAGGACGATCGTCTGATCACCCTCCCCCGTGATCGACACGTTCATGCGTTTGCCGTCGACCTCGACCCGCTGCCCGTACTCCTCGATGCGCGTGGCCTCAGAGGCCGATGCGGCGGTGTTGACGATGGTGGTCGTGAGGAGCCCGGCGAGCACGAGCGCGACGAGCGCTGCGATCCCGGTGAGGACGATGCGGAGGAACTTCTTCATCCCTCCACGCTAGGGATGGACGACGACCGTCGGATCGGCCGCGGGTACCGACGCTGTCGTCCCGCGGGCCCATCTGCGGCTGCCCGCTAGGACGACGTCGAGCCCTCCGGCAGCGGGTAGATCGCGTTCAGGAACTGCTGCACCCAGGCGATGAGGTCGGTGTCGGCCAGCGGTTCGTCGCCGACGCGCGGCAACGGCACGATGACGGTATTCGTCTGGGCCAGGTACTTCGCGCCGGGATACATGCGTCGCAGCCGCG
Source organism: Plantibacter sp. VKM Ac-2885 (assembly GCF_015351205.1). Lineage (NCBI taxonomy): Bacteria > Bacillati > Actinomycetota > Actinomycetes > Micrococcales > Microbacteriaceae > Plantibacter > Plantibacter sp. VKM Ac-2885. The sequence continues at coordinate 1,666,104 of NZ_JADKSK010000001.1, read as the reverse complement.
TCTGGATGGAGTCGGGGAGGTCGGCGGGCGTGACCCGCAGGTTCGGTCCGACGGCGATGAGGTCGCTGAGTCCCGAGCGCTGCGCACGCTGACGGAGCCGCGACACGGCGATGAGCGTACTCACCTGCGCCGGCGGCTCGCCGTATCGGTCGGCGAGTTCGTCGATCACGAGGTCGATCTGGCCGTCCTTGGCCGCAGGTCCGGACGCGGCCGACAGCTTCTGGTAGGCCTCCAGCCGCAGCCGCTCGCTGTCGACGTACTCCTCGGGGATGTGTGCGTCGACGGGCAGTTCGAGCCGGAGCTCGGTCTGCCCTTCGGCGACGTCGCCACGGAAGGTGGACACGGCCTCGCCGATCATGCGCAGATAGAGGTCGAAGCCGACGCCCGCGATGTGGCCGGCCTGCTCGCCGCCGAGCATGTTGCCCGCGCCGCGGATCTCGAGGTCCTTCAGGGCGACCTGCATGCCGCTGCCGAGCTCGTTGTTCGCCGCGATGGTCGAGAGCCGGTCGTGGGCGGTCTCGGAGAGCGGCTTGTGCTCGTCGTACAGGAAGTACGCGTAGGCGCGCTCGCGACCGCGGCCGACGCGACCCCGCAGCTGGTGCAGCTGGCTCAGGCCGTACTTGTCGGCGCGGTCGATGATGATCGTGTTCGCGTTCGAGATGTCGAGGCCGGTCTCGATGATCGTCGTGCAGACGAGGACGTCGAAACGGCGCTCCCAGAAGTCGACCACGACCTGTTCGAGCGCGGCCTCGCCGAGCTGCCCGTGGGCGATGGCGATGCGCGCCTCGGGGACGAGCTCCGCGAGGTCCGCCGCGACGCGGCTGATGGACGAGACCCGGTTGTGCACGAAGAAGATCTGGCCCTCGCGCAGGAGCTCGCGCCGGATCGCCGCACCGACCTGCTTGCCGTTGTACGGACCGACGAAGGACAGGATCGGGTGGCGGTCCTCCGGTGGCGTCGCAAGCGTGGACATCTCCCGGATGCCGGTGACCGCCATCTCGAGCGTGCGCGGGATCGGGGTCGCGCTCATGGCCAGGATGTCGACGTTCGTCTTCAGCTTCTTGAGGGCGTCCTTGTGCTCGACACCGAACCGCTGCTCCTCGTCGATGATGACGAGGCCGAGGTCCTTGAAGTGCACCTTGTCGGTCAGCAGACGGTGCGTCCCGATGATGACGTCGACCGTGCCGTCGGCGAGTCCGGCGAGCGCCTCCCGCGCCTCCTTGTCGGATTGGAACCGGCTGAGCGGCCGCAGGTGCACGGGGAACCCGGCGAACCGCTCCTGGAAGGTCTCGAAGTGCTGCTTGACGAGCAGGGTGGTCGGCACGAGCATCGCGACCTGCTTGCCGTCCTGGACGGCCTTGAACGCGGCACGGACGGCGACCTCGGTCTTCCCGAACCCCACGTCGCCGGAGAGGAGGCGGTCCATCGGGATCTCGCGCTCCATGTCGGCCTTGACCTCGTCGATGGTCTGCAGCTGATCGGGGGTCTCCGCGAACGGGAACGCCTCCTCGAGCTCGCGCTGCCACGGGGTGTCTGGACCGAAGGCGTGCCCCTTCGACGCCATGCGCGCCGAGTAGAGCTTGACCAGCTCGACGGCGATGTCGCGGACGGCCTTGCGCGCCTTGCTCTTCGCCTGCGACCAGTCGCTGCCGCCCATCTTGCTGAGTTGCGGAGCCTCGCCGCCCACGTAGCGGGTGAGGAGGTCGAGCTGGTCCGTGGGGACGAGCAGCTTGTCGCCCGGGTAGCCGCGCTTCGAGGGTGCGTACTCGAGCACGAGGTACTCGCGGGTGCTCTTCACCGGGTTGCGTCCACCGCTCGAGACCTCGCGCCGGGTCATCTCGACGAACTTGCCGATGCCGTGGGTCTGGTGCACGACGAAGTCGCCGGACCGGAGCTGCATCGGGTCGACGACGTTCTTGCGTCGGGTGGCGAGCTTCTTGACCAGGCGCGAGTCGTACCCGGCGGTGCGTCCGTAGAACTCGGTCTCGCCGAGCAGCATGAGCTTCGACGTCTCCAGCTCGAAGCCGCCCTCGACGTCGGCCTGCAGCAGATAGGCGACCCCGGGCTCCGGGGCGGCCGGCAGCTCGTCGACCATGCGGGCCGCGATCTCGTGCTCGGCGAGGACGTCCGCCGCACGCTCGACGAGACCGACCCCACGGGCGGCGACGATGACCGTCCACCCCTCGCGGATGCGGTCGGCGACGTGTTCGATGGCGCCCTCGACGTTGCCGTGGAAGCTCGGCACGGTGTCGCCGTCGACCGTGACGGTGAGGAGCTCATCGAGTTCGAGGTGCTCCGGGAGCGTCTCGACGTCGGGGCCGGCGCGGAATCCGCTGAACGTCCACCACGGGTGGTCGGGCGCCGGCTGGCCGGGAGCGCTGAAGGTGACGGACTCCTTCAGGGCGCCCAGCGAGATGAAGTCGCCGGAGGCGAGGTCGATCGGCGCGTTCGCACCGACGGTCGCGGCGCTCCATGCGGCGGCGAGGAACTCGCGGTTCGTCTCGGCGAGGCTGATCGACCTCGTGACGACGCGCTCCGGTGAGACGACGGCGATGGCCGCTCCATCCGGCAGGTAATGGGTGATCGGGACGAGGCGGTCGACGAGGGCCGGGGAGAGCGACTCCATGCCCTCCACCGCGATGCCCTCCGCGATCTTCTCGAGGATCCCGGTGAGGCTCGGGAACTCGTGCTGCATCTCCGCGGCGCGCTGCCGGACGGCCGGGCTGAGGAGCAGCTCACGGGACGGCGGCAGTCGGATCGCGTCGACCGGCTCGGGCAGCGAACGCTGGTCGGCGACCGAGAACGCCCGGATGCCGTCGACCTCGTCGCCGAAGAACTCGACCCGGTACGGGTGGTCGGCGACCGGCGGGAAGACGTCGAGGATGCCACCGCGCAACGCGAACTCACCACGCCGCGACACCATGTCGACCCGGGTGTACGCGAGTTCGACGAGTCGCAGCGCGATCGCGGCGAGGTCGTGTCCGCGACCGCCCTGGACGAGCTCGATCGGAGCGGTCTCGGTGAGGTTGTCGGCCACGGGCTGCAGCGCGGCGCGCACCGACGCGACGAGGAGGAACGGCCGCTCCCCCGTCCAGGCGCCGAGCCGCCGCAGCGCCTCCAGGCGTCGGCCGACGATCTCGGCGCTCGGGCTGAGGCGCTCGTGTGGCAGGGTCTCCCAGGCCGGGAACTCGACGATCTCGGCCTCTGGCATGAGGTCGCTGAGCGCGGAGCGGAGCCGCTCGGAGTCGCGGCCGGTCGCGGTGACGACGAGGGCCGCCTGGGCGGCACCCTGCCGACCGCGCTCGTCCATGAGCGCCGCGAGGAGCGGTGCACGCAGCCCGTCGATCACGGAGAAGTCCGCGCTCTTGCCCGCGTACGCGAGGGCATCGTCGATCGTTGCGGCGCGCCGAAGCGCGTGAGTCAAACCCTGAAGCGTCACCGGGACAGCCTACGCCGAGCCACCGACACCCATGACCCCATCGCCCACCGGCCACCGCTGTCAATCGGCTGCGGACGACGCGTCACGCGGCATCCTCTCGCGCCGGACGCGTCATGATTGACCCATGACGAGCACGGAGCCCCGGTCAGACCGACACCCCGAACGGACCGGCGGCTTCCCGCTCCCCCCGATCCGCCAACCGATCCGCCGGATCGGAGCGCGGACGTTCGACTTCTCGAAGCAGGTCGCGGTCATGGCGATCATCAACCGCACCCCGGACTCCTTCTTCGACCAGGGCGCGACGTTCTCACTGGACCGAGCCGTCGACGCCGCCGTGACCGCCGCAGAACAGGGCGCCGACTGGGTCGACATCGGCGGAGCCAAGTTCGCCCCCGGGCCGGAGATCCCCACCGCCGAGGAGATCGACCGCGTGCTCCCCGTCGTGGAGGCGCTCGCCGCACGGAGCGACGTCGTCATCTCCGTCGACACCTTCCGCCCCGAGGTGGCGGCGGCCTGCATCGCGGCGGGCGCCTCCGTCATCAACGACACGACGGGGATCCACGACCCGGCGCTCGCGGACGTCGTCGCCGCGAGCGAGGCCACCCTCGTCATCACGCACAGTCTGGCCAGGCCGAGGCAGCCGCATCCCCGCCCCCATTACGACGACGTCGCCGGTGAGGTCGCCGCCTTCCTGGCGGCCCGCGTCGACCTCGCGCTCTCGCACGGCGTCCCCGAGTCACGGCTCATCGTGGACCCCGGGCACGACCTCAACAAGAACACCGTGCAGACGCTCGAACTCACCCGACGGTTCGACGAGATCGCCGCGCTCGGGCTGCCGACGCTCGCCGCGGTCTCCAACAAGGACTTCATCGGCGAGTCCCTCGACCGCCCGAAGTCGGAACGTCTCGAGGGGTCACTGGTGTCCGCTGCGGCGTGCATCCTCCTCGGCGCCCGCATCGTGCGGATGCACGCCGTGCCCGAGTCGATCGCGGCCGTGCGGATGACCGAGGCGATCCTCGGCTTCCGCGCACCGGTGGCGCCCGTCCACAACGTCTGATCCGGAACCCCCGAGGAGTCACATGAGCACCCCCAGCATCACGAGCCTGGTCCCCGCGCAGGACCGACCGCTGTCGGTCGACGAGCTCGTGGCGGCCTACACCGTCGAGGACCGCTCCGCCACGACCGTCCGCGTGAACTTCGTGACGAGCCTGGACGGTGGAGCGACCGTCGACGGCGTCTCCGGCGGCCTCGGCGGCCCGGCCGACAAGACCGTGTTCGACATCCTGCGTCGACTCTCCGACGTCGTGCTCGTCGGTGCCGGGACCGTACGCGACGAGGGCTACGGTGCCATGCGGCTCGACGTCGACGCCGCGACGTGGCGCGACGACCACGACCTCCCCCTGCACCCGGTGTTCGCGATCGTGTCGGGCTCGCTCGACCTCGATCTCCGCTCCGAGGTCTTCACCCAGGCACCGGTCCGGCCGCTCGTCGTGACGACCGACCGCGCCGACCCCGCGAAACGCGCGGCACTCGAGGCGGTCGCCGACGTGGTGGCGTGCGGCGACGAACACGTCGAACCGGCGCGTGTCGTCGAGACGCTCTCCGACCGCGGTCTGCGGCAGATCCTGTGCGAGGGTGGTCCGGCACTCTTCGGCTCGTTCATCGCCGCTGACGCCGTCGACGAACTCTGTCTGACGATCAGTCCGTCGCTCGTCGGCGGGGAGAGTGTCCGGGTCTCCGCGGGTCCCGCGTCCGAAGCACCGCGACCGATGCGGTTGCAGCACCTCCTGCGATCGGACGACCTCCTGCTCTCGCGGTACGTGCGCGCCTGAGCCGTCGGCTCCCATTTCATCGGACTTCCATCCCTCGATCGTCTGATATCCCAGAAGACCAGCACTGCTACGCTGGCGGCCTCCCCCATCCGATGATTTCTTGGGATGCTGCATGCGCGTTTCGACCAGCCCACTCCGTCCGATCCTGACCACGACACTCGTGCTGGCGGTCGGTTGGACCCTCTCGATGATCCAACCGGCACCGGCAGGAGCGACGGCCTCCGAGCCACCGACTGACGCAGCAGGTACTCCACGCGGTGAGGTCTTCCACGAGGACTTCGAACGCGCACCCGACACCGGTACGCCCATGTCGGTCCGCGACTACCTGGGCCGTTCGGACCTGCAATTCGACGCCGACGATTTCTGGACGGACCGAGCGGCGTGCAACGGCTTCATCCTGTCCGCCTCGATAACGGGCGCCGAGCCCGGTGACTGCCTGGACGTTCCGAGCGCCCTGGCGCACGTCCGAGCCCTTGCCGGGGTGCTGGGTATCCTCAACGGCACCGATCCGGGGACCAACTCCGCCGTTGCGGCCTATACCCAGACGAACGGTCCAGACGGCGCGGTCGAACTGGAGACGACCACACTGGTCCCACTCGCGACCGGTTCCGGCCGCTTCCTGACCGCCTCCGTGAACGTCGCATCCCTGAACTGCTTCGCAACGGTCCCGACCGCGCTGCAGCTCGCGCTGCGGACCCCCGACGGCGTCGAACACCCGGTGTCCGAGCAGGCGATCGACCCGTGCACGGATGACCGTGCCGATTCGTTCAGCCACGGCGGCGTCTCCGCTCGAGCCGGGCACTTCACCGCGGATGCCTCGATGCTGGTGGACGCGGCAGCGATCGGTGTCGTCATGCGCAACGAGCATGGCGGTGGATTCGGGAACGATCACGCTTTCGACGATCTGAGCATCATCGACGTGACCCCGACCCTCGATGTCGAGCTGTCGCAGGACACTGCTGTCGTCGGTGAGACGATCCGTCTCCGCTTCGTCGTGCGCAACACCCCGGATCTCGCCGCGAAGGCCGGTTGGTCCGTGCGGACGGCCTTGCCCGGTGGACTCGCGGTCGCCGCCGATCCGCGAGTGACCGCGAGCTGCTCGGCGGAGGTGACCGCTCCGGCGTCCGGGGCCGACATCGCGTTCACCGGCGACCTCGCGGCGGGCGAGGAGTCCTGCACGATCGAGGTCGACGCCACACCGGTCGCTCGCGGCGCACTGACCGTCGCCGTGGCGGGTGACGCCGTCCGCGGGCTCGACCTCGGCTCGCAGCCGGCCCTGACCGCCATCGACCGGGTCGCGATCGAGAGCCCGGCATCCGTCACCCTCGTGGAGTCCTCGCGACCGACCTCTGCCGGTACGGGCGAGCCGGGCGCCGACATCACCGTGCGCGACGGCGAGGGCCAGACCCTGTGTGAGACCACCGTGGACCCGTCCGGCCACTGGAGTTGCGTGAGCACCGTGACCGTCGAGTCCGGCGAGGCCATCGTCCGCGTGGAACAGACCGCCTCCGGGCTCAGCAGCACGGACGAGACCACCTACCGCTTGCTCGTCCCCGCGCTGGCCGTGGAGGGCACCGTCCGCCTCGAGATCCAGGGTGCCGATGGATCGTGGGTTCCGGTCGGGGGCGAGACCGTCACGACCGACCCCGGTGACCGCTTGCGCGTCATCGCGACGGTCACCAACACCGGCGAGAACGCGCTGGGCGACATCACCCTCGCGGAGACGCCGGACACCCGCCTCACCTGCAGCAGCGAGCTCATCGAGCCTGGTGCCTCGACGGTCTGCACCAGCACCGAGCCGCTCGTCCTGACACCCACCGCGCTCGACGTCGGCTCGTTCGCCCACACGTTCGAGGCGGTCCTGACCGGATACTCGCGCGCATCGGACCACGCCGCCACCGGGTCGGTGACCTCGGCCGACCCCGGTCGCCTGCCGCTCCCGGACGCACCCCGTGTCTCGACAGGGGCGCTCCACACCTCGCTCGGCATCGTGTGGCGGGTCGCGCCGCTCGAACCGCAGGCGCCGTTGGTCCGGACGGGAGCCGAGATCCCGCTCTCCATCGCGTTGCTCATCAGCGGACTGCTCCTGGTGGGCGCGGTGCTCGTCGGCGCCGGTGCGCGCCATGCCCGACGCGTCCGCTCACCGCTCGGCTGAGCGGGCGTCAGGCGCCGTGGAACCGGGTCTGTGCAGCCAACAGGCCCTCGGTCACGAGGAGCTCGACCGCATCGGCCGCGTCGGAGACCAGCATGGGAAGCTGCTCCCGCTCGGTTCCCGCGAAGTCCTTGAGGACGAAGTCGGCGGCGTCCTGACGACCCGGCGGCCTCCCGATACCGACGCGGACGCGCAGGAACTCGGGGGTCTTCAGCGCTGAGGCGATGTCGCGGATGCCGTTGTGCCCACCGTGCCCGCCGCCCTGCTTGAGCTTGATCGAGTCGAACGGGATGTCGAGCTCGTCGTGGACGGCGATGACGTGGTCGGGGTCGACGGAGAAGAACTGGGCGAGCGCTGCGGTGGGGCCGCCGGAGAGGTTCATGTAGCTGTTGGGCTTGCCGAGGACGAGCTTCGGGCCGCCCGGCACGAGCCGCCCCTCGGCCACGCGCGCGTTGCCCTTGTGGGTCTTGAAGGTTCCGCCGATGCGCTTCGCGAGCTCGTCGAGGACCATCTGCCCGACGTTGTGCCGGTTGCGGGCATACTGCTCGCCCGGGTTCCCGAGCCCGACGATGAGCCACGTGTCTGCAGCCATGCTGCCTTCCTGATCGAACGCCTCGGCCCGACCGGTGAGACCGGCCAGAAACCGAGCGAACCTGCCGCCTGCCATGCACCGAGACTATCGGGGCGGGCGGGCGACAGGTTCGTCTGCTGGAGTGGTGACTACTCCGCGGCCTCGGCTGCGGTCTCCTCGGCGGCGGCCTCAGCGGCCTCCGTCTCCTCGTCCGCCGGAGCGGCCGGGACGGTGATCGCCACGATGAGGACGTCGGCCTCGGTGATGAGCGAAGCGCCCTTCGGGAGCTCGAGGTCGCCGGCCAGGATCTGGGCGCCCTCTTCGAGGCCCTCGACGCTGACGGTGACGCGCTCGGGGATGTGGGTCGCCTCGACCTCGAGGCTCACCGTGGTGGCGTCCTGGTTGAGGATGGTGCCGGCGGCGGACTCGCCCTCGATGGTCACGGGGATGTCGACCTGGACCTTCTCGCCCTTCTTGACCACGATGAGGTCGAGGTGCTCGATGATCTGGCGCACGGGGTCCTTCTGGACGTCCTTGACCAGCGCGAGCTGGCCCTTGCCGGCGATGTCGAGCTCGAGCACCGCGTTGGACTTGCGGAGGATGAGCAGCATCTGGTGGCCGGGCAGCGAGACGTGCACGGGCTCGGTGCCGTGGCCGTAGAGCACGGCCGGGATCTTGCCGAGGGCACGGAGCTTGCGGGCTGCGCCCTTGCCGAACGATTCGCGGAGTTCCGCGGTGACCTTCAGGTCATCGGACATGATGTTCTCCTCACGGGTCTTGCACCCGGTTGGTCGTGCCGCGACGATGCGCGGCGGAATGGATGAGTCAACTCGAACGCGTATCTGCGTGAGGAAAAGCCGGAAGCCAGACCACCGCGTCGATCACGGAAGCTGCCACGGGCCGCTTCCCTCGCCGAAGTTCAGTGGGAGAGTCTATCGCACCGCGCTGAGGCCCGCGACCGCCTCGTCCACGATCTCGTCGACGGTGGCATCGACGTCGACGACGAACCCCGGCTCGTCGGCGTCCAGGTCTTCGAGGAGCGCGAACTGCGAGTCGAGGAGCGATGGCGGCATGAAGTGACCGCTCCTGCCCTCCATCCGGCGTCCGAGCACCTCGCGCGAGCCGTGCAGGAGCACGAACCGCACCCCGGGCGCCTCCGCGAGGATCGCCTCCCGGTAGGCCCGCCGGAGTGCGGAGCAGGCCATCACGAGGCCCGTGTCCGAGGCGTCGGCGAGGGCTTTGCCCACGAGGGCCAGCCAGGGCCAGCGGTCGGGGTCCTCGAGCGGGGTTCCGGCGGCCATCTTCCGCACGTTCTCGAGCGGGTGCAGGGCGTCGGCGTCGACGAAGGGCACCCCGAGCCGGTCGGCGATCAGCACTCCGGTCGTGCTCTTCCCTGACCCGGACACGCCCATGACGACGACGAGCAGTGCATTCACACGGAACCCCCTGTGGTCTCCGGCCGACGGCCGGGCGGCCGGCTCGTCCGACCCGCACAGCACGATACCGGACACCCCCGCACGGTCCGCTGGGACCTCACCTGCACGCGAGGTCATTGAGCGGTGGAGCGACACCTCCCTTTGCTACGGTTGCAGGACGGGCCGTGCCCGGATCGACGAGGGTGTCGCCGCTGTCCTGCAGCCGCCCCGTCGACTCCTGAGCACTCGGAACGCTTCCCGCATCACCCACTCTGAAGGAGAACCACATGGTGAACACCGCCGAAGCTCGCGCCAACATCGGCGTCGTCGGTCTGGCCGTCATGGGCAGCAACCTCGCGCGCAACCTGGCGAGCCGCGAGGGCAACACGGTCGCCGTGTACAACCGCTCCCCCGAACGCACCGACCTGCTCGTGAGCGAGCACCCCGAGGCCGGCTTCGTCGCGTCGAAGACCATCGAGGAGTTCGCTGCGTCGCTCTCGAAGCCACGCACCGCGATCATCATGGTGCAGGCGGGCAAGGGCACCGACGCCGTCATCCAGCAGCTCACCGAGGTCTTCGAGCCCGGCGACATCATCGTCGACGGCGGCAATGCACTCTTCACCGACACCATCCGCCGCGAGAAGGCCGTCCGCGAGACCGGCATCAACTTCGTCGGCGCCGGTATCTCCGGCGGCGAGGAGGGCGCCCTCAAGGGACCGTCGATCATGCCGGGCGGCTCCGCCGAAGCGTGGGAGACCCTCGGCCCCATCCTCAAGTCGATCGCCGCGATCGCCGAGGGTGAGCCCTGCGTCACCCACGTCGGCACCGACGGCGCCGGCCACTTCGTCAAGATGATCCACAACGGCATCGAGTACGCGGACATGCAGCTCATCGCCGAGGCCTACGACCTCATCCGTCGCGGCACCGGCAAGTCGCCGGCAGAGATCGCGGAGATCTTCGCCGAGTGGAACCGCGGCACGCTCGAGAGCTACCTGATCGAGATCACCGCCGAGGTCCTCAAGCAGGTCGACGCGAAGACCGGGCAGCCGCTCGTCGACGTCATCCTCGACCAGGCCGGCGCCAAGGGCACCGGCGCTTGGACCGTGCAGACGGCACTCGACCTCGGCATCCCGGTGTCGGGCATCGCAGAGGCCGTGTTCGCCCGTTCGCTGTCGTCGAAGCCGGCGCAGCGCGCAGCGGCCCGCGAACTCGCCGGTCCCTCCGAGGAGTGGACCGTCGCCGACCCCGACCAGTTCGTCGAGGACGTGCGCCAGGCGCTCTACGCGTCGAAGATCATCGCCTACTCGCAGGGCTTCGACGAGATCGTCGCCGGTGCCGAGCAGTACGGCTGGGACATCAAGAAGGGCGAGATCGCGAAGATCTGGCGCGGCGGCTGCATCATCCGTGCGCAGTTCCTCAACCGCATCACCGAGGCCTACGAGGAGAACCCCGAGCTGGTCGCCCTCGTGACGGCGCCCTACTTCAGCGACGCCGTCGCTGAGGCGCAGGACAGCTGGCGCCGCGTGGTCGTCGCGGCCGCCCAGGCGGGCATCCCCTCGCCGGCGTTCTCGTCGTCGCTGTCGTACTACGACGGCCTCCGCGCCGAGCGTCTGCCCGCAGCGCTCGTCCAGGGCCAGCGCGACTTCTTCGGAGCGCACACCTACAAGCGCGTCGACCTCGACGGCACGTTCCACACCCTCTGGTCGGGCGACCGCAGTGAGGTCGAGCAGGCGGGCTCGAGCCACTAACCCACGGCCTGCAGACGCAGAACGCCCGGTCCGAGTTCGGACCGGGCGTTCTGCGTACCAGCGGAAGGTGACGGGCTACGCGGCGCCGTCGAACATGCTCGTCACGGAGCCGTCGTCGAAGACCTCGTGGATCGCGCGGGCGATGAGCGGCGCGATCGAGAGGACGGTCAGCTTGTCGAAGCGCTTGGCCTCGTCGACCGGGAGCGTGTCGGTGACGACGACGGAGTCGATGGCGTCGCTCTGCAGGAGCTCCACCGCCGGGTCGGAGAAGACCGCGTGGGTGGCCGCGACGACGACGCCGATCGCGCCGGCGTTCTTGAGCGCCTCGGCCGCCTTGACGATCGTGCGTCCGGTGTCGATCAGGTCGTCGACGAGCAGGCAGACCCGGCCCTCGACCTGGCCGACGATCTCGTGGACGCTGACCTGGTTGGGGACCAGCGGGTCGCGGCGCTTGTGGATGATGGCGAGTGGTGCACCGAGCTTGTCGCTCCAGATGTCGGCCACGCGGACGCGGCCCATGTCGGGCGAGACGACCGTCAGCGTCGACGCGTCGAGCTTGGCGCGGAAGTGCTCGAGGAGGACCGGCATCGCGAAGAGGTGGTCGACGGGACCGTCGAAGAAGCCCTGGATCTGCGCGGCGTGGAGGTCGACCGACATGATGCGGTCGGCACCGGCGGCCTTGAAGAGGTCGGCGACGAGGCGGGCGGAGATCGGTTCGCGGCCGCGACCCTTCTTGTCCTGGCGCGCGTACGGGTAGAACGGGGCGACCACGGTGATGCGCTTGGCGCTCGCCCGCTTGGCCGCGTCGACCATGATGAGCTGCTCCATGAGCCACTCGTTGATCGGAGCGGTGTGCGACTGGATGACGAAGACGTCGGTGCCGCGGATGCTCTCGTCGTACCGGGCGTAGATCTCGCCGTTGGCGAAGGTCCTGGCATCGGTGGGGAGGAGCTCGGAGTCGAGCTCCGCCGCGATCGCCTCGGCGAGTTCCGGGTGGGCTCGTCCGGAGACGAGAACCAGCTGCTTCTTGTTGTCCGCCGTGATGCCTGACACAGACCCTGCCTTCTGCCGGAATCCTCCGGCCTCACTCACGAGTCGACGTTACCAGCCGCAGCCGTGTCGTCCGACACGGCATCCACGGTCGGTGCCGCCGAGGCAGCGCCGGCAGCCGTCGCAGCCGCCGTACCCGGGCGCTTCTGCTCGACCCAGCCCTCGACGTTGCGCTGCTGCGCGACCGTCAACGCGAGCGCCCCTGCCGGGACGTCCTTGCGGATGACGGTGCCGGCACCGGAGTATGCGCCGTCGCCGACGCTGACCGGGGCGACGAGCGTGTTGTGCGCGCCGGTGCGGACGTGCGATCCGATGGTCGTGCGGTGCTTGTGCACACCGTCGTAGTTCGAGGTGATCGTGCCGGCACCGACGTTCGACTCGACGCCGATCTCGGTGTCGCCGATGTAACTGAGGTGCGGGACCTTGCTGCCCTCACCGATCTGCGCGTTCTTCGTCTCCACGAAGGTGCCGATCTTGCCGCGCTCGCCGAGCACCGTGCCGGGTCGCAGGTAGGCGAACGGCCCGACCTCGGCGCCGGCACCGATGACCGACAGCGTCGCGTCCGTGCGGCGGACGCGCGCACCAGCGCCGACCTCGGTGTCGATGAGCGTCGTGTCCGGACCGATCGTCGCACCGGACTCGACGACCGTCGCGCCGAGGATCTGCGTCCCGGGAAGCAGAGTGACGTCGGCGTGCAGCCGCGCCTTGATGTCGATCCACGTTGTGGCCGGGTCCTGGACGGTCACGCCGGCGAGCTGCCAGGCGCGCACGAGGAGGGCGTTCAGCTTGGCCGCGGCGGCGCTCAGCTGGGCGCGGTCGTTGATGCCCTCGACCAGCCAGGAGTCGCTCACCGAGAGCGCCGATACCTCGGAGCCCGCGCGCCGCAGGAGGCCGATGACGTCCGTGAGGTACTTCTCCCCCTGGGCGTTGTCGGTGGTGACCTCGGCGAGCGCGTCGCGGAGCTGGCTCACGCCGAAGAGGTAGACCCCGGCGTTGATCTCGTTGACGGCTCGCTCGGCGTCGGTCGCGTCCTTCTGCTCGACGATGTAGTCGAGTGCCCCGGCCTCGGTGCGGATGATGCGTCCGTACCCGGTCGCGTCGTCGGGCATGGCCGAGAGGATCGTCGCCGCGACGTCGTGGTTGCGGTGGCGTTCGATGAGCGTGGTGAGCGTGGCGGCGTTCAGCAACGGGACGTCGCCGTTGACCACGAGGACGTCGCCGTCGAAGTCGTCGGGCAGCGCCAGGAGCGCCTGCTCCACCGCGCGACCGGTGCCGGGCACCTCGTCCTGGTCGACGATGGTCGCACCGGGGAGCTCCGACTCGATGGCCTCGACGAGGCGGTCGCGCTCGTGGCGGACCACGGCGATGACGTGCCCGGCGTCGAGCGAGCGGGCGGTCGCCAGCACGTGGCCGACGATCGGCACGCCGCCGAGCGGGTGCAGGAGTTTCGGCAGCGCCGACTTCATGCGGGTTCCCTGGCCAGCAGCCAGGATGATGATGGCCAGACGGTCGTCGGTCACGTGTGCTCCCCCTCGGTCCGGGCACTCGCCCGGTCGGTGATCGGTCGCTCCGCCACCAGGATTCGAACCTGGACCGAACAGCTCCAAAGGCTGCCGTGCTGCCGTTACACTATGGCGGACCACCCCGCGAGACGGCGGAGCGTGGTCAATTCTGCCATGGATGTGCCGCCTCGGAATCAGCTCGCGGCGGCCGATCGACCCCCGACGCCCGCGTGCCTCGATAATGGTGGGATGCCAGCTAGCACCGATGAGGTCGACCGGATCGTCGACGCCTGGAACCGCGAGCGCCCGGACCTCGACTTCTCGCCCCTCCAGATCCTCTCCCGTGTCGCACGGCTGTCACGCCACCTCGACCGTGCGCGTCGGGCAGCCTTCACCCGGTCGAACCTGGAGCCGTGGGAGTTCGACGTCCTCGCGGCGCTCCGTCGCGCCGGCTCCCCCTATCGGCTGAGTCCGAAGGCCCTGCTGCTCCAGACGCTCGTCTCGAGCGGCACAATGACGAACCGCATCGACCGCCTCGTCGAGCGCGGACTCGTCGAACGCCAGGGCGACCCCAACGACGGCCGCGGCATCCTCGTGCAGATGACGAACGCGGGACTCAACACGGTCGACGCGGCCATCACTCGCCTCGTCGACGCCGAGGCGGACCTGCTCGACGGGCTGAGCTCGACCGAACAGGCCCGACTGACCGTCCTGCTGCGGAAGCTCAGCCTCGACTTCGACTAGCGGAGCACGCTCGGTCACTGAGCCTGTCGAAGTTCGCCCTTCGACAAGCTCAGGGACCGGGTGGGGTGGCTCAGGGACCGGGTGGGGATGGCTCAGGGACGGGACCGGGGGGGCTCAGGGACCGATCAGCGGCGGAGGATCTTCCGGGCCAGCCAGTTGCCGAAGAACTGGATGAGCTGCACGAGCAGGATGATGATGATCACCGCGGCCCACGTGACGACCGGCTCGAACTGGCGGAAGCCGTACTGGATCGCGAAGGCACCGAGCCCACCGCCGCCGATGAAGCCCGCGACCGCCGACATGTCGACGATCACCACGAACACGAAGGTGTAGCCGAGGATCAGCGGACCGAGCGCCTCCGGGAGGACGATGCTCAGCAACGTCCGGAGCCGGCTCGCACCCGCGGCACGCGAAGCTTCGATGACGCCGGGCGAGACGGTCAGCAGGTTCTGCTCGACGATCCGGCTGATGCCGAAGGTCGCCGCCAGGGAGATGATGAAGATGAACGCGTTCGCGCCGATGCCGGTGCCGATCACGAGTCGTGAGAGCGGCTGGGCGGCCGCGAGGAAGATGATGAACGGGATCGGCCGGAAGATGTTCACGATCACGTTGAGCACGCCGTAGAGCACCGGGTGCGAGTAGAGGTTGCCGGGCCGCGTCACGTAGAGCCCGGTGCCGACGACGAGTCCGGCGATCCCACCGAAGAGCAGGCTGAAGGAGACGAGGTAGAGGGTCTCGACGGTCGCGTCGCCGAGCTTCGGGAGCAGATCGATCAGTGCGTCCATGTCAGCGCACCTCCGTCACGGTGGCCTGGGATCCGATGGCGGTCAGCGCTCCGTCGATCGTCTGGTCGTCGCCGCGGAGGGCGAGCGTCAGGTGGCCGAATGCACGACCCTGGATGTCGTTGATCCCGCCGTAGACGAGCTCGAAGTCGACGCCCGCCTGCGCGAGCGTGAGGAAGACGCCCGCCTGCGAGGCGTCGCCGTCGCGGAAGGACAGGGTGACGATGCGCCCGACGTGTCGTTCCTTGAGTACCGCCAGCTCGGCCGGCGACGGGACGCCCTTGATGACCGTCGACACGAAGCGCTTGGACGCGGCGTGCTGCGGGTCGGAGAACACCTCGAAGACGTCGCCCTGCTCGATGACCTTGCCGCGCTCCATGACGGCGACCTTCGTCGCGAGCGACTGGATCACCTCCATCTCGTGGGTGATCACGACGATGGTCACGCCGAGGTCGCGGTTCACCTGCTTGAGCAGCGCCAGGACCTCCTGCGTGGTCTCGGGGTCGAGGGCGCTCGTCGCCTCGTCCGCGAGCAGGATCCGGGGCGAGGTCGCGAGCGCGCGAGCGATGCCGACGCGCTGCTTCTGTCCGCCGGAGAGCTGGTCGGGGTAGTTGTCGGCCTTGTCGGACAGCCCGACGAACTTCAGCAGCTCGTCGACCCGGGTGCGGATCTCGGCCCGGGAGCGCCCGGCGACCTCGAGCGGGTACGCGATGTTCTTCCGCACCGACTTGGAGTTGAAGAGGTTGAACTGCTGGAAGATCATCCCGATGCCGAGGCGGAGGTCGCGGAGACCGCGCTCCGAGAGCGTCGTCACCTCGGTGCCGTCGACGACGATGCTCCCCGACGTCGCGGGCTCGAGCGCGTTGATGAGGCGGACGAGGGTCGACTTGCCGGCTCCCGAGTAGCCGATGATCCCGAAGACGTCACCGGCCTCGATGTCGAGGTCGACGCCGTCGATCGCGGCGATCGGTGCGGCGCCCTTCTGCGGAGACGGGTACCGCTTCGCGACGTCTCGGAGGCTGACGAGTGGCATGGGGGTGTCCTCGGTGTGTCGGGTGATCAGGAGGCGGTGAAACGACGAAGCGTTCCTGTGGGAGCGGATGACAGCCTCCCACAGGAACGCTCTGAACGTTGGATCAGCCCTTGGCCTTGATGTCCTTCTGGACGGTCTCGAGCGACTTGACGAGGTCCTTGACCGGGGTCTTCAGCGGAACCGCGGTACCGCCGGAGTTCTCCACGACGCCGTCGACGACGGACTTCGTGTCCTGGTAGATCTTCACGAGCTTCGCGTACGTCTCGTTGTCGGCGTCTGCGGCCTTTGCGGCGAAGATGTTGACGTACGGCAGCGCGTTCGGGTCGGACGGGTCGTCCTCGGCGATCGCGTCGGACGCTTTGAGACCGGAGTCGTTGATGAAGTCGTTGTTGATGATCGCGCCGGTGACGTCAGGCAGCGAGGTCGGCGTCAGCGATGCCTCGAGCGAGGTGACGGTGACCTTCGACTTGTCGGCGATGATGTCGTCCGGCGTCGAGAAGATGTTGCCGCCGTCCTTCAGCTCCAGCAGGCCTGCGGACTGCAGGACGAGGAGCGCACGAGCCTGGTTGCTCTCGTCGTTCGGGATGGCGATCGTGTCGCCCTTCTTGATGTCCTTGACGCTGTCGACCTTGGTCGAGTAGAGGCCGAGGGGGTAGATCGCCGTCGAGCCGATCGGCGTGAGGTCCTCACCCGAGGCCTCGTTGTACTGCGCGAGGTAGACGATGTGCTGGAACTGGTTGAGGTCGATCTCGCCCTCGGTGAGCGCCGGGTTCGGCTGCGTGTACTCGCCGAAGTCGACGATGTCGACGAAGATGCCCTCCTTCTCGGCGGCCTCCTTGTACGTCTCCCAGTAGGGATCGCTCGCGCCGACGACGCCGATCTTGACGGGGTTCGCCTCGGTGCCCTTGTCTTCAGCGGCGGCGCCTGCGCCTGAGCCGCCGGCGCATCCGGCGAGGAGCGCGATGGCGGGGATGATGGCCAGTCCGGCCAGAAGCTTCTTCGAGAAGGTCATTGCTGTGATTCCTCTTTCGGGTGGTGCGCGCCGGTGGACGCTGATTCGACGGTACGTCGGCCTAGCAGGGATGACGAACCGGTGCGTAACACTTCGGAACAGAGCGACGATCGAGGTGGTCCGGCCGCCGCGAGTGGACTACTCGACGAGCTCGGAGAGCTCCAACCAGCGGACCTCGAGGTCGGCGATCTCGCCGTACATGGCCTGGATCTTCGCGCCGAGCGCGGTGATCCCGGCGAAGTCGTTCTGGTCGTGGACCGCGACCTTCTCGTGCGCCTGCTCGATCTGACCGTTGAGCTTGTGGAGCTTGCGGTCGATCGCCTTGATCTCCTGCTGCGCGTTCCGGAGCTCCGCACCGCTCAGCTTCGGCGTCTTCTTGGTCGGGCCACCGCCGGAGGCCGTCGGGCGGTCGTGCTCCTGCGAGCGGCTGCCGGCCGTCCCGGCGTTGAGCTCCAGGTACTGGTCGATACCGCCGGGCAGGTGCCGGAAGTGGCCGTCCATGATCGCGTACTGCTGGTCGGTCACGCGCTCGAGGAAGTACCGGTCGTGCGAGACGACGAGCAGGGTGCCCGGCCACGAGTCGAGGAGGTCCTCCATGGCGGCGAGCATGTCGGTGTCGAGGTCGTTGGTCGGTTCGTCGAGGACGAGGACGTTCGGCTCGTCGAGGAGGATGAGCAGAAGCTGCAGGCGGCGGCGCTGGCCACCCGAGAGGTCCTTCACCGGCGTCGACAGCTGCGCGCTCGTGAAGCCGAGGCGCTCGAGCAGCTGTCCCGGCGTCATCTCCTTGCCGCCGGCGACGTAGCTCGTGCGCTTGCGCCCGATGACGTCGCTCACGCGGTCCTGCTCGTACTCGGCGAGCTCGTCGAGCTGCTGCGTGAGCGTCGCGACCTGCACGGTCTTGCCGCGCTTGACGCGACCCTCGGTCGCTTCGACCTCGCCCGTGACGAGCCCGAGGAGGGTGGACTTGCCGGCGCCGTTCACGCCGAGGATGCCGGTGCGCTCGCCCGGGGCGATGCGCCACTCGACGTCCTTGATGACCGTCCGGTCGCCGTAGGACACGGTGACGTCGAGGATGTCGACGACGTCCTTGCCCAGGCGGGCGGTCGCCATGCCGGCCAGCTCGACCGCGTTGCGCACGGGCGGCTCGTCGGCGATGAGCGCGTTGGCGGCCTCGATGCGGAACTTCGGCTTGGCCGTGCGGGCGGGAGCGCCACGGCGCAGCCAGGCGAGCTCCTTCTTCATGAGGTTCTGGCGCTTGGCCTCGGAGACCGCGGCGGAGCGGTCGCGCTCGACGCGCTGCAGGACGTACGCCGCGTACCCACCCTCGAAGGGCTCGACGATGCGGTCGTGCACCTCCCACGTGGCCGTGCAGATGGCGTCGAGGAACCACCGGTCGTGGGTCACGACGAGCAGGCCGCCGGAGTTCTTCGACCAGCGACGGTTGAGGTGCTGCGCGAGCCAGGTGATGCCCTCGACGTCGAGGTGGTTCGTGGGCTCGTCGAGGAAGAGGATGTCGTGGTCGCCCACGAGCAGGGCCGCGAGCGCGACCCGGCGGCGCTGACCACCGCTGAGGTCGGCGACGAGGGCGTCCCAGGCGATGTCGGAGGCGAGGCCGGAGATGACGTCGCGGACCTTCGGGTCGCCCGCCCACTCGTGCTCGTCGAAGCCGCCGACGATGGTCTGGCCGACGGTCTTGTCGTGGTCGAGGGTGTCGGACTGGTCGAGTACGCCGACCGTGACGCCGTTGCGCACCGTCACGCGGCCGGAGTCGGGCTCCTTGCGGCCGGCGAGGAGGCCGAGGAGCGTGGACTTGCCGTCGCCGTTGCGGCCGACGATACCGATGCGGTCGCCCTCGTTCACCCCGATCGTGATGCCGTCGAAGACGACCTTGGTCGGGTACTCGAGGTGGAGCGCTTCAGCGCCGAGAAGGTGTGCCATATCCGGTCAACGATACCGGGCCCGGGCGTCGACCACCGCCCGTGCACCGTAGGCTGCACGGGTGCCTCTGTTCTCCCGTTCCCGCCGGCTCCCGTTCGGCCGTCGCGACGCCCGGATCACCCTCCTCGACAAGCGGACGCTGCGCTACGAGCTCAGCGTCGACGACATCCCGCAGTCGGTGGTCTCCCTCGCGGATCCCCGCTTGCTCGAGTACCCCTACATCCGGCACATCGCGCGCGTGATCGACGCCGAGGCCCCGGCGGGCGAGGAGCTCTTCGTCGTCCACCTCGGTGCCGGCGCGCTGACGCTCCCCCGCTACGTCCAGGCGACGCGTCCGGGATCGCCGCAGCTCGTCGTCGAGTTCGAGCCGGAGCTGTACGCCGGGATGCTGGACGCGCTGCCGCTCCCGGACGGCCACCGGGTCGAGGTCCGCTTCGGTGACGCCAGGGCCGTCGCGGACGAGCCGATCGACGAAGCCGCCACCACCGACGCGGACGTCACGGCCTGGCAGGACGCGAAGGTGACCGTCGTCGACCTCTGGGACGCCGCGGTGATCCACCGTCGGGTCGCGAGCCTCGAGTTCTACCGCCGGGTGGCGGCGCGGTCGGCGGACGACGGCGTGATCGCGGTGAACCTCCTCGACGGCAGCCCGTTCGACTACTCGCGACGCCAGGCGGCGACGCTGCGAGCCGTGTTCGCGCACGTCGCCGTCGTCCTCGACTTCGATCCGGTCGACGACGAGGGGCCGCTCGGCAACGTCGTCGTCTTCGCGAGCGACGCACCGCTCGCGGCCGTGACGCACCCGCAGCTCTTCGGCGCTCCCGCCCCTGAGCAGCTGCACGGCGACGCCCTGACGGCCTGGATCGACGGGGCGACGATCATGACCGACGCCGACGGCGAGGACTCCCCCGACCCTGACGACCCTCGCTGGGACTGACGACCACACCGTCACCAGGGCCCTCCCTATGCGCACCCATCCCGTTGCGCTACGGTGGGCGTAGCGCAATGGACCGATCCGACCGGACTCCGGCGTCGCGCGGAGGAGGTTGGTCGGTGCCCGTCTCCCGACGCGTCTCCCGCGCTCAGCAGATGAGCGACCGCATCCTCGACGCAGCGCTCGACCTCATGCGCTCGCGCGGCTCGGTCGCCGTCAACATCGAGGCGGTCGCGGAGACAACCGGCGTGGCCAAGACGACGATCTACCGACGGTACCGCAACCGCTCCGAGCTGCTCACGGCGGCTGTTGCGCGCGCCATGGAGACCCCGGTCGAGATCCCCGAGAACCTCTCGACCTACGACACCTTCACCTGGCTGCTGCACGAAGCCCGGGCGATGATCGAGGACGTGGTGGGCCGGGGCACGATCGCGTCGATCCTGCTCCAGGACGACCCCGAGTTCTCGACGCTGCTCCGCGACCTCACGAGGAACCGGGCGCGCGCGCTGTCCAACCTGGTCGACGAACGGATCTCCACCGGCGATCTGAAGCCCGGACTCGACGGTCGCCTCGTCGCGACCCTGCTCCTCGGCGCTGTCCTCGGACAACTCGTCCGCGGCGCCGACATGGACGACGACTGGGCGGACCAGGTCCTGTCCGTCCTCTGGCCGGCACTGGCCGCATGACGCGAGGCAGCACCCCGCCGCACGCTGCGGTGATCTACAACCCGACGCGCATCCAGCTCGAGCGCGTGACGAGGCTCGTCGACGCAGCAGCCGCCGAGGCCGGCTGGGGACCGACCAGCTGGATCCCGACCCGAGAGCGGTCGACCGCGGTCGACCAGGTCGCCGAGGCGCTCGGAGGCGGCGCGTCGCTCGTGATCGCCGCCGGCGGTGACGGGACGGTCCGCGAGGTGGCCGGGGCGATGCGTCACACCCGGACGCCGTTCGCCGTCGTCCCCGTCGGCACCGCGAACCTCTTCGCCCGGAACGCCGGTATCCCGATCGACACGGCCACCGCCGTGCGGGCCGCGTTCACCGGAGAGGACCGGAGCGTCGACGTCGGCCTGATCGAATACCGGAACCCCGACGGCGTCCGGCGCAGCACCCCGTTCCTCGTCATGTCGGGCTTCGGCGTCGACGCGGACATGGTGGCCTACGCCGACCCCGTCCTGAAGCGCCGCTTCGGCTGGATCGCCTACGTCGTCCCGATCATCCGCGGGCTCTTCCGCCGCGACCGGCCACGCGTCTCCTGGAAGGAGGACGGCGGACCGATCCGGAGCGGACGGACGCACACGATGTTCGTCGGCAACTGCGGCACCGTCTCGGCGGGCCTCGACGTCCTCCCTGACGCACTCCTGGACGACGGTGTGCTCGATGTCCTGATGGTGCGGTCCCTCGAAGGGTGGGACGGGGTCCGGGTCACGCGCTGGCTGCACCGCGCGAACAATCCCGTCGCCCGGTTCTCCAAGGGCAGACGGACACGGGGCCGCCGCGTGCAGCCGAGTGCCGTCGAGACGGCCGGTTCCGCCGGCGGGGCGCTCCGCTACCTGCGCGTACGACGCATCGACGTGACGGTCTCACCGCCCGCCGAGTTCCAAGCAGACGGCGACGGGATCGGCCTGGTCTCGGCGGCCCGGCTGACCGTCGACCCCGGTGCGCTCATCGTCCGACTTCCGGCGACGGCGGCGCGATCGGGTCGGCTCCGTCCCTGAGCCCGCCCTTCGACAGGCTCAGGGACCGGAGGAACCACTCAGGCACCGGCGGAATGGCTCAGGACCGGGCGAACGGCTCTGGGACCGGAGGAACGGCTCAGTCCGCGAGGATCTTGCCGGGGTTGAAGTTCGAGCCGGGGTCAGCACTGTCGAAGAGGCCGCGCATGATCGCGACGCCCTCGGTCGAGATGTCCTGCTCCATCCACGGCGAGTGCTCGACGCCGACCGCGTGGTGGTGCGAGAGGGTGCCACCGTGGTCGACGAAGGACTGCTGGATCGCCGACTTGACCTGCTCGTACTCGCCGATGGGGTCGTCGCCGGTGATGAACGCGAAGGTGAAGTACAGGCACGCGCCGGAGTGGTACGAGTGCGAGAGGTGGCACATGATCCACCCGTGCACCCCGAGCTTGTCGTACGCGGCGTTGGCGGCGTCGTTCGCGGCGTCGTAGACCTCCTGCAGGCGCGACCAGGGCGCTGCGGTCTCCGAGACGTCGGCCGCGGCTCCGCGGTCGAGGAGGAAGTCGCGCAGGTACGGGGTGTCGAACTTCTTCTGGTCGTAGAGGGCGCCGGGGCCCTTGCCGACACCGATGCCGCCGTGCTTCCGGACGATCGAGCCGACGAGGCCCTTCTCGTACCGCACGTGGGACGCGCTGCCCTCGTAGCCGATGAAGGAGAGGCACAGCTGCTCGAGGTCCCAGCCCCTGGCCGTGAGCACCTTCATGAGGCCCTTGGTGACCTGCGCCGAGACGCCGGTGCTGGCCTTCCGGGTCGCGAGCGAGAAGCCGCTCTCCCGGGCGTTCGACACCCGGGTGACCGAGGGGCTGGCGTCGCTCTCCGCGATCTCGTGCATCGCCGCGAGCCCGGCCTCCCAGGTGGGGAAGAAGTAGCCGAGGACCTCGCGGACGGCGGGCGTCCGGTGGACCTGCACGGTGACCTCGGTGATGATGCCGAGTCGACCCTCGCTGCCGATGATCATCTCGCGGACGCTCGGGCCGGTCGACGCGCTCGGGACGGGGCGGATCGCCACGATGCCGTTCGGGCGCACCATCCGCAGGCCCTTGGTGATGTCGGCGATGTCGCCGTACTTGTCGGACTGCATGCCCGAGGAGCGGGTCGCGACCCATCCGCCGAGCGTGGAGTGCGTGAAGCTGTCGGGGAAGTGGCCCATCGTCCAGCCCTTGGCGCCGAGCTGCTCCTCGATCGAGGGGCCCTGCGCACCGGCCTGGATGGTGGCGAGACCGGAGCCCTCGTCGATCGACAGGACGCGGTCGAGCCGGCCGAGGTCGAGCGAGATGATGACCCGCTCCTCCGTCGGCTGCGGGTCGAGCGAGCCGGCGATGTTGGTGCCACCGCCGAACGGGATGATGACGGCGTCTGCGTCGACGGCTGCAGCGACGACCGAAGCGACCTCGGCCTCGTCAGCCGGGTACACCACGAGGTCGGGCGTGCGGGGCAGGTCGTTCGCGCGGATCCGGAGCAGGTCGCGGATGCTCTTGCCGTAGGTGTGGACGACGCGTTCCTGGTCGTCCGTGGTCACGTGACCCTGACCGACGAGCGTCGAGAGCTCGGCGATGAACTCCTCGGACGCGCGCGATGCGGGGACGGTGAGCTCGTCGAAGCTGAGGTGCGCCTGCGCAGGCTTCCGGAGGTCGAGACCGACGGCTTGCTTCACGAACGGCGCGAAGTCCGGCTTGTTGCTGTGCTCGAAGGCGACCCCTTCGACTCCCCAGCCCCACCACTTCATGTGCTCCACAGACGTCATCCGGCTTCCTTTCGTGGTGTGTCGATCGAAACGTGTGTTCCCGGCTCGACCGAGGCGCGCAGCGCGACGATCTCGGCGACGACGCGGTCCATGAGCTGGACGGGCGTCTCGTTCGGCTGCGGGTGGATCGGTTGCCCGAAGACGACGCGCACCGGCGGTCGTCCGGGGACGGGCCAGTTGCGACCCTTCGGCATGGCGGAGTGGGTGCCGAGGACGGCCACCGGGAGGCAGGGGATGCCCTGGCGGGTGGCGAGTGCCGCGGCACCGGGCTTGAACCGGCCGAGCTCACCCGTCCGCGATCGGCCGCCCTCGGGGAAGATGAGGATCGGGACGCCGCTCTCGAGCAGCTCCCGTGACACGCCTGCACGCTTGCGGTCGCCCGAGCGGTCGACCGGGAACGCGTTGAAGAAAAGGGCGGCGAAGATGCGGCGGGCGGGGACGTCGAAGAAGTAGTCGGCGGCGACACCGGCGGCGAGATAGCGCGACAGTCGACGCGGCATCGCCCCGACGACGAGCGGTGCGTCGAGGTGCGACTGGTGGTTGGCGACGACGATGTACGGCCCGGTGACGCCCGACAGGCGCTCGCGACCCGTAACCGTCACGCGGGTCAGCGACCAGACGAGCGGCTTCAACAGCAGACGCTGGGCGACGAACCGCGCGTTGGCGTGGAGGGAGGAGGTGAACCGCGGCTCTGCGGTCATCGGCGGGCTCCTGACTGGGCGGCGTTGGCGGCTCGACGGCTCGAGGACATCCGGCCGGAGATCCACCGGATGGACGCACGGGGCGCGAACTTGACGAGGGCCATGAGGGCCTTGAAGCGGAAGCTCGGGATGGAGACGACGACCCCTCTCCCGGCGTCGCGGAGGGCGTCGGCGACGAGCCGGTCCACATCGATCCACAGACCTGACGGGACGGAGCGGGTGCTGATGCCGGCGCGATCGTGGAACTCGGTGCGGACCCATCCGGGGCAGAGCGCCGTGACGCGGACACCCGAGCCGGCGAGCTCGACCGCGAGCGCCTCGGTGTAGGTGGTGACGAACGACTTCACCGCGGAGTAACCGCCGGTGGTGATGTACCCCGCCGTGCTCGAGACGTTGATGATGGTGCCGCGTCCGCGTTCCCGCATGGCGCGGGCCGCGGCGCCCGAGAGGGTGGTGACGCTCCGGCACATGACCTCGATCGCGTTGTCGAGCTCGCTCGTGTCGGGGTCGGTGAGGCGGGCGTGCACGCCGAACCCGGCGTTGTTCACGACCACCTCGATCGGTGACCCCTGATCCTCGATCCGCGCGGCGAGTCTCGCGACGTCGGCGCGGTCCGAGAGGTCGGCACTGATCACCTCGACGGTGCGACCGGTCGCGCGCAGTCGCTCGGCCGATTGCTCGAGCCGCCCGACGTCACGGGCGACGAGCACCAGGTCGAAGCCCCGTCCGGCGAGCGCCGTGGCGAACGCGGCACCGATGCCGGACGTCCCACCGGTGACGAGAGCTGTAGCCATGGGGATCAGAATACGCTACGCGTTGCGTATCGTTGCAAGCTACAGTGATGAGGTCGGATCGTCACGGAACGGAGACGCCATGGTGAACCGGGATTCGCCGCGCGGAACAGCACCCGCGGCCCTCGAGGACGCGGAGCAGGAGAGCGCCATGCTGCGGCCTGCCCACGGGTTCAGCGTCCGCGACTACGCGAAGTCCGCCGTCGGCAGTCGCCGCAAGGAGATCGACGCCGCTGCCTTCTCCGAGACGCCGCTGAGTGCTGAGACGGTCGCTCTGCTCCGCGCCCTGTCGGACATCGAGCGCGCGACGATGCAGTACCTCCGCGGGGTGCTCGTCACCCCCACCCACAAGGACGCCAGGGTCACCGCGTTCCTGATCACCTGGGCGTACGAGAAGTACTGGATCACCGACACCCTCGACACCGTGCTCAAGGCGAACGGGACCCCGCGCGACAAGACGCGTTCGACGGGTCTCCGCCGCACCGTCCACGGTGTGCGCGATCGCTTCGCACCCATCGGCCAGGCCCTCGTCGCGAACGTGCTCGGCGAGGACATCATCGCCTGGCACATGACGATCGGGACGATCGACGACCTCATCACCCACGCGGCCTACCGTGCGGTGCGCGAGCGCGAGCCGCACCCCGTGCTCGACCGCCTCGTCGACGAGATCCTCGAGACGAAGGCCAGGCACCTCGAGTTCTTCACCGCTCAGGCGAGTGACCGCCTCGCCGCGTCGCCCCGTGCACAGGGCATCACCCGTCGCCGCATCCGGAACGCCGTGTGGCCCACCGGCTCCGATGCGAACGGCCCCCGACAGACGGCGCGGTTCGCCGCGCTCGTGTTCCGCAGCACCGCCACCTGGAGCGACCCCGCCGTCCTCGGCATCGACGCGTCGATCGACGCGCTGCCCGGTCAGTCGGGCCTCCATCTCGCCGCCAGACTTGCCCGCCGCGGACGCCGCGGCAGCCTCGAGGAGAACCGATGACCGACACCCCCACGCCAGACGCCGAACAGCCCGACGCCCAGGAGCCGGAGGCTCAGCAGCCCGCCACCGAGCAACCCACCATCGCCCCGGATGCCCTCGACGGCGCGCACGTCCTCGTCACCGGTGGCACCGGCTTCCTCGGCCAGGCGGTGCTCGAGCGCCTGCTCGCCGATCACCCGACCACGCGCGTCAGCCTGCTCATCCGGAAGAAGGGGTCGGTCCGCGGGAGCGACCGTCTCCAGACCCTGCTCCGCAAGCCGGTGTTCAAGGCCTGGCGCGAACGCGTCGGCGCTGAAGCCGCTGCGGCGATCGTGGCCGAACGCGTCAGCGTGATCGAGGGTGGCCTCGACGAGATGGCGCTGCCGGCCGACCTCGACGTCGTCATCCACAGCGCGTCGACCGTCTCCTTCGACCCGCCGATCGACGAGGCCTTCGCCACGAACGTCGGCGGCGCCACCACCCTGTACGCGGCGCTCGCGAAGAGCGGCGCGACCCCGCACGTCGTCCACGTCTCCACCGCCTACGTCGGCGGCACGCGGAAGGGCATCCAGCCGGAACGCAGCCTCGCGCACGACGTCGACTGGCGCGTCGAGGCCGAGGCAGCCCGCTCGGCACGCGTCCGCACCGAGGAGTCGTCCCGTCGTCCGGAGGTCCTGCGCAAGCTCATGCAGACCGCCCGTCGCGAGCACGGCAAGGCCGGCCCCCAGGCCGTCTCGAACGCCGCCGAGGCTGCACGCATCGCCTGGGTCGACGCCCGACTCGTCGCCCACGGCCGTGCACGCGCCGAGAGCCTCGGCTGGACCGATGTCTACACCTTCACGAAGGCGATGGCCGAGCGGGTCGCCGAAGAGCGCTGGGCCGGCGAGGGCAACCGACTCTCCGTCGTGCGTCCGTCGATCATCGAGAGCGCGCTCGCGCACCCCTTCCCCGGCTGGATCGACGGCTACAAGGTCGCCGACCCGCTGATCATCGCCTACGGGCGCGGACAGCTGCCCGACTTCCCGGGCCTCCCCGACAGCGTGCTCGACATCATCCCCGTCGACTTCGTCGTCAACGCGATCCTCGCTGCGGCCCAGACCCCGCCGGAGCCGGCTGCGGCGCGGTACTTCCACGTGAGCTCCGGCGCCAGCAACCCGCTGCCGTTCCACAAGATGTACGCGAACGTGCACAGCTACTTCACGGAGCACCCGATCCCGGCGGACGCCGGCGACATCAGCGTGCCGACCTGGAACTTCCCCGGCGGGCGCGCCATCGAGCGCTCCATCGACCGGCGGCAGAAGGCGACGACGGCGGCCGGCCGGGTCGTCTCCCACCTGCCGGCCAACGCGACCACCCGCGGGTGGCAGGACCGGATCCGCAAGGCGTCGAGCGACCTCGGCTCGCTCCGCGACTTCACCGGGCTCTACCGCTCCTACGTGCAGAGCGAGATCGTCTTCGACGACCAGCGCACCCGTGCCCTGCACGCCTCACTGACGCCCGAGCAGCAGACGGACCGCGGGTTCGACGTCACGACGATCGACTGGGACGACTACTTCCAGCGCATCCACTTCCCCGCCGTCACGACCCTGACCCGCGCCTTCGCCAACCGCAAGGCGGGCGCCGCGAAGCAGCAGAAGATCCTGCCCGTGCGCGACGACGTCCTCGCGGTGTTCGACCTCGAGGGCACGGTGCTCGCCTGGAACCTCATCGAGCAGTACCTCTGGCTGCGGCTCGCCGCGACCTCACGGTCGCGCTGGCCCATCGAGATCGCCACGCTCGGCGCCTCCATGCCGGGGTACATCGGTGCTGAACTCCGCGACCGCGGTGAGTTCATCCGCACGTTCATGCGCCGCTACGAGGGCGTCGACGTGGCGCAGCTCGAGAAGATCGTCCGGGGCGGCTTCGGCAAGGCCGTCCGGTCCCGCCTCCTCCCCCAGGCGCTCGAACAGATCGCCGCGCACCGGGCGGCCGGTCACCGGACGATCCTCGTCACGGGCACCATCGACCTCATGACGGCTCCGCTCGAGCCGTTCTTCGACGAGGTCGTGGCCGGGGCGATGCACGCCGAGAACGGACGCCTCACGGGCTACCTCGACAGCCCGCCGCTCGTCGACGAAGCGCGCGGCGCCTGGCTCACGCAGTACGCCGAGCAGCACGGCATGGACCTCGCGCACTCCTACGGCTACGGCGACTCCCATGCGGACGCCGCCTGGCTGCAGCTGGTCGGGAACCCGGTCGCCGTCAACCCCGACCACACCCTGTACAAGCTGGCGCAGGCCGGCCGGTGGACGGTGCGAGAATGGGCACGAACCACCGGAGGCGTCCGCTCCGAAGACGAACTGACCCGCGCACCGCGCCCCGCACAGCCGAGAGGAGAGCGGACGGCCGAGGACACGATCCCCGACCGCCCCACCGCACATGGCGTTTGACATCGACAAGTTCACCGAGACGAGTGTCTCGGTGAACTGGAGCGACCTCGACTTCGACGAGTTCAAGACGAACCCGCTCCCCCCTTCCACCCTGCGCAGCCTGCGCTACATGTGCGACATCGAGTACCACACGGTCTGCTACCTGCGCGACATGCTCATGACGCCGTCCCACGAGGACGACGAGGTCGGCGCGTTCATGACGATGTGGAACCGTGAGGAGTTCTGGCACGGGGAGGCGCTCGCCGCCGTCCTCGCCGCCCACGACATCACGGTCGACTTCGACGAGCTCAAGGCGACGCGCCTGAAGCTCGGCTGGAAGGACCGCCTCGACCCCATCAAGCAGTCGATCCTCGGCAACCTCGTGGGCACCGACTTCATCGCGGTGCACATGAGCTGGGGCGCGGCGAACGAGTGGTCCGCGACCGCCGCGTACACCCGCCTCGCGCAGTTGGAGCGACACCCGGTGCTCTCGGTGCTCCTCAAGCGGATCGCGAAGCAGGAGACGCGTCACGTGGCGTTCTACGCGAGCCAGGCCAAGGCACGCCTGGAGTCGTCGAAGAGCGCACGTCGACTCACCCGCTTCCTGCTCCGCAAGGTGTGGGGCCCCGTCGGTTCCGGCGTCATGCCCGACTCCGAGGTCACGCACGTCATGGGCCACCTCTTCGGCGACGAGGACGGCCTGGCCGAGGTGCGCCGCATCGACGGGCACATCGCCAAGCTCCCCGGTATGGAGGGGCTCACGATCATCGAGAACTCGCTCCGCGTGCGCGGCGTCGCGGCCTGAACCGCGCCACCTCGTACAGCAGCCCCGGTCGGATCTCCGACCGGGGCTGCTTCGTGTCGTGCGGGCCGCGTCTCAGCTCTGCGAGACGATGCGGGCGCCGTGGACCGGTCCGTGGGCACGGATGACCTTCAGCCCGGACGAGGCGAGCGTCACCTGCAGTTCGACGGCGTCGTCGGTGTCGGCCGCCAGGAAGGCGATCGTCGGCCCGGAGCCGGAGACGAGGCTGCCGAGGGCTCCCTGGGAGTCGCCGAACTCGAGCACCTCGCCCAGCACCGGGCGCAGCTGCAGCGCAGCGGCCTGCAGGTCGTTGTGGAGGACCTCCCCGAGGAGGTGGGCGTCGCCCGCCCGCAACGCCTGGAGCACCGCCGCGTCGACCGTCGGCTGACGACCGGACGGCGAGATGTCCAGGATGTGCCGCGCACGGTGGGCGTCGAGCTCCTGGTAGACCTGCGGGGTCGACATGCCGAAGTCGGCGAGGGCGAGCACCCACTCGAACTGCCCCTTGGCCAACGCGCTGCTCAGTTGGTCGCCGCGGCCGGTGCCGACAGCGGTGCCGCCGAGCAGGGCGAAGGGCACGTCGGCGCCGAGGCGCGCCGCCAGCGCCAGGAGGTCGTCGCGGCTGCGTTCGGTCCCCCAGAGGGCGTCACAGGCGAGCAGCGTGGCCGCGGCGTCGGCTGAGCCGCCGCCCATCCCGCCGGCGACCGGCACGTGCTTCTCGATCTCGAGCCGGACACCGCCGCGGTACCCGGTCCGTCTCGCGAGGGCCTTCGCGGCGCGGATGGCGAGGTTGCTCGTGTCGGTCGGCACACCCGACACGTCCACCGAGCCGGAGAACGACACACTGAAGTCGTCGGCCGGGTACGCGTGCACGTCCTCGTACAGCGAGATCGCCTGGTACGCGGTCGCGACGTCGTGGTAGCCGTCGTCCATCACTTCGCCGACTTTGAGGAAGACGTTGATCTTCCCCGGTGCTCGCACGTGGACGTGCTTGAGGATGGCCTCGGTGGTCATTGTTCCAAGTTAGTCGATCGAGCAGGCGCCTCAGACCGCGTCACTTGTCGGAGGAGTCCGCCCAGATGTTGACGTCGGCGCCCTCCGCGAGTCGGTCGATCTCCTCGAGCTCCTCGGTCGTGAACGCGGGGCCGTCGAGCGCCGCCAGGTTCTCGTCGAGCTGCTCGGGACGGGAGGCACCGATGAGGGCGGAGGTGATCGCGGGGTTGTTCAGGACCCAGGCGAGCGACATCTGCGCGAGGGTCTGCCCGCGCTCCACGGCGATGTCGTTGAGCGACCGGAGGCGGGTCGCCATCTCCTCGCTCACCTGGCGGTCGGGCAGGGAGGGACGGTTCGTCGCGCGCTCGGCCGGGCCGTCGCCGAGGTACTTGTCGGTGAGCAGGCCCTGCGCGAGCGGTACGAAGGCGATCGCGCCGAGGCCGGTCTCGGTCAGCACCTCGGTGAGGCCGTCCTCGACCCAGCGGTTGAGGATCGAGTACGACGGCTGGTGGATCACGAGCGGCGTGCCGAGCTCGCGAGCGACGGCGTGTGCGGCGGCGGTCCGCTCGGCCGAGTACGACGAGATGCCGACGTACAGGGCCTTGCCGGAGCGCACGATCGCGTCGAGCGCGCCCACGGTCTCCTCGATGGGCGTGACCTCGTCGACCCGGTGCGAGTAGAAGACGTCGACGTAGTCGAGACCCATCCGCTCGAGCGACTCGTCGAGGCTCGCGGTCAGGTACTTCTTCGAACCGAAGTTGCCGTACGGGCCTGGCCAGAAGTCGTAGCCGGCCTTCGAGGAGATGATGAGCTCGTTGCGGTACGGACCGAAGTCCTCGCGCATCATCCGACCGAAGTTCGTCTCGGCGGAACCGTAGGGCGGGCCGTAGTTGTTCGCGAGGTCGAAGTGGGTGATGCCGTGGTCGAACGCGTGGCGCAGGAGCGCGCGCTGCCCGTCGAACGGCCGGTTGTCGCCGAAGTTGTACCAGAGGCCGAGCGAGATCGGCGGGAGGAAGAGCCCCGAGGTGCCGACCTGGCGGTAGTCGTTCCGCGCGTAGCGGTCGTCCGCCGCAGCGTACGGGCGGTGGATGTCGGGGACGTTCAGCGGGAATCGAGCATCAGCGGTCATGCGCCAACGTTATCGTCCCGCACGCACGATCGACAGGAAGTCGTGGACCGTGAGCTCCTCGCCGCGGGCCGTCGGCTTCACTCCGGCGGCCTCCATCTGCTCCGTCGCGGCCTGGGAGCTGCCGAGGACGCTGCCGAGAGCCTGCCGGAGCATCTTGCGACGCTGCTGGAACGCCGCGTCGATGAGCGCGAAGGTCTTGGTGCGCTCTTCCTCGGTGCCGATGACGTCGGCGCGCCGCTCGAATCCGACGAGCACGGAGTCGACGTTCGGAATGGGCCAGAACACCTGGCGGCTCACCTGGCCGGCGATGCGCCACGCGCCGTACCAGGCGGCCTTCGCGCTCGGGGCGCCGTAGACCTTGCTCCCCGGGCCGGCGGCGAGTCGGTAGCCGACCTCGGCCTGCACCATGACGACACCGGCCGTCAGCGAGGTGAAGTGCTCCAGGAAGTGCAGGAGGACGGGCACGGAGATGTTGTACGGCAGGTTGGCGACGAGTCGGTTGGGCTGCGCGGGGAGTTCCTCGATGCGCATCGCGTCCTCGTGGACGACCGACAACCGGTCGATCATGCCCGGTGCCATCTCCCCCACGGTGAGCGGCAGCTGCTTGGCGAGCCGACCGTCGATCTCGACGGCGACGACGCTCGCGTCGGCCTCGAGCAGGCCGAGGGTCAGCGAGCCGAGTCCAGGGCCGATCTCGACGACGACGTCGCCCGGAGCGACGTGCGCGACCGACACGATCTTGCGGACGGTGTTCGCGTCGATGACGAAGTTCTGACCGAGCTTCTTCGTCGGCGTCACGTCCAGCAGGGTGGCGAGATCTCGGATCTCGGCGGGGCCGAGCAGGGCGACGGAGGCGGTCATCCCTCCAGTATCCCTGATCGCAGACCTTCCCCTGGGCGATGCCAGCGCGGTGCGCTGGCCCGAGCGCGGGGCACAGCCGCGAGCGCGGGCCTCCGGAGGGGCGCGCTCACGCCAGCGCACCGCGCTGGCGTGACGGAAAAAAGGACGGGTCAGTCGGCCCAGGAGCCGTAGACGCGCTCGGTGTTCGTCGCGAGCTGCGTCGCGAACGCGGCGACGTCCTCACCCAGGTGCTCGGCCATGCCGCGCACCGTGTACGGGAGGAGGTACGGCGCGTTCGGCCGACCGCGGAACGGGGCGGGCGTGAGGTAGGGCGCGTCGGTCTCGACCATGATCAGCTCGCGGGGCATGATCGCGAGCGCCTCACGCAGCGGTGCGGCGTTCTTGAACGTGACCGTCCCGGCGAAGGAGGCGTACCAGCCGTGCTCGGCGCACAGCTCGGCGAGCTCCGGGCCGCCCGAGAAACAGTGGAAGACGGTGCGTTCCGGAGCGCCCACTCGGAGGAGCGTCTCGACGACCTCGTCGTGGGCGTCGCGATCGTGGATCTGCAGTGCGACACCGTGGCGCTTCGCGATGGCGATGTGCGCTTCGAACGATGCGAACTGCGCCGCGCGGCCGTCCTCCTCGGTGCGGAAGAAGTCGAGGCCGGTCTCGCCGACGGCGCGGACGCGAGGCTCCGCCGCCAGACGGTCGATCTCGGCCAGCGCCTCGTCCAGGGTGCCCGCGCGGTCGAGGTCCGGTGCGTCGTTGGGGTGGATCGCGACCGCCGCGAGCACGCGGGGGTCACGAGCGGCGATCGCCGCCGACCAACGGGAGGTCTCGACGTCGGTGCCGACCTGCACGATGCCGCGGACCCCGACGGAGGCCGCGCGGTCCAAGTGCTCCGACGGGGTCAGCGGGGCGTCGCCGTCGGCATGCTCGAGGTGCGTGTGGTTGTCGTAGACCGCGACCGGCAGCGCCTCAGGAACCTCGGGGTAGCTCAGCTGCTTCCGCTCCCCCGCTTCGCGCTGCCGCAGGTGCGGTGTGGCGGCCGGATCCGGCGCGACGCCCCCGCTCATTCGGCGACGGCCTCGATCCGCGGGAACAGGGGCTCGAGCCCGCCCACCGAGGTGCCGGCGGGCAGCTGCCCCCAGGTGCCGACGTCGCCGATGCGCTGTGCGCCGAGCTCGCCGAGGGCGGCTTCAGCGCCGAGAGCGGACCACAGTTTGGTGGTCGCCTTCGGGACGAAGGGGTGGAGCAGGACCGACAGGGCGCGCAGGCCCTCGACCGCCGTGGCGAGCACGGTGCCGAGCCGCTCCCGCTTGGCCTCGTCCTTCGCGAGCGCCCACGGCTCCTGCTCGGTGATGTAGCCGTTCAACTCGTCGACGATCCGCCAGATGGCAGCGAGGGCGTCCTGGATGGCGAGGCGCTCGATCGCGGCGTCGGCGTCGGTTGCAGCGCGGGCGACCGTCTCCTGGATGGCCACGTCGGCCGGCTCGGCAGGGCCGCTCGCCGGCACGACGCCGTCGAAGTACCGCGTCACCATGGCGAGCACGCGCGAGGCGAGGTTGCCGAAGCCGTTCGCGAGCTCCGCCTGGTACCGCGCGGAGAGGTCCTCCCAGCTGAACGAACCGTCCTGCCCGAAGGCGATGGCACGCATGAAGTAGTAGCGGAACGCGTCGGAGCCGAAGGTGTCGGTGATCTCACTCGGTGCGATACCGGTGAGCTTCGACTTCGACATCTTCTCGCCGCCGACGAGCAGCCAGCCGTGACCGAAGACCCGCTTCGGGACCTCGAGCCCGGCGGCCATCAGCATGGCCGGCCAGATGACCGCGTGGAACCGCAGGATGTCCTTGCCGACGATCTGCGTGGCGGGCCAGCGCTCGGCGAACGCCTCCTCGTCGGAGCCGTACCCGGCGGCGGTGATGTAGTTGAGCAGGGCGTCGAACCACACGTAGACGACGTGGCTCTCGTCCCACGGGACCTTGATGCCCCAGTCGAAGGTCGAGCGGGAGATGGACAGGTCCTTGAGCCCCTGGCGCACGAACTGGATGACCTCGTTGCGCGCCGACTCCGGCTGCACGAACTCCGGTCGCTCCTCGTAGAGGGCCAGCAGGCGCTCGGCGAAGTCGCTCATGCGGAAGAAGTAGTTGCTCTCCTGGAGCAGTTCGACCGGCTTCGAGTGGATCGCGCACACGAGCTGCCCGACGTACTCGCCGGTGCCCTGCACGAGGTCGCTCTCCTGCTTGTACTCCTCACAGCCGACGCAGTAGTACCCCTCGAACTCACCGGTGTAGATGAAGCCGGCGTCGTACAGGCGCTGGAGGAAGAGCTGGACGTTCTGTTCGTGCCGCACGTCCGTCGTGCGGATGAAGTCGTCGTTCGAGATGTCGATCGTGTCGAGCAGCGGGTACCAGGACTCGCTCACGAGCTTGTCGGCCCACTCCTTCGGCGTCACGCCGTTCGCGGTCGCCGTGCGCAGGATCTTCTGGCCGTGCTCGTCGGTCCCGGTCAGGAACCAGGTGCGGTCGCCGGCCTGACGGTGCCAGCGCGCGAGGACGTCCGCGGCCACCTCCGTGTAGGCGTGCCCGATGTGCGGGGCATCGTTGACGTAGAAGATGGGCGTGGTGATGTAGAACGAGGTGCCGTCGGCCATGGGGTCAATCCTAGGACGAGCGGGCGTGGCCACCGTGCCTGTTACGGCGCGGGACGCACCTGCGCGTCCGGCGACGCCTTCGGAGGCCGGGCTGCGAGGGCCGCCTGGTACAGGTCGCGCTTCGAGAGGCCGGTGGCCTCGGCGACCTCGTTGGAGGCGTCCTTCAGGCGTGTGCCCGAGGCCACGAGCGCGAGCACCTGCTCGAGCGCGGTGGCCGGATCGGCCTCGACGGCCTCAGCACCGGCGATGACGATGCAGATCTCGCCCTTCACACCCCCGGACGCCCATTCGGCCAGTTCAGCGGCCGTCCCCCGCTTGACCTCCTCGAACAGCTTGGTGAGCTCCCGGCACACCGCCACGCGACGATCGGCTCCGAGCACGGAGGCGATGTCCTCGAGGGAGGAGGCGAGTCGGTTGGGCGATTCGAAGAACACCATCGTGCGCGGCTCGGTCGCGAGGGCTCGGAGGCTGCTGCGTCGGTCGCCCGGCTTCCGCGGGAGGAACCCCTCGAAGGTGAAGCGGTCGGTCGCGAGGCCGGACACGGCGAGCGCCGTCACGACCGCCGACGGCCCGGGGATCGCGGTGACCTGGACGTCTGCGGCCGCCGCCGCGTCGACGAGGTGGAAGCCGGGGTCGGACACGGTCGGCATGCCGGCGTCGCTGAGCACGAGGACGTCGGTCTCGCGGGCCAGTTCGACGATCTCGGCCGCGCGTTCGCGCTCGTTGTGGTCGTGCATGGCGATGAGCCGCGGCCGCGATTCCACACCGAGGGCGCGCAGCAGGTGGATGGCCGTCCGGGTGTCCTCGGCGACGATGACCTCCGCCGCGGCCAGCGCCTCCCGGAGTCGGGGCGACGCATCGCCGAGGTTGCCGATGGGGGTCGCTCCGAGGATGATCACCGGACCAGTCTCCCATCCGGTCGGGGTGGTTAGATGAGACGGTGTCGGTCGATCTTCTGGAAGCCCCTGTGACGGGATCCCGCCTCGACCGCTGGTGGGAGCGGATGCTCCGCACCGAGCGCCGCCGGAAGCTCTGGATCTGGGGTGGTCCGGCCGCTGTGACGCTCCTCGCGTTCGTGCTGCGGTTCTGGAACCTCGGTCACCCGCACTCGCTCGTCTTCGACGAGACCTTCTACGTGAAGGACTCGTGGTCGCTGTGGCTGAACGGCTACGAGAGCACCTGGCCGGACGGGGCGGACGAGGGCTTCGCGAACGGCGACGCGGGCAGCCCGAGCACGAATCCCTCCTACGTCGTGCACCCACCGCTCGGCAAGTGGCTGATCGCGCTCGGCATCGCCGTGTTCGGCATCGACGACAGCACCGGGTGGCGCATCTCCACCGTGATCGCCGGAACGCTCGCGGTCCTGCTCGTCACGCTCATCGCCAAGCGGTTGTTCACCTCGTCGATCCTCGCCGTCCTCGCCGGGTTCCTGTTCGCGATCGACGGACACTCGATCGTCATGGCCCGGGTCTCGCTGCTCGACAACTTCCTCATGTTCTTCGTGCTCGCGGGATTCGGCGCGATCCTGTTGGACCGGTCGTGGCACGCGTCACGCCTGGCGGCGAAGGTCGCGTCAGCCCGGGCGAGGGGCGCCGATCCGGCCTGGGGTCCCGTCCTCTGGTGGCGGCCGTGGCTGCTCGCCGCAGGGGTCGCGTTCGGCGCGGCCACCGCGGTCAAGTGGAACGGACTGTACTTCCTCGCCGCGTTCGGCGTGTACGTGATCGTCACGGATCTCCTGCTCCGTCGCCGACTGGGCCTCAGCCTGTGGGCGAGCGCGGCGGTCCTCAAGCAGGGCCCCGTGTCCTTCGTGACCCTCGTCCCGGTGGCCGCCGTCGTGTACCTCGCCAGCTGGACCGGGTGGATCAGGACGTCCGGCGGGTACGACCGCCAGTGGGCGGACGCGGTGGGCAACGCCTGGACCGGCACCTTCGCGTGGGTCCCCCACTGGTTCCAGAGCCTCCTGCACTACCACCAGAGCGCCTACAGCTTCCACGTCGGCCTCAGCACCCCGCACCCCTACGCCGCGAACCCGCTCGGCTGGCTGCTCATGATCCGGCCGACGAGCATGTACTACCAGTCCCCAGCCACCGGGACCGACGGCTGCGCGTGGGACGCCTGCTCCTCCGCGATCACCTCGATCGGCAACCCGCTCATCTGGTGGGGCGCCGCCGTCGCGCTCGGGTACTGCGTCTACCGGCTCGTCCGGTACCGCGAGTGGCAGGTCGGGCTCATCGTCCTCGGAGTCGCAGCGGGGTACCTGCCCTGGCTGCTCTACCTGAACCGGACGGTGTTCCAGTTCTACACGATCGTCTTCGAGCCGTACCTCATCCTGGCGCTCGTCTTCGCGATCGGGAAGATCCTCGGGTCCCGCGACGACCCGGAGGAACGACGGTTCGCCGGCGTCGGCGTCATCGGGGTGTTCGTGACCATCACGACGCTGTTGAGCATCTTCTGGTATCCGCTCTGGACCGCCATCACCGTGCCCTACTGGTTCTGGCACCTGCACGCCTGGTTGCCGTCATGGGTGTGACGGGAGGACGACGATGAAGGCGCTCCCAGGGGTGCTCGTCGCCGGTGCAGCGGCGCTCGCCGCCCTGGGCCTCCACACCCTCCTGCCGGTCGTCCCCCTGCTGACCGCGAGCGTCCTGCTCGGCATGGTGGTGGGCCAGCTTCCGCCGTTCCAGCGGCTCGCGGCGGGTGTCCTGAAGCCGGGACTCGGCATGAGCGCGAAACGGTTCATGCGGATCGGCGTCGTCCTGCTGGGGCTGAAGCTGAGCCTCGTCGACATCGCCGGCCTCGGGTGGGTCACCCTCGCCACCACGGTCGCGATCGTCGTCGTCACCTTCTTCGTCACCCTCTGGCTCGGTCGGAGACTCGGGCTCGCGGGCCCCGAACCGCTCCTCATCGCCACGGGCTTCTCCATCTGCGGCGCCTCCGCCATCGGCGCGATGAGCGGCGTCGTGAAGGCGAAGGACGAGGAGCAGGCGACGCCCGTCGCGCTCGTCACGCTCTGCGGGACCCTCGCGATCTTCGTCCTCCCGGCGCTCCGCGGCCCACTCGGGCTCAGCGACGAGCAGTTCGGTCACTGGGTGGGGGCGAGCGTGCACGACGTGGGCCAGGTCGTCGCGACCGCCCAGATCGCCGGCACGAGCGCACTCGCGATCGCCGTCGTCGTCAAGCTGACCCGCGTCGTGCTCCTCGCCCCCGTGGTCGCCGCCGCCGCGACGATCGAACGCCGCCGACTCCTGACGGTGTCGGCCGGCGCCGGTGCGCAGGTCGATGCCGACGGAACCGCGACCGCAGCCCGACCGCCGATCGTCCCGCTGTTCGTCGCGGGCTTCATCGCCGCGGTCCTCGTCCGCACCCTGCTCCCGGTGCCCGAGCTCGTCCTCGACGTCGCCGACGGCGTGCAGACCGCGCTGCTCGCGATGGCGCTCTTCGCACTCGGCGCCGCGATCCGCGTCCGTACGCTCGTCACCACCGGGTGGCGCGCGCTCGTCGTCGGGCTCGTCTCCTGGCTCCTCATCGCGGTGCTCGCGCTCGGAGCGGTGCACCTGGCCTGAGGCACGCAGGCGTGCGTGCCTGGGCAGCGCGGCTAGTGCTCGCCGCCCACGATCTTCAGGCCGATGACGCAGCCGATGAGCCCGAGGATGAGCAGCACCTTGACGACCGACAGCTGCTCGCCGCCGAAGGTCATGGCGTACCCGACGGTGAGCGCTGCGCCGATCCCGACCCAGACCGCGTAGGCGGTGCCCACCGGGATGTCGCGCATGGCCCAGGCGAGGCCGGCCATGCTGAGCACGAGCGCCCCCGCGAACGTCACGGTCGGCCAGAGCTTCGTGAAGCCCTCGGACTTGCCGAGCGCGGTGGCCCAGACGGCTTCCAGGACGCCGGAGGCGATGAGTACGATCCATGACATGACGATCACTCCCAAGTGGTCAGTCTTGTCGCGTTCCGGGTACTGCGCCCTCGTCCGGCAGCCCGATCAGGGCTGTGCTCCACACGATACGCCGACGCCCTGGGCAGGCCCTGTGCAGTGCGGTCGAATGCGACGCAATGTTGCAGCACGGTGAAGCGCTCGACGGTGCTCCGGTAGCGTGAACGCATGGCAGATCGTGAGTATGGCTTCCGCACGCGTGCGATCCACGCGGGCAACATCCCCGACCAGGTGACCGGCGCACGGGCGCTGCCCATCTACCAGTCGAGCGCCTTCGTCTTCGACGACACCGCCGACGCCGCCGCGCGCTTCGCCCTGCAGAAGTACGGGAACATCTACTCCCGCCTGGCCAACCCGACGGTCGCGAGCTTCGAGGAGCGCATCGCCAGCCTCGAGGGCGGCCTCGGTGCCGTTGCGACCGCCTCCGGCCTCGCCGCGCAGTACATCACCTTCGCCTCGCTGGCCGGACAGGGCGACCACATCGTCGCCTCGGCCAACCTCTACGGCGGCTCGATCACGCAGCTCGACGTCACCCTCCGCCGGTTCGGCATCGAGACCACCTTCGTGCAGTCCTCCGACGCCGCCGACTACGCCGCCGCCATCCAGGAGAACACGAAGCTCGTCTTCGCCGAGACGGTCGCGAACCCCTCGGGCGAGATCGCCGACATCGAGGGCCTCGCCGACGTCGCACACGCACACGGCATTCCGCTCATCATCGACTCGACCATCGCGACGCCCTACCTCAACCGCCCGATCGAGTGGGGTGCCGACATCGTCACGCACTCGGCCACCAAGTTCCTCGGCGGCCACGGCACGACCCTCGGTGGCGTCGTCGTCGAAAGCGGGCGCTTCGACTGGAACACCGACAAGTTCCCCCTGTTCGGTCAGCCCGTCCCGAGCTACGGCGGCCTGCAGTGGTCAGGCAACTTCGGCGAGTACGCCTTCCTCACCCGGCTGCGCGCCGAGCAGCTCCGCGACATCGGTCCGGCGCTCGCACCGCACTCGGCCTTCCTCCTCGCCCAGGGTGTCGAGACGCTGCCGTTCCGGATCCAGGCCCACGTCGACAACGCGCGGATCGTCGCCGAGTGGCTCGACGCCGACCCGCGCATCGCCGCCGTCAACTGGGCCGGACTCCCGGCCCACCCGCACCACGAGCGCGCGAACAAATACCTGCCGAAGGGGCCGGGCTCGGTCTTCAGCTTCGAGGTGAAGGGTGGCCGTCAGGTCGGCCAGAAGCTCATCGAGTCCGTCGACCTCGCGAGCCACCTGGCGAACATCGGCGACGCGAAGACGCTCATCATCCACCCCGCATCGACGACGCACGCGCAGCTCTCCGACCAGCAGCTCGTCGACGCCGGTGTGCTGCCGGGCATCGTCCGGCTGAGCGTCGGCATCGAGGACCCTGACGACATCATCTACGACCTCGACCAGGCGCTCGCCGCAGCGGTGAAGGAGTAGTGGCATGAGCACTTCGACAAGCTCAGTGACCGGTGTGGACGCGACCGTGACCGGTGTGGACGCGACCGTGACCGGTGTGGACGCGACCGTGACCGGCGTGGACGCGACAGTGACCGGCGTGGACGCGACCGTGACCGACCAGGACGCGACCGAGACGGTCCGGCTCACCAACGGTCTCACCTGCTCGCTGCCCGCCGATTCGCCGCTCGCGAAGCTGCTGCGTTCGCAGCGCACCTGGGCGGGCCCCGACGCGAAGGCTCGCCTGAAGCTCCTCCGCGAGGCGAAGTCCGTCGCGATCGTCGGCGCCTCACCGAACCCGGCGCGTTCCTCCTACTTCGTGGGCACCTACCTGCAGCAGTCGAGCGACTTCACGATCTACTTCGTGAACCCGAACGCCACGGAGATCCTCGGTCAGCCCGCCTACCCCGACCTCGCCTCCCTGCCGGAGGTACCCGACATCGTCGACGTCTTCCGCAAGGCGAGCGACATCCCCCAGGTCATCGACGAGGTCGTCGCCATCGGAGCACCGACCGTCTGGGTGCAGCTCGGCATCTGGAACCAGGAGGCAGCCGAGTACGGCGAGTCGAAGGGTCTGAACGTCGTGATGGACCGCTGCATCAAGGTGGAGCACGCCCGGTTCCACGGTGGACTCCACCTGCTCGGCTTCGACACCGGGCAGATCACCGCCCGCAAGACCCTGCGCTGACGCCTCGGTTCCCTGAACTCGTCGGCAGGTCGCACTTCGACAGGCTCAGTGACCGGGGACGGCTCAGTGACCGGGCCGGTCCAAGTAACGAGCCGTGGATACACTCGTGACGTGCCTGCGTCGAACCTCCGAGTGACCGTCCTGGGGCCGGTGCTCGTCGAGGGACGCACCGGTCGGCTCGTCGAACCCGGCGGCCGGCTCGCCAAAGCGCTGGTGACCATCCTGGTGCTCGCGGACGGGCGCGCCGTGTCGACGGCCGCCCTCATCGACGAGCTGTGGGACGACGCACCGCCCGCAGGTGCCAAAGCCGCGCTGCAGACCCTGGTCTCACGGGTGCGCGCCGTGTCGGCGCCGGACCTCATCGACTCCTCGGCCGCCGGGTATCGACTGTCGATCGACCAGTCCCTGGTCGACCTCCACGTCGCCGCGCAGGCGGCCGATGCGGCGTCGACGGCCATCCGCGCCGCCGACCCGCACACCGCGGGCACGCTCGCCCGGGACGCGCTCCTCCTCTGGACCGATGATCCCGGCGCTGAACTGGACGGCCCGATCGGCGACGAGCTGGCGCTCCGCGCGGCGCGGCTCCGCGACGACCTGCGCCGGGTGCGTGCCCAGAGCCGCCTCGAGCTCGGCGACGGCGCGGCCGTCATCACCGATCTCGAGGCGCTCGTCGCCGCCGACCCACTCGATGACGCCACCCAGCTGATGCTCTTCAACGCCTACGCGCAGAGCGGACGTCGCTCCGACGCGATGCAGCTCTTCGCCGACCACCGTCATCGTCTCCGGGACGAACTCGGCGCCGACCCGACGTCGGCGCTGGTCGCGGCACACGCGGCGCTCCTGCAGGACGCCGTCGAGCCGTCTGCGCCGGCGTCCACACCAGCGACCGCCCGCGTCTCCAGCATGGTGCTCGGACTCCGGACGGCGCCGAACGAGCTCCTCGGTCGCGACACCGACCTCGACGCGATCGGCACGCTCGTGTCCGAGGTCCGCCTGACCACGATCCTCGGCCCCGGTGGCCTCGGGAAGACCCGACTCGCCCAGGAGGTCGCCCGGCGTGCCACCACGAACACGCCCGGCGTCGTCGTGGTGGAACTGGCGAGCGTGCGGGACCCGGACGATCTTCCGCTCGCGGTCGCGACCGCACTCGGCATCCGCGAAGCCCCGACTCCGCGTCGGCTGAGCGAAGCGATCATGGCGCAACCGGTCGAACTGCACGAGCGCATCATCGACCGACTCTCGGAGCGACCGACGCTGCTCGTGATGGACAACTGCGAGCACCTCGTGGATGCGGCGGCACGCTGGATCGCCGATGCGCTGGCCTGGGTCGGCGACCTCCGCGTCCTCGCGACGAGTCGGAGCCCGTTGTCGATCGCCGCCGAGCACGTCTACCAACTCGACCCGCTGGACGCTGCCGTGGACGGCACCGACCTCGAACACGCGGGCCCGGCGGTGCGGCTGTTCGTCGAGCGTGCGCGCGCCGCCCGTCCGGGACTCCATGTGCCACTCGATGTCGCAGGACGTCTCTGCGCGAGACTCGACGGCCTGCCGCTGGCGATCGAACTCGCGGCGGCGCGCACCAGATCCATGTCGGTCGAGGAGGTGGAGCGACGACTCGGGAACCGCTTCACCCTGCTGACCGCCGGTGATCGCAGTGCTCCTGAGCGCCACCGCACCCTGCTCGCCGTCATCGACTGGAGTTGGAACCTCCTGGGCGAGCACGAACGTGTCGTCCTCCGTCGCATGTCCAGGTTCCCCGACGGCTTCGATCTGGAGGCGGCTGCAGCGCTCGCCCCCGAGGTCGAGGTCGTGGAAGCGCTCGACGCGCTCGTCGGCCAGTCGTTGCTCACCGTGCAGGACGACCCGGCCACCGGGACCGTCAGATTCCGGATGCTCGAGACGGTCCGCGAGTTCGGCGCGATCAAGTCCGCCGAGGCGCACGAGGACGACCTCGTACTCGACCGCACTCGGACGTGGGCGGTCGCACTCGCCGAGACGCTCCTCCCCGCCATGCAGGGACCCCGACAGGTGGCGGCGTTCGCGCGCCTCGCCCTCGAACAGGACACCCTGGTGGACGTGCTCCGCGGGGCCGTCGCCGACGATCGCGCCGATGTCGTCGCCCCGGTCTTCGCAGGACTCGCCCTCTTCTGGACGATCCGCAGCGCGCATCAGGAGGTCCTGGTCTTCGGAACGGCCGTCCTCGACGTGCTCCGCCATCAGGACCCGGAGTCGGTGTCGACCGACACCCCGGCCATCGCCGTCGCCATCATCACCGTGACGTTCCTCGCCACCGATCCCCGCACGTCCGCGCGAGCGATCGGCGTCCTCCGCCGACTCGAACGGGCGCGGACGACACAGGCCCCACGGATGCGCGCGATGGTCAGCCTGTTGCTGGTCGCGGGTCGCCCCGAACGCGCGGAGGCCCTCCTCCGCGAGTACTCCCGGTCGACCGACCCGCACGTCGCGAACCTCGGGAACCTCATGTCGGCCCAGGCGGCGGAGAACGACGGCGACCCCCGCGCCGCCGAAGCGGCCGCCCTGCGCGCGAACGACCTCTCGCTCACGCTCGGAGACGTCTGGGGCGCCGCCATGAGTGCGCACATGCTCGCCCAACTGCACAGCCAGAACGACGAGCCGGAGGAGGCGCTCGTCTGGGCGGCCCGCGCTGCCGAGGGGCTGACCGCGATCGGTGCCGAGGCGGACCTCCGTCAACTCGAGTGGCTGATCGCGATCGGCGACATCGCCCGCGGTGACCACGCCGCCGCCACCACCGTGCTCGACCGGTTCCTCTCGGACGACGTCTCGTTCTCCGCGTTCGCCCCGCTCCCCGAGCGGCGGTCGATCGGCTGGGCCGGTCTCGCCGAGATCGCGCGGGCACAGGGCGACGCCGCACGGGGAGCCGAGCTCTACGGGAGGGCGCTCGTGGCGTTCGCTCCGGGTGAGTCGCGCCGATCGCCGTGGTTCACCCTCGTCGGTTCCGCCGCGATCGCCGCCGCCGTGCTGGACGGCGTCCCGGGCGCCACCGAGGTCCAGCGTCTCGTGCGACGGGTCCGCACCCGCACCATCGCGCTGGGACGCCTCCTCCCGAACCGGTTCG
This sequence comes from Plantibacter sp. VKM Ac-2885, assembly GCF_015351205.1. NCBI lineage: Bacteria > Bacillati > Actinomycetota > Actinomycetes > Micrococcales > Microbacteriaceae > Plantibacter > Plantibacter sp. VKM Ac-2885. The sequence goes on along the minus strand of NZ_JADKSK010000001.1, from coordinate 1,621,997 downwards.
ACCGGCCCGTGCTGGGTTCCACGATCATCGCCCTCGGCGCCTGGTACGTCCGCTCGGACGACGACGAGGTGCGGTTGATCGGCGCCGAGCTCGTCGCGCTCGCCAGTACACTCGCCTCCCGTCAGGACATCCCGTCGCTCGTCCGCACACCACACGAGGCAGCAGCGGCGGCGCGTCTCACGGCGACCGAGCGCGACCGCCTCGCCGAGCGGACCCTCCCTCTGCAGGCGCACGAGAGCGCCGCCAGGGCGTTCGAACTGCTCGGCAGTCCTGCCCTGGCGGCGCGCTGATCGGTCGCTGCGGTCGTCTCGTCGTCAGGCGCGGCGCATGTACGCCCGCACGGTGAGCGGTGCGAAGACCGCGACGATGACGGCGGCACCGAGGAGCGCCAGCCAGGCGTCGCCGCCGAAGACACCCGTGTTCGCGAGGTCGCGGACCGCGGTCACGAGGTGCGAGACGGGGTTCACGTCCACGAAGCCCTGGAGGAAGCTCGGCATCGTCTCCGGGTTCACGAAGGCGTTCGACAGGAACGTCAGCGGGAACAGGACGAGGAACGAGATGCCCTGCACGCTGCTCGCGCTCCGGGCGATGACCCCGAAGAACGCGAAGATCCAGCTGATGGCCCAGGCGCAGACGATCACGAGGAGGCCGGCGAGGGCCACGAAGCCGATGCCGCCCTCCGGTCGGTACCCCATGACGAAGCCCATCGCGAAGGTGAGCGTCGTGGCGATCGTGTAGCGCACCGTGTCGGCGAGGAGGGCACCGGCCAGCGGTGCGATGCGGGCGATGGGCATCGACTTGAAGCGGTCGAACACGCCCTTGTCCATGTCCTCGCGGAGCTGGATGCCGGTCACGACCGAGGTCGTGATGACGGTCTGGACCAGGATGCCCGGGATGATGATCGGCAGATAGCTCGCGACGTCGCCGGCGATCGCGCCGCCGAAGATGTACGTGAACATCAGGGTGAAGATGATCGGCTGGACCGTCACGTCGATCAGCTGCTCGGGCGTGCGCTTGATCTTGAGCAGTCCGCGGTACGCCATGGTGAAGGAGTTGCGGACCGTCTGCGAGAGGCTGACGTGGTTCCGGAGGGACCGGTCTGCGGCCGGGGTGATGGTGATCGTGCTCATGCGTGGACCTGCTCTGCGGTGTCGAGGGAATCGGTGTCGGACGTGGCGTCGGCGTCGTCCGCCTCGACCCCGTGTCCGGTGAGGGTGAGGAAGACCTCGTCGAGGGTCGGCTTCTGGACACTCATCTCCGCGAGCCGGATCCCGGCTCCCCGGAGCGTGATGAAGAGGTCGGTCACGGCGTCGGGGTCGCGCATCGGGGCCGTGATGCGGGTGGCCTCCGGCGAGACGACGGTGTCGACGCCGAGGACGCTCGAGATGACCCGTCGCGCATCCTCCAGGTCGGCGGGGTCCGCGAGCCGCAGCTGCAGCGACGACTCGCCGACGGAGGCCTTCAGCTCGTCGGAGGTGCCCTCGGCGACCACGAGACCGCGGTCGATGACGGCGATCCGGTCGGCGAGCTGGTCCGCCTCGTCGAGGTACTGGGTGGTCAGGAGGACGGTCGAGCCCGTCGCGACCAGGCGGCGGATCGTGTCCCACATCTGCGCGCGGGTCCGCGGGTCGAGGCCCGTGGTCGGCTCGTCGAGGAAGATGAGGGGCGGCTGGGCGATGAGGCTCGCCGCGAGGTCGAGACGACGACGCATACCGCCCGAGAACTTCTTCAGGGGTCGCGACGCCGCGTCGCTCAGGCCGAACTCCTCGAGGAGTTCGGCGCTCTTGCGCTTCGCCTCCGCGCGGCCGAGCCCGAGCAGTCGCGAGAAGATGACGAGGTTCTCGGTGGCCGAGAGGTTCTCGTCGACGGACGCGAACTGCGCGGTCACGCCGATGAGCTGGCGCACGACCTGCGACTCCCGCTGGATGTCGTGTCCGAAGACGGTGGCGCTGCCGGCGTCGGGACGCAGGAGCGTCGCCAGCATGCTGATGGTGGTGGTCTTGCCGGCGCCGTTCGGGCCGAGGACGCCGTAGACGGTGCCGGTGCGGACCGAGAGGTCGACGCCGTCGACCGCCCGGTTGTCGCCGAAGGTCTTCACGAGGCCGTGGGCTTCGATCGCCCAGTCGGAGCTGATGCTCATGCGGATGCCTTTCGAAATCAGGTGTGGACCGCCGGTGGGCGACCCGGACAACAGTGTGGGCGGGGGCACTCACGGATCGCTCACCTACCGCTGACACCCGCTGACACCGCACCCGGCGCCGAAGACGCTTAGAGTGAGAGGAGCCAGTCGCACCGAAGGGGGTCGTCCAGTGACCGCATACGTGTCCGCGTTCGACCTCTTCTCCATCGGGATCGGGCCGTCCAGCTCGCACACGGTCGGACCGATGCGGGCGGCCCTGGCCTTCGCCACCGGGCTCGCGGACGACGGACTGCTCGACCGGGTCGACCGCGTCACATGTTCGTTGTACGGATCGCTCGGCGCGACCGGCATCGGTCACGGCACCCCCGACGCCGTCGTCGCGGGCCTCCAGGGACTCACCCCGGAAGGGTGCGATCCAGCCGAGGTCCGCCGGGCCTGGAGCGACCACCTCGACGGCGCTCCGCTCACCCTCGCCGGGACGCGTGCCATCGCGTTCTCGAAGGACGACATCTCGTTCGTGCCCAGGACGAGGCTGCCGGGCCACCCGAACGCCATGACACTCCACGCCTGGGATCAGCGGAGCGACCTCCCCGTGCGCTCCGAGACGTACTACTCGGTCGGCGGCGGCTTCATCCGTCGTGACGGCGACGACCCGAGCACGGTGCTGCCGTCGACACCCGTGCCGATGCCGTTCCGGACCGCTGAGACGCTCATCGGGCTCTGCGACGAGACAGGGCTCCCGATCGACGCGATCGCGAGACGCAACGAAGAGGCCCTACGGTCCGCGGTCGAGGTCGACGCCGGCCTCGACGCCATCTGGACGGCCATGCACGAGTGCGTGACCGCCGGGCTCGCCGACACCGGCACCCTCCCGGGCGGTCTCGGCGTCAAGCGCCGGGCACGTGCCGTCCGTGAGCGCCTCGACGTGGCCGAGGCCGAGAGCGGGCGCGAGCTCCCCACGGAATGGCTGCATGCATTCGCCCTGGCGGTCAACGAGCAGAACGCCTCCGGCGGGCGGGTCGTGACCGCACCCACGAACGGGGCCGCGGGGATCATCCCGGCGGTCGGGAGCTACTACCTGCGGTTCGTGCCGGGCGCCTCGCTCGACGGGATCCGTCGGTACCTGCTCACGGCGACCGCCATCGGCTCGCTCTTCAAGGCGAACGCGTCCATCTCCGGGGCCGAGGGCGGCTGCCAGGCCGAGGTCGGCTCGGCCTGCGCCATGGCCGCCGGTGCCCTGTGCGCCGTCCTCGGCGGCACACCGCGTCAGGTCGAGAACGCCGCCGAGATCGCGATGGAGCACCACCTCGGCCTCACGTGCGACCCGGTGGGCGGGCTCGTCCAGGTCCCGTGCATCGAACGCAACGCGATCGCCTCCTCGACTGCCGTCAGCGCCGCACGTCTGTCGCTGCACGGCGACGGGACGCACCTGGTGTCGCTCGACACCGTGATCGAGACCATGCGCCAGACCGGTGTCGACATGTCGACGAAGTACAAGGAGACGAGCGAGGGCGGTCTCGCGGTCAACGTCATCGAGTGCTGAACCGCGGCGTCGTGTGACCGCGTGTTGCCGACCACCGTGGTCATCCGGGCTGCGGCCTCCTACGGTGGGCGCATGACCTCCACGCACGCGCCGTTCCTGGTGGACCCGCTCGTCTCCACCCAGTGGCTCGCGGACCATCTCGGCAGCGAGAGCCTCATCGTCCTCGACGCGAGTGTCGTCGAGCTGCCTGCGCTGGACGGCGGCCCGGTGCGGCTGGTGAGCGGCTACGACCTGTACCTCTTCGACGGGCACGTACCCGGTGCCGTGTTCGTCGAGCTGCTGGACGCGCGCCAGGGGCTCGGAGCATCCTCAGCGGACGAGATCCGACGCGGTGCGGCCGCCATCGGTGTCACGGAGCAGCACACGATCGTCCTGTACGACCAGCTGGACGGGCGCTCCGCCGAGCGCCTTCGTGCGGCGCTGACCGGAGCCGGATACGAGCGCGTCGCGCTCCTCGACGGTGGACTCGGACGCTGGCGCTCCGAAGCCCGCGAGCTGCGCTTCGGTGGACCGGACGGCACGTTCGGAGCCTGACCCGTCGACGTGACGGGTCGGTCGGTGGGCTGGTTCAGCGGGCGTCGAGCTGCGCCGCGTCCGTCACCGGGAGGCGGCAGACGAAGTCCCGGCAGTGGTAGGCGGTCAACCGGCCGTCCCGACTGGTCCGTTCGGCGAAGACGTCGAACCCGCTCGTCGCCCAGGCCACCGCCTGCCGCTCGGAGACCACCGCCACGACGTCGTCCCGGCGCGTCCTGACCGCGTCGCGCATCGCCCGATCCGCCGTCGCGCGATCTTCGTCCTCGTCCGGGTCCACCCGATCCGGCCCGACGACGATGAGTTGCGACGCCGGCCCGGTGAGCGATGCCGCCAGGGCCAGACTCGCGCCGAACGCGGTCGGTGCCGACAGCGCAGCCGACGCGGCGAACCGGACCGCGCCCTCGGCGGCGTCCCGGAACCGGCCGTCGGCCGTCAGCTGGAACAGCAGCAGCGACGCGCGTCCGAGCGACGATATCCCCGAGGGATACGCGCCCTCCGACGGGTCGCCGTCGATCCGCATGCCCTGGGCCGACAGCACCGGGTCGCCGCCGCCCGGCAGGATGAAGCCGGCCACCGCGGCGGAGGAGGCGTCGGTCACGGTCTCGTCAGTCACGGTCTCGTCGGTCACGGTCTCGTCCGGCAAGCACCGGTCGACGAGGTCGCGGGCTACCTCCGCGTAGCGGACCTCGCCCGTCGCGAGGCCGAGGCGCAGGAGCCCCTCCGCGAGCATCCCGTAGTCCTCGAGGCCAGCCGCCGCGCCCGACCGCCGTTCATCGAGCGAGGCCCGGGCGAGCGTGCCGTCCGAGCCGAGGTGGTTCTCGACCACCGCGTCCGCCGCCCACCTCGCTGATTCGATCCATTCGGGGCGGTCGAAGACCGTCGAGGCCTCCGCCAGCGCGCCGATCGCGAGCCCGTTCCAACCGGTGAGCACCTTGCGGTCCACAGCCGGCGGGGTCAGCGTCGCCCGGCCATCCACATCGCGTCGGTAGTAGCCACCTTCGGATCCGATGCCGTCGACGACGCTCTCGGAGTCCTGCGCCGACCCGAAACCGCCGCTCGGCTGCTGCAGCGTGCCGATGAGGAACTCGGCGATCCCGGCGGCGACACTGGCCGCCCACGAGCTCGGGCGCTCGGCCCAGGCCCGCGTGTACGCGGTGAGGAGGAGCGCGTTGTCGGTCAGCATGCGTTCGTAGTGCGGCTCGGTCCAGTCCCGGTTGACCGCGTACCGGAAGAACCCGCCTTCGACCGGATCCCGGAGCGCCGAGGCCCCCATGGTCCTCAGGGTGCGTTGCGCGAGGTCGACACCGCGGCGGGCGACCTCGCCCTCGCGCGGCGTCAGCAGGAAGTCGAACAGCGGGGCCATCGGGAACTTCGGAGCCGTGCCGAAGCCGCCGAGCTCCCGGTCCTCGAGCGCCTCGACCGCCTCGATCGCCGCGTCGAGGTCGCCGGGCTCCGGCAGTGGGGCGTCATCCGTGGACGACATCGTCTCGGCGATCGCCCGCGCGAGTCCGTCGGCGCTCGCGACGACCTGCTCCCGTCGCTCGGTCCACGCGACGCGAACGGCCTCGAGCACCTGCGGGAACGAGGGATGCCCGCGGAGCGGCACGGGAGGCGAGTAGGTCCCCGCGTGGAAGACGTGTCCGCGCGGCGTCACGAACACGTTCAGCGGCCAGCCCAGGTCACGGGTGAACGCGCCGGCGGCGGCGAGGTAACTGGCGTCGACGTCGGGATGCTCCTCGCGGTCGACCTTCACCGCCACGAAGTCGCGTCGGAGGAGCCCGGCGATGTGCTCGTCCGAGAACGACTCGCGTGCCATGACGTGACACCAGTGACACGTCGAGTAGCCGATCGAGACGAGCAGGGGGACGTCACGACGGGCCGCTTCGGCGAAGGCCTCGGGCCCCCAGGGGTACCAGTCGACCGGCTGCTCGGCGTGCGACCGGAGGTACGGGCTCATCGCCTCGGCGAGCCGGTTCGTCATGCGGGATCCGTTGCCCGGGACCTACTGGCCGAGCGGCAGTCGCTCGCCCGCCGTGATCCGGGTGCGGAGCCGGTTGTTCGGCGCAGGCAGCGGGCACACGTAGTGGTCGCTGAACGCGCACGGCGGCAGGTACGCGCGGTTGAAGTCGACGAGCACGTGGCCGTCCGCGGTCGGGGCCGGCATGCTGATGAACCGGAACCGGTAGCTTTCGTCGCCACTCGTGCCGTCGGAGAAGACCGCCCAGAGTCCGTTCGGGCCGCCCGTGACCGTCAGCGAGACCGCTTCGTCGCCGAGCTCGAACTCGACCCGGCCGACGGGGGTCTCGGTTGTGACGTGGCCGTCGATCGACTCGGTCTCGACCGTGACGTCCGGGGACGGCACGAACCGCGCCGGCCGGATCCAGGCGACGTCGGGGGCGAAGGCGCTGATGCCCGCGAGCGAGGTCCGCGTCGGCGCCTCCGGGTCGAGCACGCGGAGTGCGTAGACGCCGTCGCGCTCCATGCCTCGGAGCAGCGCGTCGCCGAAGTGCAGTTCGTCGCCATGGACCAGCTCGACGCGGTCGGTCATGATCTGCGCGCCACTCGGCGTGGTCAGTCCGGTGCCCGTGAGCCGCTCACCGACGATGCCGGTCGCGTCCGCACGCCAGGTGCCTGGCGCGCCCTCGAGAGCGGTCGCCTCCTCGGTCAGCCAGTGGGTGAACCGGAGGGCGGCGATACCGTGGGGTGCTCGGACGGAACGCTCGCGAGCGGTGTGCCAGGCGGTCCAGGACGCGATGAACTCTGCGGGGGTCTCGGAACTCATACCCTGACGCTACCAACTCCTCAGGTGTCGGAGACCGACATCCGGCTGCAGCCGGATGCGCTCCCCGCGAACAGCGAGATGGCGCCGCCCGGAGAACCGGACGACGCCATCGACGTGTGGCTGCTGCTCAGCTGAAGAGCTTCTTGTCCTTCAGCCAGTCGGCCGCGAGGGTCTTCGGAGCGGCCTTCTCGTCGCCCTGGTTGCGGGCGTTGAGTTCGATGAGGTCCTCGGTGGTCAGCTCCGCGGACACGGCGTTCAAGACCTCCTTGACCTTGTCGCTGGCCTTGTCCGAGTTGATCAGCGGCAGGACGTTCTGCGGGAGGATCAGGTTCTCCGGGTCCTCGAGCGTGACGAAGTCGTTCTCGGTGATCGACGGGGTCGTGGTGTAGATGTCGGCGAGCTGGACCGTGCCGTCGAGCAGGGCCGCGGTGGTCTGTGCGCCGCCGCCGTCGCTGATCGGGACGAAGGTGAGCTTGTCGGCGGGGACGCCGTACACCTCGGTCAGGCCCTTGGGGCCGTACGGACGCTCAGCCAGCTCGGGTGCGCCGCCGATGGCCAGCGGGATGGTGAGGGCCGCGAGGTCGGCGAGGCTCGTGACGTTGTTCGCCTCGCTGAACTCCTTCGTGACGTTGTAAGAGTCCTTGTCCTCCGCCTTGGACTGGTCGAGGACCTCGTAGCCCTTCGGCGTGGCCTCCTGGAGGGCGGAGTAGACCTCGTCGCTCGACGTGGCCGTGGCGGAGTCGTCGAAGAACTGCAGCAGGTTGCCGCTGTAGTCGGGGACGAGGTCGATCGAGCCGTCTTCGAGCGCTGCGATGTAGACGTCCCGCGCGCCGATGTTGAGGGACTCGGCCGTCTTGATGTCGTTGGCCTCGAGCGCCTGGATGTAGATCTGCGCGATGATCTCCGACTCGGGGAATCCGGCGGAGCCGACCGTGATCGTGTCGGATGCCGCGGTCTCCCCAGCGGTCGGGTCGCCTGCGGAGCAGGCGCTGAGTGCGAGGGCCGCGACGGCGGTCGCGGCGATGCCGACGGCGAGGCGTCGACCCTGTCGAACTGTGAACATGGTGTTTCCTATCTGTGATGGGCGAGAACGGTGGTGCCGTTGTGGGTCTGGGAGCCGGGCGGTGCTGTCACCCGGCATGGTGGAACGCGTCAGTTGTTGCGGTATGCCGCGGTCTGCATGTTCGCCTCCGCTTCTGCGACGGCGGGGTCTGGTGCGCTGGACCGGTCGCCGCCGGTGCCGTGACCCCGGGTCTCGTCGACCCGCGTGTGGGTCGCCTGGACACCGCGCGGCACGACGGCGCGCTGCAGCAGGGAGAAGACGCCCTCCAGGAGGAGGGCGAGCACGATGATGATGATCGAGCCGGCGAGCATCTGCGCGTAGTCCCGTACCGGGAGGCCGTCGAGGATGTAGCGACCGAGACCGGGACCGTTGGTGAGGAAGGCGACGACGGTGGCGGTCGCGATCGTCTGCAGGACCGCCGAGCGCACGCCACCGATCATGAGCGGGAGGGCGAGCGGGATCTCCACCTTGCCGAGGATCTGCCACTCGTTCATCCCGACGGCACGCGCGGCGTCGATGGTCTGGCGGTCGATCGACTCGACCCCGCCGTACGCACCGGCCAGGACGGGCGGGATGGCGAGCACGACGAGGGCCGTGATCGCGGGGACGAGACTCGTGCTGGAGAAGCCCCACCCGAGCGTGATGAGCGCGAGGAGTGAAAGCAGACCGAGGGTCGGCAGCGCCCGGAGCGCGCCGGTGATCGCGACCGCGATTTCCCGTCCCTTCCCGGTGTGCCCGATGAGGAGCCCGAGCGGGATCGCGATGACGCAGGCGATGAGGACGGTCAGGCCGGTCACGGCCAGGTGCTGGAGCACCCGCACCGGGATGCCGCCGGGGCCCTCCCAGTGCGCGGGGTCGAAGATCCAGGCGAAGGCGGCGAGGAAGTTGATCATGCGGCTCCTCCCCCGGCGGTCGCCAGCTCACGGGCTTCGGTGGCCGCACGACGACGTCGGATCGCACCCTTCGAGCTGATCCGCGTCCACGGCATGAGGAGTCGGCCGAGGAGCACCAGCAGGACGTCGAACACGATCGCGATCACGACCGTCCCGACGATGCCGGTCAGGATCTCGATCGGGAACTGCCGGTTGTAGCCGTCGGTGAAGAGGTAGCCGAGGTTCGTCACGCCGATGAGGGCGCCGACGCTCAGCAGGCTGATCGTGCTCGCGGAGACCACCCGGATGCCGGCGAGCATGAGCGGACCCGCCAGCGGGAACTCGACCCGCCAGAACCGCTGGCCGGTGGAGAACCCCACGGCCTGTGCCGACTGCCGGACCCCGGCGTCGACGGCGTCGAGCGCGTCGGCGACCGTGCGGACGAGCAGGGCCACGGCGTAGATGGTGAGCGCGATCACGACGTTCGCCGGATCGAGGATCTTCGTGCCGATGAGGGACGGCATGAGGACGAACAGCGGCAGGGACGGGATCGCGTAGAGGATGCCGCTCAGTGTGAGCAGCACGCCACGCGACCACCGGTACCGGTGTGCCAGCCAGCCGAGGGGTAGGGAGATGAGGAACCCCAGGATGATCGGGGGCAGGCTCAGCTGGACATGGGTGAGGGTGAGGTCCCAGATCATGTCCCAGTTCGCGATGACCCAGCTCATGTGGATGCGCCGTCCTTCCGGACGTCGAGGCCCGGGCGGTCGCCTGCGCCGGGCCCGGCTCCGAGGACACCGGCGGGGCGGCCCGACTCGTCGACGACGACGTCGCGTCCGTCGACGCGCTCGACGTGCAGGGTCCGCTGGCCGCGATCGGCGCCGATGAACTGGGCGACGAAGTCATCGGCAGGGTTGGCGACGATCTCGGCCGGCGTGCCGACCTGGGCGATGTGGCCGCCCTTCTGCAGGATGACGACCTGGTCGCCGAGGAGGAAGGCCTCGTCGATGTCGTGGGTGACGAACACGATCGTCTTCGCGATGTCGCGCTGCAGTCGGAGCAGCTCCCGCTGGAGCTCGGCACGCACGAGGGGGTCGACGGCGCCGAACGGCTCGTCCATCAGCAGGATGTTCGGGTCGATCGCGAGGCCTCGTGCGACGCCGACGCGCTGCTGCTGGCCGCCGGAGAGTTGGCTCGGGTACCGGTCGGCGAGCGCGCGGTCGAGTCCGACGGTGTCGAGGAGGGTGAGGGCGTCCGCCCGGGCCTGCTTCTTGTTGACGCCGGTGAGCATGGGCACCGTGGCCACATTGTCGATCACGGTGCGGTGCGGGAGGAGACCGGAGTTCTGCATGACGTAGCCGATGCGGCGACGGAGACGGACGGGGTCGACGGCGGAGACGACCTCGTCGTCGATGACGATGCGTCCCTCGCTCGGATCGACCATGCGGTTGATCATCCGCAGGAGCGTGGTCTTACCGCAGCCGGAGGACCCGACGAAGACCGTGGTGGACCGCGACGGGATCGTGAGGGAGAAGTCGTCGACCGCGAGGGTGCCGTCGTCGAAGCGCTTGGAGACGTGTTCGAAGGAGATCATGCTGGACCGATGCCTCTTCTCTGCACGGCTGTTCGTGACAGGTCGTCTTCCAAGGGTCGTCGCCGCCGCGGTCGGTGGCTCGCTGAACGTCTCTCGGTCGGTGGTCCGAACCTACCGGAGGGCACTGACATCGCCCACCCCCTCGACACGTGGCGAAATACATGGCATGCGGCGACGTGGGTGCGCCCGCGCACGACCACCGGCCGGCCGCCGTCGCTCAGGATCGGTCGACGCCCAACGCGGCGAGCGCCGCCGTGACGAGCTGCTGACCGTGCAGCTCCTGCTCGATCGCCGACCGGAGGCCGGCGTGAGCGACGGAGAGCCCGACCGACCACTCGTCGTGCTCCTCCGGGCCGAGCGCGTCCGCCGCGACGACCGCCTCGACCGCCAGCACGTCCGCGAGGAGGGCGGTCGAGCGTTCCAGCAGTCGCAGCGAGGTCCCGGCGAAGGAGGCCGGGTCGTCCGAGCCCTCGTCCGGCACGCCCGCGGCGACGACCGGGGTTGCGAGCACGCGCAGTTCGGCGACGAGGTCCGCTGCCGACTGACCGAGCCGACCCGGTAGGAGACCGTGCCCGGTCCCCCGGAGTCCGGCCCCGCCTCCGTCGATGCGTCCGAGCCGTCGCTCGGCGGCAGCGGCGGTGTGCGCGATGGCCGCGCGCAGCCCGTCGAAAGCGCGGGCGAGCCGGGCGCCATGCAGCAGCCCGCCGGTCCGCAGGACACCCGACGCCTGATCGACGAGTGGATCCTCCGAGGCCGTTCCGAGCGTCGCTTCCACGAGCTGGACGGCCGCCGTGACCTCGTCGGCGAGCGCACCGTTGATCTGCGGGGTCGCCCGGAGCCGCAGTCCGTCCAGGTCCCGTCCGCCGCGCGCACCTGTCGGGCCGACCGGCGTCGCCAACAACTCGGAGATCCGCTCGCCGCTCGCCCGGGTACCCGCCGACGGGCTGCCGGCGAGGACCCTCGCGTCGAACGCCGGTCCTCGCCCGCCGAGCCCGGACCGCGCAGCGACCCGCGACGAGAGTGCGCTCGTGGTGTCCGCCAGCCGACTAAGCGCGCCGAGCCGGTGGAGTGCGAGCGCACCGACGCCGAGGGAGTAGGCGTTGTGGTGGACGAACGCCAAGCCCTCGTGCACAGCGAGGTCGAGCGGTGCGAGCCCGACCCGCGACAGGGCGACCTGGGCGGAGAGCCGCTCACCCGCGAGGACCGCCTCCCCCTGTCCGATCACGAGCGTCGCGACGGACGCCAGGTGGGTCTCGTCGCCGTCGCCGAGGGAGCCGATGGACGGGATCACCGGGGTCACCCCACGGTTGAGGAGCTCCGCGACGAACACGGCGGTCTCGAGGCGGATCCCGGAGGCGCCACGGGTCCATCCGGCGAGCCGGGCGGCGACGACCGCCCGAGCGCGGTCCACCGAGAGCGGCAGTCCGATGCCGCCACGGCGGTCATGGACGACGCGCTCCTCCACCGCCGAGGCATCGAGCGTCGCGGTGCGCGGAGCCGCTCGTCCCCCGGCGGGACCAGGGATCCGTGGACCCGGGGACCGAGGACCCTGCGCACCGACTCCGACCGGCGTCGTCTGCCGGTCGACGATGGCCCGGCCGGCGCCGATGCGGTCGAGGGCCGGGGTGTCGAGGACGACGATGGCGTCGTCGCGGGAAACGGCCACGAGGTCGTCGACCGAGATCGGGCCGGTGCCGAACACGACGGGCGCTCCCATCAGTGGGCGCCCGTCGATCGGTCGGCGGCGTTCGTCTGGTCTGTGTTGCAGGACACGGGTCGCTCCATCCGCTCGTCATGGGCCGTGGTCCGGCCGGGATGGACGTCAGCGTACGAGCGCCTGGCGGCCGATGCACGGTGTGTGTCGACGTGTGACAGAACACCGAAACGACCGGTGCTCGGCGAGGTGTCCGTCGACCTCAGCGGTATCGGCGGCCCTCGTCGCGGCGGTAGAGGGCGAGGACCACGACGGTCAGGACGAGGGTCCAGGCCAGGACGCCGACCCACGACCACCACGGCAACTCGCCACCCTGGACCACCCAGACGACGAGCTCCCGGGTCTGGCGGCTCGGGAGGAACATCGACAGCCGGTCGAGCCACGGGGCGAAGAGGAACGGTGGGATGAACAGCCCACCGGCGAAGGCCAGCGAGAACATGACCACCTGCACCACGGCGATCGCGGCCTTGCTCGGGAGGGCGTACCCGATCGCGGTGCCGAGGAGCATGAACGGCAGGGCACCCACCAGGAGTGCCACGATGCCGCCGAGCAGTCCCATCGGAGTCGTGGTGGCGGCGGTCAGGAACGCGCCGAGCACGATGACCGGTATGACGGCCGCGAACCCGAGGAGGCCGACCGAGCACAAGTGCGATAGGACACGGGCGACACCCGTCACCGGAAGCGTGCGGAGGTACGGATCCCACGCCTGCTCCCTCGCCTGGGCGATGGTCAGCCCGAACCCGAACAGGGAGTTGGCGAGCACCGCGAAGACGATGAGGGAGATGACCGCCTGGGTCGCGATGACGGGATCGCCGGCGACCTGCGCCTGCGGGACGACGAAGAACAGCAGCGAGAGCGCCGGGAAGACGAGCGAGCCGATCAGCGCGATCGGGACGCGCACGGTCTCGAGCAGGGAGTACCGCGCGTGCAGGGCGGTGAGCTGGAGTGTGGTGGCCATCAGGCGGCGCTCCGTTCGGCGTCCGCCCGGGCGTCCGCGGTGAGGGTCAGGAACGCCTCCTCGAGGGTTGCGCCGCGCACGGCGAGATCGGTGAACGGGGCCTCGGACCGGACGAGATCGCGCACGAACGCGTCAGCGTCACGGACGTCCAGTTCGACGGCGTCACCGTCACGACTCGCCTGGACGACCCCGGCGAGCCGCTCCACCGCTCCGGGGTCGGTGGTCCGGAGCCGCACCCGGTGGATGCCGACGAGCCCGAGCACGTCGCGCAGCGGGGCATCGGTGATGACCCGTCCGCCACCCAGCACCACGACGCGCTCGGCGAGCGCTTCGATCTCCTCGAGGTAGTGGCTGGTGAGGACGATCGTCGCCCCGAGTTCGTGTTGCCGGCGGATCGCGTCCCAGAGGGTGCGACGTGCGTCGACGTCGAGACCCGTTGTCGGCTCGTCGAGGAGCACGAGACGCGGTTTGCCGACGAACGCGAGTGCGACAGCGAGTCGGCGCTGTTGCCCGCCGGACAGCGAGCCCGTCTGGCGTCGGAGGAGGTCGCCGAAACCGAACTGCTCCGCCAGGGCGGCCGTCGGCACGCGGTCCGCGAAGTGCCGTCCGACGAAGTCGACGACCTCTCCCACGCGGAGCGTGGGCGGCAGTGCCGTCTCCTGCGGTGTCGATCCGAGCCGCGTGCGGTTGACCGCTTGGGCGGGATCGCCGCCGAAGAGCGTCACCGTGCCGGTCGTCGGACGTCGGGTGCCCTGCAGCAGGGAGAGCACCGTGGACTTGCCGGCGCCGTTGGGTCCGAGGAGCCCGACGAGCGACCCCGGCTCGATGCTGAGGTCGACGTCGTGCAGCGCGGTCACGTCGCCGTAGCGTCGTGTCACGCCCTCGAGGGTGGCCAGTGGTGTGTTCGTCATGATGTCCCCGTTCCCGACGCGCCGCCGAGCATCGCTCGGAGGCCGGTCATGTAGTCCTCGAACGCGCGGCGCCCGACGGTGGTGAGTTCCAGGTAGGTGACCGGAGTGCGTCCCCGGTGGGTCTTGGTGACGAGGACGTAGGCGCCGTCCTCGAGTTTCCGCAGATGCGTGGAGAGGTTCCCGGCGGTCATGTCGAGCATCTCCTGCAGGCGGGGGAACGACATGCTGCTGTCCGCGTCGATCGCCGCGAGCGTCGACATGATGCGCAGGCGGGCTTGAGCGTGGATGAGGGGGTCGAGTTCGTCCATCGGTCACGCCGCCGATCGGTGGGCACGCCGACGGCGGGTCGCCTCGAGGAAGGTCGCGTACACGAGGAACCCGCCTCCGCCGGCGATCGCCATGATGAGTGCGTTGCCCGGCGAGCCGAAGAACGGTGCGGCCATGCCGACCACGATGATCCAGATGCCCATGCCGTACATCACCCGGTCGCGCCAGACCGCGCCGCCCGCGAGGTAGAGCAGTCCGACCACGAGGCTGTAGATCGCCGGGTAGAAGATCGCGGAGAGTTCCGGCGCCATTCCGGCCGAGAAGAGCGCACCGCCGAACACCGCTGCGGCCGTGCAGCCGATCGCCCAGGCGATGCCGTACATGGTCCCTTGCACCTGCTGGGCACCCTGGATCCCGCGCGACATGCGGGAGCCGATGATCGACGACGAGACGATGCCACCCACCATCAGGATCCCGAAGAGCCATCCGGCGACCGTCGGCGGCGTGGTGAACCAGGGGTTCTCGTCGCTCGCGGACCAGAGCGCGAGGAACCCGACGGTCCACGCGACACCCCAGATGTACACGATCGCGATGGTGGGCCTCGTGAAGATGTCATCGACACGGCTCGCCTGTCGCTCCTGCAGAGCGAGCATGGCGGCCGGGTCGAGCGCGTCCGAGCCGTCGGTGGGTTCCATCGGTGAAGTCATACCTACTTTGTAACGCAAACCACTCTGCGAAGCAACCCTGTTTGCGATACAGCGCGCAGGGATGCCCGCTTCACGCCGAGGTGCCACAGCCCAACTGCCCTTCGACAGGCTCAGGGACCGGGTTCATCCGGCCGCCCCTCTCCCGCCGACCCTTCGACAAGCTCAGGGACCGGATCACCTCCGGCGCACCTCTCCCGGTCACTGAGCTTGTCC